>NZ_BAGD01000036.1 GCF_000308635.1 Nocardia otitidiscaviarum NBRC 14405 | reverse complement strand
CGGATTTCGGCCCCACCCCGCCGGGTTGGGATCCGCTCGGCGTGGCCCCGCTCGCCTGGGATCTCCCGGAGCCCAGCGCCTCCCACGTGGTCCCGGTGCAGGCCCCGCCCAAGCGCCCGCGTTCCCGTCTGACTCCCACCGTCATCGGTCTGGCCATTCTCGCCGCGGCCGCAGCGGGCGCGGCCGCAGCGGCCGGGGTGGACTGGATGACCCCGGGCCGGATCGGTGCCGCCGCCTTGGCGGTGGTGGCGCTCGGCCTCATCGTCGGCGCGTTCGCCCGGCGCGGTTACGGCCTCATGGTGGTGCTCGCGCCATTGGCCGGCTTCGTCCTCTTGGCCTCGCTCATCGGCCCGATCGACTTCGACCGCGGCGGGATGGGAGAGCGGGTCTGGGTGGTGCAGGATGCCGCCGAGTTGGCTCCGGAATACTCGTGGGCGTTCGGCTCCGCCACTCTGGATCTGAACAACCTGCGGCTCACCGAGGACCGCACCACCAGGATCGAGGGGGCGATGGGTGAGGTCCGCATCATCGTGCCGAACGATCTGCGAGTGCGTTTCGACTGCTCGGTGGATATGGGTGAGGAGAACTGCCCCACCGGCATCATGGGCCCCGCCGAGGGGCCGATTCTCGACCTGGCCGTCGATATGAGCATGGGATCCGTGGAGGTGCAGCGTGGCTGACAACAAGACCCGCCGTCCGTCGTTCTCACTCCTCATCGCCGGAGTCCTCGGTCTGCTGGTGAGCGTCTGGGCCTTCATCGGCCCGCACTCCTGGCCCGAAGGACTGTCCTTCGGCTGGATCGTGGTGATCACCGCCATCGTGGTCGGCGTGCTGCTGGTGATCTCACCACGCAAACGCAAGGAGTAGTTGGCACCGAGTACGGCCCCTGACCCGAATGGTTCAGGGGCCGTTCGCATTCCAGGCGACGACGGATGCGACACTGGGGCGGTCGACGCGGTACGGCCGGTCAACCGGCACTCGGGAAGATCGAGGACAGAACATGGTGAGCGGCGAGACCACGACCGAGTACGAGGCCCCCACCCGGACCCCCGAAGACTCCGACTGTCCGTACCTCGGGCTCGCCGCCTACCGGCGTCAGGACCGCGACCTGTTCTTCGGACGCACCCATGCCACAGCGGAATTCGCCGATCTGGTGCGCGAGGCGGCCGGTGATGCGAGCGGCATGGTGATCCTCATCGGGGCCTCCGGGGCGGGGAAGTCGTCACTGCTGGCGGCCGGGCTGGTCCCGACGGTGAGCGACTGGGACGTCACCACCATCACCCCCGGCACCGATCCGCTCACCACCCTGGCCGCCGCCTACGGCATCGACGGCGGCGACCTCACCGCCGACGACATCGTCACCGCCCTCACCGCACAGCGGCTCGACCGGCAGCGTCTGCTCATCGTCGACCAGTTCGAGGAGTTCTTCACCGGCTGCGGAAGCGAAAGCGCCCGTGCGGAATTCCTGGCGGCCCTGCACCGCTGCGCCACCGAGCACACCGCCGCCGTGGTGTTGGCCCTGCGCGCCGACTACTACGCCCACTGCCTCGCCTATTCGAGCCTCCAGGGCGCACTGGAGAAGCGCAGCTACATCCTGGGCCCGATGCGCCCCGACGAACTGGCCCAGGCCGTCACCGGCCCCGCGCGCCTGGCCGGACTCGAACTCGAACCCGGTCTCGACGAGCTGATCATCGCCGACCTGTGCGGCGTCGGAGACCACCACGACCGACACAGCTACGACCCGGGCCTGCTCCCGCTGTTCTCACACGCGCTGGCCGCGACCTGGCGCCACCGCACGGGACATCGCCTCACCATCGCCGGATACCGCAGTACGGGCGGGATTTCGAACCCGGTGGCCGCGAAGGACGCGGCGCGCATCGACCCGCTCACCCGCGAGCGGCCCGAAAACCAGCCCGCGCAACGGCATCCGAACGAAGCGGGTGAGCACCGCTACACCACCGCGGGCGCGGTGCTGCTCCTGCTGTTCATCGTCCTGATCACGGTCGGTGTCGCCGCGTACACGTAGCGGGCCCGGCGATCCGGTCCGGATCGAGGGGCCCACGCCTACCGCACGCGACGCGCGGCGCTCACTCCCACTCGATGGTCCCCGGCGGCTTCGACGTCACGTCCAGCACCACCCGGTTGACCTCCGCCACCTCATTGGTGATCCGGGTCGAAATGCGTTCCAGCACTTCATAGGGCAGCCGGGTCCAGTCGGCGGTCATGGCGTCCTCCGAGGACACCGGCCGCAGCACGATCGGATGGCCGTAGGTGCGGCCGTCACCCTGCACGCCGACACTGCGCACATCGGCCAGCAGCACCACCGGGCACTGCCAGATCTGGCCGTCCAGACCGGCGGCGGTCAACTCCTCGCGGGCGATGGCGTCGGCCTGGCGCAACAGCTCCAGACGGTCCGCGGTCACCTCGCCGACTATGCGGATGGCCAGGCCGGGGCCCGGGAAGGGCTGGCGCGCGACGATGTCCTCGGGCAGGCCCAATTCGCGGCCGACGGCGCGGACCTCATCCTTGAACAGCAGCCGCAACGGCTCCACCAGCGAGAATTCCAGGTCGTCGGGCAGTCCGCCGACATTGTGGTGGCTCTTGATATTCGCGGTTCCGGCGCCCCCGCCGGACTCCACCACATCCGGGTAGAGCGTGCCCTGCACCAGGTATTCGACCTTGGTCTCCCCCTGCTCGCCCACCACCTCGGCGACGGCGTCCTCGAAGGAGCGGATGAACTCCCGGCCGATGATCTTGCGCTTCTCCTCCGGATCGGTGACGCCCTTCAGCTCGCCGAGGAACTTCTCCACCGCGTCGACGGTCACCAGCTTGGCGCCGGTCGCGGCGACGAAATCGCGCTGCACCTGCTCGCGCTCACCCGCACGCAGCAGCCCGTGGTCGACGAAAACACAGGTCAGTCGGTCGCCGATGGCACGCTGCACCAGGGCGGCGGCAACGGCCGAATCCACGCCGCCGGACAGGCCGCAGATGGCGTGGCCGTCGCCGATCCGCTCACGCACATCCGCGATGAGCGCCTCGGCGATATTGGCGGGCGTCCACGCGGCCGGAATCCCGGCGATCTCGTGCAGGAAGCGGCTCAGCACCTGCTGACCGTGCGGCGAATGCAGCACCTCGGGGTGGTACTGCACACCGGCCAGCTTGCGGGCGCGGTCCTCGAACGCGGCGACCGGCGCGCCCGGTGTGGTGCCGGTGACCTCGAAGCCCTCGGGGGCGTCGGTGACGGCGTCGCCGTGGCTCATCCACACCGGATGGTGGATCGGCAGGCCGCCGTGCAGCACACCACCGTCGATATTGATCTCGGTGCGGCCGTATTCACGGGTACCGGTGTGCGCGACCGTGCCGCCCAGCGCCTGCGCCATGGCCTGGAAGCCATAGCAGATACCGAAGACCGGCACATCCAGGTCGAACAGCCGCGGATCCAGTTGCGGCGCGCCCTCGGCGTACACGCTCGACGGACCGCCGGACAGAATCACGGCGGCGGGCCGCTTCTCGGCGATCTCCTCGACGGTCGCGGTGTGCGGAACCACCTCGGAGTAGACACTGCACTCGCGCACCCGGCGCGCGATCAACTGCGCGTACTGCGCGCCGAAGTCGACGACAAGGACTGGTCGCTGGGTTTCTGCCACCGGATCAGTCTAGTGAGCGATGCAGGACACACGTCCGTCGGGCGCACCGGTCCGGACCAAGATCGACGCATTCATCCCGAGACACACAAATCGGGTGGCGCGGCACGCCGTACGCGCACCCGGCACGGGGCAAAACTGTCGATCTCTGTCACCGGCCGTGACTATCCTCTTCCTCGTGCCATTCGCCCATGCGATCGATGCCGAAATCCATTACGAGGACAGCGGGGGCGATGGACCGGTAGTGCTACTGGGGCACGAATTCCTCATGGACCGAACGATGTTCGCGTCACAGCAGGCTGCGCTCACACCGGAATACCGGATCGTCACCTGGGACGCGCGCGGACACGGACGCACGCGCGACAAGGGCCTGCCCTTCACCTACTGGACCAGCGCCCGCGACGTGCTGACCGTACTGGACCAACTCGGCGTGCGGCGATCCGTCATCGGCGGCACCTCACAGGGCGGATTCACCGCACTGCGCACCGCGCTGCTGGCCCCCGACCGTGTGGCGGCACTCATCCTCATCAGCACCGAGGCACACGAACCCTCCACGCTGGAACTCACCAATGCCCGTCGCTTCCTGGACAAATGGTATGAGAACGGCCCCCGCCGCGCCCTCGCCGAACACCTCGCGGAATGGCTCATCGGCGACGACGCCTGGTATCGCGCCGTCTGGGTGAAACGCTGGCTCGCCCGCGACCACCACGCCACCGAGGTCGCCGCCGGTTGCCTGCTCGGACGTGACTCGGTACTCGACCGACTATCCGAAATCACCTGTCCCGCATTGGTTATCCACCCCACCAACAGCGGGATCTCCCGCGCCAACGCCCGCGAACTCGCCGCCCGCCTGCCCGCCGCCCGCTACCTGGAAATCGAAGGTGCCCGCCAAACCGTCAATATGACCCACCCCGGCGAGGTGAACACCGCCATCCTGAACTTCCTCCGCGCGCTCCCCCGCCTCCCCGCGACTTCAGCGCGCTAGTCCGCCTCCCCGAGACTTCAGCGCGCGGCTGAGAGCCGTTGGGGCACATGCACGCGTGCCTGCGGTCGGTGCCGAACCGATTTTGGACGTACCCGGTGAGTTACCCCTATCGGTGCGAGATCAGTTGTTGCGTCCCGGTCGAGAACGGTGATGACCGCTGGTCGAGAGTTCCGGTGAGTGCCCCGGTCGGAACGAGGACGACATCGGGAGCGGCCGAACCGACTGCGCAGGCGGGCCTCCCTGCCGGAACGAGGACAGCATCGGCACGGCCGAACCGACTCGATGCAGGCGTCCGGCGGGAGCAAGGGCAGCGATCACGAGCCGGTCAGGCCGCGCGGGGCGGACGTTCCGGTCAGGGCAAGGGCAGTGCCGCCCGGCGGACCAGTGGGTTGCGGCGAAGATTCCGCCGGGGCGCAACGGGTGTTGCGCTCCCGGCGGGTGCTGTGTGCGGGCGGCTGGGTCAGGCTCGGACGTTCAGGCCGACCTTCTGGAATTCCTTCAGGTCGCAGTAGCCGGTCTTGGCCATGGAGCGGCGGAGGCCGCCGACCAGGTTGAGGGAGCCGAAGGGGTCGTTGGAGGGGCCCTCCAGGACCTGGGCGAGGGGGACCCGTTCCTCGTCGATGGCGTAGGGCAGCAGGGCGCCGCGCGGGACCGACGGGTGGGCGGCGGCCGAGGGCCAGAACCAGCCCTTGCCGGGCGACTCCGCGGCCAGGGTGAGCGGCACACCGAGCATGACCGCGTCCGCCCCACAGGCGATGGCCTTCGCCACGTGCCCCGAGGTGAGAATGTCGCCGTCGGCGATGACATGCACGTAGCGGCCGCCGGTCTCGTCCAGGTAATCGCGGCGCGCGGCGGCGGCATCGGCGATGGCCGTGGCCATGGGCACGCCGATACCGAGCACCTCACCGGTCGACGTCGCGCCCTGCATGGAGCCGTAACCGACGATGACACCCGCCGCGCCGGTGCGCATCAGATGCAGCGCGGTGCGGTGATCGCTCACACCGCCCGCCACCACCGGCACATCCAGCTCGGCGATGAACGTCTTGAGATTCAGCGGCTCACCGTCGCCCACGTGCTCGGCCGAGATGATGGTGCCGTGCACCACCAGCAGGTCGATACCGGCCTGCACCAGCGCGGGGGTCAGCGTGCGCGCGTTCTGCGGGCTCACCCGCACCGCGGTCGTCACACCGGCGGCCCGCACCTGCGCCACTGCGGCCGCCAACAGATCCGGCTGCATCGGGGCCGCGTGCAACTCCTGCAGCAACGCGACCGCGGCCTCCGTCCCCTCCTTCTCGGCCACCTCGGTGAGCTGCTGGACCTTGGCCTCCACATCGGCGTGCCGCGCCCACAGGCCCTCACCGTTGATGACGCCGAGACCGCCGTGACGGCCGAGCTCGATGGCGAACTCCGGCGAGACGAGCGCATCGGTCGGATGCGTCAGGAACGGGATCTCGAAACGGTACGCATCGAGCTGCCACGCCAGCGACACCTGCTTCGACGAGCGGGTCCGCCGCGAGGGAACGATGTCGACATCGTCCAGTTCGTAAGTGCGCCGGGCAGTCCGGCCCATGCCGATCTCGACCATATCGCGCATCGGTTTCCTCTCTGTTTGATTGCCCTCCGCTTCGCTCCGGGCGGATTCGCGGCGCTGGAGGTCCCGGTTCTTCCCTCCCTCCGCTCCTCCGCTTCGCTCCCCCGCTCCGGTCAGTCCAGAACCGGGACGCGCCGCGAATCGGCGAGTTCGGCTCTGGGGCCGGGGGCGGAGCACTGCGGGGTGGAGAACTGAGCGGGTTGGAGCATTTCGGGTGGGCGTATTGGACCGGTCCGCGTCAGGCGCGGGTGGTGTAGTTGGGGGCTTCGACGGTCATGGTGATGTCGTGCGGGTGCGATTCCTTGAGGCCCGCGGCGGTGATCTGCACGAACTGGGCGGCCTGCAGGTCCGGGATGGACTGCGAGCCGGTGTAGCCCATGGCGGCGCGCAGGCCGCCCACCAGCTGGTGGATCACGGTGTCGAGCGGGCCGCGGAAGGGCACCCGGCCCTCGATGCCCTCGGGCACCAGCTTCTTCTCCGACAGCACATCGTCCTGGAAGTAGCGGTCCTTGGAGTAGGACTTGGCCTCGCCGCGGCCCTGCATGGCGCCCAGCGAACCCATGCCGCGGTAGCTCTTGAACTGCTTGCCGCCCACCAGGATCAGATCACCCGGCGACTCGGCCGTACCCGCCAGCAGCGAACCCAGCATCACGGTCGACGCACCGGCCGCGATGGCCTTGGCGATATCACCGGAGTACTGCACGCCGCCGTCGGCGATGACCGGCACACCGTGCGGCTTGCACGCGGCGGTCGCCTCCAGAATGGCGGTGATCTGCGGCGCGCCGACACCGGCGACCACGCGGGTGGTGCAGATGGAGCCGGGGCCCACACCCACCTTCACCGCGTCCACACCGGCTTCGACCAGGGCGTTGGCGCCGGCGCGGGTGGCGATATTGCCGCCGATGATCTGCACCCGGTCGCCGACCTCGGCCTTGACCTTCTGCACCATCTGCAGCACGCCCGACTGGTGGCCGTGCGCGGTGTCCACGACCAGCACGTCCACGCCCACGTCGGCCAGCGTCATGGCGCGCGACCAGGCGTCCTCGCCCACGCCCACCGCCGCGCCGACGAGCAGTCGCCCGTCGCGGTCCTTGGTGGCGTTCGGGTACTGCTCGGTCTTGACGAAGTCCTTGACGGTGATGAGTCCGCGCAGCTTGCCGTTGCCGTCCACGATCGGCAGCTTCTCCACCTTGTGGCGGCGCAGCAGGCCCAGCGCGGCCTCCGCGGTCACGCCCTCCTGGGCGGTGATCAGCGGGGCCTTGGTCATCACCTCGGCGACCTCGCGGTTCTGGTCGACCTCGAAGCGCATATCCCGATTGGTGATAATGCCCACCAGGATTCCGGCGTCGTCGACCACCGGCAAACCGGAGATGCGGAACCGCGCGCACATGGCGTCCACCTCGGCGAGGGTGTCGGAGGGCCGACAGGTGACCGGATCGGTCACCATGCCCGCCTCGGACCGCTTCACGGTCTCGGCCTGGGCGGCCTGCGCCTCGACGGAGAGATTGCGGTGCAGCACGCCCATACCGCCCGCCCGCGCCATGGCGATGGCCATGCGGGCCTCGGTGACGGTGTCCATGGCCGAACTCACCAGCGGCGTGCGCAGCGAGATCTCCCGGGTCAACCGGCTGGAGGTATCGACGGAACTCGGAATGAGGTCGGACGCGGCAGGCAGCAGCAGCACATCGTCGAACGTCAGCCCGAGCATGGCGATCTTGTTCGGATCGTCGCCGCCTGTCACGGGACTGCTCATCGGATCGACCCCTCCTGGACCTCGGCAATGCCCACCGGAGCAGAACCCGGCGGACGAATGGATTGATTTCGATACCGAAGATCGCTACCCGGCATCTGCCCGTCCATGGTATCGGTCGCGCAAAGTTGTGCTCGATGTGCCCTCCGCCGCGCCGCGGGCGGCGGAGACGGGTACGTCGGTAGCGCCGGATTTGCGCTATGGAACCAGTTATGTCAGGGCAAATGGGTGTCAGCGCTGGCGCGGAAGGGCTATCTCTGCGTACCGTGGACCTGTGCGTGACCATCTACCACCTGGCCTGCCGCCGGATCCATTCGCCGGAGATCCCTCCGACCCGTCGGCCGCGCTCGATGCCATCGAGCCGGGGGAACCGCTGGATCCTCACGAGCGCCTAGCGGTCGAGGAGGATCTCGCCGACCTCGCAGTGTACGAGGCGCTGCTGGCGCACCGCGGTATCCGCGGACTCGTGGTCAGCTGTGAGGACTGTCGGCAGGATCATTACCACGATTGGGATATGTTGCGCGCCAACCTGCTCCAGCTACTGGTGGACGGTACGGTGCGCCCGCACGAACCCGCGTACGACCCGACCCCGGAGGCCTACGTCACGTGGGACTACTGCCGCGGTTACGCCGATGCCTCGATGAACGAGGCGCTGCACGGCGACGGGTTCGACGGGTTCGACGTCTGACTCGAGGGTCGCCCCGGGTGACCCTCCCGATCGACGCGGGCACTCCGGCCGTGCACCGGAACGACTGAATACAGGTGTGGGTCCGCGCCTCCCACTCGGGAATGGCGCGGGCCCACATCGTTTCGCAGGAGCGGCGAGGCGCGGATACGAAAAGCCGACCGCCGGTCGGCGATCGGATGGTGCGTGATCGAACCGCCGGACGGGCGGTCCGGCGTTGTGAGCCCCTGTGGATCCCCACCGCGAACGGCTCGGATTCCCCTATCGGCTCGGATCCCCTATCGGATTGTCAGTGGCCGGATCAGCAGCGACCGGATTGTCCAGCGGCCAGCGCGGTGTCGGCGGCCAGCGCTCAGCGGATGCCGCCCGGAGCGGTGGGCAGCTGAGTCGGCGGGACGAGCCCGCCGCCCGTCGGCACCACCTCCGTGCCCGGCACCGACGGCAGCCCCGAGATCCCGCCACCGGTGGGCGGCAGTGTCGGCTGCTGCGGCAGACCGGTGGGCACCACCACCGTGGTGGTGGGCTGTGCGGTCGGGACCGTCGTCGGCGGCACCGTCGGCTCCGTCGCCGGGTCCGACGGCTCCGTGCTCGGCACCGTCGGATCGGTGGTCGGTCCGTCCGGAGTCGTCGCGGAATCGCTCGGCTCCGTCGTACCGCCGGTATTCGGCTGGGTGGACAGGATCCGGGGATCCACCGACGGTTCGGTGGTCACCGAGGCATCCGGCGCGACCGGTGCCGTGGTGGCATTGCCACCCGGCTTGGTCGTCGGCTGCGATCCGCCGGGTTCGGCCGCCTTGGTGGTGCTGGGTAGCAGCGAGGCCGCGATTTCCGGGGCCCGCTCCTGCAGCTGCGCCACCAGCCGCTCCCACTGCTGCCGCAGATCGTCCTTCTTGACGCTGTCGTCGACCTGGCCGACATTGCCCTCGGCGCGCTCGAGCAGCACCTTGGCTGCCTCGGGCTTGCCCTCGTCGATCAACTGCTGCGCCTGCGCCATATCGTTGCCGGCCCGGTTCACCACGGTGGTCTGGGCCTGTTCGGAGAACACGACCTCCTTGAAAGGCCACAGTGCGTCGCCCGGCTCGGCGCCGTAGGAGAACGCCGTCAGACCGCCCATGATCAGGGCCACGGCGGCCGCCGCACCGGCGATGGGACGAACCAGCCGTAGTCGCCTGCTACCCGAGGCCGCGATCCGCGCCTGTTTGGCGCCGACCTCCTGGTTCACCGCGGCGACGATGGCATCCAGGTCCGGTCCGGCCGGCATCGGCTCGTTGACGATCTCGGCCCGCCAGTTGGCCAGTAGCGCCGCGAGCTGATACTCGTCCGCGCTGCTGGTCTGGACCGCGCCGTCACCGGCAATGGCCTCGATCAGCTCGTCATCACGGCGTACCGCCGCGATGTCCACCGGCCCGGTGTCACCGGACGCCTCGGCGTAGGGACCGCTGTTTTGCGATCCAGATCGCGCCTTCCAGTCGCCCCGACCGCGCTCGCCATCCCTAGCCATACATTTCACCTGCCCTCGCCACTTGTGACTTGAGTTTCGCGAGTGCCCGATGCTGGGCGACTCGTATAGCGCCCGCCGTACTGCCCACGGCGGTCGCGGTTTCTTCAGCTGACAAACCCATGACCAAGCGCAGGATCAGAATCTCTCGATGCTTCTCCGGAAGCGTCGCCAGCAGCTTGTTCATCTGGCGACTGGTTTCGGATTCGAGAGCTCGCTGCTCCGGCCCCTGGTCGGTGGATATGACATCCGGTACTTCGGCCATGGCGTCCGCCTTGTTACGGGCGGCGTTGCGATGGGCGTCGGCGACTTTGTGGGAGGCGATGCCATACACGAAGGCCATGAACGGTCTGCCCTGATCCTGATACCTGGGCAGGGCGGTCATGACGGCCAGACATACCTCCTGAGCCACGTCGTCCGCGGAAAGCTGACCGCGTTCGGCGGCTCCGATTCGCGCACGGCAGTACTTGACCACCAGTGGGCGGATGCTCTCCAGTACCTGGGAAAGGGCAGACCGGTCGCCCTGCGCTGCGGCAGCGACGACGGCGGGGTCCAACTCCTCACCCGTGTTCTTCATCGTCAGAGCTGTTCCTGGCGTTACGAAGTGGCACGTCAGCCTTGGGCACGTGCTTCCGCGAGGGGGCGGAACGGTCCAACAATAGCGGGCGGCGCGAGATCGGGGTCACTCGCGGGCGAGGTTCAGATGTCAGGCGGCCATTCGCAATCGCCCACCCCGGGCGGCCAGCAACGCCGCGCACACCGCCGCCTCATCCGCCCCGCCACCGGCCGAATCCAGGCCCGACAGCAGCATTGCGCAGGCCCATCGCAGCGGCAGCAACCCGAAAATCCGACTCTGCCCAGCGACATTTTCGGCCAACTCCCGAGCGCGATCGACATCACCTCCCGCGGCCGTCGCGGCGGCCACGAGCAGACCCGATTTCACCCGGTGCCGCACCGACGGCGACCGCTCCGCCAATGCCAGGGCCGCCTCCGCGTGCGCCAGGGCGGGATCGGCGTGCGCGAGGGCGAGGTCGGCATGCGCCACGACGGGCGCGGCGTGCGCTGACGAGGGATCGGTGTGCACTGGGTCGAGATGCTCGCCGCGCGCGGGAGCGTGCGGCAGGGCGGAGCCGGCCCGGGGGGTGGATCGCCTCGGGCCGGGATGCTTACGTTCGGCGGCGGTGGACTCACCTCCCGAACCACCGTGTCCCGCATCCATGCGGGATGACATCACCGGCAGTCGAGCAGCGGCGTCCGGCCGGGCCGCCGGGGTGGCCGCAATCGGTTCGGGAGGTGCGATGAGGCCCGCGCCGGGGGTGTACAGGGCGGTTTCGGCGCTGACCCAGTGCAGGCGGATCCGGGGCCGCCAGGCGGCCTCGTAGTCGGCGGGCAGAGCATCGAGGTGGCGGCGGCTACGTCGCAGCAGCCGGGCGGCGAGCTCCGGGCGGCCGGTGCCGAGGGCATCGGCGGCCAAACCGGTCAACGCGTCGCAAACCGCCTCGTGACGCGCCGCGTCCGTCGGTGTGCGGTCATCGCCCGAAGGGCCGCCCGCGCCGCGGTCGGCCGGGTCCGCATCGGGCAGGACCAGGTTGGCGGCGCGGCCGTCCATCGTGGCGGCCAGGGCGTGCCAGCCGAGCTGGCGCAGGAACGAGGCTTCGGTGCTGAGGGTGTGGGAGCGCAGGATCGGGTCCCGGGTGAGCCGCCGGGTGCGGGCCAGTTCGGCGCGGGCCGCCGCGTAGTGCCCGACGCCGGAGAGCGCCACCGCGCGCAACCAGGATTCGGTCGCGCTGGCGGGAACCGGCAACCCGGTGGCAGCGCGTTCCGGAGTACCGCCGAAAGCGGATTCGGCGAGTACGGAGTTCACTTCGAGCACAGGCACGGCCGCACTCTATCGGTGCAGCCGAGCGGGTCCGCCGATGCCCGACATAGCACATTCCCACAGCTAACTCTCAGCATTCGAAGGGCTCGCTCTGTTTCCGTTGGGTAAATCTGTGCTCGCAATCCCCCAGCACGTTCGTATGGAATTCGTATGCGTATCGCATTATTAACCTGGCAGCCTCGAAGCGGCCATCTCGCCCCCACCCATAAAGCGGCCCGCAATGGCTGAGATCACCCATAGCCACATGTGCACATGACACCGCAACGTTGCTCACCGTAACGAAAAATACGCCGTGAGCTGCTGCTTTATCACCTTCGGGGCCATGTCTGCACCCCGTCCGACACCTGGGCAACCGATCAGTATCGCCGCAGACCGGCTCTTTGTAAATAGCAAGCACGTTAATTCTCGAATGTGCTGGTATTCCCAATAGAGCGAGTGAGGCTATTGACGCCATTTCATTGTTCGTCCTAACGTACGACATCGCCGCCATCGGCGCCGCGCGAAGAATTGTGATGCGGCCCTATGCCACACCAGCACCCGCTCGACAATGCCGACGAGCTCGCACCTGAGGAGTTCACATGCCTATGCCGACCCACCTCCCTGGTCCGAACGCGGACGTCTGGGACTGGCAGATGCGGGGATCCTGCCGCGGGCAGGATTCGTCGGTGTTCTTCCATCCCGACGGCGAGCGCGGCCGCGCCCGCGCCCAGCGCGAGATGCGGGCCAAGGAGATCTGCCGCGCCTGCCCGGTCCTCATGCAGTGCCGCTCGCACGCACTGAAGGTCAGCGAGCCCTACGGCATCTGGGGCGGAATGTCGGAAACGGAACGAGAGATGCACGCGCGCCGCAATCGGCGACGTGTTGTCGCGTGAGGCGAACGCAGCGTCCTGTGACGGCTGTGCACACCGTGTGACTTCGGATTCTTTCCCATCCGCGCGCCGCGGTGCCTCGAATTCCTAGCAAACAACCGGCCACTGCCGAGCGCGGACGGGTTGTGCTCAACGCTCACGGCGTGTCATCGAAAGTCGAAGTGCGAGTTGGGCGAATTGTCCGAAAAACGCTGGGCGACAGCCATTTTGCCTCCACCCCCACCGAGAGGAGGTCATAGCGGCACGCTACGGTAGTGGCCGATGACACAGAACGGAGCGTTGTGACAACGCGGCCGCCGGCCGCAGAGGGCGACTCCTTCCAGAGCGCCATCCCACCCCGCGTGGACTCTGCGGTGACGGCTCGCGCAGCCGAAAGCCTTGAACTCGCCGCACTTCTCGAACGCTGCGGGCAGTCGGATCAGCAGGCGTTCGCCGAGCTGTACGACCGCACCAGCGCGCGGGTATTCGGGCTCGTCCTACGGGTGCTGCACGATCCCGGCTACGCCGAGGAGACCACACAGGAGGTCTACCTCCAGATCTGGCGCACGGCGGCGAATTTCGATCCGGCGAAGGGTTCGGCCGTTACCTGGCTCATGACCCTCGCCCATCGTCGTGCGGTCGATCGCGTCCGCGCCGAACAGGCCCATGCCCAGCGCGAGGTCGCCTACGGAACCAGCACCCTCGGTAACGAATTCGATGAGGTCACCGAAGAAGTAGGCCGACGGCTGGAACAGCAGGCGGTTCTGCAGGGACTGGCCACACTGACGGAGACCCAGCGGGAGGCGATCTCCCTCGCATACTTCGGCGGACGGACGTATGCCGAGGTAGCGGCCTATCTGGGCGTAGGGTTACCTACCGTTAAGTCCCGTATTCGGGACGGACTGACGAGACTCAAGAAAAGTTTGGGAGTGACGTGAGATGAACGAAAGCCAGATCGATCTCGCGCACACTGTCGCGCTCGGATCGATCGGCGACGAAGATCAGCGCGCAGTGCAGCGGCTATTGGATGCCGGCGACCCGGCGCTGCGCGCGGACTTCACCCTCGAAGTGCAGCAGACACGCGAGGCCCTGGCGCTGTTCGCAGCCGCCTCGGCCACCGCACCACCCGCCGCTCTCCGTGACCGCGTCCTGAACGCGATCGCCGCCGACCAGGCCCCCGCGACCGTCATCTCCCTCGCCCGCACCGCCACCCGCAACGGCAACGGCCGCAACCACGCCGTCAACGACTGATCCGGCTGTCCCCCGAACAGGTCATCCGCCCGGTCCGCTCCGGCTCACCGATGGGTCCAGACCACCGGGAGTGGTCATCCGACAGGCACAGGCCCCTCGACCTCGGTCGAACCCTGAATTTCCCGGTGTAGCGACGACGAGGCCCCCGAGACATTTCCGTCTCGGGGGCCTCGGTCTGTCAGCACGTGCTCAGTGCACGCGGGTCACGCTCAGTGCGCGTGGCCGTGGTGGCCGTTCGCGGGCTCTTCCTCGGCCGGCTTGTCGACCACGGCGCTCTCGGTGGTGTTGGATATAAGCCATGCCGGAATCGCCTCCCAGGGCACTGATCGTAATCAGATTAAGCAAGGTCACCGATGCCACGACGTCACCAGAGCGCCAGCTCGCAGAGTGCCGCGCCATCTGTGAGAAGCGCGGCTATGAAGTCGTCGGCGTCGCCGAAGACCTGGACGTATCCGGTGCTGTGGACCCGTTCGACCGGAAGAAGCGCCCGCACCTGGCGCGCTGGCTCCATGGCGAGCACTTGGACGACAACGGCGAACCCGTGCCATTCGAGGTCATCGTCGTGTACCGGGTAGACCGGTTGACCCGGTCGGTTCGCCACCTTCAGAAGCTGGTGGCATGGGCCGACGACCACAAGAAACTGGTGGTGTCCGCCACCGAAGCGCACTTTGACACGTCGCTGCCGTTCTCCGCCGTGTTGATCGCTCTTATCGGCACTGTTGCCGAGATGGAACTGGCCGGAATCTCCGAGCGCAACGCCTCCGCCGCCCGCCACAACATCCAGGCGGGCCGCTATCGAGGATCAACACCCCCATGGGGGTATGTCCCGAGTAACGACACCGGAGAGTGGCGGTTGGTCAGGGACAAGGAACAAGCCGACGTCATCAACGAGGTTGCTCGCCGTGTGATCGAAGGGGAACCGCTTCAAAAGATCGCTCACGATCTGACCCGACGCGGCATCCTGACTCCCAAGGACAACTTCGCCAAACAGCGTGGACGCGAGATCAAGGGCCGCGAATGGAGCGTGACCCAGCTGAAACGATCACTGCTCAGCGAAGCCATGCTCGGGCACGCCGTGTCGGGCGGGGCTGCTGTCCGAAACGACGACGGCTCCCCAGTCGTCCGGTCCGAACCGATCTTGTCCCGAGAGATCTACGACCGCGTAGCGGCGGAGCTGTCCAGCCGGGCAAAACGAGGTGAGCCGAACAAACGCACCAGTTCACTGCTGCTGGGGGTCATCTCCTGCGGAAACCCATGCCTGCATAAGCAGCAAGGCCACGAGTGCCCCGAGGGATGCTCGGGCACTTGCGATGAGCCGGTGTACAAGTTCAACGGTGGTAGTCACAGCCAGTTTCCCCGGTACCGGTGCCGCACGATGACCAGGGCGTACAAGTGCGGGAACCGCACGATTCGGGCCGATCAGGCCGATGCACAGGTGGAGCGGACCATTCTCGCTCTGCTCGGCTCCTCCGAACGGCTGGAGCGCGTCTGGGATGCGGGTGAGGACCATTCCGCCGAACTCGCCGATATCAACGACGAATTGGTAGACCTGACCAGTCAACTCGGTGTAGGCGCGTTCCGAGCAGGCACACCGCAGCGCGCCAAACTCGATGCCAGGATCGCCAGCCTGGCGGAAAGGCAAGCACAGCTGTCCTCTGAAGCAGTGGTACCCGCTGGCTGGAAACTGCTCCCCACCGGAGAACTGTTCGGCGACTGGTGGAGCCGGCAGGACCTCACGGCCCGGAATGTCTGGCTCAGGTCCATGGGCGTTCGGGCGCGATTCAAGCGCGACGACAAGACCCTGTACATCGACCTGGGGAACCTGAATGATCTTATTTCCGGGTTGAAGCCCGGTGGGACGGCTCAGAGGGTTCGTGGTGGCCTTCAGGCGATGGAGCGCAACGGCATTCAGGGCATGGTGTTCTCGGATGCGGACTCCGAGGTGATGCCTGCCCCGGCAGCGGGGTACATGTGGATTCAGCCGGTAGAGGGCGTGTGGGTGTACACGTCGGAGGCCCTGTTGGCTGCTGCGGCGGAGCGGCAGGCGTTGCGTCGGGAGAAGATCGAGGACGAGTTCGCCTACGGGCCGGGCGACTTTGATGAGGACTGGGATTAGCGCTGTGACAGAGCAAGCGGCGAGCGGTACGGCCGCTCACCTGGATTTCTACCTGGACCGTGGTTGTGTGGTGGTCCCGTGCCAGCGGGGGCAGAAGAAGCTTCGTCGGGGCGCGGGTGATTGGACGGTTGAGGACTCCCGGACGCGGCGGGATGAGCTGACCGGGAACGCTGCCGTACGGAACGGTACGGGTGGCCTGCTGGTGGTGGATATCGACGCGAAACACGGTGGTTCGCTGGATCTGATGGCCGAACGGTTTCCGGGTAGCACCATGACTCGGACGATTCAGACCGTCTCGCCCGGTGAGAACGGGCGGCTCGGGGCACAGTTGATCTACACACTGCCGGACGGGTTCAGGATCGGTAGTGGCAGAGCCCTGGTGAGCAACGCTGAAGGCGCTCCGATGATCGAGGTTGCGGCGTTCGCGATGCTGCCGGGGTCACGGGCTCGAGGGTCCGATGGTGTGATGCGGACCTACACGGTGGTGCGGGATGTCTCCGTGAATTCGGCGACGCCTGAGCTGTTGGCGGCGGTCGAGGGACGGACCCTGGTCGAGGTTGACGACTCGGACATGCCCGAGATGAAGCCCACCGAAGCTCGTCAACGGTTGGATGCACTGTTGGCCCAGATCGTTGCTGCTGGCGACGGGCAGCGAAACAGCGTGTTCACCCGGTACGCGCTGCCGGTGGCGCGGTTGTGCGACTTGCTTGGCGAGGACCCGGAGCATGAGCTGACGGAGGCGTACGAGTATTCCGGCGGCGTTGACAGCTCGTGGGTGCGATCCGCGGTGAGGTCAGCGATACGGCGAGCCGGAGACGGGCCAATCGGATGGACGCATCTGGGACCGTTGGCGGCCGAAGAACTGTTGATAATGCGGACCCGTGCGCGGTTGGCTGCGTGGCCGGGGAAGTCGGGGGCTTCCGATCGGAGGGTGTTCCTCGCTCTGGTGGATGCCTGCATGGACTTCGGCAGGATGGAGACGCCGCTGAGTACGCGGAAGCTCGCGGTTCGTGCTGGGGTGACCAGGGAGACGGTAGAGGCGTCGTTGAAGCGTCTCCAGGCCGCTGGGCGGGTGGAAACCGTGAAGCAGGGTGAGTTCACCATGCGTCGCCCGTTCCTGCGGGCGGACGACACCACCCACATACTTTCTCCATTACTAGTAAGGGAGAATAACTATCTATCTAATAATGAAGATGGTTCTAGTGGTGAAGGGGTAGACCCCCTTCACCCGGTATGGAGTTCACCCAAGACCCCCGAAGGTCTTGGGTTGGATGGTCGTCATGGTCAGTTGTTGGATCTGGTGTGCGCTGGGCTCACGACAGCCCGAGCGCTGGCCGATCACGTGGGATCTCGTCAGGACTCGATCAAGAGAACCTTGGACCGTCTAACTGAGGTCTACCTGCTGGCGGAGATTGATGGTCGGTATGTACCAGCGGACAACGTTGCTGAGTTGGCCGACCGGTTAGCGCTGGAGCTTGGTGGCGTTGAGGTCTGCGCTTACCGTGAGGATCAGTACCGGAACGAAGAACAGCGGTGGGATGAGTTCCGGCAGTGGCAGAAGATTCGGCCTCGATGGGACCGGTTGACCGGTGAGCAGTGGTGGGAGCTTCCGGACGGGACTCGTATCGAGGCTCAGGCTCCACCCGCACCCGTGGAGCCACCCGCGTTGACCGATGATGAGATCGCGGCGCTTCAGCAAGAGCACGATCAGCAGCAGTCGGACGAACGCCGACGCTGGGAGGATGAACAGCTTCTACTGCGTCAGTTCGGACTGCCGAACGAGCTGGGCATGCTCTGACCCGTGTACAGCGTGATCTCGGGTTGTGGTTGGTCCATGCATGTCCGCTGTGGTGTGTCGCATCTCGGTGTGTCCTAGGGGGTGGGGGTATGCCCCTCCCCACCCCTGCGTGGCCCACTCTCAGGCATACGGGCCAATATCCCCCCGACACCCGGGGGAGGGGGATTGTCGTCGGAATACGTCGAGCAGGCTGCGGAGCGGGTAGCCGTGTGCCTTCACCACGACCGTCATGCACAGTCCCACGGTGAGCATCGTCAAGGCGAACGACAGCGGGAAGACCCACAAGAACGTCAATACGAGATCCCAGCTCACTGGGTAGACCTCCCATCGAAGGGCGAAGCCCCCGGCGCGGTTGCAAGCGTTGCCGGGGGTTTCGGTGAAGTGCAGAAGGGGCGACGGTCTACGCCGCTAAGGTCCGTCCAAGCGTTCGCCTCCCTTCGGATTCCCGAGCGTCGGAGTTAGTTTGTTCAGGCTCCATTCGCCTTGCCGGGCGGCAGATCCGGCAACGGTGGCATAGCGCGCCGCGCGTAGGTTTCTTCCGGTGTCACGGTGATCACGTCCACTTGGCGCACCAGCGATCCGGGTACCTGTCCGCCCTCGAAGTGCTCGGGGCCGGGGACGATGACCGCTTCGGCGTCGAGCCGGGTGGCTTGGGCCTTCAGCCGTGCCAGTGGTGGACGACCGAATTTCGGGTCGTAGACGATCATGTCGGCGAAGTCGTAGCCGAGCCGAGCGGCCAACTTCCGAATCTGGCTCTCGTCCCAGAATTGGGCCACACCGCTGATATCGGTCCGCAGATACCCGATTGCTGTTGCCTGGTAGAGCATCTCGGTTCCTCGCTGTGCGTCGTCGGCAGCGTGGTAGATCTCCAGATACACCCCCGGATGACCGTCTACCGGGTCGTCGTCGTAGGCGTTGATCTCGAGTACGCCGCCGGGGAACTCTCCGAGCCTGCTGTGCCTAGCCATCTCGCTCCCCTTGGTTCGTCGGTGGTCGGCGACCGGGAGCGGGACGACTGCACCGCCCCCGAACGCCTGACCAGACGCTACGAAGCGGCTGCTAGGACGGTCTACGACTTTGCAAGGACTTGCAGGAAACGATGGGATCAGCCACGGAAATCGACACTTCGCGGGAACATGGATCTGTGCTGGTGCAAGACCTTGCACAGCGCTTAACAGGAGGCAACGTCATGGGCTATCGAGTACTCGGCAAGGGCGGATCAGGCAAGGATGGCTGTCCCGCGCTCTGCGCCACGGATGAGGGCAACTACCTGTTGGTTGGTTGGAAGACCGGCCAACCGGAAACCATCGAAATCCCCCACCTCTTGCTTGGCTTCGCCGAACCCCGGACATTCATCGGTGCACCGCTGACCGATACCGGCCGGGGTACCTTCACCCTCACTGGCCAACCGGTGACAGACCGTGAAACGATCGAACAACTGAATATGGAAGATTACGAAACCGCTATCGAGGTACCGAAGATGGAGAGGACTTATTTCGGTGGAATTCCGGCCGACAACTGAACTACTGCGGGAATGTCGGCATGAGGCATTCCATCTGGAGGTTAGAGACTCATACGGGGTTCCATCTGAGGATGAGCCGCTTCAGCGGTTCCTTAATAACGAGCCTTTCGACCTTCGGGCATGGTTTCAGGACTGGTACGACTTTGTGCAGGAGTTGACGACACGTGGAGTGTCTGTCAGTCGAGTCCGAGTGGTTACGGTCCCTCACACCGATTACCAACGCTGGTTGCTCGCGTTAACTGCTCTCAATACTGAGGCTGGTGAAGATATCCGCTATCTTCCCCGTCATCTTGCCGGGGAAGTCCCTCCCGATGACTGGTGGTTGATCGACAACAAAACCGTAGTTTTCAATCTCTCCGATAAGGACGGTCGCGCGGTTGGCGGCTCGGCTGTGACCGCCGACCCTAAGATCGTTTCTTACTGCCGGGGTGTCAGGGATCGTCTCTGGTCTTTGGCAACTCCGTACCCCGAATACACCCGGGTGATGTCGCACCAGTGACTAATTCAGTACAGGAGGCGCGGGAAGCTCTCGGTAAAAGGCTCCGGGAGATTCGCCGTCGTGCCGGAGTGACCGGCCGGGAGCTTGCCCGCCTCTCTGGGTGGCATGAGAGCAAGGTCAGCAAGATTGAGTACGGGGTTATCCGCCCTTCGGATACTGACATCCGCTCCTACTGTCGGCACACGGGAGCGAACGACCAGCTAGAAGACCTGCTAGCTACTCTGCACAACATCGACTCTGCCTATGTCGAGTGGAGACAAGCACTCGGTACAGGGATGAAGCGCAGGCAGCAGCAGACGCTAAGGCTTGAATCGCAAGCGACATTGATTCGCAACTGGGAGCCTGCCATAGTTTCGGGTCTTCTCCAGACTGCCGACTACGCTTCAGCGATCATGCGGAATATCATTGCCTTCTACGAGATCCCCGATGATCTGGACGAAGCCGTTTCGAAGAGAATGGAACGGCAACGCATCCTCTATCAGCAAGGTAAGAGGTTCCATATCCTACTGGCGGAGCAGGCTCTATATACGACGTTCGGGGATGATCAGGTTATGATTGGTCAGCTCGATAGGTTGTACTCGGTTATCGGGATGTCCAGGATTTCTCTCGGTATCGTGCCGCGTACCGCAGAAGGCTTGGTGGTTGTCGAGAACTTCTTTATGTTCGACAATCGCATGGTCAAGGTCGAAGGACATACGGCCAGTATCACAATCACCCAACCCAGGGAGATCGCACTATACGGTCGTGCGTTCGACACTCTTGCAAGCCAGTCAGTGACCGGTGATTCAGCGCGTGCGTTGATCCGTAAAGCGCTTGAAACGCGGTCTACTGGTCTGCGGTGAGACGAGACAGAACCTCTGTGGCCATTTCGATAAGTTCGTCTTGCCGGGACTGGGCGCTAGCGAAACCACGCGCGATACCGTCGAGCGCCTGTGCGATCTCGGAAATCTGGGCTCGGATGTCTGCGAAGCTCTCTGGCGTCTGATCGCGTATGACGCGATTCTACCGGCTTGACCATACTTGGGTATGCCCAAACTGGTTTTCGTGGCTTAGAAACGAAAATAGCCCCGGTTTTCGCCGGGGCTTGTCGTAGTGGTCGGATCACTGCTCGCTCAGGTACCGGTAGACCGTCGCTCGGGAGCATCCGAGCATCCGAGCGATGTCCGGGGCGCTGATGCCCTTGGCTCGCAGATCCTTGGCCTTAGCCGCGTCGGCGTCGTTGACCTTACGAGGACGGCCACCCTTACGGCCGTTAGCCGCTGCTGCGGCCAAACCGGCCCGCGTCCGTTCGATCATCACGTTTCGCTCCAGTTCGGCGAACGCCATCATCACCGTGAGCATGGCCTTACCCATGACCCCCTCGGTGGTCAGTCCCTCGGTGACGCTGCGGAAGCCGATCCCGCGTTCTGTCAGTTGCTCGATGAGCTGAAGAACGTGAACCGTGTTACGCCCCAGCCGATCCAGCTTCCACACCGTGAGCACATCGCCCTTACGAAGATGATCCAGGCACTTATCCAACTCGGGACGTTCCGCTTTGGCTCCGGACACGCCATGGTCGGTGAAGATCCGCTCGCACCCGGCAGCGTCGAGTGCGTTCAGCTGTAGCTGAGGGTCTTGGTCGGTGGTGCTGACTCGGGCGTATCCGATGAGTGCCACGGTTTCGGTTCCTGTCTCACTATCCCGTCGTTCTGAAGGTTTTGAGACTAGAGGTTATGAGACGGGTTTTCAAGACAGTTGGAGATCTTGTTTCGCCTGGACCGCCCGCAGTCGGCGGGATGCTCGTCTCAGTCGCAACAATCGAACGTTTACGAGACAACGGACATTGGTGGGCGTGGGTCCAGACGTGCTGTTCAAGCAGCCTCGGAATCGAGACGCGCCAGTTCCTTGCTGGCACGCCCCAGCGAGGTCGCAACGATGAGGCTCCATATCACCAGCGCGCAGGGCACAACAGCAGGTAGCACAACGAACAGCGGGCCGGACTCGAGTTCGGGCAAGCGGAGATTGTCGCCCCAACGTTGGACAAGAAGGACGGCTATGACGGCAAGCCAGGTCGCCGCGATGATGCCCCACATCGTTCCGGTGATCTGTACTGCCCGCAGGACGTAGCCGAGTAGCCTCCGGGTCCTCATGTATCGGTATTCTGCTGCGGCCAGAGCGCCCGTCGAAGTTGCATACCAGACATGCTCCTGGTTGCGGATGTCGAGAAGCAGGTATCGGATGGTGCGGTCCACTATGTCGCGGCCTTCGAGGTCGTCGGGCCAGTCACTGCGAGCCTTCAGCAACTTGTCCAATCGTTCGTAGGCGCTTGGCCGCACCGCGCTGCGTCGATTGATCAGGGATGTGACCAGAACGCCGACCAGGCCGAGAACGGCAGCGAGAGCTGTCGCCGCGAACGGGAATAGGTCATTCCAGCCGATGGTGCCCGCGTTCACGTCAGTCGCCGGTCCGTTTGCAAGCCAGAGCAAAGAGGTCACCGGTGAATGCTCTCAGACCGCACGGCTTGTCGGCATGGCAAGGGAATACCCAGGGGGTATCCCCCT
The DNA here is from genome assembly GCF_000308635.1 of Nocardia otitidiscaviarum NBRC 14405. Classification (GTDB taxonomy): domain Bacteria; phylum Actinomycetota; class Actinomycetes; order Mycobacteriales; family Mycobacteriaceae; genus Nocardia; species Nocardia otitidiscaviarum. The sequence continues at coordinate 46,636 of NZ_BAGD01000036.1, read as the reverse complement.
ACCCCACATTCCAGGACCGGGGGTCATAGCGGCTCTCCGGCCCTGTACGGGTTTGAGAGCTTGCATAGCCATCAGCTAAACCCAACACGCAGAAGCCCCCTGATCCTTGACCAGAGGGCTTCCAGCTGTGCGCTACATCAGTGCTGGTGTCCGTGCCCGTGGGCGTGCTCGTCCTCGTCCTGGCTTACACGCTCGACAACAGCGCTCTCGGTGGTGAGCACCATGCGCGCCACGGAGGTGGCGTTCTCGACGGCGGAACGGGTCACCTTGACCGGGTCCACGACGCCCTCGGTCACCAGATCGCCGTAGGTCAGGGTGGCGGCGTTGAAGCCCTCCTTGCCCTCGGAGACCTTGGCGACCACGACCGCGCCGTCCACGCCCGCGTTGCTGGCGATCCAGTACAGCGGGGACAGCAGCGCCTGGCGCACGACCTCGACGCCGACCGCCTCGTCACCGGAGAGCGAGTCCTTCAGCTCGACCAGCTTGGTGGACGCCTGCACCAGCGCCGAACCGCCGCCGGAGACGATGCCCTCGGCGACCGCGGCCTTGGCGGAGGAGACCGCGTCCTCGACGCGGTACTTGCGCTCCTTGAGCTCGGTCTCGGTGGCCGCGCCGACCCGGATCACCGCGACGCCGCCGGCCAGCTTGGCCAGCCGCTCCTCGAGCTTCTCGCGGTCCCAGTCGGAGTCGGTGTGCTCGATCTCCTTGCGCAGCTGGGCGACGCGCGCGTCCACGGCGTCCTGGGTGCCCGCACCCTCGACGATGGTGGTCTCGTCCTTGGTGACGACCACGCGGCGGGCCTTGCCCAGCACCTCGAGCCCGGCCTCACGCAGGTTGATGCCCAGCTCGGGGTTGACCACGGTGCCGCCGGTGACGATGGCCAGGTCGTCCAGGAACGCCTTGCGGCGGTCGCCGAAGAACGGCGCCTTGACCGCGACGGCCTTGAGGGTCTTGCGGATCGCGTTGACCACCAGGGTGGACAGCGCCTCGCCCTCGACGTCCTCGGCGATGATGACGAGCGGCTTGCCGGACTCGGCGATCTTCTCCAGCAGCGGCAGCAGATCCGGCAGCGAGCTGATCTTCTCGCGGTTCAACAGGATCCAGGCGTCCTCGAAGACGGCCTGCTGGGTCTCCGGATCGGTGGCGAAGTACGGCGACAGGTAGCCCTTGTCGAACTGCACGCCCTCGGTGATGACGACCTCGGTCTGCAGCGAGGAGGACTCCTCGATGGTGACCACGCCGTCCTTGCCGACGGTGGTGAGCGCCTTGCCGACCAGCTCGCCGATCTCCTCGTCCCGCGAGGACACGGTGGCGACCTGCGCGATGGACTTCTCGTCGGTCACGGGGGTGGCGGCGGCCAGCAGCGCCTCGGAGACGACCGCGGCGGCCTTCTCCATGCCCTTGCCGAGCACCATCGGGTTGGCGCCCGCGGCGATGTTCTTCAGGCCGCCCTTGATGAGGGCCTGGGCCAGCACGGTGGCGGTGGTGGTGCCGTCACCGGCGACATCGTTGGTCTTGGTGGCGACGCTCTTGACCAGCTGCGCGCCCAGGTTCTCGAACGGGTCCTCGAGGTCGATGTCGCGGGCGATGGTCACGCCGTCGTTGGTGACGGTCGGGCCGCCGAACGCCTTGGCCAGCACCACGTGCCGGCCGCGCGGGCCCAGGGTGACCTTGACGGCGTCGGCCAGCTTGTCGACGCCGCGCTCCATAGCCCGACGAGCCTTCTCGTCGAACTCGATCTGCTTTGCCATGTGTTCCTACTCCTGTGGGTCCGGAGGCGTCGGGGGCCGGGCCCCCGCGCCCCCGAAGGGAAGTCGGGTGGGGTCTGTCGGGTCCAATGCCCGAGCCGCCGAAGGGAACTCGGGCTCGAACGCACTCCGCCCCGGGTCGGTGGCTGGTGACCAGCTGCGACACCGGGGCGGCAACGCTCGGGGTTCAGGGGCGAGCCCTGCGGGGCCCCGGAGAGTTGGGCGTTACTTGGTGACGACGGCCAGCAGATCGCGCGCCGACAGGATCAGGTACTCCTCGCCGTTGTACTTGATCTCGGTGCCGCCGTACTTGCTGTAGATGACGACGTCGCCTTCCTTGACGTCCAGCGGAATCCGCTTCTCACCCTCGTCGTCCCACCGACCCGGGCCGACGGCGATGACGGTGCCCTCCTGGGGCTTCTCCTTCGCCGTGTCGGGGATGACCAGGCCGGAGGCGGTCGTCGTCTCGGCCTCGTTGGCCTGGACGAGGATCTTGTCCTCGAGCGGCTTGATGTTCACGCTCGCCACGTTGAGCCCTCCACTTTCAGGGGATTCTTCTTCGCCCGGGGCGGTTCCCCGGACTCACGGTTTCGGTCACGTTGTTGACCGCCGAGCACGGCGCCGTCGTCGCGGGTGCCGGAGCCCCTGCTCAGTAGTCAAAGCCGACACTCGAAGCACAAGCGCGAGTGCCAACTAGCACTCTATACACGCGAGTGCCAGCGCTCAAGGCTGGGCTCTGCTACCGGTCGCCAACCGCCGGGTAGCCGACTGGACGCCAGCCCAGCGCAAACGCGACACACCGAGCCACGGGCCGAGGAATCTGAGGTCTTCCAAAGAAAAACGAAAATCTGTAACGTTCGGATAACGGATCGTGACATTATTGACGACGGTCGCGAGACAAGGGCACCGCACGGCCTCGAGAGGGGCACGGTACGGCCCCATCCCGCGTTCCGGCGAGATCTACAGAGTGCTTCACCCCCTGCGCGGCGACGCGCAGAAACCTGAGACGAGAGCAAGACCGCAAGTGATCGACGGCTGGATCCGATGCCCCATCGGACACGGACTCGGCCGGATCCGTAGCTCGGGGTCGCTCGCCATCCACGCGACGGCTCCGCAGTCCGTTCGAGATGGTCGGCGACACCAGGACCATCCGCTCGAAGGGAGGTGAACATGCGAACATCCCTCGGCATCTCGGCCGGGAGTGAAGTGGTGTGCTCGGCGACGGTCGCCACCGCTCCCAACGGCGTCCTGCACTTCGACTACCGGGTCGTCACGGCGGATACGGCGCACTCCGATCTCGGCGATCTCGTGGCGTCCTCGATCGAGTTGATGACGACGCATCAGCTGTCCCGCGACATCGTCCATCCCGTGGGCACGCACTCTCGGCCACCCGGCACGGCGACCACACCCCGCCCGGCGATATCGCGGTGGCCTACCGCGACCGGGAGCAGGCGCAGACCATCCGCTCGGCCATCGGGCGGCAGCGTCGCGACGTTCGGCTCATCCCGGAATCCGGTGCGGCGCTCGCCTACCTGCGGCACACCGGCATGCTGGAGCGCTACGAGACGATCGCCATCATCGATCTCGGCGCGTCCGGGGCCACGGTCACGGTGGCCGATCAGGCCGACGACACCGTGCTCCGCTCCGAACGCACCACGGCCATCAGCGGTAACGCCATCGACGAGCTGATCCTGCAGCATCTGCTGGACTGCCATCTGGCGCGCCGCGGCACCCGCCCCAATCGCGGCATGCTGCTCAACCGCAGCCGGGCCGCCAAGGAGCATCTGGCCATCGCCCAGGCCGTGACCATCGACCATGTGGCCGGGCAGCCGCTCAAGCTCACCCGCAAGGATTTCGACGAACTCATCGCCGATCTGCTGCGTGAACTCGCGGTGTTCGCGCGCGGCGTCTTCGCGCGGGCCCCGAAGTTTCCGCAGTGCGTGGCGGTGATCGGCGGCGGCGCGAACGTCCCGGCCGTGGTGCGGGAGCTCGAGGAACAGCTCGACGTGCCGGTGTGCACCGTGCCGGAGCCGGAGGCGGCCATCGCGAAAGGTGCCGCGCTGGTGGCGGATTCGGCGCAGCCGACGGCGCTCACCGTGATCGGCCGCGGCACCGACGCGCCGGTCGGCACCTTCACCAAACTGGTGGGCACGCTGGCCGGGGCGATCGTGGTGGTCGGCCTGGTCATCGGTTACGGCGTAAAGGAACTCGTCCCCGAGGACCGCGACTACTCCCCGGTCGGCACCACCAGCGGCGAACAGCTGGACACCACGACGCCGACGACCACCGCGCCGGGCACCGCCCCCATGACGCAGAACCGCGACAGCACCGGGCCCGCCCCGGCCACTCCGACGACCGCACCGGATACGGACGACCCCACCACCTCCACCGGTCCGCGGCCGACGCCCACCACGCCCGCGCAATCGCCCCCGCCGCTGCGCCCGGATCCGGGTCTGCCGCAGATCCCCTTCCCGGCCGAACTCCCCCGTATCCTCGGCCCGTTCCTCGGCACCCCCGTCAGCCCGACGGAGGAACCCCATCCGAGCGAGACGAGCCCGAACCCGACCGGCCCGAGCACCAACAGCCCGAGCACGACGGCTCCCACCACGCCCGCCGCGCCGCGGATCCCGCGATCCAACTCGGGCTCCGCGGGCGGAGGCAGCGTCACCGCTCCGCTCGAATCCAGTCCTGAGCGCGCCGAATCAAATCCTCAGCGCGCCGAATCCAATTCCGAGCGCGCCGAATCCAGCCACTGAGCGCGGTAGTCCGTGGCGGCTATCACCTGGTCGCCGGATTCCGTACGGCCGCCTCACCGCCCGACGTGAATTTCCACCGCCCGCTCGCCCGGCATATCACCGGGCGCGGTCGGCGACCCCAACAGTCCCGGCAGCGCCAGCGCCCCACCCGCCAGCACGGCCGCCAGCACACGTTTGAACCACATCCCGAACTCCCGACGCCTCGACACCCACGTAGATCGCACGGTATCGGTGCCGGAATCACGCTCCCAGACAGCAGATCCCCTGCCCAGACGACTGGGGGCAGGCGGGCGTCAGAGTTGGCTGGTCGCCACCGACAGGCCCGGGTCGGTCGCCACGGTGAGCTCGGAGGGCCGCGCGCCCCCGGCGATCACGTGCGCGCCCAGGGTGGCGATCATGACGCCGTTGTCGGTGCACAACCGCGGTTTCGGCACGCGGAGCGTGAGACCGGCCGCGGCGCAACGCTCTTCGGCCAGCGAACGGATGCGGGAGTTGGCGGTCGCGCCGCCGCCGAGCACGATGGTGTCGACGCCGACGTCCTGGGCGGCACGCACGGCCTTCATGGTGAGCACATCCGCCACGGCCTCCTGGAAGGACGCGGCGATATCGGGGATCGGCAGTTCGCGGTTCTCCCGTTGCGCCGCTTCGACATAGCGCGCGACAGCGGTCTTCAGTCCGGAGAACGAGAAGTCGTAGCGTGGATCGCGCGGCCCCGTCATGCCGCGCGGAAAGGCGATGGCGTGCGGATCACCCTCCGCCGCAATGCGATCCAGCACCGGACCGCCCGGATAGCCGAGCCCGAGCAGTCGCGCCACCTTGTCGAAGGCTTCCCCGGCGGCATCGTCGACGGTGCTGCCCAGTTCCGCGATGGGGTCGGCCAGATCGGTCACGTGCAGCAGGTGTGTGTGCCCGCCGGAGACGAGCAGCGCCACGCATGGCGGCATGGGCCCGTGTTCGAGGGTGTCCACCGCGACGTGGCCGCCCAGGTGGTTGAGCGCGTAGAAGGGGATATCCCACGCCGCCGCATAGGCTTTCGCGGCCGCCACCCCGACCAGCAGGGCACCGGCGAGGCCGGGTCCGATGGTCACCGCGAGGGCGTCCGGCCGGTCCACCCCGGCCGCCGCCAACGCCCGGCGCATGGCGGGCACGATGGCCTCGAGATGCGCGCGCGACGCGATCTCCGGCACCACGCCGCCGAAACGCGCGTGCTGGTCGACGCTGGAGGCCACCTCGTCGGCGAGCAGTTCGCAGCTCCCGTCGGGCAGCCAGCGGACGATGCCGACTCCCGTTTCGTCACAGGAGCTTTCGATACCCATCACGATCATGAGAAGACCTCTGTGTCCTGCGGCCGCGGGAAGCCGGTCATGGCGGGTCGGCGCATGGTGTACGCGTCCGCGCCACTGGGCTGGTAGTAGTTCTTGCGCAGGCCGATGATGTGGAATCCGTGCTTCTCGTACAGCGCGATGGCGGCGGCGTTGTCGGTGCGCACCTCCAGGAAGACCGGTCCGCCGCGCCGCCCGGCCTCACCGAGCAGGGCTTCCAGCAGGGCGGTGCCAATGCCGAGCCCCTGCTGTCCGGGGTCGACGCCGATGGTGTGCACCTCGGCCTCCGGGTACTCCGGATTGCCCAGCAGCGCGATACCCGCGTAGCCGACCATACGGCCGTCGCCGTCGCGGGCGACGATGTAGCGGTTGTGCGGTCCGGCGAGTTCGGAGCGGAAGGCGACCTCGTGCCAGGGGTCGTCCTCGGGAAACAGCAGCTTTTCCAGTTCGACGCAGCGAGGAATATCGGAAGGCCGCATCGGTTCGACGCGGATCATCGACTCACCTGCGCGTAGCTGCGTTCCACGGCATCGGGCCGACGCAGGTAGAGCGGGGTGAGCGGGTCCGGCGTCGCACCGGAGAGCAGGTCGCGGGCGGCGCAGCGCACCAGCCCCGCCGGGGAGGGCGTCTCCACCGGCAGCACCGGCAGATCGAAGTAGTCCACATGCGAGGCCGAGCCCGCGATCACGGTGGCGCTGCTGGTGTCCAGGTCGGCGGGTTTGCACACCTCCGGACCGGCGACCCGGCCGCGCGGGTTCTCCGCCGACAGGGCGCGATAGCGGGCCCAGTACACCTCGCGGCGACGGGCATCGGTGACGACCAGCAGTTCGACCGGATCCTGCGCCTCGGCGAGGTAGCTCTCGGTATCGGCGGCGATGGCGTCCAGGCTGCACACCCCGTGCACCGGTATGCCGAGCGCGTCCCCGAAGGCGGCGGCGGTGGCCATACCGACCCGCAGCCCGGTGAACGGTCCGGGACCGACCCCGACCACGACCGCGTCGATCTCGCCGCGGGCCCGCCCGGATTCGGCGAGGCAGGCGAGAATCTGCGGGGTCAGCACCTCATTGTGCGCGCGGGCGTCCACGGTCACCCGAGTGGCGATCGTGGTTGTTCGAGGTGTGCTACCGGCCTCCGCCGGATCCAGTTCCACCAGTCCCGCCGTGACGGCAGGGGTCGCGGTGTCGACAGCCAGTACCAACATGATTGACCCAACTGTACTGTGTTTGATTGCCTCCGCTTCGCTCCGGCGGGTTCGCGGCGCTGGAGGTCCCAGTTCTTCCCTCCTCCGCTCCTCCGCTCCTCCGCTTCGCTCCCCCGCTCCGTCAGTCCAGAACCGGGACGCGCCGAGAACCAACGGAGTGGCGGCAGAGTTGGTGTAGCGGGCGCGGGCCGGTGTCTAGCCCACCCATTCCCATTCGGCGGTGCGGGTGTCGGATTCGGGTTCGCGGCGGAGGAGGACGCGTAGGTGGCGGTCGGCCAGGTGTTCGACCACGCCGAGGCCCCATTCGACCACGACCACGGCGTCGTCGAGTTCGGTATCGAGGTCGAGGGCGTCGAGTTCGTCGAGGTCGCCGCCGAGGCGGTAGGCGTCCACGTGGACGAGTCCGACCGCGCCCGGTTCGGCCCCGGCGCGGTGCTGTCGGGCGATGATGAACGTGGGGGAACTCACTCGGCCCTGTACACCGAGCCCGGCGGCGATACCTCGGGTGAGGGCGGTCTTGCCCGCGCCGAGGGGGCCGTCGAGGACGACCAGGTCCCCGGCGTGCAGTTGTGCGGCCAGTTCGCGACCGAGGGCCTCGGTGTCCTCGACCGTCGGGAGGGTGCGGTGTCCGCGACCGTCATGCATGGGCGCTCCCCCCGATGTAGCGGCGTGCGACGCGGCCGCGCGGCGAGCACACCACCTCGTAGTGGATGGTGCCGAGCGCGTCCGCCCATTGCTGGGCGTGCGGTTCGCCGGGGCCGCCGCCGAAGAGCACCGCGATATCGCCTTCGCGCACGCCCTCGGCGTTGTCGCCGAGGTCGACCACGAACTGGTCCATGCAGATGCGGCCGATATTGGGACGGCGGCGGCCGCCGAGCAGCACGTCGAACCGTCCGCTGAGCGGTCGCCAGATGCCGTCGGCGTATCCGGCGGGGATCAGCGCGACGGTGGTGTCGCGGTCGGCAATCCATTCGTGCCCGTACGAAACACCTTCTCCGGCAGCGACTTTCTTCACCAGAATGACGCGGGCGCGCAGGGTCATGGCGGGCCGCAGCCCGAAGTCGCCGAGTTCGGGAATCGGGGAGAGTCCGTAGACGGCGATGCCGGGCCGCACCATGTCGAAGGCGAGATCGGGTCGGGTGAGGGTGGCGGCGGCATTGGCGATGTGCACCAGTTCCGGTTGCAGCCCTTGCTCTTTCGCCGCCGCGATGTACTCCAGGAAGCGTTCGCGCTGACTGTCGTTGGCCGGATGGTCGGGCTGATCGGCGAGGGCCAGATGGGAGAAGATGGCCCGGAACCGCACCACCCCCGCATCGACCAGCTCACGCAGTCGCCGCAGTACCGCGGGGTACTCCGACACCGACACGCCGTTGCGGTTGAGCCCCGTATCCACCTTCAGGGTGACGGTCGCGGTCTTACCGAGCCGCCGCGCGGCGGCGGCGACGGCGTCGAGATGCCGCACCGACGACACCCCGATCTCGATATCGGCGGCCACCGCGGGTGTGAAATCGGTATCGGAGGTATTGAGCCAGCACAGGATCGGCGCGGTGATCCCCGCCTCCCGCAATGCCACCGCCTCGGCGACCGTGGTCACCCCGAGTTCCCGCGCCCCCGCCGCCAGCGCGGTGCGCGCCACCTCGACGGCGCCGTGGTTGTACCCGTCGGCCTTGACCACCGCCATGACGGCGGCGTCCCCGGCACGTTCGATCAGGATCCGCACATTGTGTGCGATGGCATCCAGATCGATGACGGTCTCCACCTGCGGTTCGGGCGTACTCACGGCCTAGATCCTGCCATCCCGCCCGCTGCGTTTCCGCTCACACCCGGCGGTCACTGATCGAGCAGCGCCTCTGGGTACAGGATGACCTGGGTGATCGCCATGGTGCCTAGGAACAGTTTGTTCACCCAGTTCAGCAGTTGGACCCCGGCGAACGGTAGCGGCATGTCGTCGAACACCAGCGCGAGCCACAGTCCCAGCGGGATCAGCATCGAGAGCAGTACGGCCAGCGCCGCCCCATCCCACATGTTCCGCGGCTCCGTCCAGATCACCAGGATGACGATTCCGGCGGTCACCAGGCCGTTGCCGAGCAAGCCGCGGACCACCATGACGCCGAAATGGTCGTCCGGATCGATGAATCGCCCCAGTACACGCGACTTGTAGTCCTCTTCCACGAAGAGTTCCGACATGGCGGACAGCATGGCGCCTATCACGAAGAGCTCGAACGTGATCCCCGGTAGTGCCCAGTATGCGACCGTCGGAATCTCCAGCGCCGCAGCGTATTCCACCATCTCGCCCCCGACGGTTCGCTACTGCCCACCAGTGTCGGGCATGGGTCCCCGGTACACAAGTCCCGATCTCGGCGAGCGTGCGGCCACATCACACGGGATCCGCGCCGGTCGCACACCGCATGCCCGTATATCGGCGATAGTTTCGCGGGAACTGGTGACCACGAGCGGTCAGCACGACACCGGAGGACTTCCTTGCGTGAGACGACCCGTACCGCCCTGTGCTGCACGGCGATCGCGCCGGGAGCGCTGTGGGCGGTGGTGCGGCTCGGTGGATTGGAGCGGGGGCCGCTGGTGCAGTTGCTGGCGTTCACCCCCTGCCCCGGACGGACCACCGCGCGCTCGCGGCGGAACTGTTCGTCCCGGCGATCCAGGGGTGACCCCGGCGGCGGGCGTCAGCGGGCGGCCAGGTCGCGCAGGGTGCCGATGGCGGGGCGGAGGTGGGTGAGCAGGGGGGAGGCCGAGATGGGGGCTCCGGCGGCGGACGGCGCGTGGGCGGCGAGGTTGGCGGCGAGGGAGTGGGCGCGGGCCGCCGCGGCGGCGGCCCAGGACGGGTCGCGGCCGGCGGCGAGCAGTGCGCCGATGATGCCGGAGAGCACGTCGCCGGAACCGGCGGTGGCGGCCCAGGATCCGCCCGCCTCGTTGACCAGGACCGGGCGGCCGGGGGTGGCGACGAGGGTGGCGCGCCCCTTGAGCAGGACGGTGACCTGCCAGGAGTCCGCGAGTTCCCGGACGGCGGCGACCCGGTCGGCCGACGGGTCCGCGCCGGTGAGGCGCGCGAACTCGCCCGCGTGCGGGGTCAGCACCGTGGCGGCGGTACGGCCGGTGGCCAGGCTCGGATCCTGGGCGAGCAGGGTGAGGCCGTCGGCGTCGACCACCACCGGGAGATCGGTGGCGAGGATCTCGGCGAGCCGGTCGCGTGCGGCGGCGTCGGTGCCCGCGCCGGGACCGAACACCCAGGACTGCACCCGTCCGGTCTCCTTCACCGAGGGCGCCGCGATCACCTCCGGACAGTGCTCGAGCACCTGCTCGCATCCGGTTCCGGCGTAGCGCACCATGCCCGAGGTGGCGGCGACCGCGGCCCCGGTGCACAGCACGGCCGCACCCGGATAGGTCGCGCTGCCCGCGCAGACACCGGTCACGCCCTGCGTGTACTTGTCGTCGGCGGCCCCCGGCACCGGCCAGTCCGCTCCCACGGATTCCGGTTCCAGCGCCGCGAGATTCGGTTTCGGCAACCGTAATCCGATGGGCACCAGCACGATTCGACCGCAATGGGCTGCCGCGAGCGCGTGCACCGGCTTGTACGCGCCGAAGGTCACCGTCACATCGGCGCGGACCGCCGGGCCGGAGATCGCCCCGGTGTCGGCGTCCACTCCGCTGGGCAGATCGGCGGCGATGATCGGAACCTGGACGGCGGCAACGAGTTCCGCCGCCCGGGGCCGCAGCGCGCCCTTACCGGAGATGCCGACGATGCCGTCGACCACCAGATCCGGCGTCCCCAGTTCCTCGCGGATCCGGCCGCCGGTGCGCCGCAGCGCGGCAAGACCCTCCCGGTGCACCCGCTCCGGTGACAGCAGTACCGCGTGCACCGCCACGCCGCGCCGCCGCAGCATGGATCCGGCCCACAGCGCATCGCCGCCATTGTCCCCGGATCCGACGAGCAGCGTCACGGTCCGCCCCGCGACCCCACCGGTCCGCTCCCGCAATTCCCGCGCGACCACGTCGGCGAGCCCGAACGCGGCCCGCCGCATCGGCATCCCGGCGGGCACCCGGGTGAACAGCTCCGCCTCCGCCGCCCGCACCTCGTCGGCCGTGAAATATCCGCGCACAGGTCGCCTCCAATCCCCACTCGGGCCGCCGTCGGAACCCACGATATCCGCCCCGTCCCGCATCGCCGCCCGCGCATCGGCCCGGAATCCGGCGAGGGGGAATCCATGGCGCGGACTACTCGCACGATGCCGCCACCGGTTCCCCTTGATCATGCACAGGAGGCGGGCGCGTCGGCCGCGGGTCCGGTGGGGCGTCGCCGGTCGGGGCGGCCGCGAATGGTCGGCTACCGGCGGAGACTAGGCTGGCGAGCATGTCGACTGGTTCCCGAGGTAGGTCCGTACGTGTCCTGATCAGCGTGTTCGCCGTGGCGGGTGTACTGGTCGCCACCGGGTGCGGTTCGAACGGCGAGAATGCCGACGGCACGCCGACTTCCACCGCGTCGAACTCGGCCACCCCGACCACCTCCGGGCCGCGGACGCCCGCCAGCACCGTCGTGACCGTCGCGGATATGACGTTCTCCCCCGCCGACATCACCATCGCGGCGGGCGACACCGTCACGTGGAAATTCTCCGACCGCGTACCGCATTCGGTGCAGGGCATCGGCGACGCCGCCATGGGCATCAACAGCCCGATCCTCACCAAGGGCGAGTGGAGCTACACCTTCACCGTGCCCGGCACCTACCGCTACCTGTGCCCGCTGCATCCGGAGATGAAGGGCACCGTGACCGTCGAGTAGACGGGCCGCGCCGACCTATTCGACGGTGACGGACTTGGCGAGGTTGCGGGGCTTGTCGACGTCGTAGCCGCGTGCCATGGCGATCTCGGCGGCGAACACCTGGAGCGGGACGGTTGCCAGCAGAGGCTGGTACAGCGTTGGCGCGGACGGGATTTCGATGAGGTGATCGGCGAACGGCCGCACCGTGTCGTCCCCCTCCTCGGCGATCACGATGGTGCGCGCGCCTCGCGCCTGGATCTCGCGGATATTGCTGAGCAGCTTGGCGTGCAGCACCGCCCGGCCCTTGGGTGAGGGCATGATGACGATCACCGGCAGCCCCTCTTCGATCAGGGCGATGGGGCCGTGCTTGAGCTCGCCCGCGGCGAAACCCTCGGCGTGAATGTACGCCAATTCCTTGAGTTTCAAAGCACCTTCGAGTGCCACGGGATATCCGACGTGGCGGCCGAGGAACAGCACCGTCGACTCCCCGGCCAGCTGGCGGGCGATGGCGCGCACCTGCGGGGCGGTCTCCAGGACCCGCTCGACGAGCTTCGGCATGGCCTCGAGTTCTTCGAATTCCCGCGCCACCTCGTCCGGATATTTGGTGCCGCGCGCCTGCGCCAGCGCCAGGCCCACCAGGTAGTTGGCGGTGATCTGCGCCAGGAACGCCTTGGTGGAGGCGACGCCGATCTCCGGCCCGGTGCGGGTGTAGAGCACGGCGTCGGATTCGCGGGGGATCTGCGCGCCATTGGTATTGCAGATGGCGAGCACACGCGCCTTCTGATCCTTGGCGTGCCGCACCGCCTCCAAGGTGTCGGCGGTCTCCCCGGACTGGGAGATGGCGACGACGAGGGTGGACCGGTCCAGAACCGGGTCGCGGTAACGGAATTCGCTGGCCAACTCCACTTCCACCGGCAGCCGGGTCCAGTGCTCGATGGCGTACTTGGCGAGCAGCCCGGCGTGATACGAGCTGCCGCAGGCGACTACGAACACCTTGTCGACCTCGCGCAACTCCTGGTCGACGAGGCGCTGTTCGTCGAGCACGATCCGCCCCTCGGCGAAGTGGCCGATGAGGGTGTCGGCCACGCCCGCGGGCTGCTCCTCGATCTCCTTGAGCATGAAGTAGTCGTGCCCGCCCTTCTCGGCGGCGGCCAGATCCCAGTCGATGGTGAAGGGCCGGGTGCGCACCCCATCGACGGCACCGTGGAAGTCGGTGACGGTGTAACTGTCGGCGGTGATGACGACGGCCTGGTCCTGGCCCAGCTCGACCGCCTCGCGGGTGTGTTCGATGAAGGCGGTGACATCGGAGGCGATGAACATCTCCCCCTGCCCGACCCCGACCACCAGCGGCGTCGAGCGGCGCGCGGCCACGATCGTGCCCGGATGGTCGGCGTGCGTGAAGACCAGGGTGAACGCACCTTCGAGGCGGCGCACCACGGCCAGCGCGCTGGCGACGAAGTCCCCCGCGGTCTCGCCGACGGCATAGGCGCGGGACACCAGGTGCACCGCGACCTCGGTGTCGGTGTCGCTGCGCAGTTCCACTCCGGCGTCCTCGAGTTCACGGCGCAGCGGCGCGAAGTTCTCGATGATGCCGTTGTGCACGACGGCCACCCGACCGTCGTGGTCGCGGTGCGGGTGGGCGTTGCGGTCGGTCGGCGCGCCGTGCGTGGCCCAGCGGGTGTGCCCCATGCCGGTGGTTCCACGGAATCGTTCCCGCCCGGCCGCGGCCAGTTCCGCCTCCAGGTTGGCGAGCCGCCCGGCCTTGCGCTCCACCGCGAGGCCGCCCATTCCGTCCAGGATGGCGACCCCCGCGGAGTCGTAGCCGCGATACTCCATGCGGCGCAATGCATCCACCACCACAGCGAGGGCGTCCCGATACCCCACGTACCCCACGATTCCGCACATGGGGCCTCAGAGTACTGGGTTGGGGCGGGGCACTTCGCCCGGTGGTTCGCCCCTTCGGCACCCCTGCGAGCGCCCGCCTCGGCGGTTCGTCCGATTCCTCCGTGCATGTCGCGGCGAGTCGCGATTCGCGCCGGGCGAGTCCGACGGATGGTCGTTCGAAGATCGCGGCTCGACCGGAGCAGGCCATGACATTGCTGCGGCGTCGGGCGGTCCCCCAGCGACGCGACCCCCGACGTCACAGCGCCAGGCAGTCTGCACCCGGCAACGCGACCCACGGCCCCACATCCCCAGGCAACGCGAGCCGCGCTCCGGCATTCGCCGCACCATGTTTCCGCACGTAGTCGCCGCGTTGGAAGATGCGACATGCGTGGGCGGCAGCGTGCGGATCGAGAAAGCGCTAAGTTCTTCTGCGTGTCGGCGTCAGTGAAATCGCTATTGAGCACCTTGACCGCGAAGGGTCCGCACACGGTGCTGCGCGGCAATCTCGGTATCGCCGGGCAGCCCGGGGTGGTGTTCACCCCGGAGAAGGGGATGAACCTGCCCGCGGTGGCCTTCGGGCACGGGTGGTTGACCGGGGCCGGGAACTACCGACGCCTGCTCGAGCATCTGGCGTCGTGGGGATACGTCGCGGCCGCACCCGACACCGAACGCGGACCGATCCCCTCGCACCTGAACCTGGCCACCGATCTGCTCACCACCCTCGACATCTGCACCGGTGTGCGTCTGGGCGGCGGGGATATCAGCGTGCATCCCGACAAACTGGCCCTGGCCGGGCACGGAATGGGTGCCGGAGCGGCCACCATCGCCGCCTCCCAGCGCGCGGTCGCCGCCGTGGCCGCCCTCTACCCCGCGCCGACCGCCCCCTCGGGTGAGGCGCTGGCCCCGAGTATCGACACCCCCGCACTGATTCTGGCCGGAGCCGCCGACATCGACTCGGTCAGCTCCAACGCCGTCCCGCTGGCCGCCGCCTGGGGTGGCCGCGCCATCCTGCGCTCGGTGGAGAAGGCCACACACAACGGCATTGTCGAGGGCCGCCGCGCCCTCGCCGCCCTCGGTGCGGGCAGGCACGAACCGAAAACCGAACGCCTCACCCGCGCCCTGCTGGTCGGCTACCTCAACTACACCCTGCTCGGCGACAAGACCTACAAACTCTTCGCCGACCCCGAGGCGATCATCCCGCACACCGAACTGGTGGATCCGCACGCGGTCGAGGAGGAGCCGGAACCGGAACCGCAGAAGCTCCCTCTCCTGCAACTGGTGCAGGCGCTGCGAAAGTAGCTCCACCGCAACCGCTCTCGCGGATACCCAGCCCTGCGGGGTGGGCACGACGATTATCTCGGCAATGTTCACCCGAGCAACCCATTGATATTGGTGCCGACCATCCGATCCCATTCGTCGGCATGGCCCGCCTCGACCGGCGCGCCCAGCATGACGTCGGCATTCGCGACCACCAGATCGACCGGTCCGAGGGCCGCCCGCACCGTCCGCGCGGCATCGCGCAGTGACCGCTGATCGGTGACATCCGCGGGCACGGCCAATGCCGACTCTCCGATCTTCCCCACCGGTTACCCGGCGGGGGCCGCCATCGGGCGGCCGTGCTGCGCGCGAGGAGGTCGCGCTGCTCGCCGGTATGAGCACCGACTACTACCGCGCCTGGAGCAAGGGCTGACCGGCACCCTTCCGAGCAGGTGATCGAGACGCTGGCTCAGGTGCTCGGCCTCGGCTACGAGACCCTCACCGTGAACGACGCTCACGGCCAGGTCCTGGTCGTCTACCACGCCGAACCGGTTTCGCCCGCGGCACACGCCCTCACGCTGCTCGGCAGCATGAACGCTCCCGCCCCGAAAACCCGGACACCCACCTCGGAGCGCGGCTAGCGGCGGACTTCAGGATGCCGCGCCGCCCTGCCCCTGGCCGACCTGCCTCGGCAGATCCGGCGACATGGAGCGGCGCGCGTAGGCTGCTTCCGGCGTCACGGTGATGACATCCACCTGTCCGATCAGCGACTCAGGGATGTGTCCGCCCTCGAAGTGCTCGGCCCCGGGGACGATGACGGCTGCGGCGTCCAGCCGGGTGGCCTGTGCCTTCAGCCGGGCCAGCGGTGGCCGCCCGAATTTCGGGTCGTAGACGATCGTGTCGGCGAAGTCGTAGCCGAGACGAGCCGCCGACTCGCGGATCCGGCTCTCGTCCCGGAACTGCGCCGGACCGGACACATCGGTCCGCAGATACCCGATAGCCGTTGCCCGATAACGCATCTCGGCGCCGCCCTCTGCATCGTCGGCGGCGTGGTAGATCTCCAGATACACCCCCGGATGCCCATCGATGGGGTCATCGTCGTAGGCGTTGATCTCCAGCACGCCGGTTTCTGGGTAGGAACGGCTCGCCGGGCAATACCTGTCCGACGCTGTACGAGACCGAAGACAGCTTCGTAGCGCAGGGGTGGCGCACAGATACACCCGGAACTGTCGAAATCCCCCATGTGCTACTGGGTTACACCGATCCGGAGACCTATCTCGGCTCTCCGCTCGTTGACAGCGGAAGAGGCACCTTCCTGTTGAGCGGCGCACCGGTCACGGACCCGAACATACTGGCGCAGCTGGAAATAGCACCGAATGAGGCGGCAGTGGAAGTGCCCAGGAGGGAGAGGAGATTCTACGGTGAAGCTGTTACAGGGTGACGCATTCGACGACCTGATCCGGAGCAGTCGGCGCGAAGCCTTCCACCTCGAGCTACAGGACGACTACGAGTCGCCGGATGGGGATGAGCCGTACCGCAACTGGCTGACCGGTGGCCCGACGGACGATTTCGCCTGGTTCCAGGATTGGCTGAACCTGGTGCGGGACTTCACCGCCCGGGGGGCGGTAATGCGTCGGGCACGGGTTGTTACGGTTCCGATGACGGACTATCAGCGGTGGATGCTGGAGATCACGGCGAACAATGTTGCTGCTGGAGAGGACGTTCGGTATCTGGCCGACTCACGCCGGTTGTCAACCGACGACTGGTGGCTGCTGGACGATGAGACCGTGATCTTCACAACGTTCGAGGCGAGTGGCCGGTTCGCTGGCGCGGCGGTTACGCACGACCCGCGGATCATTGCCCACTGTCAGGAGGTTCGAGACTACGTCTGGTCGGCGGCAGTGCCGTTTGCCGATTACGCCGCTCTCAAGACACAGTGACCAGCGCAGTCCATGAACAACGGCAAGCTCTCGGGCTACGGCTCCGGGAGCTTCGCCGTAATGCGGGTTTGACCGGCCGCGCGCTGGCGAAATCGGCGAACTGGCCGGAGTCGAAGATCAGCAAGCTGGAGTACGGTCGGCAGACTCCCACGGAGGAAGATCTTCGAACCTGGTGTGACCGCACGGGCGGCGGCGATCAGCTACCCGATCTGATCGCGACGCTGCGGAACCTCGAAGCCGCCTACATGGAATGGCGACGAGCTCTCGGTATCGGTACGCGTCGGCACCAGCGCAGGTTGGACCGGGTCGCACAGGCGGCTACTCGATTGTATTGGTATGAGCCAGTTCTCATTCCTGGCCTGTTGCAGACTCCCGGACACATCGAGGCGGTGCTCCGTAGAATGATCAAGTTCTACGGAATTCCCGACGATCTGGACGATGGAGTCGAGGCCCGTGTCGAACGCCAGAAGATTTTGCACCACGGCAATCGCAAGTTCCCGTTCGTAATCGCCGAACAAGCCCTACAGACCACGGTCGGAAGCGAATCGATCATGCTGGGGCAGCTGGAATACCTCCTCGCGACGATGTCCTTGCCACGACTGGTGCTCGGGGTCGTGCCCGAACAGGCGGCCCTGGATGGTCCAGCCATCAATGGCTTCGTCATGTACGACAACCGGTTGGTGCTGGTTGAGACGGTGAGCGCGGAGTTGAGAATCAACCAGCCGCGCGAGATAGCGCTCTATGCCAAGTTGTTCGCGTTGCTGTCCGAACAGGCCCTCTACGGCGAACCTGGTCGGGCGCTGATCCGGAAAGCGATTGAAACCCGGACCTAACTCCGTTGCCCGCCCCCACACGCGCCGAGCTCAATGAATCCGGCACGCGTCCGCCGGAGTGGTGTGGCAGATCAAGGCGTGGGCGTATCCGGGAGTGGAGGGATCGGTTGCACCGGGACACCGGTCGCCCCGTGGTCCGGGGGCGATTGTCGGTCCAGGGGTGGTATGCCCGGGTAGGTGGGCGGCGAGTCGGTTCCGGGCAGGTCGGGGATCGGCGAGTCGAGGGAAGGGGCATCCGGAGGTCCCGGAGGCATCGGGGAGTCCTGCTGTGGGGGAACGTGTTCGGGGTTGTCCTGATGCGGGACGTCCTGGCCCGGCGCACCCTCATCCGGGGCATCTCGATCCGGCGCACCCACATCCGGAGCACCTTGATCCGGGGCGTCCCGGTCCGGAGTGAGGCAGACCGCTGGACTTTCCGAGGCCGGAGTGGGCGGCTCGGTGCATTCGGGAGCGGGGGGCGGGCAGTCGGGTGGTATGGAGTTGTCGGGTGGATTGCTCGGTGCATTCGACGTCTCGCCGGGATTCGGTGCGGATGGAGCGTACGGCGACGGCTGGGGTGATCCGTCGGGTGCGGTGGGATCGGAGCGAGGGGAATCGGGCTGTGGGGTATCGGGGTTCAGGTGCGCGGCGGGGGATTCGGTTTCGGCGGTGAGGATCGGTATGACGTGCTCGTTCAGGCGGAGAGTGAAAGTGGTCGTGGCTCCGGACGGGTCGGTGAGGGCGACGCTCAGGGTGCCGTTCGCGGTCTGCTCGATGGTGAGGTCGTGCTCGCCCAGCTCGAAATCGGCTCTTCCGGCTGGTTGGTCGGTGTCAGGGGTGGAATCGAGTTCACCCTGGTCGGTGCCTTCGTCGGTGCCGGGTTCCGTTGCCGGATCGTCGGAACGGTCGGGATTCGTCAGGTCGCTCAGACTGCCGAGGGCGGATTCGACGCCGGTTTGGAGGCCCGTTGTGAGGTGGCCGAGGAGTTCGGTGAGTGCGGAACCCGCGCCCGCGAGCAGGGAACCGAGCGGTAGCGGATCCGAGTGTGCGCCGGTGCCTTGGCCCGGAGGAGTGTCGGGCCAGGAGTCCGATGGCTGGTAGCCGGTGGTGTCCGGACCGAAGGGTTGCGCGGGCGCGCCCGGCGCGGGCTGCCCGGGCGCAGGAGCGGTGCGGCCAGCGCCGACCGATCCCGATGGATATTCCGTCGGAGTGCCCGCCCAGTCGGAACGTGCGGTGTTGGCGGGCGCAGCGGTTGCCGGGTTCGGTTGGGCACCGGGAGCCGTGACGGTCGCGGGGCTCACGAGCACACCGGGAGGTGCGGCACCGGGCGAGTTCGGCGGGACACCGGCGGATGCACCGACCGACGGGCTCGACGAGGACCCCGCAGGTGCGGTGGGAGCCGGTGGCGTACCGGGTGAGCTCGCGGCCGACCCAGCCGTGGCGGGAGTCGTGCCCCCGGCGGTTCCCGGGTCGACCGCGTCCGCGGATTGCGGTGGTGCTGTTCCGGTTTCGTTCGCGGGCAGTGGCGGCTCGAAAGGTGCGACGGGGCGCGGGTAGGGGCTGTCCAGGAGTGCCGCCATGGCGGTCGTGACGGTGCGGAAGTTGTCGACGACGATGTGGTCGACATCCGCGCACATGGCCGTGAACTCGGCGTGTTTGCGCTCTACATCCGGTTTGAAGGTGGTACGCAGCCACTCGGTGGCGGCGTCGTCCGCGGCGTCGAGCATCGCTTCGATATCGCCGGGCGACCTACCATCGATGGCGACGGCGGTGCTGTCTTCCCCGCGCCGTTCGAGCAGCCCGACGGTCCGAACGGCTTTCGTGAACACCGCCTGCCGCAATGGGTCGAGTACGCCGTCGATGGCCGCCACCACGGCCTGTGCGATATCGAGGTCACCGCGCGCGCGCCGCTGCTGACCGTCGACCACCTCGCGGGCGGCGGCACCACCGCGTCCCGCCCAGATATCCGGCAGCCGCCGCGCGACGCCCAACTGGGCCATCCACTGCCGCTCGGCCCCGATGACCGCGTCGGCCAAAGCGTTCCGTGCCATATCGAGTTTGCCGAGATCGAGTCCACGCTGTTCGTCGTACCGGGCCTGCAGTTCCCGCGTCCCGAAACCGGGCAGCGCACCGAAGGCCCGCTCGTACAGCGGCAGGAAGCGCTCCCAGTATTCGAGCCCGACCGCCCCGTAATCCAGGATCTCGTCGACGGACCTCCCCGCCGGATCGAAAGTCACAGTCCCCCCTGATATCCCGCCATATCGTTCGCCGTGTATTTCCGGTCGGCCCACTACGGCCAGCCACGCGCGTTGCTTCCAGTCCCAGCACCGCAGGCGATGTCGATGCCGAGCACCACGCGGTGGCATCGTTTCCGACCACTACCGCGGGGTGTGTTCGGCCCGTTCCCGGTCGGTGCGCTCGTACTCCGCGACCGCCGTATCCAGGCCCGAGGCGGTGGTGGCGGTGGCCGTGGCCCAGTCGCGTAGCCAGCCCGCAAGGTGTTCGAGCCCTCGATGCACCGCCATGCCGTGCTCCGCGTAGTTCCGCCCGGCCTGGTCGTTGCCGATGCCGAACATGTGCTCGTCAATGCGACGCGCCTGTAGGCGTAGTGATTCCGCGGAGTCGCGCAAGGTTGCCGCGGTAATGCGCAGCGCGGCGATATCCACCGCGAAACCATCGGTCCCGCCACCCATATTTCCCCCTTTCGCGTTCAGTCACCGAAGCGGCCGGGTTCGGCCACTGTCGCGGCGATCGCCAACCGTCGCCCGCATATTCGACATCGCGACCGTTGTCGGACGGCTCGCCGAGACCGGCCACGGCCGCCGCTCGACGGTCACCCGGGCGGCATTCGACCGCGACCGGCATTCCACGTCCATCATTCATCACGCTCGGACGATCATGTGGTCCGCTCACGGAGCCGCGCGGTCTACCTCCGAGCGGCCAGATCTCTCACGGGTCACACAGCCGCACAGGCCAGTTCGTTCAGCCGTCGGTGTGCGAGTCATGTGGAGGCACGCACGGCCCCGACGCCATCGGCGCGCCCGGCCCGATCAGGGTCCGGGCGCGAACGCCGCCGCGATCGACCCGAGATCGGTCGCGGCGAGTCCGGCCGGACGGCCCCGCATGCACGGCCGTCCCGTATGCCCAATGGGACGAGTTCCGTGTATCGGGTCGGACGGCTACCGCGCGTCGGATCGAGTAAGGACCGCCGACGCGTTCATCCGCCCAGGCTGCCGCCGTCGGTGCGCACCCATTCGCTGGTGCCGTCCGTGTTGTGACGGAATTCCCAGGCCGCGTAGTCGCCGCCCTCGTCGACGACCGTGACGTGGTCGGCATAGCCGTCGTGGTCGAGGTCGGTCCATACGTGCATGGCGCGGTCGCCATTGGTGGTGAGGGTGTCGAGGCGACCGTCGCCGTCGATGTCCTGAACGGGATGGGTTAGCTCCACCGCGCCCAGAGCACCCAGCTCCGAGTGGGTGTCGAGATTCGGCAAGTCCAGACCGGGCAGATCACCGGATGCGACCATGTGCACTCCTTCACTGCGACGTGCCCATCATCCTCGCACCCGGGGCGGTGGCTCGGGGTGACTTACTCTCGAGTTGTGGATTACTCGCCGGGTGTGGACAACCCGGATCGGTTACATCTGGGCGACGTACGGTCCCTTGTTCTTCGGAATCACCAGCCAGAGCACCAGATAGATGATGAACTGCGGTCCCGGCAGCAGACAGGACAGCACGAACAGCGCACGGATGAGGTTGGCGTTCCAGCCGAAGTACTCGGCAAGTCCACCGCAGACTCCGGCGATCCACTTATCGCTGGTCGAGCGGGTGAGGCGGCGGGTGGGAGTCGGTGTTGTCATACCTCCACTCTCCCCGCGCGGCCTCGCGCGCGCATCGGTCCAACGCCCGATTCGGACCCTGACTTTCCGCCGCCCCCGTCTCAGGGTCCAACCCTGAACAGGGCAGACTGCATCCAATGAGCGGGCAGGCGCGGCAGCGACAACGGGTGTCCACGCCGCGCCCCGACGATGCGCGAAAGGACACAGCGTGAGCGCGACCCTGCACGCCCGCGGACTATCGGCCGGGCACGGTGAACGAACCCTGTTCGCCGATCTGGATCTCGTCCTCGCACCGGGCGACGTGATCGGACTGGTCGGGGTGAACGGAGCCGGGAAATCGACCCTGCTGCGCATGCTCGCCGCCGGTCGGGCGGCGGACGGCAGCATCGCGCTCAGCCCACCCGACGCGACCGTCGGCTACCTCGCGCAGGAACCCGAGCGGCTGGCGGGCGAGACGGTCATGGCCTTCCTGGCCCGCCGCACCGGTGTCGCGGACGCACAGCGGCGGATGGACGCGGCAGCCGAACGGCTCGCCGACGGCGGCGCGGACGAGTACTCCCCCGCCCTGGAGCGTTGGCTGGCGCTCGGCGGCGCGGATCTGGAGCAGCGCGCCGCGGAGGTGGCCGCCGAACTCGGCCTCGCCGACAGTCTGCCGCACGGCCTGGACACCCCCATGACCGTGCTCTCCGGCGGCCAGGCGGCCCGCGCCGGATTGGCCTCGGTGCTGTTGTCGCGCTTCGATATTCTGCTGCTCGACGAGCCCACCAACGACCTGGATCTGGACGGCCTGGAACGCCTGGAGCAGTTCGTGACGGGTGTGCGCGCACCCCTCATGGTCGTCAGTCACGACCGGGAGTTCCTGGCGCGCACCGTGAATCGCATCGTCGAACTGGATCTCGCCCAGCAGCGGGTGGACGTCTACGACGGCTCCTACGAGTCGTATCTGGCCGAACGCGAGATCGCCCGCCGCCACGCCCGCGAGGCGTACGAGGAGTTCGCCGACACCAAGGCCGGACTCGAGGCCCGCGCCACCATGCAGCGCAACTGGATGGAACACGGCGTGCGCACCGCCCGCCGCAAGGCCAAGGATCCGCGGAAACTGGACTCCGACAAGGCGGGTCGCAAGATGCGCGCCGAGTCCACCGAGAAGCAGGCATCCAAGATCAAGCAAACACTCAAGCGCATCGAGCGCCTGGATGCGGTGGAGGAGCCGCGCAAGGAGTGGGAGCTGCGCATGTCCATCGCGGCCGCGCCACGCAGTGGCACGGTGGTCGCCACACTCTCCAGTGCCACCGTGGCGCGCGGCGACTTCACGCTCGGGCCGGTCAGCGTGCGCATCGACTTCGGCGACCGCATCGTGCTCACCGGCGACAACGGTTCGGGCAAGTCCACACTGCTATCCCTGCTGCTCGGAAAGACCGTGCCGGACAGCGGTTCCGCCGCCCTTGGCTCCGGCGTCGCCATCGGCGAGGTGGATCAGGCCCGCGGCTTGTTCCGCGGAACCGCCACGCTCGCCGATACGTTCAGCGCCGAGGTGCCCGACTGGCCGGAATCCGAGGTCCGTACCCTGCTGGCGAAGTTCGGCCTGCGTGGCTCACATGTGTTGCGCCCCAACGACACCCTGTCACCCGGCGAGCGCACCCGCGCCGCCCTGGCCCTGCTCCAGGCGCGCGGGGTGAACCTTCTCGTACTGGACGAACCCACCAACCATCTCGACCTGCCCGCCATCGAACAACTGGAGCAGGCTGTCGAATCCTTCGACGGCACCCTGCTGCTGGTCA
Source organism: Nocardia otitidiscaviarum NBRC 14405 (assembly GCF_000308635.1). GTDB lineage: Bacteria > Actinomycetota > Actinomycetes > Mycobacteriales > Mycobacteriaceae > Nocardia > Nocardia otitidiscaviarum. The sequence goes on along the minus strand of NZ_BAGD01000036.1, from coordinate 23,326 downwards.
CCCACGACCGCCGCATGCTCGACACCGTGCGCGCCACCCGTCGCTGGCGCATGGAACGCGGCCGACTGACCGAGGACCGCTGACGCGCGGCGGAGTCCTACACCGCCGCTACCAGTTTCGCGAGATCACCGGCCAGCCGCTGGGCCTGGTCCAGATCGGTGGCCTCCACCATGACGCGGACCAGCTGTTCGGTTCCACTGGGGCGCAGCAGAACTCGACCCGAATCGCCGAGCACACGTTCGGCTTCGGACACCGCCTCCAGCACCGAGGGAGCCGCCGCGACCGCGGACTTGTCGCTGACCGGAACGTTCACCAGCACCTGCGGCACCGTCCGCACCACGGATGCCAGATCCGCCAGGCCGCGGCCGGTTTCGGCCATGCGCGCCATGAGCTTCAAGCCGGTGAGAATGCCGTCGCCGGTGGTGCCGAAGCGCGGGAACACCACGTGTCCGGACTGCTCACCGCCGAGTGAATAACCGCCGCGCCGCAACTCTTCCAGGACGTACCGATCGCCGACCGCCGTGGTGAGCACCGTGATTCCGGCCTCACGCAGGGCGATGTGCAGACCCAGGTTGCTCATGACCGTCGCCACCAGCGTGTCGTCGACCAACTGGCCGCTGTCGCGCATGGCCAGCGCCAGGATCGCCATGATGGCATCGCCGTCCACGACCGCGCCGGTGGCGTCCACGGCCAGGCAGCGGTCGGCATCACCGTCGTGCGCCAGACCCAGATCCGCGCCGTGCTCGAGGACCGCACGCCGCACCTGCTCCAGATGCGTCGAACCGCAGTCGTCGTTGATGTTCAACCCGTCCGGGTCGGCGTGAATGGCGATAACGGTCGCACCCGCCTCGCGGTACGCGGTCGGCCCCACCTCGGAGGCCGCGCCGTTGGCGCAGTCCACCACGACTTTCAGTCCACTGAGGTCGCGGCCGGTGGCCTCCACGAGGTGTTCCACATAGCGCTCGTGCGTGCCCTCCAGGGTGTAGGCGGCATCGGCGTGGAAGACCTGTCCGCCGACGCCGGGACGGCCCAGCACACGTCCGATGGCCGCCCCCGTGGGCCGGGCGAAGGAGCCCTCGGCGACCAGCGCCTCGATGCGGTCCTCCACGGCGTCGTCGAGCTTGTGCCCGCCCGCGGCGAAAATCTTGATTCCGTTGTCCGGCATGGGATTGTGCGATGCCGAGATCATGACGCCCAGGCACGCGTCGTACACGCCGGTCAGATATGCGACCGCCGGAGTCGGCAGCACGCCGACCGACAGCACGTCCACTCCGGCCGACGTCAGGCCCGCGGTGACCGCGGCCTCCAGCATCTCGCCGCTGGCCCGGGGATCGCGCCCCACCACCGCCAGCGCGCGCTTCTTGCCCCGGCTCAGAACCTGCGCCGCCGCGGCCGAAACCCGTAGCGCCAGTTCCGGACTCAGTGACTCGTTGGCAAGCCCGCGGACTCCGTCGGTGCCGAACAAACGTCCCATACCTCACCCCTGGTCGATTGACATAGCAAAAAAGCAGGCGCCCGGCCGGTCCGAAAACCGTTGCCGGAAGCCTGCTCTCGTACCGGGGATCGCCCCCGCCCTGCGGGGAGCACGCGGTCTCGCCGCGCCATGCCCGTACGAATCGCCGCACCTGACAATACCGTGCCCGGCCCTGCGCGGGGCCGGGCACGGTACAGCCGTACGGCGCGATATCAGCGCTTCGAGTACTGAGGCGCCTTGCGGGCCTTCTTGAGGCCGTACTTCTTGCGCTCGGTGGCACGCGGGTCACGGGTCAGGAAGCCGGCGCGCTTGAGGGCCGGACGATCCTCGGGGGTGACCTCGATCAGCGCACGAGCGATGGCGAGACGCAGCGCGCCGGCCTGACCGGACGGGCCGCCGCCGACCAGGCGGGCGTGCACGTCGAAGGTCTCGGTGCGCTCGACGGTGACCAGCGGGGACTTCACCAGCTGCTGGTGCACCTTGTTCGGGAAGTAGTCCTCGATGGTGCGGCCGTTGAGCACGAAGTTGCCGGAGCCGGGCACCAGGCGGACGCGGACGACGGCCTCCTTGCGGCGGCCGACGGTCTGCACCGGGCGGTCGATGACGACCGGGGCGTAGGTCTCGGCGGTGTACTCGGCGTCGTAGCCGGCACCCTCGTCGACGACCTCGACGCTGGTGTCCTCGACGACGTAGTCGTCGTTGAATTCCTCAGGAGCGGTCACTGGGCCACCTGCTTGATCTCGAACGGAATGGGCTGCTGAGCGGCATGCGGATGGGTCGGGCCCGCGTACACCTTCAGCTTGCCGGCGATGCGGTTGCCCAGCTTGTTCTTCGGGATCATGCCCTTGATGGCACGCTCGACCAGCCGGTCGGGGCGGGTCTCGAGCACCTGGCGGACAGACCGGGTCTTCAGACCGCCCGGGTGGCCCGAGTGGGTGTGGATGAAGGTGCGGTCGGCCTTGTTGCCGGCAATGGAGATCTTGTCGGCGTTGATGATGATGACGAAATCGCCACCATCGACGTTCGGGGCGTAGGTCGGCTTGTTCTTGCCGCGCAGCAGATTCGCTGCCTGCACGGCAAGGCGGCCGAGCCGTACGTCAGTGGCGTCGATGACGTACCACTTGCGGGTCACGTCACCAGCCTTGGGGCTGTACGTAGGCACAGTGCTTCCCTGTCTGTCGTCGGTGTTGCCAGCCAAGCATGCGGTCGAGCCGATCCCGGCGGCCGGTGGAGACCCGGGGACTCGTGGGACACACCGGTTGCCCGGCGGTACCGCACGCCAACGGGCCACGATACCAGGGGTGGGCCGGGCACCAGAAACCGGTCTCCGGCGGGCGGGCAGTGGACCTCACGGGCCGAGTAGGGCAACGCACCCGGTCACGGGCCACGCGGGTCGGCGCACCGGCCACGGGCCACGCTCGGGCCGCGAACCGGTCACGAGCGGAGTGAACCGGTCAGGAGTCGAAGTGCGGGTCAGATCTGGACGGGCGGGCCCGGGTCCGCGCCTCGGATGGGGCCGGGAATGGAGTAGCGCAGGGTGTCGATGCCGCTGGGGGTGCATTCGACCACCCCGGGGCCGTTGATGGCGGCGATGCCGGGGGCCGGCGGGAGGGTGACGAAGGGGGTTACGGCGCACGAGCCCCCGGCCGGTTCGGCGGTGCGGTCCACGGCGGGCCAGGAGCCGAAGTCACCCACGGGCCGGACGGCGGGCGCGGGGATGTCGTATTCGACCGATCGGATGTCGAAGTCGCTGGCCACCGCGGTCGCGTCGACCGTGGTGGCGGGTGTTTCGGCGGCGGCCGGACGCGTATGCGCACCGGAGAGCGCATCGTCGGTGCCGAACCCGGATGATGCGGCGTCGGAGTCCCCCACGGTTTCGGTCCCCCGCGCGGTCGCCGCGAGGTCGTCGGCGGGATGCCCGGAGTGCAGGGTGACCGCGGCGAAAGCGGCCGCACCCAGGACCGCAGGGGTTCCGAAGCGCCTTCGCATCAGCGCTTGCCCTTCATCTTTCGCCACAGGCCCTTGCGCTTGCGATCACCCTCGGCCGCATCGCGATCCGAACTGTCGGCATCGCGGTCCGGCGATAGCGGATGGGGGGACTGCGGCCCGCTGGACGGCATCGGTCCACCGTACATCGCTCCGCCCTGACCCGCCCCGGTTCCCGCGGACGTTCCGCCGGGTCCGTGCGGCCCATATCCCCCACCACCAGACCCGTACTGCCCCAGCTGACCGTAACCACCCGAAGCGCCACCGGCACCGGAGCCGTATCCCTGCCCCGGCGCTACCTGCCCATGCGGACCTGTGCTCTGCCCCGGCACTGCCTGCCCATGCGGACCTGTGCTCTGCCCCGGCGCTACCTGGCCATGCGGTCCCGTGCTCTGCCCCGGCGCTACTTGCCCATGCGGTCCCGTGCTCTGGCCCGCCGTGGCCTGTCCGTGCGCTCCCGCGCTCTGACCGGGTCCGACCTGCCCATGCGGGCCGGTGCCCTGGCCCGGAGCACCTTGACCGTACGGAACGTTCGGCCCCGGCGCGCCGGACGCCTGTCCGTACGGACCGGCACCCGATCCGGGTGCGGTAGGGGCCTGCCCGTGCGGGCCGGTGCTCTGCCCCGGCGCGGTGGGGCCCGGCGAGTATGGACCCGCACCTTGACCCGCGTAATCCTGTCCGGCGTAACCCTGCCCTGAGTAGTCCTGTCCCGAATAGCCCTGACCGGCAGCACCACTCGCACCACCCGGCTGCCCACCACTCCCGGTGGGCGAATTCCCCTGCCCCGCTGCCTGACCGGGCTGCTGCCCGACCACGGCGGTCGTCTGATCGTCGGCTGGCGTCCCCGGTGGCCGCGTGAAGCGCCCGCCCACGGTGGCGAGCCCCGGTGGCAGTCCCCGCGTCGACGGCGACGCGATCGGCACCTCCCCGCTGGGTGGATTCGAGGCCGTTCCGCCCGGCCCCTGGGCGGCCGCCGCATGCCCCTGCGCCGCGAGCTGCGCGGCCTCGGCCTGGGTCATCCGGCGAGTCTGGCCTTCGGCAGGGTCGATGCCGCCGGACGGCGATTGCGCACCCCCGGCGCGACTCGCCGCCTGCGCCTGGTCCGCCGTACCACCGTGGGCCGCGGAATCCGCCGCCGTGCCGTACCCGACCTGCCCCGCAACGGCCGCCCCGGCTTGTCGATCTGCGGCAGCGACAGCCTGCTGACCGACCTCCATTGCGCCCGAACCGGATTCGGCCGCGCCCCGCTGCCCGGAAGTCCCCGTCCCCGGTCGACCACCCGCACCGGTGGATCCGCTCGTCGTCGCGGCGGCCCCACCCGCACCAGCGGCGGTCGATGCGGCTGCTGCCCCACCCGAACCAGCAGGCACGGCAGATCCACTCGCACCGGTAGTCGTGCCGGATCCACTCGCACCGGACGTACCGCGCCCGCCCGCACCAGCAGACGTACCGGCTCCAGCGGCAGACGCGCCGGACACGCTCGCACCACCGGATGCGCCGGACCCACTCGCACCGGCGGGTGCTCCACTCGCGCCCGGAGTGGCGGATCCACCCGCGCCCGGAGCCGAATGCCGCGCACCCGCCGCACCGCCGCCAGGTTGCGCGTATCCGGGCTGTCCGGGCGTGGGCTGGGTGAGGCGGGGGTCCGGTGCGTACTCGTCGGCCTCGATGTCATTGGCCAGCAGGTGGGTCGCGCCCAGGACCAGCGCGTGCATGGGGTGGTCGGCGACCTGGAGGCGGTGGCCGAGGTGGTTCTGGAAGGCCAGCCGTAGGGCGTCGTTGAAGGCGATATTGCCGGTGAGCAGGACCGTGGAGGTGTCCGCGCCGATGGTACGGGCGGCGGCCATGACCTCGATCACCACATTGTCGGCGGCGCGGGCGTCGTGCAGGGCCTCCGGATGGATGGTCAGGCCCATGGATTCGGTGGGCTCCTCGTCGTCACCGTGTACGGCGACGACCAGGCAGCCGCGACCGTCGGAGTAGACGCCGGTCGCGCCGACCACCGGGCCGGGTTCGGGGCCGCGCACCAGGTTCAGCGCGCGCACGTATCCCGACAGCGCCACCGACTCCGGCAGCGGCTCCACGATCACGCCGAGCTGTTCCACCAGGCGCGCGTATTCGTCGACCTTGGGGTCGGGCCAGTCGTCCGGGAACGGCAGCGCCACCACCGCGGGCGCCCCGCCCAGATGCTTGCCGATACCCGCCAGCGGATTGAACAGCCGCGCCCGGAACACCAGTTCGGCGGGCCAGGTGGCCCCGGCCACCACGATCTGCGGGTGACCGATGATGTCGCGCACATCCGAGATGGCGATACCGACGTCGGGACGCCGGTCCACCCCGGCGGTGTGCAGCCGACCGGATGAATCCGCCAATAGGTACGCGGGCGGTGTATATGTGCCTTCGACCTGCACCGGGCGGATCGGTGTGCCACCGCCGCCGGCGGCCGCCGTCACCACATCCCACCCGAGATGCACTGCCCCAACTCGAGCCGTCACAGCCACCAGTCTGCCTGTTCACCCGTCGGCACGCGCGGCGCGCCCGTCACGCGGCCGATTTCTTGAGCCGCAGCCGAGACCAGGTGAGCAGCGCGAAGACCAGCGCCAGCACACCCAGCATGCCCACGTTCAGCGCCCAGATCCGCGGTTCGTGCTGCCACAGCTCATCGGGCTGCGCGGCGGCGAACAGTTCACGGATGTTCACCGTGGACGCACCGGCGGCATAGCCCCAGCGTGCCGGGAACAGCCAGGACACCTGCTCCAGAACCACCCGGTCGGTCACCTGGATCATGCCGCCCGCCATCACCAGCTGACACATGATGATGACGACCAGCAGCGGCATCACCTGCTCGTTGGAGCGGGCCAGCGTGGACAGCAGCAGGCCGAGCACCACACAGGTCACCGTGGTCAACGCGATATCGACATACAGCTCGATACTGCCGTTGGGGATGACCGCGCCGGCACCGGGCGCCTTCTTGACCGCCAGCACGATGCCCAGCATGACCGCCGCCTGCAACAGCGCGGCAATGCTGAAGATGACCACCTTCGACATGAGGTACGCGCCCGAGCGCAGGCCGACCGCGCGCTCGCGGAAGTAGATCGCGCGCTCCCCCACCAGATCTCGCACCGTCAGAGTGGATCCCATGAAACAGGCGCCGAGTACCAGCACCACCAGCAACTGCTGGGATTCGCTGCCGCCGACGACCATGAAGGAGCCGTCCGGCATCTGGGTGAGCGCACCCTTCTGGAAACCGTTCTTGCCCGGCACCACCAGTGACAGCCCGCCGAGCACGAACGGCATGACCGCCAGGAAGATGAGATAGCCGCGGTCGGCCAGGATCAACCGCACCTGTCGGCGCGCCAGTGTCGAGAATTGTTTGAAACCACTGGATTTCGGCGGCTTCACCGGTTCGAGCTGTTTCACCGCCGGTGGCGGCGGCGCGAAGGCTTGGCGCGACCGGTAATTCGCGAAGGCGCGATCGGGATCGGCGGCGACCCGGGCGAAGATCTCCGCCCAGTCGTTGGTGCCCAGGAAGTCCTGCACTCCGCCCGGATGCCCGCAGAACGCGGTCTTGCCGCCGGGTGCGAGCAGCAGCACCTGATCGCACATGTCCAGGCAGGCAACGGAATGCGTGACCACGATGACGGTGCGGCCCGCGTCGGCGAGCTCCCGCAGCATGGTCATGACCTGACGGTCCAGCGCCGGATCCAGACCGGAGGTGGGTTCGTCGAGGATCAGCAGCGAGGGACCGGTCAGCAGCTCCATGGCCACCGAGGCACGCTTGCGCTGACCACCCGAGAGCCGGTCGACGCGGGTGTCGGCGTGCTGGGTGAGCGAAAGTTCCGCCAGCACACCGTCGATCACGCGTTTGCGATCTTCCTTGGTGGTATCCGGGGGCAGGCGCAGCTGGGCGGCGAAGCCCAACGCCTGCTTGACGGTGAGCTGGCGGTGCAGCACATCGTCCTGGGGCACCATGCCGATCCGGGAGCGCAGCGCGTCGTATTCGGCGTGCAGATTGCGACCTTCGAAGGTGACCACACCGGCCGAGGGCTGGGTCGCGCCCGCGATGAGTTTGGACAGCGTGGACTTGCCCGCACCCGAGGGCCCGATGAGCGCGGTCAGCGATCCGCGCCCGGCCTGCATGTTCACATCGACGAGCAGCTGTTTGTTGCCCTCGACGGTGAACCCGATGCCGTGTACGTGCAGTCCCTGCTCGGCGACCGGCCGCTGCCGGTGGACGAGGGTGCCCTCCTTGACGACGAAGTCGACATTGCCGATGGTGACGATATCGCGTTCGCGCAGCTCGGCCTGCTGTTGCCGACGACCGTTGACGAAGGTGCCGTTGGCCGACCCGAGATCCTCGATGGTCAGCCCGCCCTGATTGCCCGCGATGAGGCGGGCGTGCTTGCGGGAGGCCAGCGGATCGTTGACGACGATCTGATTGTCCGGCGTACGACCGATGGTGAGCCCGCCCGCGGGCAGCCGATCCGCCCGCGCCACGGGACCTTCGGCGGCCCGGGCGCGCACCGGCGGCAGGGCCGAGACATCGGCCTTGGCCGTCATATTCATGACATCCGGAGCGCCCGCGTGCAGCGGCACTTCCGGCTGCGACGCCGACGGGGGTCGCACCTCCGGCTGCGGCATCGACGGCGGACGCACCTCCGGCTGCGGGGTGGAGGGCGGGCGGTGCATCTGCTGCGGCTGCGACGGCAGCCGGTGCTGCGGCTGCTGATGGGAGGGCTGCTGATGCGCGGGCGGCTGGTGCTGCGCGGGCGGCTGGTGCTGCGGTTGTGACGGCGGCCGATGCAGCGGCGGCTGATTCGTCGGCTGCCGGAAGGCGTGCGGCTGCGCGTAGGGCTGCGGCCGCTGCTGCGGTGGCGGCGGGGTGCGGCGCGGTTCCGGCGGACGCTGCTGCGGCGGCCACTGCTGCTGCGGCGGCGCGGCCGGGTTCGGCGTCGGCCCGCTCCCCCCGCGGGCGGCCTGCGGCAGCAGATGCAGCAGCGGCCCCGTGATGGCGTCGCCCAGGCGCACCTGGGTGGGCCGGTGAATGGCCAGCGGCATGGTGAGCCTGCGAGCGTCCACGAAGACGCCATTGGTGCTGCCGTTGTCGGTGAGCACCCAGGCGCCCCCCTGAAACGACAGGGTGGCGTGTACGCGCGACACGAGAGGGCTGTCCACGAACAGCGCCACCTCGGGTGCCCGTCCCATGGTGACCTGTTGACTCGCGTCGAAGACCCGATCGGTTCCTTCATGACGCACGGTGATCTGCTGCGCCCCCGGTAAAGACATGCTGCGGATACTATTCGATTGCCCGGACTTCGGCGGAGCCCCGAGCGGCAAGCTGTCTACCCTCGGGCGGGAACTGGTCGGCTGGCAAGGGAGTGGATGTGTCGATGCGCCGTACGACCGGCCGATCCTCGCGACGGATCGAACCGGGCGGCCGGACAGCGGCGGCCCTGGCCGTGTTCACTCTGGTGGCCGCGCTGCTGGCCGGATGCACATTCACCGTCGAGGGTCGGGCCGTATCCATCTACGACGATCCGTTCCAAGTGGCCGGTCTGCCCACCACCAGCGGACCCAACGGCCCCCGCGCGGGCGTGCCCGACTCCCCCCTCACCGCCACCAACTCCGACGGCGGCGCCATCGACACACTGGTCCTCAATGCCCTGGAAGATATCCAGACCTATTGGCAGCAGGAGTATCCGAAGGAGTTCGGCAACGAGTTCACGCCGGTGAACACCTTCGTGTCGTGGAGTGCGCGCACCCCTCGCGCCCAGGCGGTGCGCTTCTGCGACGAGACCACCTACCGGCTGGTCAATGCCGCGTACTGCCGCCTCGACAATTCCATCGGCTGGGACCGCGCGGTGCTGCTGCCGACCATGCAGGACACCTTCGGACAGATGTCGGTGGTGATGGTGATGGCCCACGAGTACGGCCACGCCATCCAGACCATGGCCAAGCTGCTCGGCCGCAAGGATCCGGTGATCGTCAAGGAACAGCAGGCGGACTGCTTCGCGGGGGCGTTCATCCGGCATGTGGCCGAGGGCAAGTCGAAGCACTTCACCATCAACACCTCCGACGGGTTGAACTCGGTGCTGGCCGCCACCGTGGCCATCCGCGATTCCGATCCGGAAGATCCGGATAGCGTGCACGGTTCGGCCTTCGAACGCGTGACGGCGGTGCAGATCGGCTTCACCGACGGGGCCAGGAGCTGCAAGGCCATCGATATGGCCGAGATCGAGAGCCGACGCGGAAAGCTGCCGCAGGACTTCGGCGATGACGCCAACCGCGGCGAATCCGAAGTCGGCCAGGGCACTCTCACCGAGCTGGCGAAGGCCATGGCGGCCATCATGCCGATCGCGGACGAGCCCAAGTACGACTACGACACCGCGAATCTCGACTGCCGCAACGGCGCCGACACCGTGCCGGTGACCTACTGCCCGGCCACCAACACCATCGGCACCGACCTGTCCGCGCTCGCCGATCGGGGGGCGGCCGATGCCGAAGAGCAGGACGGACTTCCGGTCAAGGTGACCGGCGACTACAACGCGTACGTGGTGTTCATCTCCCGCTACGCGCTGGCCGTACAGCACGCCGCCGGTCAACGGCTCACCGGCGCGAAGACCGGCCTGCGGGCCGCCTGCCTGGCCGGGGTGATCACGGCGGAACTGGCCGATCCGGATACGCGAACCCAGGCGAGCATCACACTCTCCCCCGGCGATCTGGACGAGGCGGTCTCCGGTCTGCTCACCGACGGCTTGGCGGCCAGCGATACCGAGGGCAAGACCGTGCCGAGCGGATTCTCCCGGGTGGACGCGTTCCGCGCCGGAGTGCTCGGCAGCCGCAACACCTGCGACGCGCGCTACAGCTAGCGGCGGTCGCGCTGTCGCGACGCATCACCCGACTACCCGAAGGGCGGCGGCGCGACGGGTTCCAGGCGCAGTACGCGGTTGCCGAGCAGCACCTCCGCGCCGTAGGTCAGCGCCATGGGCTGGTGGGGTTGCAGCCGCACCCAGTCGTGGTAGCCGGGCAGGCGGACGCGGGTGCCGTTGGTGGAGCCGCGGTCGACCACCGTGACATCCCAGTTCACCAAACGGATTTCGACGTGCGCGCGGGACATTCCCCCGGAGGCGTCGTCGACGCGCAGCGGCACCAGGCCCGCCCGTGCCGCCTCGGACTGCTCCGGATCGCGTCCCACCACCGCATCCGCCGTGAGCATGTAGGTCATGCCGTCGTCGAGCAGCAGCATGCCCAGCGGCGGGCGGATCACCTCGGCCAGCGGCTGGGTCTGGTCCACCGGCATCCCGCACACACTGCAGAACGCCGACCGAGGATCACTGGGATGCGCACGCGCGCATCTGAATCCGAGCACCTTCACGGTGAGGGCCGTGGCCTTGGCCGTGGCATCCAGGCGGCGCCGCAGATCCGGGTCCGGTGTGGGCGCGGGATTGGTGCCACCCAGCTCGGTCGGGGCGCGGTGCGGGTCGAAGTCACCGGTATCGGCCGAATCCGATTGCGCCCCGGCGGGACCGGTGCGCGGCACGGACTGTGATCCCGCGCCGAGGTTCGCACTCGAGCCGTGACCGCCGACCGCACCGGCATCCGGGTCGGTGTGCGCACCCGACTGCGTCGACGCACCCTCGGCGACCTCGAACTCGGCGGGCAGCTGGGTCGAGGTGCGGGTCGGCGTGAGATCCGGATCGTATTCCGGCACAGCACGATCGGTGATCAGATCGAAGGCGGCCGTCGGTGGCGGCGCGGCATGTCGACCCCGGGGCGACTCACCCGGCTCCGGGGCGCTGTGCCGCCCGCCGCCCCCGAACTCCACCCCGTGCGACGGGATCGCCCGCCGACGCACCGGCAGCGGTTCGCCCTCGAACCACACCACCGCGCCACCGGCCTGCGCGACACCCTCGACGAGTGAGCCGATACCTCGCTGCGGCAGTTCCGGCACCCGTCCTCGGCCGTCGTCGATATAGAGCGCCGCGGCCAGCGCCGGATGTTCGGCGACCCGGTCCACGGTGAAGGCGGCGTCACTACCCCGGTAGTACTCGACCGACTGTCCGGCCAGCACCGCGGTCACCGCACCGTGCAGGAAGACGGCCACACCGCCGGTGTCGGCGGCCGACAGTATCCCGAAGTCCACGGACTGCCCCGGCGAGATCCGCTCGGCCTCCTTCATGAGCCACCGGGTGGCCTGCCGCGCGACCAGCCGGCCGGGACCGTCGGGAGCCTCCTCGGTGGCCTCCGCGACCAGATCACCCAGCGCCCGGGCGGCGACGGCGGCCCGGGATTCGGATGTGAGTCTGCCGCTCTCCCGATGCGCCACCAGAATGACGGCACCCGCCACCCGGGTGAGCACATGACTGCCCGCGACCACCTCGACCTGCCGATCCATCACAGGAATCGGCCCCGGAACGACGGGCGGCGGGCGAGGTTCAGCACAGCATCAGGTTACGTGGCCGCCCACTGTCGCGTTCGGACCGGGATTTCTTTGCCGAGCCTCTCCGCGAAGCCGTCCAGTATGCTCGCCGAGAGCATCGAAGGCCCCCAGTCGACCAGGAGTTCGCGAGTTATGGCGATGAGCCCCGGCACCATCGTCGGCGGATACCGGATCGAACGGGTGCTCGGCTCCGGCGGCATGGGCACCGTCTACCTGGCCAAACACCCGCAACTGCCGCGCATGGACGCGCTCAAGGTACTCAGCGCCGATCTGTCACGTGACCGCGAGTTCCGTGGCCGTTTCGAACGCGAGGCGAATATCGTCGCGGGACTGGATCATCCGAATATCGTGTCGGTCCACAATCGCGGCGAGGAGAACGGCCAGCTGTGGATCGCCATGCAGTACGTGGAGGGCACCGATGCCTCCGCGGAGCAGAAGCGCGATCCGCACAGCATGACCCCGCTGCGGGCGCTCAATATCATCGCCCAGGTGGGGCGCGGCCTGGACTACGCGCATCGCAAGGGCCTGCTGCACCGCGACGTCAAACCCGCCAACTTCCTGCTCTCCGCGGCCGGTGGGGACGAGGAGGAGCGCGCCCTGCTGGCCGATTTCGGTGTCGCCAAGTCCACCGAGGACACCATCGAACTCACCCAGACCGGCAGTTTCGTCGCCACCATCGCCTATGCGCCGCCGGAGCAGCTGGCCGGACAGCCGCTCGACCACCGCGCCGACATCTACAGTCTGGCCTGCTCCTTCTACAAGCTCCTCACCGGCCAGAACCCGTATCCGGCAACGCAACCCGCACTGGTCATGATGGGTCACCTGCACGAGCCGCCACCGCGCGCCACGGCCGTGAACCCGCATCTGCCGGAGGCCATCGACCACGTGATCGCCCGGGCGCTGGCCAAGAATCCGGCGCACCGCTTCGGCAGCTGCCGTGAACTCGCCGACGCGGCGGCCGAGGCCCTCACCCCCGGCTACCGACCGGTCCGCACCACCACCTCCCCCACATATCCCGTGCAGGTCGCACCGCCGAGCATGCTGACGGGCCCGCAGGAGTCCGGGCCGCATATGGCCACCCAGGTCTCCCAGCCCGGGCGGGTGGTCGGTGCGCCCGGCAGGCGCCGCCGGGGTCTGCTCGTAGGGGCCGGTGCCGCGACGGTGGCGGTCGCGCTCGCCGCCGGGATCGGCGTCTGGTCGCTGCGCGACGACACCCCGACCGGGGACGGGACCACCACGGCGGCAGCACCTTCCAGCACCACGGCGATCGCGCTGACCTCGCTGGAGCAGGCCCGCGAGGCGAATCCGGCCTTCCACGGCAAGACCATCACCATGGTGGACGTCACCGAGTCGCGGAAGTTCTCCATCTACCTCGGCGGCACCCCGCAGACCCAGTTCCTCGCCGATCTGGGCTTCGTCTACAACCTCGACCTCACCCGGCAGGGCGATGAGCCCTCACCGCGCCCGGCGACCGAGTACGGTTCGCTGAAAGCGCCCGCCGACTCCTACATCATCGCCGTGCGCAGCGACGAGAAGGCCGGCGGCGGTGGACTTCTCGGCCTGCCCCACGAAATCACCGGCTCGCGGGCGGTGGTGATTCCGCTGGACACCCCGGCGGCGGTGGCGGCCGTGCGCAACTGGACGGCGGATTCCGAGCGCGTCCTGCTGGCCGAACTCGTACCGGTACTCCAGAGCCGCGTGAAGTAGGGTGGGGCACGTCGTCAGCAGCCGAGTCGCCCGCGACACCCGCGACTCGGTGTAGGGAGGGGAGCCCATGCGTCTACTGGAGCGTGCGCTGTGCGCCGCCGGACTCGCGGCGGCCGTGGCGCTGACCAGCGCCTGCGGATCGGAGCCGGAGAGCCCGCCGATCCCGGAACCGGCCGTCGATCTGGCCTCCCTCGATGTCGGCGGTTTCGACACCGAACCGAAGCCCTACGGCACCGCCGACGAGATCGAGCTGGCCAAACTCGTCGAGGCCGAACGGCTCGCCAACTACCTGCCGCTGCCGTGGGAGATCATGCCCGAGGCGAAATACGCGGCCTCCGCCATGGGCGGCGCCATCCGCCCGTTCATCGGCTTCGACACCTCCGCCATCGGGACGCGCACCACGGCCGACAAGGACGCCATGCGCGAGGCCGCGCCGGGATTCGTGGCGGGGTTCGTGACCACCGGCCGGTCCGACGATATGCCGAGCCTGTCCTACGAGCTGGACAATCTGGTCCTGATCTTCTCCGACGAACAGGCGGCCACGGCCGCGGCCACGGCGCTGGGTGAACTGGATCTGGCCGCGTCGGAGGACAACACACCGGTGACGATTCCGCGCTATCCGGAGGCCGTCGCCTACACCACCGACAACATCTCCGGCCCCGGGCAGATTCGATCCTGGTACGCCACCGGCCGATTCGTCATCTTCACCTATGTCTTCGATTCGGTCATGGCCGAACTCGGGGAAGCGGATCACGCCAAGCTGATCGAACGCGTGGAACGCAGTATCGAGACCATCGCGCCGCGGGTCGCCGAATTCCCGGTCACCCCGGTCGATCAGCTGACCCAGCTGCCGGTCGACCCCGACGGCGTGCTGGCGCGCTCGCTGTTCACCGTGCTCGACGACGGCGCACAGCGCGGCATTCCCGGGGTGTACGAACGACAGGGCGGGCTGCACATCTCCATCGCGCCCGAACTCGACGCACCGCTGTTCGAGCGGACCGGGGTGGATCGGGTGGCCTGGCGCGGCGCGTACGTCTACCGCACCCGCGACGCGGCGGCCGCCCGCGAGTTCGTCGCCGACCGGGCCGAGACCACCCGGAAGTTCGTCCGTGTCGACGCACCGACCGGACTGCCCGACGCCCAGTGCCGCCACGCGGTCACCGCGAACGATTTCGAGATCGCCTACTACTGCTACGTCTCGTACGGCCGCTATGCCGCCGAGGTCGCGGCCAATCAGCTGCTCGACGCCCAGCAGCGGATATCCGCGCAGTACGCCCTGCTCGTCAACAGCGAATGACGACGCCGCAGTACGACACCACGCCGAGGATGACCATGTTTTCACGACGTATCCGGCTCACGGCCCTGGTGGCGGCGGTCTGCGCGGCGGCGGGTTGCGCTGCCGTCGACGGCACCCCGGCGGCGGGCGAAATCGATGTGCGCACACTGGATGTCGGCACGTATCCGACCGAACCGCTGGATATGCGCTACACCTACTACAACGACCTGAGCGCGGGTACCAAGCTGGCCGTCATGCGCTTGGCGGGACAGGTGGCGAACGGGCTCGAACTCGACGACCGCTTCACCTACGCCACCGGCACGCTGGCCATCACCGACGCCGAGTCCGCCACCAAACTGCTGGCCGATGTCACCCAGCCGATACTGGAAACCCATCGCCTGCTGTACGGCTACGCGGTGGGCCACGCCTCGCAGGACACGGACGAGAACGACAAGACACCGAAGGACGCCGACGCCGTCACCATGACGGTGCTCCAGTTCCCGAGCGAGGCGGCGGCGGCCGCGGCCGCCCAGGAGATCGAGGCGGCCGACTTCGCGGTGGCGGCCGCCGAGAACGAGCCGGTGACGCTGTCGAAATATCCTGAGGCGCACGCGCATTGGCGTCCCGGCGTAGCCAGTCTCGGCACCGCGGTGGCGCGCTCGAACTACGTGGTGAATCTGCTGCTGCGCGTGCGCGATCCCGACCTCGCCCAGCTGACCGCCCTGACCGAGAAGATGCTCGACGCTCAGCTGCCACTGCTGGACGAGCTGCCGCCGCTGAGCCGCGAGGACATCCTGCGCCTCGAGTACGACACCGACGGCATGCTGCGGCGCACCCTCAATCCCGATGGCTTCGGCCACCCGGACACCAAGACGCAATTCGTGGTGGGAGCGCGCGGCTTCCTGCATCTCGCCGCGGACCAGCGGCACTGGTCGCCGATCGTGGCCGAGGCCGGAGTGGACCGGTTCGCGGTGACCAGTGCCATGTCGAGCGCGTCGATGCTGTTCCGCGCCCGGGATACCGCGGCCGCCGACGATCTCGTCGCGGTGATCCTGAACAAGGCGTATCCGGAACCGGCGGACGCTCCGGCCGGGATTCCGCACGCGGTGTGCGGGGAGAGCCCGATCCAGGACGACTACGACATCAAACGGTTCCGGTGCGCGGTGAGCTATCGCCGGTACGTGGCGACCGTGGAGAGCGATCAGCTCGCGGACGCGCATCAGCGAGCTGCCGCCCAGTACGCGACGCTGGCCAATAGCTGGTAGTCACGCACCGTGATCAGGTGCTGGTCGGTCGGCTTCAATGTGGGATTAGTCTCGCGCCGAACCGCCTGATATTCGCGCATCAAGGCTGGTCAGACACCCCGCGCGTCGGCTAGGGTGCTGACAAATTGCTGAAACAGGGGTGGAACCGCAGGGCCGTGACCCGCGTCCAAGACTGTGTACGGGTCGTCCGCCCGCGAATCGAAAGGAGGCACCGTGGCAGGTGCATTCGAGGCCAGTAATGAGCTCATCCAGGTCAAGGCCCAGGAGTTCAAGAAGACGCACGAGATGCTGATGGGCCAGATCCGTCAGCTCAAGGCCGATGAGGACGCCATCACCACCGGCTCCAACTGGAAGGGCGGCGCGGCCGACGCCTTCAACGCCTTCATGGAGCGCTACTACTTCCAGGCCGACCGGCTCAACGACAAGTTGATGCAGACCGCCGAGAGCCTCATCAAGGCCGGCTCCAACTACGAGGAGCACGACCTCGACTACGCGGCCCAGGTGAAGGCGCAGGTCTCCAGCCTCGACCTGCCCCCGGTGTAGCCCACCGCACACCCGGCCTCTTTTCGACCTCCCCCGAAACTCTCGACCTCCCGAGTAAGGACACAGCTATGGCAGGCTCCATGGGTCAGATCATTTCCGCCCAGTTCGCGGGCGTGGAGCAGAACGCGAACACCATCATCAAGCGCGCGGAGAACCTGCGCGACCAGCTCGAGGCCTTCCACCGCAGCGTGGAGGAGTTCGTCGCCAACAACTGGAAGGGTGACGCCAACGAGGCGTTCGCCGATCTCCAGCGCACCTGGCGCTCGCACACCGACCAGCTCAACGCCACCCTCTCCGGTGCCGCCACCCTGGTCCGCACCGGCAACGCCGAACTCCAGGCCAAGGACACCGCCCTCGCGGGCCTGTTCTGAGGCAGCCCGACCCCCGCGGGTGCCCCGGTCCACAGCCGGGGCCTCCGTCACCTGCTCGGGGCGCGCTCGCGACCCCTGTCGCCGATTGACGCCCGCCGAGGGATGCCGCTCGACCACGACCACTCCATCCGTACCACCCCCATGCTGCTGGCCGAACAGCAGCGGTCGAGGCTGCTCGTCGACGCCGATTCCCGGTGCCGCGCAGCGACGTTGGGCCGTGGCTGTGGTGAATTTGTCCTCCGCTTCGATGCGGGCGGGTTCGCGGCGCGGCGCGAACTACGCGCCCGGGTCGCGGGACAGCCGGGAGTCCTCCAGCCAGCGGATATCGGTCGGGCGGCGGCCGGTCGTGAGGAGGGCGCGTAGGGTCCGCGGCGGAACCGCCTCCCTTTCGCCGAGCACGATGGTGCGCGTGGGCGGGCAGTCGTCCACCGCCCGCTCGAGCAGTTCCGCGAGCCCGTCGGCGGCGGTTCGCTGGAACGGTTCGGTCGCGCCGCGCTGGAACGATTCGGTGGCGCCGCTCAACGGTTCGTATTCGCAGCGTTCGATCCGGGCGCTGTTCGGGGTGCGCGCGACCACGGTCGCCGTGGTGGACGTGGAGCCGAATTCGAGGACCAGGACCCGCTGCTCGTAGCCGGTGGCTGGCTCGGCGCTGGCGGCGCGAACGGCCAGCGTGTCGAATTCGACTGTCGCGCCGCATCGCCTCGCCGCCGCGCGCAAGACCGCCAGGGGACGCGCGCCCCAGGCTGTCGGACAGGCCGCGGTGATCCGCTGTGGGCCGGACAGCCGCAGGCTCGATAATTGCGGGCCGGACAGCTCCGGGCTGGGTAGCCGCAGGCTCGTCAGCGCGTGCCGCAGCACCGCCGTCCAGGCGTCCACCACGGTCGGCAGACAGTACCCGTCGCGGCCCAGATACCCCCTCGTGTCCCCGGCAGCCCGGTGCGCGAAGGCGATTCGATCGGAGTCGGCGAAGGCGACGAGCGAGGCCCCCAGGCTCGGCGGCACACCGGCCGTCAGCCCGGTTCCGGCGCTGGCCGGGGCGACGGTCGGCGGTCCGTCCCAACAAATTTCGCGCGTACAGGCCCGCACGCGCCTCTCCGTGACAACCAGGTCGACGGTCATCACACCGGCGGCAGCCAGCCGAGCTGAATGAGCTCCTCGGCGGCGCGGGTGACGTAGGTGCCGCGCCCCGGCGGTTGCGGCGACGGGCGGACCGAACTCACGAGGGTGCCCTCGTCCCGGCTGCAACTCATGATCAGCGCCGCCGAATTGAGCTCCTTCATGCGATTGAGCGTGGACTCGTACATGGCACGCCCCGCACCACCGGACCGCCGCGCCACGATCAGGTGGAAGCCCAGGTCACGGGCATGTGCGAGCTGGTCCACCAGGGCGTGCAGCGGATTGCCGGAGGAGGTGGCCACCAGGTCGTAGTCGTCCACGATGACGTAGAGTTCGGGCCCCGACCACCAGGAGCGGTCCTTGAGCTGCTGCGGCGTGACGTCCGGCCCGGGCGTGCGCTGGGCGACGTAGGCGGCCAGATCGGTCATGTTCTGGGTGAACTGCGGTGCGGTGGAGGCGTATCCGGCCTGGTAGCCCTGCGGGATGGTGCCGAGCATGCCGCGTCGGTAGTCCCCCACGATGAGCCGCGCCTGATCCGGGGTGTTCGCGGCGCAGATGGACTGCACCAGGGCGCGCAGCAGCGTGGTCTTGCCGCACTCCGAATCGCCGATGACCAGGAAGTGCGGGCTGGCGGCGAAGTCGAGGTAGACGGGGGCGAGTTCGGATTCGTTGATGCCGATCGGGAAGCGCAGGCAGGCGGCCCCCGGGTCCACGTCGGCGGGCCAGTTCCCGGCCATCCGCAGCAGGTCTTCGCGCGGCAGCCGCTCGGGCAGCATGCGCACCGGCGGCGCGGCCCGGCCGGGGGTCGCCGCGGCGATGGCCGCCACCGCCCCGGCCACGCCGGTGCCCAGGGTCACCGGATCGGAGACGCCGTCGACCCGCGGCAGCGCGGTGAGCATGTGCAGGCAGTCCGGCGTCATACCGCGACCGGGACGCCCCATGGGCACCAGCGCGGCGAATTTGCGGCCGAGATCCGAATCCATGGGATCGCCGAGGCGCAGTTCGACACGGGTGCCGATCTGATCCTTGAGCGCGGGTCGCGCCTCCGGCCATCGCGCCAGCGTGATGACCACGTGCACACCGTAGGAAAGCCCCTGGCCCGCAAGGTTCATGACGGTCTGTTCCAGGGTCTCGAACTCCTGACGGAAGGTGCCGTAGCCGTCGATGACCAGGAAGACGTCGCCGAAGGGATCCTGCTGGGCTCCGGCGGCGGCCGGGCTGGCCGTCGGATCGTCGGCGCGCAACCGCCGGAACTCCGCCATGGATTCGATGCCGAGCTGCCGGAACCGCGCCTCGCGCTGGCGCACCAGGGTGACCATCTCGGCGACGGTGCGCCGCACCTGGTCCGCGTCGAGCCGACTCGCCACCGCGCCGACCTGCGGCAGCCCCTGGAGCCCGACCAGGGTGCCGCCGCCGAAGTCGAGGCAGTAGAACTGGATCTGCTCGGCGGTATGGGTGAGCGACATGGCCATGATCAGCGACCGCAGCGCCGTCGACTTGCCGGACTGCGGTCCGCCGACCACCGCCACATGCCCGCGCGATCCGGACAGGTCCACCACCAGCGGATCGCGCCGCTGATCGTAGGGCCGGTCCACGATGCCGATCGGCGCTCGCAGCGTCGCCACCGGGGCGTGCTCACCGGTGAGCACCGACCGGGGGATGAGCTGATCCAGGGTCGGGGCGTGGTCCAGGGGCGGCAGCCAGATCTCGTGCGCCGCCCGCCCGTGTCCGCGCACCCGGGACACCAGCATCTGCAGGTTCGAGATCTGCTCGGCGTCGGGTGCCGGCTCGTCGAGCACCGGCTCCGGCGCGGCCGGAAGATAGTCGCCCGCACGGTAGTCCACGTGCGTGGCGGTGAACGGTCGCGCCGCCACATCGACCGCCGGCGTCCCGCCGCCGACGCTCGGTTCGCGGTGCGACCCGCCGCCCACATACGGCCCGGACACGTACGCGGACTGGAAGCGCACGATCTCCCCGGAATCGGACTTGAGGTAGCCGCCGCCGGGATTGTTGGGCAGGTTGTAGGCGTCCGGCACCCCCAGCACCTGGCGGGACTCGTTGGCGGAGAAGGTCTTCAGTCCGATCCGATAGGACAGGTGACTCTCCAGGCCCTTGAGCCGCCCCTCCTCCAACCGCTGCGAGGCCAGCAGCAGGTGCACGTGCAGTGACCGGCCCAACCGCCCGATCATGGTGAACAGCTCCGCGAAGTCCGGATGTTGGGAGAGCAGTTCGGAGAATTCGTCCAGCACCACGAACAGCGCGGGCATGGGGTCGAGATCCGCCCCGGCCGCCCGGGCCTTCTCGTATTCGGACACATTGGCGAAATTCCCCGCCGCGCGCAACAGTTCCTGGCGGCGATTCATCTCACCCGCCAGGGCGTCGCGCATGCGGTCCACCAGATCGGCTTCCTCTTCGAGATTGGTGATGATGGCGGCGATATGCGCTACCCCGTCCAATCCGAGGAATGTCGCGCCGCCTTTGAAGTCGACGAGGACGAAGTT
This sequence comes from Nocardia otitidiscaviarum NBRC 14405, assembly GCF_000308635.1. Classification (GTDB taxonomy): domain Bacteria; phylum Actinomycetota; class Actinomycetes; order Mycobacteriales; family Mycobacteriaceae; genus Nocardia; species Nocardia otitidiscaviarum. The sequence continues at coordinate 2,647 of NZ_BAGD01000036.1, read as the reverse complement.
CAGCTGATCCGGCGAATGGGTGGCAATCAGCGAAAGCACCAATGTGCGAAGAAATTCCGATTTGCCGGAACCGGTCGCGCCAATGCACAAACCATGCGGGCCCATTCCGCCCTCGGCGGCCTCTTTGATATCGAGGACGACCGGCAATCCATCGGCCCCCACCCCGAACGGCACCCGCAGTCGCTCCCGGCCGTAGCGCGGCCGCCACGCCTGCTCCGGGTTGAAACCGCCGATATCCCCGAGACCGAGCAATTGCGCCCAGGAGGAGATGACCTCCCCCTCGTCCCCGGTGGGTTCGGTTCCGCGCTGCACCACCGGCCGATACGGAGCCAGCCGCCGTGCCGCCCGCTCCGCCTCCCGCGCGGTGACCCGGTCGATCCGGGCGAAGCGCTCCATGGCCCCGGTCGCGCCCCGGCCCGAACACTCACCGTCCTCCACCACCATCTGGATACCGCGCGAAACTGCCAGGCGCGGAGCGTAATTGCACAGGTCGACGACGGTCACCCCCTCGAATCCGGTCTCCCGCAACGGATCCTCGTCGGCTTCCAGCAGCCCGCCGTCCACCACGACCACCACCTGCACCAGGGCGGGGTCGGGCGGCTGATTGCGCGAGTAGCGAATCCGGTTGTGCAGCAGCGGACGCAGGCCCGCGTGCGCCTGCCGGATGGAGCCGTAGACCATACGCTCGGAGCCGACGCCGTCGCACGCCTCCGGATGCTGGCTGTGCGGCAGCCATTTCACCCACTCCCATTCGCGCGCGGTGTCGGGACCGCACACCACCGCGATCAGCACCTGGTCGGGGCCCTGGAACATGGCCAGTTGCAACAGCATCGCGCGCGTCATATCCCGCGCCTGCGCCCGATCGCCGCCCAGCTGGATACTCGCGAAACCCTTCACCGCGATGGCGGTGGGCAGGTCCGGCACGGTGGAGTGGGTGCGCACGAACCGCCGCAGCGACACCGCCGCGATGGGCTCCAACTCCTCCACCGGCCCGGTCTCCGGCGCGACCAGCCGAGTGGCGAGCCGCTGCCCGCCCACCCCGATGCGCGCATGGCAGAAGTCCTTGTCACCCGGCCTGCGCTCCCACATGCGGGTGGTCCCGGCCAGCATCCAGACCAGGCCGGGCTCGGGATGGCTCCACTGGACCGCGGCGCGCTGCCGCGCGGCGGTCTCGGCCACATCCCGACGCACCTGGTCCAGATAGCGCAGATAGTCCTTGCGGTCCTCGTCGGCCTCGGCCGCCTTCTGTCCCTTGCCGCCCTGCCCGGCATACATGCCGACCATGGACACCACCATCATCATGGGGAACATGAGGCTCATGGGATTGGTGGCGATCCCGCTGCCGGAGGTGAACAGCAGCACCACCATGCCGAGCATGCCCACGACCATGACGAGCGGCATGAGTTTGGTGAACAGATTCGCGGGAATGTTCCGGGGAATTTCCGGCGGCGGCTGCAATGTCACCTCTCCGCCGGGAGAACGCGGAACCTCCCGGCGGGGACGGCGCTGAAACCGGACGGTGCTCATCTGACGGAAATCCCCCATAGGGTTCGTGACCAGACTGCCGAATTCGGCCTCAGTGTACGGCCAGCATCCGACATGACGTACAGTGCGGGCAGCAATTCCGCACATCACGGCGTCGCCGCGAATCGGCGAACTCGCCGATAAAGAGGTGACAGCGAAAGTTGGCGACAGCGTGAACGCGCGAATGGATCAACTCGACGACGCCCGCGGCACCGTCCGCGCCCCCGACCTGGCACGGGTCACCATCCTGGCCAAACACACCCAGGTGGATACCGCCATTCCGCTCGATGTGCCGGTCGCGCTCGTCATTCCCAGCGTCGTCGACATGGTCGCCCAGCACAGCCGCGCCAACGACTTCGACCACGACGACGAGGATGTCGAACCGCACGAATGGGTGCTCGCCCGCATCGGTGAACCGCCCCTGGCCAACTCGCTCAGCCTGACCGAGCAGGGGGTGCGCGACGGTGAACTGCTCATGCTGGAGAGCGCCGAACACATCGCTCCCACACCGCTGTTCGACGACATCATGTACAACGTCGCCATCGCCGACGCCGACCACTACCGGGGCTGGACGCCCGGCACGGCGCGGCTGACCGGGTCGGTGCTGGCGGTCGCCGCCACGCTGGTCGGCTGCCTCGGACTGCTCGCCGCGCCCGATGCCGCTCCCGGCTGGGTGAGCGGTGCGGTGGCGCTGTTCGTCACCGTGCTGCTGGTCGTGGCGAGCACGGTGCTGGCGCGCCTGTACGACGACGGCGGGACCGCGCTGGTGCTGGGCGGGTGCGCGCTCCCGCTGGCGGCCACCGCGGGGATGCTCTTCGTGCCCGACCACTACGGCTGGGCCAACCTGCTGCTCGGCGCGGCCCTGCTGGGCGCGGTGGCGATCCTGGCCTGGCGCGGGGCCGGGGTGGGCCCCGGCCTGTTCCTCGGCGTCGCCACGGTGACGGTGTACGCGGTGCCCGCCGCACTGGTCGGTCTGCTCACCGACCTGCCCGTACGCTCCATCGGGGCGGGTGCGGCCGGGCTCGGGCTGGCCGGGCTGGCGCTCGCGCCCCGGCTGTCCATGCTGCTGGCCGGGCTGCCGCTGCCGCCGGTCCCCGCGCCGGGCACGCCCATCGACCCCACC
>NZ_BAGD01000037.1 GCF_000308635.1 Nocardia otitidiscaviarum NBRC 14405 | reverse complement strand
GACCTACCGACACGAGCGGGCGACCTACCGACACGAGCGGGCGACCTACCGACACGAGCGGGCGACCTACCGACACGAGCGGGCGACCTACCGACACGAGCGGGCGACCTACCGACACGAGCGGGCGACCTACCGACACGAGCGGGCCGCACCCCGATCCGGGGGCGGCCCGCTCGTGTCGAATCGCCGGTGTTCGAATCTTGCCGTGTCAGTGCGCGTTCAGCACCAGGTTGCTCATCACCCGCACACCGACCGCCAACGCGCGTTCGTCGATGTCGAAGGTGGGCTGGTGCAGGTCCAACTGCTCGCCGTGCCCGGACCAGACGCCGAGGCGCGCCATGGCGCCGGGCACCTCCTCCAGGTACCAGGAGAAGTCCTCGCCGCCCCCGGACTGGGGCGTGTCGGCCAGCGCGTCGGGGCCGAGCGCCCGGATCGACTCCTCGAACATGCGCACGGCGGTCTCGTCGTTCACCACCGGCGGCACGCCGCGCTTGTAGTTGAGCTGATACCGCACGCCGGTCGGGGCCAGCAGCCCGTCCACGATCTCGCGGACCATGGGCTCGAGCAGCGACCAGGTCGCGTGGTCGCCGGTGCGCACGGTGCCGGTGAGCATGCCCGTCTGCGGAATGGCATTGGGCGCCTTGCCCGCCGATACCGCGCCCCACACCATGACGGTGCTGGTGCGCGGATCGATGCGGCGGCTGAGCAGACCCGGCAGGCCGGTGATCACGGTGCCGATGGCGTACACCAGATCGCTGGTCAGATGCGGCCGCGAGGTGTGCCCGCCGGGCGAGTCCAGCACCAGTTCGACGGTGTCGGCGGCGGAGGTGATGGCACCCACGCGGATGCCGACACGCCCGACCTCCAAACGCGGATCGCAGTGCAGCGCGAACATGCGCGACACGTCCTCCATGGCGCCCGCGGCGACCATGTCCAGCGCACCGCCGGGCATGACCTCCTCGGCGGGTTGGAACACCAGTCGCACACCGACCGGCAGGTCCGGCACCTCGGCCAGCGCCAGCGCGGTGCCGAGCAGGATGGTGGTGTGCGCGTCATGCCCGCAGGCGTGCGACACGCCCGGCACGGTGGAGGCGAAGGGCAGCCCGGTGTACTCCTGCAGCGGCAGCGCGTCCATATCGGCGCGCAGGCCGATGCGCGGGCCGTCGTCGGGACCGATATCGCAGATCAGCCCGGTGCCGCTGGGCAGTTTCCGCGGTTCCAGCCCAGCCTTGACCAACCAGGACTCCACGAATTCGGTGGTGCCGAACTCGGTGCGGGAGAGCTCGGGGTTCGCGTGGATGTGCCGTCGCCAGGAAATGAGGTCTTCCATGTGCTCCGACAGCCACGCGTCGACCGCGTGACGCCCGGTCTGTACTGCCGTGGCGGCGCTCGCTCTGCCCGGTCTGGTCACGCAAGCCGCCGCCTCCGGGCCTGCGGTTCGTGCTGCGCCCGAAGCGGTACTCGCGGATCCGTCCGTGGTCACGCAAGCCGCCTTCTCCGGGCCCAACCCTCGCACCGGGGACCGGCCGGTTGTACTCACCGAATGTCCTCCTGTCGCTGAAACTGCCGTTGCTTGACGCGTTCCGACAACCTGTCTCTGTGTAATTCATCGCTCGCGACCTGTATCGCCGTTCTCGCCAGCGCCGTTGCCCCGTCGAGGACGGCGCGATCGGCCGAGGCGTTCACGGCGGCGGCCGCGAAGGCGGGCTGGTGCGTAACCGCTCCACCGGCATCGATGCCGATAATCGGGTGAATGCCGGGAATGACATTGGTGACATTGCCCATATCGGTACTGCCCAACGGTCGTGCCGCCTCGAGTTCCGGGGCAATCGGAGCGCGTCCCAGACCGATGATCTGTTCGCGGTACGCCAACAGTAGTGCGGCATCGGGCGTGAGCTCGGTATATGTGGGCGCGAGCTGCCGGATGTCGTGTGTGCATCCGGTAGCCAGGGCACCAGCCTCGAAGCACGCCGATGCGCGTCGCATCAGATCGTCGAGGGCCGCGGAGTCCTCTGCTCGTAGGTAATACAGCAGTTCCGCGTGTCCGGGCACGATGTTGGGGGCCACGCCGCCCGATCCGACTATACCGTGGAGTTGCTGTCCGGGGAGGAGATGTTGACGCAGCAATCCGAGGGCAACTTGCGCGACGGTGGCGGCGTCCCCCGCATTGCGTCCGTATTCCGGGGCCGCGCTGGCATGCGCCTCGCGCCCGTGGAAGACCACCTGCAGATCGGCGAGGGCCAGTGAATGCGCGCCCACGATGTCCTCGGGACCCGGATGCACCATGAGCGCCATGGCCGTGTCGTCGAACACACCGCGCTCGAGCATGAGCACTTTGCCGCCGCCGCTCTCCTCGGCGGGCGTGCCGTAGACCTTCACCGTGATGCCGAGCCGGTCGGCCACCGCGGCGAGTCCCAACCCCGCGCCCACCGAGGCGGCGGCGATGATGTTGTGCCCGCAGGCGTGGCCGATCTCCGGGAGCGCGTCGTACTCGGCAAACAAGCCGACCACCAGGTCTCCGTGACCGTAACTGGCGGTGAAGGCGGTCGGCAGCCCGCCGACACCGGTCTCGATCTCGAAGCCGTGCTCGGCGAGCGGTTCGATGACCTTGGCCGCGCTGCGCCGCTCCTCGAACGCCAGCTCCGGCTCGTCGTGAATCGCGTGCGACAGCGCCGCCAGGCGCTCCCGTGCCCCCGCGATCACCGTGTCCGCCCCGGTCAGCAGCGCCGAATCCGCCGATGTCACGGCAGCATGCACCGATAGGTCGGCAGTGCGCTGCCGCCCATTCGAACTCGGGTCATCGCCGCCGCTGTGCGCTGACATGGGAGACAGTCTCGCATTGTGTCACCCGAATGTCGCAGCGGCCGGCCCCGGAAGCACCCCCAATACCGTCCGGCCTGCCATTCGGGGGCGGGTCCGCCCCGCACGCCCACTGGGGCGCGGGGCGTCGCGAGCGGCTTGCTCAGCTCACGCTGAAGGCGAGGTTCTCGGCCGTCGTCGGCGTCATCAGCCCTTCGAGCGTGCGCGCGTGCAGTGCCTTCTTGATGACCGCGAGGTTGGGCTTGCGGTTGCCCGCAAGTGTCGCCGCCCGCGCCACCGCCGCACCCAGCAACTGGTCCGCATCCGCTTTGTCGTCCACGATGCCCGCGGCGATGGCGTCATCGGCCGCGTACCGGCGTCCGGTCGTCATGGCCTCGACCGCCACCTGATTGGTCAGCCGGCCGGTGACCAGCGCGTTCATCGCCACGGTGAACGGCATCCCCAGATGCACCTCGGGCAGGCACCAGAAGCCGCGGTCGGCGCGCATGACGCGGAAGTCGTGCGAGGTGGCCAGCATGGCCCCGGCCCCGAAGGCGTGGCCGTTCACCGCCGCCACGGTCGGCATGGGGAAGGCCAGCAGGCGGGTGTAGAGCGAGTGCACCCGGTCCAGGTACCAGTGGTTCTTGTCGAAATTGCCGAACAGCCAGTCGGTGTCGAGTCCGTTCGAGTAGAACTTGCCGGTCGCCACCGTCACCAGCGCGCCCGGTCCCTCGGACGCCTCGACCTCATCCAGCTTCGCGTGGACCTCGTCGATCCAGTCCGGGTGAAAACGGTTCTCGCTGTCGGTCTGCCCCTCATTGCCGAGGTACAGCACGAACACGTCCCCGTCACGCTTCAAATACGGCATGCGTGCAGCGTAATCACCCCCCACCCACTACCTACTCGCGGGTAGCCACACGGTTCCCGGCGAAGGGGAACTGGTGGCGGAGGGCTCTCGCGTTTCGCCGCCACCAGTTCCCCCTGATCGCCCGCCCGACTCGGGAAGCGGGCAAAGGGGGCGGGGGGTGGATGGGAGACTGCGCGGGAGATCGAGTGGGACTAGGGTGGGCGGCATGCTAGCCGCGCAGGCCGCCGAGGCGATCGCCGAACGAACCGGAGTGCAGGAGCACCGAGTCGCGGTGGTGCTCGGGTCGGGATGGCAGGAGGCGGCGCTCGAGATCGGGGAGCCGGCCGTCTCCATTCCCATGAGCGAGGTGCCCGGATTCGGGTCGCCGACGGCGCAGGGACACCAGGGCACGATCCACTCGGTCGGCGTGGGTGATGCGCCCGTACTGCTGCTCATGGGGCGCCAACACCTGTACGAGGGGTACGAACCCGCGCAGGTGGTGCATCCGGTGCGCACCGCCATCGCGGCGGGCGCGCGGACCGTGCTGCTCACCAATGCGGCGGGCGGCATCCGCCAGGGCTTGCAGGTCGGCGAGCCGGTGTTGATCGGCGACCACCTCAATCTGACCGGCCGGACGCCGCTGGTCGGCGCGGACTTCGTGGATCTGGTCGATGCCTGGGATCCCGAACTGCGTTCCCTGGCAAAGGAAGTCGATCCGAGCCTGACCGAGGGCGTGTACGCGGGGCTGACCGGCCCGCAGTACGAGACCCCGGCCGAGATCCGGATGCTGCGCACCATCGGCGCGGACCTGGTCGGCATGTCCACGGTGCTGGAGGCCATCGCCGCACGAGCGGCGGGGGCGCGGGTGCTGGGCATCTCGCTGGTGACCAACCTCGCCGCCGGGGTGACCGGGGCGCACCTGTCGCATGCGGAGGTGCTCGCCGAAGGCCACGCGGCCGCACCACGATTGGGGAAGTTGCTGCGCGGCGTGCTGGAACGACTCTAGGAGGCGCTCGTGCTGCGCTTCGGCACCGCCGGTCTGCGCGGACCCCTGCGGGACGGTCCGGACGGTATGAACGTGGAGACGGTGACGCGCGCCAGCGCCGGAATCGCGGACTGGCTGCGCGACCGCTGCCTCGGCGGCGGTCTGGTGATCGTCGGCCGCGACGCCCGGCACGGGTCGGCGGAATTCGCCGCCGCCACGGCGGAAGTCTTCGCCGCCGCCGGTTTCACGGTGCTGCCTCTCCCCCGCCCGCTGCCGACGCCCATCGTGGCCTACGCGGTACGCGAACTGAAAGCGGTTGCGGGCGTGCAGATCACCGCCTCACACAACCCGGCCACCGACAACGGCTACAAGCTCTACCTGGATGGCGGCTCCCAGCTCGTCCCGCCCGCCGACACCGAGATCGAACGGCGTATCGAAGCGGTGACCGCCCCTGTCCCCCGCTCCGATCCCGCTTCCGCCGCACCGGATCCCGGCCTGCTGTCGCTCCCCGCCGATGCCAGCGTCGCGCAGATGGGCGAGGAGATCGTGCGCCGCTACCTCGCCCGGGTCGCCGAGCTGCCGACCCGCATCGGTGGTGCGGCACCCGCCACATCACGCAGGGCACCGACGATCCCGGCCGGGGCCACTACACGGCCTCCAGCAGCCGAAGCGCCGCCCACCCCCGGCACCGACGAACTCACCACCCCGACCAGCACATCCAGCACCGAGGGCTCCTCCATCTCGGGTGCGACTGCGCGCATCGGCGGTACGACCGCGGGCGGCGACCAGGTGAGCGCCGCCAACATGCGCGCGACGCCGACCACCGGAGCTGCCGGTGCATACGGCCTGGAGCCCGCCGTCGATACCGTGGGCACGTCCGATGGCGACGGTGCTGAGCGGTTGTGGCGCAGGCCCGTTCGTATCGCGTTGACCGCCATGCACGGTGTGGGCGGTGAGCTCGCGGTGCGGGCGTTGCGGGCGGCCGGGTTCGCGGATGTGGAGGTGGTGACGGAGCAGTTCGCGGCGGATCCGGACTTTCCCACCGTCGCGTTCCCGAATCCGGAGGAGCCGGGGGCCGCCGATCTGCTGCTGGCGCTCGCGGAGCGCGTCGGGGCGGATGTGGCCATCGCGCTGGATCCGGATGCCGACCGGTGTGCGGTCGGGGTGCCGGGGCGCGGGGGCTGGCGCATGCTGCGCGGGGATGAGACCGGGGTGCTGCTGGGCGATTACGTGCTGCGCACGGCCGCTCCGGGTGCGCTGATCGCGACCACCATCGTCTCGTCACGACTGTTGAGCAAACTCGCTCCGGCACGGGGGGCGCGCTACGCGGAAACACTCACCGGGTTCAAGTGGCTGGCCCGCGCGGGCGACGGGCTGGTCTACGCCTACGAGGAGGCCATCGGGCACTGTGTGGACCCGGCCGCGGTGCGCGACAAGGACGGTATCTCCGCCGCCGTCGCGGCGGTCGATCTGGTGGCGCGGCTGCGGGCCGTCGGACGCACCGTCGACGACGTACTCGACGACTACGCGGTCGAATTCGGCGTGCACGCCGGTGCCCAGGTGTCGCTGCGCCTGGCCGACGCCACCGAGGCCGCGGCCGTGGTGGCGCGGTTGCGCGCCGAGCCGCCCACCGAAATCGCCGGGGAGCCGGTCACTTCCACGGATCTGCTCCAGGTGCGCGGGCGCATGCGCACCGACGCCCTGATCTTCGAGGGCGACGCCCTGCGCCTGGTGGTCCGCCCGTCCGGCACCGAACCGAAGCTCAAGTGCTACCTGGAGACCTTCGAACCGGTTCCGGACCCGGCCCAACTCGCCACCGCGCGCACCACCGCCGAGCAGCGGCTCGCCGGAATCCGGGAGTACTGCGAAAAGCTGTGAACCACACCATGAACGGTCAACGCTGCTCCTCGTGCGGACACCACGAGCTGGAACCGGGATTCCTGGAGGACGCGGGCGAATCGTCGCGCGGCTACGCACGCTGGATCCCCGGCCCGCTGGAGTTCGGCCTGTTCGGTGGCGCGAGACGCTTCGGCAAACGCCGCTTCCCCGTCACTGCCCACCGCTGCACCCGCTGCTCACACCTGGAACTCTTCGTCCGGAAGTAGCGGCCGTGCGGCCGGGCCGGAAAGTGCTCAGCGGGGGCCGAATTGGCGGTCTCCGGCGTCGCCGAGGCCGGGGACGATGAAGGCTTCGGAGTTGAGGCCGCGGTCCACCGAGGCGGTGACCAGGCGGATGGCGTGGCCCGACTTCTCCAGGGCGGCAATGCCTTCGGGGGCGGCGACCACGCACAGCACGGTGATGTCGCGGGCGTTGCGGGTGGCCAGCAGGTCGAGGGTGTACACCATGGAGCCGCCGGTGGCGAGCATGGGATCGAGCACGATGACCGGGGTCCGGGACAGATCGTCCGGCAGGGATTCCATGTAGGGCGTCGGCTGGTGGGTCTTCTCGTCGCGCGCCAGGCCGACGAAACCGATGCGGGCGTCCGGGATCAGATTCTCGGCGGTCTCGACCATGCCCAGCCCCGCGCGCAGCACCGGGACCAGCAGCGGCGGTGCGGCCAGCCGGGTGCCCTCGGCGGCGGCGACCGGGGTGGTGATGGGGAAGGTCTCCACCGGCGCTTCCCGCATGGCCTCGTAGACCAGCAGCGCGGTGAGATCACGCAGCGCTGCCCGGAATGTCGGATTGGGGGTGCGGGCGTCGCGCATGGTGGTGAGCAGTGCGGCCGCGAGCGGATGATCGACGATCTGGGTGCGCATGTACGAAGAGGATACGGCGAGTTGCCACGCGCCACGCCGACGGCCTGCGCATTTCCGCGCCGACCGGAACCGGTCCGGGTCCGGCCGCGTCCAATCCCGTGAACGAACCACTCCGCCGACGGCAGCCCGCCGAGACGTCCCCGACGTACCCGGCTGCCCGCGGCGGCCACCGTGTGATTGGGGGATTCGGATGTACGACCTCACCGTCGACCCGACCGGCATGGCGACCTACGCCACCACCACCCACCTCCGGGCGGCCGACCTCACCGCCGCCGCCACCCGAGCCACCCCCGCCAGCCCGCCCCTACTCACCCCCCGCTTCGGCCTACTGTCCCCCGACTTCCTGGCCGCCTACTCCGCGGCCCACACCACCCACCTCGCCACTATCTCCACCCTCGCCACCGTCCTGACCAGCATGGCCGCGACCGCCACCGGCTCGGCCACCACCTACACCGACCTGGACAGCGCCCGCGCCGCGGGACTCCACCCGACCGGCGGGGAGATGAACGCATGACCACCGAGCCAGGTACCGGCCGCATCCACACCCACGCGACCACGATCCGCACCGGCAGCGAGCGTGGGAGCGCCCGGCAGGACACGGGAGCACACAACTCGAAAGCCCGGGACCGATCACGCTGCCGATGCACGCATGACCGCTCGAAGGGGCGCACCGGGCACCCAGAAGGAGACCTCCCGACCGCACGCAGCGGAGGTGGCCGCACGGCGAACCGGCAGCACGCGGAGCACACACGCGATGATTCGCGGCCGAGCGCGGCGGAGGTGTTCGCATGACCGCGGGGCGGGGTGCGGGGCGGTCGCGAGGGGAACGGGTGTGTGCGCGGTGGTCGCACCGGGCGGCCGGGCCGTCCGGATGTCGGGTGCGGGCGGGGCGGGGCGGGGGTTGCGTCGGGGCGGCGGGGGGTGCCGGGTGATGCGGGTGGGGGTGTGCGGTGAGCGGGGTCGATATCGGGGCGTTGGGGCGGCCGATCGTCGAGTTGCGGGCGAGCCTCGGGGATGCGGCGCAGGTGGCGGCCGCGGTGGAGGCGTTGCGGCGGTTGTCGGATGAGCTCGACGGGATGCTCGGCTCGGGGCGGGCCGGGGCCGACCGGTTGGCCGACGCGTGGCGGGGCGAGGCCGGGGATGCCGCGCTGGGCACCGGGTTGCGGGTGCAGACGGCGGTGGCGGAACTGGCCGATCGCGGCCGGGCCGTGGCCGAGGTGGTGGAGCGCGCGTCCGGGGAGGTGGTCGCCGGGGAGCGCGAACTGGAGGAGATCCTGCGGTCGTTCGGGACGAGTGTGACCGCGCTCGGACCGGCGGCGGCGACACCGCCGGGCATCGGCCTGATCGTGGCTGCCGCCATCGACCATCTGGGGCGGGCGCTGGCGGTGGTGGGCCGGGTACGGGTGGACCTCGAAGACGAGACGGCGGCACTGCTCGACCTGGCCGAGCCGATACCCACTCCCCGACCGGTCGAGGCGGAGGCGTCAGCGACCGCACCGGCGAGCACGGCCGGTGCGGCGAGCACGGCCGAGCCGGTGGGCGGCGCTACGACCCCGGCCGCCGTGCTCGGACCCGCATCGAACGGTCCGGTCGGTTCGGGAGCCGGGATGTTCGACACCGCATCGCGATTCGCCGACTCCACACGCACCGTCCCCGCCGCGATGAGCACCCCGGGCACGGGCGCGCTGTCCGAGGACCGCACCGAGCCCAGTTCAACCGGACCGGGGGTGAAGCTCACCCTGCCCGACGGCAGTACCGTGGAAGCGCCCAACCAGCAGGCGGCGGATGCCGTGCGCAATGCGCTCGGTGCGGTCGGCACCCCGTATGTCTGGGGCGGCACCACACCCGGCGTCGGCCTGGATTGCAGCGGACTGACGCAGTGGGCCTACGCGGAGGCGGGCGTACCGCTGCCGCGCCTGGCCCAGCACCAGGGCGATGGGCATATGCGGGTGGGTCCGGGAGAATTGCTGCCGGGCGATCTGGTGGTATGGGACGGGCACGTGGCCATGGTGATCGGCAACGGCCAACTGGTGGAGGCGGGCGACCCGGTCCAGGTGGGCCCGATCCGCACCGAGAACAGCGGGATGCGGTTCCTCGGGTTCTACCGCCCGACCGCATGACGAGCCGAAACCGCTGGCGGCTGGCGTCCGGTGGAAAGCACGACCGGCGGAGCGCCACCAGCGGAGCACAACCGCCAGAGCACGACGGGCGAAGCACGACCGAGCGGAGCACGATGGACGAGCCGGGGAACAGCAGCTCGAACGATCACAGCCCAGGGCCGACAGGTCACCACCCACTTCCGGAAGGTCACCGCATGAGCGAAGCACAGGTCCCGAACGTGACCACGGCGAGCAGTTCCAATCGCGCGGGCACGGTCACGGTGCGCGCCACCGATCAGGGGATGCCGGTGGAGATCTCCTTCGAGCGCGGTGAATACCGTTACGGTGCACAGGCTCTCGCCGACGAGATCCTGCGGCTGACCAAGCGGTCCGCCATCGCGGCCAAGGCGCGGCGGCGTGAGCTGCTGGCGGAGGCGGGTCTGCCCGACGACGCGCTCGACCGGCTGGGGCTGCCCACCCGCCGGGCCGCGGTCGAGGCGCTGGATCACCTCGACGACGCCGACACCGGGCAGACGAGCTGGGTGAAGCCGGTATGAGCGCCGAGATGGACGCCCTGGTCACCGGGGTTACCAACCAATTGGAAGCGCTGGAGGCCGCACTCTACGACCTGAAGCGGGTGCGCGGCAGATTCGCCGCCGAGGATGGTTCGGTCACCGCCGAGGTGGACGGCGACGGCGCGCTCACCGGCCTCTGGCTGGCCGAATCCATGACCTCCCGGCCCCCGTCGGAGGTGGCGGAATCGATCCTCTGGGCATGCGGGCGAGCGGCCGCGGAGGCCGGTGCGCAACGGTCCCGAATCGTTGCCCGGCTGAACGAGTCCTTCACGCCGGGAAATGTTGCGGGGAACCCGGATAGTGCCTGACGCCACCACTGGCTAGGCTTCCGGTCATGGCTTCTGGAGACATCGTCCCGATCGAGCTCGGTCTGACAAATGGCGACCTCGTCACCCTGTGGGCGCCGCGCTGGCGGGACGGTGACGACGAGTGGGAGGCGTTCCTCGGTCACGAGGACTCCCTCTACGGTTTCGAGTCGGTCGCGGAGCTGGCCGCGTTCATTCGCACCGACTCCGACAACGACCTGGTCGACCACCCGGCGTGGAAGATCATCGCCGGGCTGTCGGCGGCGGAACTCGAGCCCGAGGAGCAGTACGTCTTCGACCTCGTCGGCGTGCCGGAGCTGGCGGCGGGCGATCCGGACCCGGAGGTCGTCGCCGAACTCGAGGAAACCCTCGACATGGTGCGCAATATCGGCGAGGTCTGCGAACTCGACGTGATCACCAAGTTCTTCGGCTCACATCCGGTGCTGGGCGCGCTGCCCGCCGGGGTGAGCGCCTTCACCGGCCAGGAGGGACTCGAGCTCTGGGACCAGATCGGCGCGGCCATCGCCAAGGACTGGGACTCCGTGCTCGACGCCGTCGACTCGGTGGTGAAGACGCCGGAGGTGGATGCCGACGCGGTCGCGGTCGCGGAGGCCGAACTGCTTGCGGCGGAGGAGAATATCGTCGACGCCGAGGACGCGGCCGAGACCGACGAGGATATCGAGCCGGTCGACCTCGACGAGGAGGACGAAGACGAGGACGAGTCGTTCTGGCACGAGGTCGGCATCGACCCGGTCAAGATCGTCACCTCCGAGGGCGTCTACTTCACGCTGCGCTGCTACCTCGACGACGAGCCGGTCTTCCTCGGCACCGACGGCACCATCACCGTCTTCGGATCCGAACGCGCGCTGGCCCGCTACCTGGCCGATGAGCACGACCACGACCTGGCGCAGGTGAGCACCTACGGCGAGGTGCAGACCGCCGCCGTGGACGGCTCGCTCGAGGTCGAGGTGACCGACGAGAACGTCTACGTGCTGCCCGGCCTGGCCGACGACCTCGCCGAGGGTCCGAAGGCCGTGGATGTGGACCAGCTCGACCTGGCGGTCGAATTGTTCACCGACGCCGCCGATTACGCCGACGACGACGCGGTGGAGACGGCACTGGCGGTGTCCACCCCGCTGGGCTGGTACGTGTCCTACCTGCTCAACCCGGACCCGACCCGGCTGGCGCCGAACCCGCCGTTCGCCGCCGAGGCGGAGGCGTGGAGGGCGTTGGAGCAGGGCTTCGAGAGCCGCCTCAGCGTGCACAAGGGCTGAGCGACAGCAGGTTTCACCGGCCGTGCCGTCAGGCGGCGTTGAGACGAATCCAGATCTGTTCGGAGCGGCCCAGCAGACGGCGGTCGGAACCGTAGAGGGCGGTGGAGGTGTGGGCCTTGCGGCCCTCCTCGCTGTGGAAGGCTCCGATCACCACGCACTGTTCACCCGGTTCGGGCCGGGCGGTGATCGTAGCGGTCATGGAGCCGAGCACCGCCGGACGGTCGAACATTCCGGGGACGGACCACGCACCGGGGCAGTCCATGGCGGCCCAGAGCAGCGGCGCGCCGATGGGGACGGTGCCGTCGGGGGTCCAGGGGGCGGCCACGACGCCGTCGGCGACCGGGCCGGGCTCGATACGCAGACCGTCGGAGCGCAGGCTGCCGCAGACGAAACAGTGGCCGAACAGGTCGTTGTTCCGGTATTCGCTGGTGGCGTCGGACGCCGCCGCGAGCGGCACCGGGGCGGGCGCGGGCCGAGTGAAGTCACCGGGGGTCGACTGCGCGACCAGGGTGTCGCCGTTGAACAGGTCGCCGTTCGCGAAGCGCAGATCCACGTCCAGTGGCGGCGGGCTGCGCAGGACGACCCGCACGGTGGGGGTGTCGTGCTGGTCGGCCAGCAGGCCAGCCACATAGCCGCCGTTGCCGGAGCCGGGCGGGCCGTTGAAGCGGCTCGGGATGCGCACAGTCTTCATAGTTCGCCACGGTAACGAAGTTGGGCGCGGCGCGGTGGGGCGGGATATCCGCGACGGCCGCCGAGCACTGCCGAGCGGCCGTCGGGTGACGGATGTCCCGACGCGGGACTCAGCCCAGGAGTACCGCGTAGCCGGGTTTGATCACCTCGTCGATGATGCGGAGGCGGTCGGGGAACGGGATGAAGGCGGACTTCATGGCGTTGATGGTGAACCGTTCCAGATCGCTCCAGCCGTAGTCGAAGGTTTCGACGAGCTTGAGCATCTCGCGGCTCATGGTGGTGTCGCTCATCAGGCGGTTGTCGGTGTTCACCGTGACGCGGAAACGCAGCCGGGCCAGCAGGTCGAACGGATGCTTCTCCAGTGACGGCACCGCGCCGGTCTGCACATTCGAGGAGGGGCACAGCTCGAGCGGGATCCGCATGTCCCGGACATAATTCGCGACCAGGCCGAGCCGGGGGCCGTCCGCCGAGTCGACGATGTCGTCGGTGATGCGCACCCCGTGGCCGAGCCGATCGCAGCCGCAGAAGGCCAGCGCCTCGTGAATGGAGGGCAGGCCGAATGCCTCACCGGCGTGAATCGTGAAGTGCGCGTGGTTGGCCCGCAGGTACTCGAAGGCGTCCAGGTGCCGGGTGGGCGGGTATCCGGCTTCGGCGCCGGCGATGTCGAAGCCGCATACGCCGCGGTCGCGCCAGCGTACGGACAGCTCCGCGATCTCCCGCGAACGAGCCGCGTGCCGCATGGCGGTGAGCAGGCAGGTGACGCGGACGGGGTGGCCCTCCTCGGCGGCCAGTGCCTCACCTTCGCGGAAGCCCTCGAGGGTGTGCCGCACCACGTCGTCCAGCGTCAGCCCGGCCTCGAGGTGCTGTTCGGGCGCGAACCGCACCTCGGCGTAGACGACCCCGTCGGCGGCGAGGTCGAGCGCGCATTCGCGGGCCACTCGCCGCAGCCCCTCCGGGGTCTGCATGACGGCCACGGTGTGGGCGAAGGTCTCCAGATAGCGTTCGAGCGATCCGCTGTCGGCGGCGTCTCGGAACCAGCGCCCGAGGGTTTCGGCATCGTGTGCCGGAAGCTGGTCGTAGCCGCAGTCGCGCGCCAACTCGAGCACGGTCGCGGGCCGTAACCCGCCGTCGAGATGATCGTGCAGCACGGCCTTGGGCGCTTGGCGGATCGAAGCAAGGGTAAGGGGCGTCGGTCCAGTCATGTACCCACGTTAGTCGGCGAAACGCGTGGCGTCAGGGTAGTCGCGGTACCGCCATCCGCACTGTGGCGTGTTGTTGCCCATACGTTGCCCCCGAGTCATCCGAGCGTCGGTTGCGGGTGATGCCGTCAGCGAGTCGTGGGCAGACCGCCGAAGGGGTGTTCCTGCGCTTCCGAAGGCGGTCGTCCCGCTTCGATCAGGGTTCGACGCGATCCAGAAGCAGTGGGGTGGGAGCGAATTCGCCGGGGGTGCCGATGGTGTAGGCGGCGTGGAGGTCTTCGAGGGCGGCGGGGATGGCGGCGGGGGTGTCGGTGTGCAGGGTGAGCAGGGGCCGGCCCGCGGTCACCGGATCGCCCGGCTTGGCGTGCATTTCGATGCCCGCGCCCCATTGCACCGGGTCGCCCTGGCGGGCGCGGCCCGCACCCAGCCGCCAGGCGGCCAGGCCGATGTCGAGGGCGTCCAGGCGGGTGAGGGTTCCTGTCGAGGGGGCTGGCACGGTTTCGGTGTGCGCGGCCCGGGGCAGCGGGGCGTCGGGGTCGCCGCCCTGGGCGGCGATCATCGACCGCCAGTGGTCCATGGCGCGCCCGTCGGCCAGCGCGTCCGCGGGGTCGACGTCGCGGATTCCGGCCTGCGCCAGCATCTCCCGCGCCAGGGCGAGGGTGAGTTCCACCACGTCGGCCGGGCCGCCGCCGGACAGCACCTCCAGCGATTCGGCCACCTCGAGCGCATTGCCCGCGGTGCGGCCCAGCGGCGTATTCATATCCGTGAGCAACGCCACCGTCCGCACGCCCGCGTCGGCGCCGAGTTCGACCATGGCGGTCGCCAGTTCGCGGGCGGCCGCGAACTCCTTCATGAACGCGCCGCGGCCCACCTTCACGTCCAGCACCAGCGCGCCGGTGCCCTCGGCGATCTTCTTGCTCATGATCGAGCTGGCGATGAGCGGGATCGATTCGACCGTGCCCGTCACATCGCGCAGCGCGTAGAGCCGTTTGTCGGCGGGGGCCAGATCCGCGCCCGCCGCGCACACCACCGCGCCGATCTTCGGATCGGCGAGGATCTCCCGCATCCGGGCGACCGGCAGCTCGGCTCGCCAGCCCGGGATGGACTCGAGCTTGTCCAGTGTGCCGCCGGTGTGCCCGAGCCCGCGCCCGGACAGCTGCGGCACCGCAGCGCCGCAGGCGGCGACCAGCGGGGCCAGCGGCAGCGTGATCTTGTCCCCCACGCCGCCGGTCGAATGCTTGTCCACGGTCGGGCGCGGTAGGTCGGTGAAGTCCATACGCTGCCCGGAGCCGATCATGGCGGCGGTCCACCGCGCGGTCTCCCGACGCGTCATCCCCCGCCAGACCACGGCCATGGCCAGCGCCGCCATCTGCTCGTCGGCCACCTCACCCCGGGTGAACGCGTCGATCACCCAGTCGATCTGGGCATCGCTGAGCTCGCCGCCGTCCCGCTTGGTCGTGATGATCCCCACCGCGCTCTGCATGGGTCGATCCTATGGCCGTGACCGGCTACCGCTGCCCGGCTTCCAGATCGTCGGGCCCGAAGGCGTCCGGCAGCAGCGCGCTCAGCGCGACCGGCCCACCGCGATGATCGACGAGCAGCTCATTGCCCCCGTGCTCGAACAGGATCTGCCGACACCGGCCGCACGGCATCAGGATCTCCCCGCGCGAGTCGCAGACCGACACCGCGGCCAACCTTCCCCCACCGCCCGAAATCAAGTTACCGACCAGTACACATTCGGCGCAGAGGCCTAGACCGTATGAGATATTTTCCACATTGCAGCCGCTCACAATACGTCGGTCTACGGTGAGAGCGGCCGCCCCGACCGGGAATCGGGAGTAGGGCGCATAGGCATTGTGCATGACTTCGAATGCGTTGCGGCGCAAGGCATTCCAATCTACTTCCGGCATATCGGACCTTCCTCGCATGGGCACGACGGTAGCGCGTTAACAGCCTTGACAACCGGCCTTGCAAATCAGGAAAGGCAAACCTAACTCAGGCAATTCGGCGGCAACGAGCGGCACGCCGAATTAGTTCCCCCAAACCCGTGGGATTAGAGTTCACGACAGATCGGTTCAGGTACCCGGCAGCGGACCGGACCACCGCAACCGGGATAACGATTCCGGCTGTGAGCTGGTGTTATCAAGTAAGCCTACGCGGCTCCGCGAGGGATCTGACCGGGTCCATCAACGACGTTGGAGGCACCGCACTCTATGACCACGCTAGAAGCTCCGGCCAAGCCGAAGCGGACCCTGTACCGAGGCGACCCCGGCATGTGGTCCTGGGCTTTGCACCGCATCACCGGTGTCACGATCTTCTTCTTCCTGTTCGTCCATGTTCTGGACACCGCCCTGGTGCGGGTCAGCCCGGACACCTACGACCAGACGATCGAGACGTACAAGACCCCCATCGTCGCCCTGCTGGAGATGGGCCTGGTCGTGTGCGTGCTGTTCCACGCCCTCAACGGCGTCCGGGTCATCCTGGTCGACTTCTGGGAGAAAGGTCCGCGCTACCAGCGGCAGATGCTCTGGATCGTGCTGACCATCTGGATCCTGCTCGCCGGGGCGGGTATCGGCCGCCAGTTCTTCTACCTGCTGACGGAGCACTGACAATGAGCGCACCTGTTCTCGGTAAGTCCTACGACCGCCCCGCCAGCCTGGACGCGCCCCGCGCGCCGCGCCGCACCTCCGGCAACAACTTCGAGAAGTACGCGTGGATCTTCATGCGCTTCTCCGGCCTGCTGCTGATCGTCCTGGTGCTCGGCCACATGTTCATCATGCTGATGATCGACGGCGGCGTGAAGCGCTTGAACTTCGCCTTCGTGGCGGGTCGCTGGGCCTCCCCGTTCTGGCAGATCTGGGACCTCACCATGTTGTGGCTGGCCCAGTTGCACGGCGGCAACGGCCTGCGCACCGTGATCGACGACTACGCCCGCAAGGACTCCACCCGCTTCTGGCTGAAGACCCTGCTGGTCGTCTCGATGATCCTGGTCATGGGCGTGGGCACCTACGTCATCTTCACCTTCGACCCCAACATCAGTTAGGAACAGGCCACCTCGCATGAGTGAGCGCAGCGAACGAATCAACAGTGCTGGTGAATCTCGCCCTGTTCAGGAGCACCGCTACGACGTCATCATCGTCGGTGCCGGTGGCGCTGGCATGCGTGCGGCGATCGAGGCCGGTCCTCGCGTCCGCACCGCCGTACTGACCAAGCTCTACCCGACCCGCTCGCACACGGGCGCGGCGCAGGGCGGCATGTGCGCCGCGCTGGCGAACGTGGAAGAGGACAACTGGGAGTGGCACACCTTCGACACCGTCAAGGGTGGTGACTACCTGGTCGACCAGGATGCCGCGGAGATCATGGCCAAGGAGGCCATCGACGCCGTGCTCGACCTGGAGAAGATGGGCCTGCCGTTCAACCGCACGCCGGAAGGCAAGATCGACCAGCGGCGCTTCGGCGGCCACACCCGCGACCACGGCAAGGCTCCGGTCCGCCGCGCCTGCTACGCCGCCGACCGTACCGGCCACATGATCCTGCAGACGCTGTACCAGAACTGCGTCAAGCACGACGTGGAGTTCTTCAACGAGTTCTACGTGCTGGACCTGATCCTCACCGAGAGCGAGCGTGGCCCGGTGGCCACCGGTGTGGTGGCCTACGAGCTGGCGACCGGCGACCTGCACGTGTTCCACGCCAAGTCGATCGTGTTCGCCACCGGCGGCTCCGGCCGCATGTACAAGACCACCTCGAACGCGCACACGCTGACCGGCGACGGCATGGCGATCGTGTTCCGCAAGGGTCTGCCGCTGGAGGACATGGAGTTCCACCAGTTCCACCCGACGGGTCTGGCGGGTCTGGGCATCCTGATCTCGGAGGCCGTGCGCGGTGAGGGCGGCATCCTGCGCAACGCCTCCGGCGAGCGCTTCATGGAGCGCTACGCCCCCACCATCAAGGACCTGGCGCCGCGTGACATCGTGGCGCGCTCCATGGTGCTCGAGGTGCTCGAAGGCCGCGGCGCGGGCCCGAACAAGGACTACGTCTACATCGACGTGACCCACCTCGGCGAGGACGTGCTCGAGGAGAAGCTGCCCGACATCACCGAGTTCTCCCGCACCTACCTGGGTGTGGATCCGGTGAAGGAGCCGGTGCCGGTCATGCCGACCTGTCACTACGTGATGGGTGGCATCCCGACCCGCATCCGCGGTGAGGTGCTGCGCAACAACACCGATATCGTCCCCGGCCTGTACGCCGCGGGCGAGTGCGCGTGCGTGTCCGTGCACGGTTCGAACCGGCTGGGCACCAACTCGCTGCTCGACATCAACGTGTTCGGCCGCCGTGCCGGCATCGCCGCCGCCGAGTACGCGCAGCGCAGCGAGTTCGTGGAGATGCCGGAGAACCCGGCGCAGATGGTGCAGGACTGGCTGGCGCTGATCCTGTCCGACCACGGCAACGAGCGGGTGGCCGACATCCGCACCGAGTTGCAGTACACGATGGATATGAACGCCGCCGTGTTCCGCACCGAGGACACCCTCAAGCAGGCGCTCACCGACATCCACGCGCTCAAGGAGCGGTACGCGCGGATCACCGTGCAGGACAAGGGCAAGCGCTACAACAGCGACCTGCTGGAGGCCGTCGAGCTGGGCTTCCTGCTGGAGCTGGCCGAGGTCACCGTGGTCGGCGCGCTCAACCGCAAGGAGTCGCGCGGCGGCCACGCCCGCGACGACTACCCGGATCGCGACGACACCAACTACATGCGCCACACCATGGCCTACAAGACCGGTCCGGAACTCATCTCCGATATCCGGCTGGACTACAAGCCGGTGGTGCAGACCCGTTACGAGCCGATGGAGCGTAAGTACTGATGACTGCTGTCGCTGAAACGCCGCAGAAGGCGGCTCCGGTCCCCGAGGGCTCGACGATCATCACGGTCAAGATCGCCCGGTTCAATCCGGAGGACGGCCAGGGCCAGCACTGGGATTCCTTCCAGGTGCCGGTGCTGCCGACCGACCGGTTCCTGAACGTGCTGATCTACATCAAGTCCTACCTGGACGGCACGCTCACCTTCCGCCGCTCCTGCGCGCACGGCGTCTGCGGATCCGACGCCATGCGCATCAATGGCGTGAACCGGCTGGCATGCAAGATCCTCATGAAGGACATGCTGCCCAAGAACGGCAAGGACATCACCGTCACCGTCGAGCCCATCCGCGGCCTGCCCGTGGAGAAGGACCTCGTGGTGGACATGGAGCCGTTCTTCGACGCCTTCAAGGCGGTCAAGCCGTACCTGATCACCTCGGGCAACGAGCCGACCCGCGAGCGCATCCAGTCCCAGCACGACCGCGCCCGCTTCGACGACACCACCAAGTGCATCCTGTGCGCCTGCTGCACCACCTCCTGCCCCGTGTACTGGAGCGACGGCAGCTACTTCGGCCCGGCCGCGATCGTGAACGCGCACCGCTTCATCTTCGACAGCCGTGACGAGGGCGCCCGCGAACGCCTGGACATCCTCAACGACGTCGAGGGTGTGTGGCGCTGCCGCACCACCTTCAACTGCACCGACGCCTGCCCCCGTGGCATCGAGGTCACCAAGGCCATCCAGGAGGTCAAGCGCGCCCTGCTCTTCGCGCGCTGAGTTCCCCCGCATCGCCTGAACCGCGAAGGCCGCCCGCAGCACCGCATGCGGGCGGCCTTTCGGCTGTGCGGACAACATCCGGGTCTCACCGCTGCGCCGGGCTCTGCCACCCCATCGTCCCGCCCCACCGGCGGAGAAACGGCGTGAGCAGATCGACGCCCCCGGGCCGTGGCATCCCGGGGCGTAGCGTGAGGAGTGGGCCTGCCGACGGAAAGAGGTCCGGGTGGAACCTTCGGATGTGATCGTGGTGGGTGCGTCGGCCGGTGGGGTCGAGGCGTTGCGTGAGTTCGTGCGCGGGATTCCGGAGGATGCGACCGCGGCGGTGCTGGTGGTGTTGCACATGCCGCCGCGCGGGGTGAGCGCGCTGCCCGCGATTCTGCGGCGGGCGGCGGGGCTGCCGGTCGAGGCGGCGCGCAGCGGGTCGCGGCTGTGCGGGGGGCGGATCTATACGGCGGTGCCGGACCATCACCTGCTGGTGCTGGACGGTCGTATCGTCCTGTCGCACGGGCCGACCGAGAACGGGCATCGGCCCGGCGTGGACGCGCTGTTCCGCTCGGCGGCGCTGGCGTGGGGCCCGCGGACGGCGGGAGTGGTGATGTCGGGATCGCTGGACGACGGGACCGCCGGGCTGTCGATGATCAAGGCACGTGGCGGCCTGGCGGCCGTGCAGGATCCGAAAGAGGCGTTGTACCGGAGCATGCCGGAGAGCGCGATGGCGCAGGTGCGGGTGGACCTGGCGCTGCCCGCGGCGGAATTGGGGGCGGCGGTGATGCGGCTGTTGCGTGTGCGTCCGCATCGACCCGAACCGCCGCCACCGGCGGAACTGGATCGATTGGAGCTCGACATGGATGCCGGTCGACACGTCGTGCACGACCGGATCGCGACATCGGCCGAGCCCTCCGGCTTGACCTGCCCGGACTGTAGCGGCCCGCTGTTCACGATGGCCGGCGGCGTGCGCTACCGCTGTCTGGTCGGACACGCGTGGACCGCCGAGGCACTGCTGGTGGAACAGAGCGTCGAAGTGGAGAAGGCGCTCTGGACGGCCGTGCGCGCATTGGATGAGAAGGAGCGGCTGGCCGACCGGATGGCGGCCGACGCCGAACATCGCGGTGACGACCTGATCGCGCACCGCTTCGCCGATCAGCGCGGCGAACACGCCCACGCCGCGGAAGTGCTGCGAAAGCTGTTGGTCGAACGCCGAGCCGAGCGATCCGAGCGGTAGTTTGTGCGTGTGGAACAGGACAGCACGCCCCACGTCGCCCAGGGCTTCGAGGAGATCCTGCAATACCTGAAAGACGCCCGCGGCTTCGATTTCACCGGTTACAAGCGCAGCAGCCTGATGCGCCGGGTGGACCGCCGGATGGCGCAACTGGCCGTCGGCGACTACGTCGAGTACCTGGATGTGCTGCAGGCCAATTCGGATGAGTTCGTCGCCCTGTTCAACACCATTCTGATCAATGTGACCGGCTACTTCCGCGATCCCGATGCCTGGGAGTTCCTGCAGTCCGACATCGTGCCGAGCATGCTCGCCGAGCGCGGGCCCGAGGAGCCCATCCGGGTGTGGTGCGCGGGCTGCGCCTCCGGTGAGGAGGCCTACAGCCTGGCCATCGTGCTGGCCGAAGCGCTCGGTATCGAGGAGTTCCGCCAGCGGGTCAAGATCTACGCCACCGATGTGGACGAGGAGGCGCTGGGTACCGCGCGCCAGGCCGTATACAGCGAGAAGGAAGTGCAGCCGCTCGGCCACGAACTGACCCAGAAGTACTTCGAATCGATCGGCGGGCGCTACTCCTTCCGCAAGGACCTGCGCCGCTCGGTGATCTTCGGCCGCAATGATCTGGTGCAGGACGCGCCGATCTCCCGCATCGATCTGCTGGCGTGCCGGAATACGCTGATGTACTTCAACGCCGAGACCCAGACCAAGATCCTGGACAAGTTCCATTTCGCGCTGGCTCCGCGCGGTCTGCTGTTCCTCGGCAAGGCCGAGATGCTGTTGTCGCACAGCCGCATCTTCGACCCGGTCGATCTGAAACGCCGGGTGTTCCGCAAGGTGCCCACGTCACGGATGGATGTCGGCATCGTCTTCGGCCGATCGCTGGTGCCGGACCGGCGCGAGTTGGACCAGGTGGAGGCCCTGCGCGCGCTGTCCTTCTCGGCCGGTCCGGTGGCGCAGGTGGTGCTGGGCCCGAATGATGTTGTGACACTGGCCAATCAGCAGGCCAGACACCTATTCGGCCTGAGCGACCGCGATGTGGGCCGCCCGCTGCGCGACCTCGAGCTGTCCTACCGCCCCGTGGAGCTGCGCGGCTATATCGATCAGGTGCGAGCCGACCAGCGGGCGTTACGCATCAAGGATGTCGAATGGCAGCGCGGCCCGGGCGAGATACTGGCCTTGGAGGTGCACGTCAGCCCCCTGCTGATCGACGATGTGCCGATCGGCGTTTCGGTGGTGTTCCACGACGTGACGGCCAACCGCCGTCTGCTCACCGAGCTGAGCCGGGCCAATCAGCAGCGCGAATCCGCGTACGAGGAACTGCAATCCACCAATGAGGAGCTGGAGACGACGAACGAGGAACTCCAGTCCACCGTCGAGGAGTTGGAGACCACCAACGAGGAACTCCAGTCCACCAATGAGGAATTGGAGACGACGAACGAGGAACTCCAGTCCACCAATGACGAATTGCAGACGTTCAATTCCGAGCTGCGGGAGCGCAGCAATGAACTCGACGAGGTCAACGAGTTCTTCGCCGCGGTCATGAGCTCGTGGCCCGGCGGGGTGGCCGTGGTGGACACCTCCATGCGCATCGTGGTGTGGAACAGCGGGGCGGAGAACCTGTGGGGCATGCGGGCGGACGAGGCCGAGGGCGAACACCTGCTCAACCTGGATATCGGGCTGCCGGTGGCGGAACTGCGTCCGATCGTGCGACCGGCGCTCAGCGATCCGGCCTACCGTGGCGAGGTCGAACTCGAGGGGGTGAACCGGCGTGGGCGGCGCGTCACCGTGCGGGTGGTGTGCACGGCGCTGCGCGATCGCAACGGCGCGGCGACCGGGGCCATCCTGGTGATGGAGCCGTTCCACGCGGGCGACGCGGAACCGAGTGCACCAGTCGACGTGCAGCTTCCGCAGTAGCTCGATACCCAGCTCCTCGATACCCAGCTCCTCGATACTGCGGTGGCTCGGTACGCGGTGGCTCGGTGGAGTCGGCTCAGCGCGGTTCCCGCCTGGGGCCGACCGGCACGGTAGCCCAGACCACCTTGCCGATCGGCCATTTCGGCGCACAGCCCCAAGCTCGCGAGAGCCGGGCCACCACGTGCAGCCCGTAGAACCGGCGTCCTCCCGGACCTGGCTCCCGCAGCACCGCCTCGCGTGGGTCCGCGTCCGCGACGGCGACGGTCAGCAGGTCACCGCGCAGCTCCAGGCGCACCCGGATATCGGCCTCGGAGCGGCCGTGCAGAAAGGAGTTCTCGACCAGCTCGGTGGCGATGAGCTGGGCATCGCCGCGGACCGCGGCAATGTTCCAGCGCTGGCAGATGTCGTCGACGAAGCGGCGGGCGCGCTGGGCGCAGTCCCCGGTCGGCGTCAGATCGAGGGTGGCCCACCGCCGCAGCGGCGGATTGTCGAGCGAGTCGATCGCGGCGATGACAGTGGCGAAGACCGGTACGAAACGCCGAATGGCGCTGGATCGCAGCACCGCGCGCCGGAGGTCCAGCTCGACGACCAGCAGAATGGGGACGCCCGGCCAGTCTCCCACCCGCATGGACACACTCGCGAAGACGGAGAACAACGGTTCGGAGGTGACCCGCAGATCATCGAGGACGACGATAACCGCCCGCGGCTCTTCCACGGTGAACTTGACCAGGTCATCGCTGAAGTTCCGGTAGGTGGCCGGGTTCAGTTCCCCGTGCGGCCGGACCACGACGCATCCGTCTCGCTCGTCGAGCTGCCACTGAAGTTCCGTATCACCCAACACTGTCGTACCAATGCTCCGGGATGGGAGATGTGGTGGCAACCTGATGCACCGCTGGGTCCCATCGACTCGATCGGACTGTTGCCGCCGCCTGCGCGGTCGTCGTGGCAGGGTCGTCTCCCCCGTCACGCCATATCTGCTTACGGTAGGCAATTACCCCCTGAGCCGAGGAAGGAACCGCGAAACACCACAAGCCGGGTGAACACGGGCCGAGAGTTGCCGATCCGCGCTGGTGAGCCGTCTGCGTACCGTTTCCCGGCGAAATACCCGTTGACGCGCCCGATCACGCCGCAAAGCTAGTCAATCTGTTCAGCTGGGATGGCTTTTGTTGTCGTAGGGCCCGGCTGGTGCTTGCCTGGAGGCATGTTCACCGAAGCTCAGCTGTACTCGCCGGTGACCACGGGCGCCGACGGTGATGTGACGGTGCATCTGAGCGACGAGCATCCCGGCGTGCACGATCCGGAGTATCGGGTCCGCCGCAATGCCATTGCCGCCCTCGCACTGTCGTATCGCCCCGGGGAGCCGGTGCCCCACGTCGACTACACCGGCGAGGAACAGGAGGTCTGGCGGATCGTCTCCGCCGAATTGGCCCGCAAACGCCGCCGCTACGCCTGTGCGGAGGTGCGGGCCGCGGCCGAACGCCTGGCGCTGCCCGCCGACCACATCCCGCAGCTCGACGAGGTGTCCGCGGCGCTGACCCCGCTCACCGGTTTCCGCTATGTGC
This sequence comes from Nocardia otitidiscaviarum NBRC 14405, assembly GCF_000308635.1. Lineage (GTDB taxonomy): Bacteria > Actinomycetota > Actinomycetes > Mycobacteriales > Mycobacteriaceae > Nocardia > Nocardia otitidiscaviarum. The sequence continues at coordinate 59,631 of NZ_BAGD01000037.1, read as the reverse complement.
CCGCGGCCGGGCTGGTACCGCTGCGGGAGTTCTTCGGTTCCTTCGCGGACCGGATCTTCCACTCCACCCAGTACATTCGCCACCACAGCGCGCCGCTGTACACCCCGGAACCGGATGCGGTACACGAGATCCTGGGCCACGCCAATCAATTGGCCAGTCCCCGCTTCGCCGCCATCTACTCCGAGGTGGGCGCGGCGGTGGCCCGGCTGGAAACCGATGTCGCGCTGAAGTTCCTGGCCGACGTCTTCTGGTTCTCCATGGAGTTCGGCGTGGTGCGCGAGGAGGGTGAAGTCCGTTGCTACGGTGCGGGTTTGCTGTCGTCGTACGGTGAGATCGAGGAGTTCCGCGCCGCCGAGCTGCGGCCGCTGGACATCGCCGAGATGGGCACCGTCAGCTACGACATCACGCACTATCAGCCGGTGCTGTACTGCGCCGAGTCCGTGGCCGAGATCGAGGACGTGGTGGGCGGCTTCTTCGCCGAGATGGACGACGAGTCGCCGCTCAGAGTGGCATCCCGGCCGACAGGAAGTCGATGATCCCGGCGACGGCCGTGAGATCGAACGGATCGCGGGCGGGGTCCATCAGCACCGCCTCCGCGGCCCCGATGAAGGCCCCGGCCAGGGCCCGCACCTCGATGTCGTCGGTCTCCCGGCCGACCCGTTCGGCGACCATCCGGGCGATGAGGTCGACATTGCGGTCCATCTCCCGAGCCAGCGCGCCGCGCAATTCCGGGACACTGCGCACCAGATCCGCGCGTTCACGCTCGAACTCGAACTGACTCGGGTCGAGCCCGTCGATGGCCTCCAGCATGGTCCGCTTGATGGCCTCCAGGGCGGACAGCTCCGGCGGCTGCTCCCGGTATCTCGCGACGATGATCGGGTCCAGGTCGTCGACGAGCACCACCTGTTCCTTGGACGGGAAATAGCGGAAGAAGGTGCTCGGCGACACCTCGGCCGCCTCGGCGATCTGCTCCACGGTGGTCGCGGCGTAGCCCTGCTCACGGAAGAGCCGGAACGCCTCGACGCGGATGGCCTGGCGGGTGCGTTCCTTCTTCCGCTCACGCAGCGACCCGCCGGACCGCTTGGCGGCCGGGCGGGTCTCGGGCTTCGACTCAACCGACATGCAGCGATTGTCCCGTATCGGCCGCGGGCGTCTCACCCGCGGCGCGCGGCGCGGTGGTCAGCGCCGCGAGCCCGGCCGCGGCCAGGCAGATCGCCGCGCACACCCACAGCATGGCGCTCATCCCACCGACGAAGGCGGTCCGCACCGTGTGCAGCGCGCCGTCACCGAGCTGATGCGCCACCGCCACACCGGAATTCACGCTGTCACTGATCGGCGCGCGGTCCAGGTCGCCGAGCCCGGCGCGGTAGGCGGTGGACAGCACCGTGCCCAGCACGGCGATGCCGATGGTGCCGCCCGCCTGACGCAGCGCCTGTAGCAATGCCGAGCCGGATCCGGCGCGCTCGGCCGAGAGATCGTCGATCGCCAGCCCCATGGCGGCGGGCATGACGAAGCCCATGCCGATACCGAGCAGGGTCAGGGATGCGGCCGCGACGGCATAGCCGCTGTCCACCGTGATGAATGCGCCCAGGGCGAGCCCTCCGGCGAGCAGCGCGAATCCGGAGGTGAGCACCACGCGCGGTCCGGCCGCGGGCAGGAGTCGGTCGGTCACCCGGGTGCCGATGAGCAGGCCCGCGATGAGCGGCAGCAGCCGCAGCCCGCTACCGAGCGCATCGGCGTCCAGCACCGCCTGGAAGTACTGCGGCATGGTGAAGAACAGGCCGAACATGGCGAATTGCACCAGGACCATGTACACGGTGCCCCAGCGGAATCCGCGCGCCCGGAACAGTTCCGGATCGATCAGCGGATGGGTGGTCCGCCGCTGCCACAGCGCGAACGCCGCCAGCAGCGCCACCCCGACGGCGATGCAGACCCAGGCGATGCCGTCGCCCCAGCCCTCGTCGCCGCAGCGGATGAAGCCGTAGGTGAGGCCGAGCATGCCGAGCACCGACAGCACCACACCGGGCAGGTCCATCCGAAACGCGTTGTCGCCGCGGGATTCCGGCAGCAGCAGCGGCACCGCGATCGCGCCCACGATCACCAGCGGCACATTGATCAGGAAGACCGAGCCCCACCAGAAGTGCTGGAGCAGCCAGCCGCCCACGATGGGGCCGAGCGGCAGGCCGATGGCGGTGGCCGTGATCCAGATGGTCAGGGCACGCTGCCGCTCGTCGGGGTCCGGGAACAGGCCGGGCAGCACCGCCATGGACAGCGGCATCATGGCCGCCGCGCCGACCCCGAGGGCGGCGCGGGCGGCGATGAGCTGGCCCGTGGTGGCCGCGAAGGCGCACGCCACCGAGGCGACGCCGAACAACAGCAGCGCGCCGAGCAGGAATCTGCGGCGGCCGTAGCGGTCGCCGAGCGCACCGGCGGGCAGCATGAGCGCGGCCAGCGCGAGGGTGTAGGCGCTGGTGAACCACTGCAGCGCGGCGGTGTCGGCGTGCAGGTCGACGGCCACGGTGGGCAGCGCCACGGTCAGCGCGGTGACATCGAGTCCGATGGTGAGCATGGCCACCGAGAGCGCGCCGAGGGCCAGCCAGCGGCGGGTGTCCGCAGCCTTCATGACAGCTCCGATCATTTACTAGTTACTATATTTTGATAGAGTCTCTCATTTGCTAGTTACTGTCAATAGCTGCCTCGTCGGCCGCGTTCGACGCGACGCCGCCCGCGTTCGCTGTTAGGTTCAACCGGTCCGAAACGAGATCGACTGACCCACATCGGGTCTGGACACAAGAGGCACGAAATGACGGTTGATACAACAGAATCCGAAGCCACCGAGACCCCGCTCCACCTGCAGGGCCGCGATGCCGTGATCGCCGCTGCGGCAGCGGAGGATTGGCGCGCGGAGGCTCCGGACTACCACCTGAGCAAGGAGGTCATGCCCAAGGAGCGCACCACCGACCACGCCCCCGGTTCCCTGGAGGCCATCGTCGAGGAGCTGGTGAAGGTCTTCGAGATGGAGGTGTCGCACAAGAAGGACCCGGCCACCTGGGTCTCCCTGGTCGCCGAGCACTACCGCGGCCGGGTCAACGGCGGTCCCTGGCAGAACGCCGAGGAGTTCGCCCGCATCGGCAGCTACAACATCCTGATCGGCGACAACCCCTACTACCCGGCGGGTGAGGACTTCGAGTCCTCGCACCACATCTTCCACACCGCCTTCCCGGGCGGATTCTTCTGGGAGGTGCTCGAAGTGCTGGCGGGACCACCCACCGTCACCTTCAAATGGCGGCACTGGGGCCGCTACACCGGTGCGTACCAGGGCCACGAGCCCACCGGTGAGCTCATCGAGATGACCGGCATCACCATCGCCAAGGTCAGCGAGGATCTGCGCATCCTCGAACTCGAGCACTTCTACGACAACAACAAGCTGCTCGGCCCGCTCGCGCACGGCTGCCCCGTGCGGAACAGCGCCGAATAGCGCCCTCCCCCAAGCGGTTTCGGCCGCTACGCCGACGTACGGGCTCGTCACCCGGTGGCGGCGACCACTCCGGGGGGAGATCTTCACGCGTCGTCGGCCTCCGCGCGGTCGGCGACGCGCCGGCCCCGGTTAAGCTCATCCGCGATGAGTATTCGCCGCGGGCCCGCACCCCACGATCACGCCGCCGGACCGTCCCAGCGCCGCTCGGACGCGCGCCGGGGCATTCGCGCCACCCGGCACCGCGCCCTCATCGCGACCCTGCTCACGGCCGGGCTCACGGCGCTGTCCACCACCGGACCGGCGTCCGATGCCGCCGCGCAGCCCGCCCCGACCGATCCGTCCGTCACCACGACGCCGTTCACCACTCCCAATACCGACTCCTGCCCGAACAAGAGCCAGCCGCCGCCACCCGTCGACACCTCGGAGGTGCCCGCCCCGGGACAGTCCACGCCCGCCGCGCTACCGATTCCGGCGAAACCCGTGGGCGGCGACAAGCTCGGCGGCTGCGGACTGGTGCTACCCCGGAACGCTCCGGCGGTGCCGGAGGGCATCTCCGCCACCGCGTGGGTGGTGTCGGACCTCGACACCGGCGCGGTACTCGCCGCCAAGGATCCACACGGCCGCTACCGCCCCGCCTCCACCATCAAGGTGCTGCTGGCGGCCGTGGCGCTGCGCACGCTCGACCTCGACACGGTAGTGATCGGCACCCAGGAGGACGCGAATATGGAGGGCACCCGGGTCGGCATCGGGCCGGGTGGCCGCTACACCAATCGGCAACTGTTCCAGGCGCTCATCATGGCCTCGGGCAATGACGCCGCGCACGCCATCGCCGCGCAACTCGGCGGCGACGAGGCGGCGGTGGCGAAGATGAACGCGCGAGCGAAGCAGTTGCGCGCCTTGGACACTCGTGCCGCCACCCCGTCGGGTCTGGACGGTCCGGGCATGAGCACCTCGGCCTACGACCTGGCGGTGCTGTTCCGCGACGCCATGGAGATCCCGCTGTTCGCCGAACTCATTCGCACCGAACAGGTGGACTTTCCGGGCTTCCCGGCGAATCCGCTGGTACCCGGCGACGAGGACCATCCCGGCTTCGCCATCGGAAACGACAACCACCTGCTCTTCAACTACGAGGGCGCGCTGGGCGGCAAGACCGGTTTCACCGACGATGCCCGGCAGACGTTCGTGGCCGCCGCCGAACGGGGCGGCCGCCGACTGGTGGTGACCCTGTTGCAGGCCGAGGTGCGCCCGCTGCGGCCGTGGGAACAGGCGGCCGGGCTGCTGGACTACGGTTTCGCCCTGCCGGACGGGGCGAGCGTCGGAGCACTGACGGGCACCGGATCCGAACCTTCCGAGAGCACCGATTCCGCTGTGGCCGTGGCAAGTCCACCGCTGGACGACGCCGGGGCGCTGTCGGCGCGCGGCCGGGATCACGACAACCTGCGGATCACCCTCATGGTCGGCGGCACCGTCCTGGTGCTCGTGCTGCTGGCCGGGGCGCGCCGCATCAGCCGCCGCCGCTACTGAAGCCGCCCCGCCACCGGTCGAGGCGGCGCTTCATCGTCGGCGGCGCAGCGTCGACAGCAGCCCGGCGGCAAGGGCTCCCGCGCCGAACAGGGCCGCCCCCGCCCCGGCGGTGAGCCCCGGACCGCTCACCCGCGGTTCGATGACCACCGGTCCCGGCGCCGGGATATCCGCCGGGACGTCGTTTTCCGAGGCGGTGGCCGCCCACGCGGTGGCGAACAGGATGATGCGCGCGGTGATGTAACTGAACACCATCAAGCCGAGGATCGGACCGAAGGCGACGCCGGCCGGACTGGTCGCCACCCGCTTGAGAACGAATGTGGCCAACTGCTTGAAGATCTCGAAGGCGATCGCCGCCATGAGGGCCGCGCGGGCCGCACTGCGCAGGGTCACCGCGTGTCTGGGCATGCGGGCGATGATCCAGACGAACAGCGCCCAGGTGGCCAACACCGCCAGCAGCAGCGACAGTGCGGTCAACACGGCGGTCGCGCCCGGAACATGGCCGAGGCCCACGGTTTCGAGCAGTTCCCCCGCGAGTCCGCTGCCCGCCAGCACCGACAGGCCCAGCGACACCACCGAGGCGAGTCCGAGACCGACGAGCGCGAGCAGGTCGGACCCCTTGGTCACGAACCAGTTCCGCTCCTCGGCCTTCTGCTCCCACTGCTCGGTGAGCGCCGCGCGCAGATTCGCCACCCACCCCAGTCCGGAGTAGAGGCCCGCCGCCAAGCCGATGATGCCGACCCCGGCGCGGGATTCGACGGCCTGGTCGATGAGGTCGTTGAGCTGCTCCCCCGCCGAGCCCGGAATGTTCTCGACGATCTTCTCCTGGATCTGGGTGAGCAGCTCCGGATTGTTGGCCAGCACGAAGCCCGCCACCGCGAAACCCACCATGAGCAGCGGAAACAGCGACAGCACAGTGAAATACGTAATGCCCGCCGCGTAGTAGTCGCCGCGCTGCCGCTGATATCGGCCGCCCGCGCGCACCATATGGTCCAGCCACGGGCGGGCCTGGATCCACCCCTCGATTCGCGCTTTGACCTTGTCGAGCACCATTCACCTCCGCCACGGCCCCGCGCGGGTGCGGCGGATATCGGCGCTGCGCCGACCCGGCCGAATCAGCTCGGCCGAGCCAGGAAGCCGACCCGGTCGTACACCTGCGCGAGGGTCTTGCCGGCGACCTCACGCGCCCGCTCCGCGCCCGCGGCGAGAATGCGGTCGAGTTCGCCCTGGTCAGCCATATACTCTCCCACCTTCGCCTGGAAGGGAGTGACAAATTCGATCAGCGCGTCGGCGGTATCGGCCTTGAGATCGCCGTAGCCCTTACCCGCGTAATCCTGCTCGAGGGTGACGATCGGGGTCTCGGTGAGCGCGCTGAGAATGGCCAGCAGGTTCGAGACGCCGGGCTTGTGCTCGGGGTCGTAGCGGATCTCGCGTTCGGTGTCGGTGACGGCCGAGCGGATCTTCTTGGCCGAGACCTTGGGATCGTCGAGCAGGTTGATCAGCCCGGAATCGCTGGCGGCCGACTTGCTCATCTTCGAGGTCGGATCCTGCAGGTCGTAGATCTTGGCGGTGCCGGACACGATATGCGCCTCGGGCACCACGAAGGTCTTCTTGAAGCGAGTGTTGAAGCGCTGCGCCAGATTTCGGGTGAGTTCCAGATGCTGGCGCTGATCCTCGCCGACCGGCACCTGATGCGCGCGGTAGAGCAGGATGTCGGCGGCCATGAGCACCGGATAGGTGAACAGACCCACGGTGGCGTTCTCCGCGCCCTGTTTGGCCGACTTGTCCTTGAACTGGGTCATCCGGCTGGCCTCGCCGAAACCGGTGATGCAGTTCAGCACCCAGGTCAGTTCGGCGTGCTCGGGTACGTGCGACTGCACGAACAGCGTCGACTTCTTGGGGTCGACGCCCACGGCGAGCAGCTGGGCGGCCGAGATCTTGGTGCGCTCGCGCAGCTGCTTGGGATCCTGCGTCACCGTGATGGCGTGCATATCCGGGATGAAGTAGAAGGCGTCGTAGTCCTCCTGCATGCCCACCCAATACTGCACCGCGCCAAGGTAGTTGCCGAGGTGGAAGGAACCGCTGGTCGGCTGGATCCCGGACAGGACCCGCTGCTTGCGATCGGGGGTGGGTGCAGGACTGGACATGCCCCGATCTTCCCATGCCGCGTCCAGCGGAATTTCGGGCCACCCCGCCCGGCCGCGCGCGGCTGCCCGCACCGCCCGTCAGGCGCCGAGCCGCGCCGCCAGCGGACGCGGATCCACCCCCGGCATGCTGGGCCGACCGGAGTTCACCAGCTGCTGTTCCCGGCGGGTGAGCAGGCGGTAGAGCGGATGGCTGGGACCGGAGAGCGGGCCGCGCAGCGGGGCGGGCACCAGCGGCGGGGCGATATGGGCGGTGCGGACGGCCCGGGCCAGGCCGCGGAAGGCGACCTCCTCGGGCAGGCCCCACCTCACCTCGTACATCTCCCGGATGCGGGGCGGCAGGCTGCCCTGCACGAGCAGCGAGAATCCCGACGCGGCCGACTGGAACGGCAGCGGCAGCGGGTAGGCGACCCGCTGCCCCATGAGATAGGAGCCGACCAGTTTGGCCTCGTCGGTGAGGTACAGCTCGTCGGAGGCCAGGTAGGCGTCGAAGGAGCGGCGGAACTCCCGGTAGTCGGCGGGGGCGGCCGAACGCGGCATGCCGAACAGTTCGCCCCAGCGCACGTAGTCCTGGTAGAGGCCCTCGCGCTCGGTCGCGGTCAGGCGGCGGACCAGCAGATCGTGCATGACCTCGGCGGAGTCGAAGGTGAACGCCATGGTCATGTACATCAGATGCGGATCGCGGGCGGAGTAGCGGGCTCCGGCCGGATGCTTGTCCCCCGCGGCCTCCGGCAGGCCGCCGCTCACCGGGGCGTGCCGCTTGCGGGTGAACGACAGCGCCCGGTCGGCCTCGGCCTTGCTGCCCAGGAAGACCGCCTCGAACAGACGTCCGGTCAGGGCGAGCCGGGTGTAGGGGGTGGTCCGGTGCTGGGTGTTCTCGGCGGTGCCGACGTACAGCAGCGGATTGACCGCGCCGATCACCAGCGCTCGCTGGCCGTAGGTGAGACCCACCGCCCGCTTGCGCATGACGCGGCGAATCATCGAATCGTCGGAGAAGTATCCGGGCTCGCGTGCGGGCATCGTTGCCTCCAGTCAGGGGACGCACGTCCATCTGGCAAGAGCATCCCCCAGAATCGCGATTCTGGCAAGGAGCCCTACCAAAAACGCGACCGTGCCAGAATCGATTCGTGACCGGGCAGCGAACCTACGGTGGCGTCTCCGCGGAACAACGACGCGCGGGACGCCGAGCGGCCCTGCTCGACGCCGCCCTGGACATCCTCGGCAGCGAGGGCCTGGAACGGCTCACCGTCGCCGGACTCTGCGCCCGCGCCGGACTCAACGAGCGCTACTACTACGAACAGTTCGACAGCCGCGACGCCGTACTCACCGCGCTGTTCGACGGCATCGCCGAGGAGTTGGCGGCGGCGGTGCTGCGCGCATTGCTCACCGCCCCCGGCGACACCCACGGCAAGGCGCACGCCGCCGTATCCGCCGGAATCGGCGTGCTCGCCGACGACCCACGCAAGACCCGGGTGGCGCTGCTGGTCAGCGCGGCCACCCCGGAACTGCGCTCCCGCACCCTGCACACCATCCGCACCTTCGCGAACCTGGTCGCCGCCGAGGGCATCGACTTCTACGGCCTCACCGAGGCCGACCCCGACCCGGCGATCGCCTTCCGCGCCACCTACCTGGTCGGCGGCCTGGTGCAGATCCTGGCCAGCTGGGCCGAAGGCGACCTCGCCATGACCCGCGACGAACTCATCGACCAGACCACCGACGTATTCGTGCTGCTGGCCGAGGACCTGGCGCAGCGCCTGCGCTGAACCTCGGTACGGCTCTCACGGCTCCGGCAACTCCACGGACAGGACACAGCACACGCCAACCCCGGCCAGGAACAGCAGGCGCGGGATTCGCTGCCGCATGCGATCCAGACCTCGGCGATGGCGCTACCCGGGTGCGCAGGAAGTCAGTCGTCGTCTCGCGTATCGAGTACCAGCGACACCATCGCGGAGCCGGTCGGCGCGGCACCCTGCAACACCACCCTGAAGACCACCCCGCGTCGTGCCCAGTAGTCCGCCGCATCGGTCATGGCGGATTCGAACCAGGACCACTGCCCGGGTTCGGCGGCGAGCAGTTCGTCCGCGTCGCGCACGGCGATCACGTAACCCCGCGCGGGGGCGAGGCAGTCGTCCAGGTCGCGCAGGCTGTCGTCGAAGGCGTCGAGGTTGCCGCCGAAGTAGTACGGGAACTGCAGTGCGGCGGCGAATTCGTCGAGCACACCGGCCACCGTGCGCATGCGGCGTCCCCGCACCTCGCGTGCGGTGTAGCCGTCCGGCACCGCGTAGCGGACACCGCCGAAGTCGGGGGCGCTCACATTCAGCGCGCCGAGCACGGGCGTTGGCGCTGCCGCGTCGCCTGTACGGGTCCGGTCGATCGGCCTCACCGGAGCGGTTGGACCCGGCTCGACCGCGCCTGTCCCCTCGGCCTTTTCGGCTCGCCCGGCCCCTGCCGCAGCCGATTCGGCCGCGCCCGACGCCCCGGCCGCGTCGCCGACCGACTCCGTCACACCCGGGTCGCGGGCAGAGTCGGCGGTCGAGTCGGTAACGCCCGACGTCGGGTCCGGGGCGGCCGATTCCGTCCGAGCGAAGTCGGCGGACAGGAAGCGGGACAGCGGGATCGGCCGGGGCATCAGCGCATCCTCGTGAAGGTGTCGTAGTGGTCGCCGGTGTAGTAGGCGGAGCCGTCGCTGCCGGTGACGATGCGTTCGGCGTCGCGGCCGCGGCCTCGCTGTTTGGGGTTGACGTCCCACTCCCGGTAGGTGATCGGAGCACCCGCGGCATCCTTGGTGGGGAGGGCTCGGGAGCGGTTGAAATACGTGTCGCCGCCGTGGGTTCCGGGGGCATTGGCGGAGTCCGGCCAGCGGCCCGCGTCGATCTCGACGAGGGTGCGGTAGGCGCGGTCGGGGACACCGGGGACGCGGCTCAGCGATGCCGCTGTCGACGGCGTGCCGCCGGTTCCGGTAGCGGGTCCGGGCTTCGGCGCGGTGGTCGCGGGCACCGCGTCGCGGTCGGCCGCGCTGGCCGAGGTGGCCGCGGGGCGAGTTCCGTTGGGCGAGCCCGCCTCTCGGTCGGAGTCGCCGCCGCGCGAGCCGAGCACCGCCACCGCCAGCGCCACCAGGGCGACTCCCAGCAGCAGCCAGGCGCGCAGCCGCGGCGAGATGGTCACCGGTACTGCACCGTGACGGGGGCGTGGTCGGACCAGCGCAGCGCGTAGGTCGGCGCCTTCTCCACCACCGCCTGCTTGGCCCGCCCGGAGATGTCACCGCGCGCCAGGTGGTAATCGATTCGCCAGCCAGCGTCATTGTCGTAGGCGCGGCCGCGGTAGGACCACCAGCTGTAGGGGCCGGGCACGCCCGGATGCAGTTCGCGCACCACGTCCACGTATCCGGCGGCCAGCATGCTCGACACCCAGGCCCGCTCCCCCGGCAGGAATCCCGCGTTCTTGACGTTGCCCTTCCAGTTCTTGATGTCGAGTTCGGTGTGGCCGATATTCCAGTCGCCGCAGATGACGAAATCGCCGGTGTGCGCGAGCATGCGGGCGCCCACCGCGTCCAGGAAGCGGTACTTCTCGTCCTGCATGGGCGTATCCGCCTCGCCGGTGTGGACGTACACGCTCGCCACGGTCACCTCATCGAAGTCGACCTCGATGTAGCGGCCGGTACCACCGAATTCGGTACTGGGAACCCAGGTTCCGTTGTCGTCGTGGCCGATGCCGACGCGCACCGCCCGCGGTTCCCGCCGCGACAGCACACCCACGCCCGCCCGACCCTTCACCCCCGGTTCGGCGTGGCTCAGGAACCATCCGGCGTCCAGGGCGGGAGCCAGCGCCTTACGCGTCTGCTCCTCGGTTGCTCGCGTCTCCTGCAGGCAGATGATGTCGGCCTCGGTGACGTTCAGCCACTCGAGCATCCCCTTCCCGGTCTTGCCGGTGGCCGCGCGGATCCCGTTGACGTTGATCGTTGAGATGATTGTCGCCACGGTACGACCGTACAATGCGGCTATCCCACTCTTCTCGTGGACATCGAGGTCCAGGAAGGGGTGATGACGATGACGTCAGGCACCACCCAGCCCACCACCCCGCTCGCGCCGATGAAGGCCCTCCACATGGGTTCCGGCGAACCGCTGCTCCTGCTGCACGGCTTCATGCTCTCCCCGCACTGCTGGGAGCAGGTGGCACAGCGGATGGCCGGCCACTGCGAGGTCTTCGCCCCCGCCTTCACCGGGCATTGGGGCGGACCGGATTTCGACGGCTGGTACCTGGACGTCAGCGCCCTGGCCGATCGGATCGAGGACCAGCTCGACGAGATGGGCTGGCGCTCCTGCCATATAGCCGGGAATTCGCTGGGCGGCTGGGTCGGTTTCGAACTGGCGCGGCGCGGCCGGGCCCGCACGCTCACCGCCATCGCTCCGGCGGGCGGCTGGCAAACCCCGTCCAGCCTGCAGATCCGGGTGGGTCTGAAATTCCTGTCCCTGGTGCCGGTGGTGGAGCTCGGCAAACGCCTGCCCGAGGTCGTCGCGTTCAGCACGCCGATCCGCCAGCTGGTCGCGGCCCTGCTCACCAAGAACTTCTCGGCCGCGCACCGGCGCGGTGTGGAGGCGGCCATCACCTCGGCCTTGAACTGCAAGGCCATGATCCCCATGCTGGTCAGCGGCCTGCGCGCGCCCTGCCTCGAGCATCTTGGCGATCTACCCACCCCGGTGCGCCTGCTGATGTGCGAGCACGACCACATCATCCCCAACCGGGTCTACGCCCGCCGCTTCCTGAAGGAGCTACCCGATACCGCGGACCGCATCATGATCCACGGCGTCGGCCACGTCCCCATGCTGGAAGCGCCGGACCGGATCGCGACCCTCATCGCCGAGCACGTCTACGCCAGCCGCACCCGCCTGCGCGCGGTGTGATCGCCGCCCCGAGCGGGTGCGTGGGCGGTGACCGCCGCCCGGGTCAGTTCTCGCCGCGGGCGCGCTGTTCGTAGGCGCGGCGCGCGTCCTGGTCGACCTCGTCGGTGAACACGTGCTCGAGCCCGAAGGCGCGGCCCAGGAACTCCTTGGCCGTGCGGGGCAGGAAGTACTGGAGGTGGACCAGTGCGCCCGCCACGCGGGTCACCGAGACCCGGTGGCGCGGTTTGGCGATGAGTCCGGCGACCGCGTCGGCGATATCCCGCGGCTCCGCGTTGCGCAATCCCTTCGCGCCCTGGGTACCGGCGATGAGTTCGGTATTGGTGAAGGTCGGAGCCACGGCGGAGAAGTGCACGCCGGAATCGCGATTCTCGAGCCGCAGCGCCTCGGTGAGCTGGAGTACCGCGGCCTTGCTGGCGCAGTAGGTGACCAGTCCCGGGGTCGGCGCTTCACCCGCCAGGGAGGCGATATTGATGATGTGGCCGCGCCCGCGCGGCAGCATGCGCTGAGCGGCGAGCTTGCTGCCCAGCACCACGCCGTACACATTGATGTCGAGAATGCGCCGGGTGACCCGGTCCGGTTCGTCCGCGAAGCGGCCCGCGGGCATGATCCCGGCGTTGTTGACCAGGACGTCGAGCGGGCCCAACCGCCGCTCGACCTCGTCCAGGAATGCGGTGAAGCTGTCGGGGTCGGTGACGTCGAGCGTGCCGTAGACCTCCAGGCCCAGGTCCGCACCCGACTCCTTCACCTTGGCCTCGTCCACATCACCGATGGCCACCAGGGCCCCGAGATCCCGGAGCGTGCGCGCGGTCGCGTACCCGATACCGCGCGCTCCTCCCGTAATCACCACGACCTTGCCCGCGATTGTCGCCGCCGTACTCATCTCGCCTCCAAGTCGGCATGAGGGAAACCGTCCGGCTCCATCCCCCACTCGGCCGGGAAATCGGCCGGATCACTGGTTCGATAATTCATCGCCCGCCGCTATCGCGCAGGCATTCGGACGAATCGTCCACACGGACTCGGGCGGTCATCCGGCGCGCTCCGCCGCGTGCGCCCGTTCCACCAGACCGAGCAGCAGGCGGGTCACGGTGTCGGGCTCGTCGAGTTGCGGGCAGTGCCCGGCGTGTGGCAGCACCACGAGTTCGCTGCCCGGCAGCAGGGCGTGCAGGGCGCGGCTGGCGGCGACCGGAATGATGCGGTCGCGTGCGCCGTGCACGATCAGCGCCGGACACGTCACCGCGAGATCGCCGTGGGTGAACCGGTTTTCGCGGGCGTAGCGTACCGCGTCACGGCCGCGCGCGGCGGCGGCCGCCATGGTCGGAACCGACCTGATGGCCGACTCGACGAAGGCCGGGTCGGGGCGCACCCCGGGCGCGTAGACGAATCGGGCGACACCGCGGCGCACGAACCAGTGCACCATCCGGTCCGGTACCGGCAGCGCGGCGGCCAGCTCAAACAGACGCGCGTACTCCCGCCACCGGGCCACCCGCGCCAGCCAGTGCCGGGCCAGAATCGGTTCGTCCAGGGTCATCACCCCGGCGACCCGGCCCGAACGGTCGCGTCCGGCGGCGCGCACCGCGGTGGCCGCGCCGAGCGAATTACCCACCAGCACAACGGGTCCGTGCGCCGTGACCAGCGCGTCGGCGAACACGTCGAACTGCGGACTCAACGGACCGGGCAGCCGGGTATCGGCCAGGCCGAAGCCCGGCAGATCCACCGCGACGGCCCGCCGCCCGGCCGCCGCCAGCCGCACCAGGACTCCGCGCCAGGTGTCGGCGCTGTCGCAGTAGCCGTGCAACAGCACGATGGTCGGCCCCGTCCCGCCGACCGCGAGTTCGCGGGTACGCACTCCGGCGTACTCGCGGGTGGATACCGTCACCGCACCGTGATCGGATGGCGTCATCGCCGGACTCCCTGCTGTCGCGCGGCAGCGCTGCCGCGTACCCACCGGAGCCGCCCGCCGCGCGCGGGCGACTCCGGACCGCCGCCCGCTACTGCGCGAGCAGCCCCTTGGCCACGTGGGTCACCTGAATCTCATTGCTACCGGCGTAGATCATGAGCGACTTGGCGTCCCGCGCCAACTGCTCCACCCGGTACTCGGTCATGTAGCCGTTGCCGCCGAACAGCTGCACCGCCTCCATGGCCACCTCGGTGGCGGCCTCCGATGCGTACAGTTTCATGGCCGAGGCTTCGGCGAGGGTGGGCTGCTTTCCGGCCCGGCCTCGCTCCAGCGCGCTGAACACCATGTTCTGCACATTGATTCGCGCCACCTCCATCTTGGCCAGCTTGAGCTGCACCAGCTGGAAGCGGCCGATCTCCTGGCCCCACAGCTTGCGGTTCTTGGCGTAATCGATACAGAGCCGGTGACATTCGTTGATGATGCCCAGCGCCATGAAGGCGACGCCGACCCGCTCGGCGGTGAAACTCGAACGGGCGCTGTCGCGTCCGTCGCCGCCCTTGTGCTCCTCGGTCTCGCCGAGCAGCCGATCCTTCGACAGCCGCACGTTGTCGAAGAACAGTTCGCCGGTGGGCGAGGAGTGCAGGCCCATCTTCTTGAACGGCTTGCCCTGGGTGAAGCCCTCCATGCCCTTGTCCAGCACGAAGGTCAACACCTTGCGATCCCGCTTCTCCGCACCGTCGCCCTCGTCGAGCTTGGCGTAGACCACCACCACATCGGCGTACGGGCCATTGGTGATGAAGGTCTTCTGCCCGTTGAGGATGTAGTCCTCACCGTCGCGCTTGACGTAGGTCTTCATGCCGCCGAAAGCGTCCGAACCCGAATCGGGTTCGGTGATCGCCCAGGCCGCGACCTTCTTCATGGTCACGATATCGGGCAGCCACCGCTCCTTCTGGGCGAGCGTGCCCCGCGACATGATGGTGGTGGCCCCGAGACCGATGGAGACGCCCATGGCGCTCACCAAACCCATGCAGACACCGGACAGTTCGCCGATGAGCACGGCCATCAGCGATTCCTGACCGCTGAACGGGCTGCCGCCGGACTCCTTCTTCGGCTTCTCCGGCAGCGGCTCCCCGGCGGCGAGCGCCTCCTCCCGCGCCCGCTGCTTGGCCAGCATCTTGGTGACCATCTCGCCGGTCATGACGTCGATGCCGAACTCGCTGAACAGCTTGCGAATCACCGGGTACGGCGACATCTCGCCGCTGTCCAGGGCGTCCAGGTTGGGACGGACCTCCTTGTCGATGAACGCGCGGACCGCGCCGCGGATCATCTCATCGGTCTCGGACCACTCGAACATCGTTGTTCTCCTCGATCTTTCGCCAGATCTATCGGGTCGGTAGGGTCAGGGCAGCCGGTTGGCGATATCGTCTACGGCCCACGGACCTTCGGTCTCGATGGTCTTCACGTCGTGCCAGCCCGCCAGCTCGGAGATGGCACCGCCCTGCACCGCGAACACCTTGCCGGTGATCGGGCACTTCTCGGTGGCCAGGTAGGCCACCAGCGGCGAGATGTTGGCGGGGCTGAAGGCGTCGAATCCACCCTCCTCCACCGCATCCGCCTCGGCCGCCATCATCGCGCCCATACCCGGGGTGGCCAGGGTGAGGCGGGTGCGGGCGATCGGGGCGATGGCGTTCACGCGCACGCCGTAGCGGGCCAGCTCGTCGGCGGCCACCAGGGTGAGCGCGGCGATACCCGCCTTGGCCGCACCGTAATTCGCCTGACCGGCGTTCGGCACCGTGGTGCCCGAGGCCGAGGCGGTGTTGATGACCGCGGCGGCGGGCTGGTTGCCCGCCTTGGACTGGTCCTTCCAGTACGCGGCGGCATGGCGCAGTACCGCGGCATGGCCCTTGAGATGGACGGCGATGACCGCGTCCCACTGCGATTCATCCATGCCCGCGATGAAGCTGTCGCGCAGGATGCCCGCGTTGTTGACCACGACATCGAGGCGGCCGAACTCCGAAACCGCCTGATCGACCAGATTTTTCGCGCCCTGCCAGTCGGCGACGCTGTCGGTGTTCGCTACCGCTCGCCCCCCTGCGGCGACGATCTCGTTCACGACCTCCTGTGCCGGGCCCGCATCGGAGCCCTCACCGGCATTGCTGCCGCCCAGATCGTTCACGACGACGGCCGCGCCCTCGCGGGCGAACAGCAGCGCGTGTTCCCGGCCGATGCCGCGACCGGCGCCGGTGATGACGGCCACCCGGCCCTCGAGTGCACCCATGGAAATCTTTCCTTTCAGTCGGCGACCACGGCCAGGCCGTCGGTCAGCACCAGGTCGTCACCGCGCGCGGTCACGAATGCGTAGGTGGTGAGCCCGTTCTCACTGTCGGCCTGCCAGATCCGGGTCTCCAGATCGTCATCGGGGAAGACCATCTTCGAGAAGCGCACCGCGAACCGCTTCAGCCGGTGCACATCCGAGCCCGCCACCGCGGTGAGCACACCCCACGACGACATGGCCATGGTGCACAGGCCGTGCGCGATGATGCCCGGCAGTCCGGCGTCCTTGGCGACCTGCTCGTCCAGGTGGATCGGCACCGGATCACCGGAGGCCGGTGCGTAGCGGTAGGTCTGGTCGGCGTCGACGTGCGCGGCGACCGTGGCCAGCGGCTCCCGCTCCGCCAGCGCCGGATCGAACTTGTGTGCCGGGGCGGTGTCGCCCACGCGCGGCCCGGCGTCGAGGTTGCGGAAGAACGCGGTCAGGTACTGCTCGTTGACCAGCTCGCCGTCCTCGGCGCGGCATTCGATGAGCACGGTGATGGTGGAGCCGTTGTCTCGGCCCTCGTAGCCGATGACCTTGGCGCGTGACGACAGCTTGTCACCGGGGCGGATGGGCCGATGGAAGTGGAAGTCCTGCTCGCCGTGCACGACCCGGCCGAAGACGTCCATCGGAACCACGTCGATGATCGGCACCATCATGGCGTCGAACACCGGCACGATCCCGAAGATCGGCGGCGCGACATCGCCGCTGCGATGCGCTTCGATGGGATCGTTGGTGGCGGCGGCATATTCGGCGATCCGCTCCCGCGTGACCTCGAAGGGCTCCTCGTCGCTCCAGACGTCGAGCCCTTTGGGGTCGAATTCGACTGCGGTACTCGGCATCTCAGGCCGCCGTGGCGAGGGTGTCGAGCTGCGCGAGAGTCTTGTCCAGCTGGGTCAGGCCGTCCTTCTCGACCGCCTTGCCGAGTGCGCCCTTGATGAGCGCGCCCTCGAAGTCACCGGAGACGGCGAACTTGGTGCCGTCGCCCTCGGCCGTGATGTCGAAGGTGAACTGCACCTTCACCCCGGCCATGCCGGTGCCGCTGAGCACCATCTTGTTGGGCGCCTCGACGCTCTCCACCACCCACTCGATCTTGTTCGCCATACCGAGCATGACGATCTTGGCGACCAGCTTGGCGCCGGGGGCCAGGGTGGCGGGCGGCTCCTCCATCCACCGCTCGTGGATGGAGAACCACTTGTCCCAGGTCTGCGGGTCGGAGACGACCGCCCACAGGGCGTCCGGGGTGGCGTTGAGGGTCTTGCTGGCTTCGATGTGGCCCATGATGAAACTCCTGTGCTGTTGCCCGCTCCCCCGGCGTTGCCGAGCGCGGGACCTGGGTGAAATGGGAAGGTCGGCTGCCTCAGCGCTCGGCGCGCTGGTAGGCGGTGACGACGGCCGCGCCGCCCAAGCCGATGTTGTGCTGGAGTGCGGCGGTCACGTTGTCCACCTGGCGCTTGTCGGCTGTGCCGCGCAGCTGCCAGGTCAGTTCCGAGCACTGCGCCAGACCGGTCGCGCCCAGCGGGTGCCCCTTGGAGATGAGCCCGCCGGAGGGGTTCACCACCCACTTGCCGCCGTAGGTGGTCTGGTTCGCGTCGATGAGCTTCCCGGCCTCGCCCTCGCCGCACAGGCCCAGGGCCTCGTACAGCAGTAGCTCATTGGCGGAGAAGCAGTCGTGCAGTTCGATGACCTGGAAGTCCTCCGGGCCCAGCCCGGCCTGGTCGTACACGCTGCGCGCGGCCTGGACGTTCATGTCGTAGCCGATGATGTTCTTGGCGGTGCCGTCGAAGGTGGAGGCGAAGTCGGTGGTCATGGCCTGCCCGACGATCTCCACCGCCTGTCCGGCGAGGCCGTGCTTGTCCACGAACGCCTCACTGGCCAGGATGACCGCGCCGGAACCGTCGGAGGTGGGCGAGCACTGGAGTTTGGTCAGCGGGTCGTAGATCATGCGCGCGCCCAGGATGTCGTCGAGCGAATACTCGTCCTGGAACTGCGAATACGGGTTGTTGACCGAGTGCTTGTGGTTCTTGTAGCCGATCTTGGCGAAGTGTTCGGCGGTGGTGCCGTACTGCTTCATATGCTCCCGCCCGGCCGCGCCGAACATCCACGGGGCCACCGGGAACAGCACCTCGGAGATCTCGGCGAGCGCGAGAATGTGCTTGCCCATGGGCTGTTCGCGGTCGTCCCAGGTGGACTCCAGCGACCCCGGCTTCATACGCTCGAAGCCCAGGGCAAGGGTGCAGTCCGCGAGACCGCCCCGAATCGCCTGCGCCGCAAGGTAGAGCGCTGTCGAACCGGTCGAGCAGTTGTTGTTCACATTGACGATCGGGATGCCGGTCATGCCGAGTTCGTAGACGGCGCGCTGGCCCGAGGTGGACTCGCCGTACACGTAGCCGACGTACGCCTGCTGCACTTCCCGATAGTCGATCCCGGCGTCCGCGAGAGCCTTGGTACCGGACTCCCGCGCCATATCGGGGTAATCCCAGTCGCTGCCGTCCTCGTTCTTGCGGCGGCCCGGCTTCTCGAACTTCGTCATGCCGACGCCGACGACGTAGACCCTGTTCGTCATCGAACTCCTCACATTCGCGATCCGTGCGGATCGAACTGGCCACAAACATACAGCTCTGTACGTAACTAGACAAGAGTCATCTGACCCAGCGAGGAATCCAGGACGAAAACAGCAGTTGAAACGCCGGATATCACACATACAGCCAGAGGTGTATGTGCACTGCTTCGCGGGCACACGCGTAGCCGATATGCCAGCCGATAGCCAAACTCTGTGATCCACGCCACCGGTGAGGATGACGTAACGGCCGCGTAATGGATCGGAAATTGCCCGTGCACATCCCTGTACGAAGTTCACATGGTTGCTGTGCACGCTGAGAGGTTTGACGGGAGTAGCACGTGGTCGATATCGATACCCGCGCGACCGATTCGGATGGAATAGCCGCCGCCAAGGAGACCTTGGAGGACTACACCCTCCGATTCGCCCCGCGCAGCTATCGCAAATGGAGTCCGGCGGTGGTCGGCGTCTCCGCCCTCGGCGGCATCGCCTACCTGGCCGACTTCGCCATCGGAGCGAATATCGGAATCGCGCACGGAACCGGAAACGCGCTGCTGGGCATCGGTATTTTCGCGATCGTGGTGATGCTCACCGGATTTCCGCTGGCCTACTACGCCGCGCGGTACAACCTCGATCTCGATCTCATCACGCGCGGTAGCGGATTCGGTTATTACGGCTCGATCGTGACGAATGTGGTGTTCGCGTCGTTCACCTTCATCTTCTTCGCGCTCGAGGGCTCCATCATGGCGCAGGGCCTGGAATTGGGCCTGGGCGTACCGCTCTGGCTGGGTTATCTGGTGTCCACGCTCATCATCTTCCCGCTGGTCATCTACGGCATGAACACGCTCGCGAAATTGCAGGTGTGGACGACGCCGCTGTGGTTGCTGCTGATGGTGCTGCCCTTCGGATTCCTGCTGGTGCGCCATCCGGATTCGGTGTCGGCGTTCTTCGCCTACGGCGGCGAGGACGGTGCGGGCGTGAGCCTGTCGGGCACCCTGCTGGCCGCGGGCGTCTGCCTGTCGCTCATCGCGCAGATCGCCGAGCAGATCGACTATCTGCGCTTCATGCCGCCGCGGACGCCGGAGAACGCGCGCCGCTGGTGGACGTGGATGCTGCTGGCCGGACCGGGCTGGGTGGTCTTCGGCGCGCTCAAGCAGGTGGTCGGCCTGTTCCTGGCGGTCTACCTGATCGCGAATCTGCCTGCCGCGCAGGGCATCGCGAATCAGCCGGTGCACCAGTTCCTGGAGATCTACAAGGATATGGTGCCGGGCTGGCTGGCCATGACCCTGGCGGTGGTGCTGGTGGTCATCTCGCAGATCAAGATCAACGTGACCAATGCCTACTCGGGCTCGCTGGCTTGGACCAACTCCTACACCCGGGTCACCAAGACCTACCCGGGCCGCCTGGTCTTCCTGGTGGTGAACCTGGCCATCGCGCTGGTGCTCATGGAAGCCAACATGTTCGACTTCCTGAACAACATCCTGGGCTTCTACGCCAACTGCGGTATCGCCTGGATCGTCACCGTGGCAACGGATATCGCGATCAACAAGTACGTGCTGAAGCTCTCGCCCAAGGTGCCGGAGTTCCGCCGCGGCATGCTCTACGACTTCAACCCGGTGGGCCTGGTGGGCTTCGGCCTCTCGACGGTGCTGTCCATCGCCACCTTCTTCGGCCTCTTCGGCGACCTGCTGAAGCCGTATTCGCCGCTGGTCGCCATCGTGGTCGCCTTCGTCGCGACGCCGGTCATGGCCCTCGCCACGAAGGGCCGGTACTACCTGCGCCGCGACGACGACGGCATCGACGCGCCGATGTTCGACGAGCACGGCAACCCATCGGGTGAAACGCTGCCGTGCGTGGTCACCGGCATGGAGTTCGAGCGGCCCGACATGATCGCCTCGGCGGTGCCGGGTCCGGAAGGCGAGATCCAGTACATCAGCTCACTGGCGCTGTCCACGGACAAGGCGGGCATCCACCTGCTACCGCGTCAGCACTGAGTTCGGTCGGGGCCGTCGCGGCCCGAAAGCGACCGCGGCCCGGCACCTTCGGGTGCCGGGCCGCGCCGTGCGACACAGCGGATCTAGTCGGTGAGCCGGATGCCCGGCAGTGCCACCTGGGCGGCGGTGCGCAGGTGTTCGGAGGCGCGCTGCCAGCGCCGGTGCGCGCGTTCGGTGCCCGGGTCCACGAAGCTGGAGACCAGGATGCCGCGCAGCGCGTCCATGGCCGTGTACACGAAATCGCGGGCGTCCTTGCGCTCCACCTCGTCCGGCACGTACCGGCTCAGCGCCATGAGCACCGCGTTGTTGACGAACGGCTCCACCTTGCGCACCTCGGCCGCCAACTCCGGATCGGTGCGCCCCGCCACCCACAGCTCCATGGCCGCGATGAACAGCGGCCCCTGATGCAGCTCCCACAGCGATTCCAGCACCGTGGCAATGGGATCCGGCCCCGACTTGATCTTCCCGAGCTCCTGCATGGCCGCCTCGGTCCGCCGCTGCGCCAGATGGTTCACCGCCGCGACCACCAGATCGTTCTTGGACCCGAAGTGGTGCACCTGCGCACCCCGCGTGACCCCGGCCCGCTCCGCCACCCGCGGCGTGGTGGTCCCCGCGTACCCGTACTCGACGAGGCAGTCGATGGTGGCGTCGAGTAACCTCGTCCGCATCTCACTACTGCGCTGCTCCTGCGTGCGGCGCGGCGGCTTCGAGACTGCGGAGCTGGTCATTCCGACGATTCTACACTTACATGCAGATCTGTACGTAACTGACCGCCGCGCGATCCGCCTTCCCCGCCACCGGCGGCCCGGCGCGACGACCTGCGATGATCACGCCGGACCCAGCACTCGAACCTGGTCCACCCCGACCACCCGCGATCGGTCAACAGTTCCGTCATACGACACACCGGCGCGGCGGCGTCCCGAGCGAGGCTGTCCCGGATGATCCGCGCGATCTCCGGGGGCATGGGTCACGACCAGCCCGTGATCGGCGTCGAGCCAGGTCATGGCGATGTCTGGGCGCGGCGGGCCAGCGCTACCGTCACCGCGAACAGCAGCACACCCAGCGTCGCCAATCCGGCTCCGACCGCAGCCGGCGCGGTGTAGCCCAAACCCGCCGCAATCACCACGCCGCCCAGCCAGGCTCCGGCGGCATTGGCGATATTCAGCGCGGCATGGTTCAGGGCGGCGGCCAGGGTTTGGGCTTCGTGGGCCACGTCCATGAGGCGGGTTTGCAGGGCCGGGGCCAGGGCCGCGCCCGAGGCGCCGACCAGGAAGGCGCCGAGGCCCGCGGTGACGGGGTTGTGAGCGGCCGCGATGAAGGCGGCGAGGATGACCACCATGGACAGCAGGGCGGCGAAGACGGCGCGGTTGACGCCGCGGTCGGTGAGGACGCCGCCGATGATATTGCCCGCGACCATGCCGAGGCCGAAGAGCATGAGCACGATGGGGACGAAGCCCAGGCGCATGCCCGCCACATCGGTGAGGGTGGTGGTGATGTAGGTGTAGACGGCGAACATGCCGCCGAAGCCGACCGCGCCGACCAGCAGCGTCAGCAACACCTGGGATTTGCCGAGCGCGCCGAGTTCGGTGCGCGGGTCGGTCATGCGAATGCCGGTGAGTTCCGGCACGAACCGCGCGATGGCGGCGACGGTGGCCACGCCGATCACGGCGACCACTACGTAGGCGTCCCGCCAGCCGAGGTGCTGGCCCATCCAGGTGGCGGCGGGAACGCCGACAACATTGGCGGCGCTCAAACCCAGCATAACCGCGGCAACCGCCTTGGCGCGCTGCCCCACCGGTGCGAGCGTCGCTGCCGCCAAGGAGGCCACACCGAAATACGCCCCGTGCGGCAGACCGGATACGAAGCGCGCCGCCACGAACGTCCCGAATGACGGTGCGAGCACCGACGCCGCATTGCCCAGCGTGAACGCCGCCATGAGCGCCATCAGCAAGCGCTTGCGCGGCACCCGCGCGCACAACGCCGCGATCACCGGAGCCCCGACCACCACACCCAGCGCGTACGCCGACACCGCATGACCCGCAGCGGGTTCGGAAACCTTCATGCCCCACGCGATATCCGGCAGCAAACCCATGGTGACGAATTCCGTGGTGCCGATGCCGAAACCGCCCAGCGCCAGCGCGAGCATGGCGGGGATATGCCAACCGCTCCCGGATGCCGCGGGCATATCCGCGCCGGGTTCGGGCCGGGCACGGCCGTCCGGTGCGCAGGCCCGCGCGTCACCGGCCGGTGTGGGCACGCCGGATGCCTGCGCGGGCACCGCGCTCACCTCGGTCGCGGTGGCGGGCGTCTGGGCGGCCATCCCGGATTCGGTCACAGTCCATGGCAACACCGCCGCGAACCCGACTGCCACCCGAAGCTCGGGTGATCTCGCTCACGGCCCGGTGCACATCACCACCGCCGATCGGAACATGTTGGCCCGCACAGGCTTCCGCTTAGCGCACGGCAGCCCCCCACGCCGCGTGATCCCACTCACGCAACGTCGCGGTTCCGGCCGGCATACGGCGGATATCGAGGCAACGCTGTTACGGATGGCGGCACACTCCCCCCACCACCGGGCAGACTTCCCGTCTCGACGATGCCGCACCGGACCGGAGAACTGGGGGCTCGCAAGCGCTGCCGCCCTCGTGCATTGTCGAAACTCCCTGAACCGCAAGCATTCACGGGAAACACGTTGCATTCGACCAGGAGGTATTGCGCATGAAGAACACTCTGCGGATCGGCATCGCGACCGCGGCCGTGGCCGCAGCACTCACCGCGACGACCGGCGGCGCCATGGCGGCGCCGCTGGAGTTGGAGCCGATGTCCACCGGCGACGCCCATTCGCCCGCGGCAGCTATCGACGGCGCCGTCGGCACGGGCAGCAGTGATCTGCTTGCGGTGCCGTTCTCGTTGATCCACACCCTCAGCGGCCCCCCTTGCGGGAACCCGATGTTCTGCTGATCACCGACCGCCGCGATGGTTCCGGCCGGGACGGTGGTCCCGGCCGCCATCGTTCGCCGCGGCGCGCTGTTCACGTGCGTCAGCGCAGCAGCGGCGCGACGACATCCACCCGGTTCGTCCACACCAGGCCGGTGAACCCGTCCGGAATCCGCTCCAGCGATTCCGGCGTGTCGAATCCCTCGGAGAATCCGCCGTCCCCGGCGACCAGCACCACGCGGGCGTCGGTGGCGGCCATCCGCTCCACGAACCGGTCGGGCCAGCCCCACAGGAAGCGGGTGTAGCCCTCGGGAATGTGCAGCTGGGTATTGCGGCAGGTGGCGGGGGCGGTGCCGGTCCAGCCGATGGCGGCGTACGCGCCGAGGCATTCCAGCATGATCTGCTTGGACATCACCCGCACCGCGGGCAGCGCCGCCCGGAGGGCCGCGATCGGCTTGTCACCGCCGTACACGGTGAGCGCGTTCAGTCGTTCGGCCGGTTCGGCGGCCAGCCGGGCGGCCAGGGCCTCACCTTCGGCCGGGTCATTGCTCTTGATGTGGATCAACAGCGACCGGGTGGGGAAGGCGGTCAGCACCTCCTCCAAGGTGGGCATGAGCCCGACGCCCTTACCTCGGAACGGATAGGTCTTGCCGCCGTCGGCGGTGTAGCCGTAGCCGATGTCGAGGCCGCGCAGTTCCGCCATGGTGTGGTCGCGGGTGGTGCCGGTGCCGTCGGTGCGGCAGTCCAGTTCCCAGTCGTGGAAGACGGCGAACTGGTCGTCGGCGGTCCAGTGCACGTCGAATTCGACCTGGTCGGCTCCGGCGTCGAAGGCGGCCCGCATCCCGGAGATCGTGTTCTCCAGATATCCGTGCTCGGGCGAGTGGATGCGCTCGGCGGTGCAGGTGTCGGCCTCGATCCCGTCCGGATCGAAGGTCTGACCCAGACCGCGATGTGCGAGCACCAGCGGCCCGGCCTCGGAATCGGCGGCGGCCGGAGCCGGATCGATGCAGCCGAATCCGGCGAGCAGCAGGGCGACCAGGAGCGGGACCGCCCAGCGGCGCTGCCGTCGACCGGATCCGAGGGAACGCGAAAGGCGTTGTGTCGCAGACATCGTCCTGCATCCTGACATGTCCACCGCGATTCGGGTAGACGCGTCCGTAAAACAGTTCGGGCACCCGCTCCACCGGTGAGTGGGGGCAGGTGCCCGGCATGTGTCGCGGCGATGGCTCCGGCCGGGACGGTGGTCCCGGCCGCCATCGTTCGCCGCGGCGCGCTGTTCACGTGCGTCAGCGCTGTGCCCATCCGCGCAACGCGGAGGAGCGGGTCGGGCGTGGGTACGCCCGGGATTGCTCAGCGCAGTTCGCGCGCCAGGTTGGCGTCCAGCACACCGAGGAATTCCTCGGTGGTCAGGTAGCCCTGATCCCCGCCGACCAGCAGCGCGAGGTCCTTGGTCATCTGGCCGTCCTCGACGGTCTTGATGACGACGTCCTCGAGGGCCTGGGCGAAGCCGATGACCTCGGGGGTGTTGTCCAGCTTGCCGCGGTGGGCCAGGCCACGGGTCCACGCGAAGATCGAGGCGATCGGGTTGGTGGAGGTGGGCTTGCCCTGCTGGTGCTGGCGGTAGTGCCGGGTGACGGTGCCGTGCGCGGCCTCCGCCTCACAGGTCCTGCCGTCCGGGGTGAGCAGCACCGAGGTCATCAGACCCAGCGAGCCGAAGCCCTGCGCCACGGTGTCGGACTGCACGTCGCCGTCGTAGTTCTTGCAGGCCCAGACGTAGCCGCCCTCCCACTTCAGCGCGGAGGCGACCATATCGTCGATGAGGCGGTGCTCGTAGGTGAGACCGGCCGCGTCGAACTCCTCCTTGAACTCGGTCTCGTACACCTCCTGGAAGGTGTCCTTGAACATGCCGTCGTACGCCTTGAGGATGGTGTTCTTGGTCGACATGTACACCGGGTAGTTCTGCTGCAGGCCGTAGTTCAGCGAGGCCCGCGCGAAGTCCCGGATGGACTCCTGGAAGTTGTACATGCCCATGATGACGCCGCCGTCCTCGGGCATCTTCACGACCTCGTGGACGATCGGCTCGGAGCCGTCCTCCGGGGTGAAGGTGAGGGTGACGGTGCCCGCCTGGTGCACCTTGAAGTCGGTGGCGCGGTACTGGTCACCGAAGGCGTGGCGGCCGATGATGATCGGCTTGGTCCAGCCCGGAACCAGGCGCGGGACGTTGGAGATGATGATCGGCGCGCGGAAGATGGTGCCGCCGAGGATGTTGCGGATGGTGCCGTTGGGCGACCGCCACATCTTCTTCAGACCGAATTCCTTGACGCGGGCCTCATCGGGGGTGATCGTCGCGCACTTGACGCCGACGCCGTGCTTCTTGATGGCGTTGGCCGCGTCGATCGTGACCTGATCGTCGGTCTTGTCGCGGTACTCGATGCCGAGGTCGTAGTACTCGAGGTTCACATCGAGATACGGATTGATCAGCTTGTCTTTGATGAACTGCCAGATAATCCGGGTCATCTCATCGCCGTCGAGCTCGACGACGGTGCCTTCAACCTTGATCTTGGACATGGATCTTCGTGTCCTCCTAGGAAGGTGGTGCTCCCATTGCACGGCCGGTGAGCACCGCTTGTAGCGGACCCCAGCTGTTCAACAGACAACGTATACGCATGGCGCGCGGCACGGGGCCTGTGGTGCCAGGTCCACGTACGCTGTGGCGTCAAGCAAGACAAGCGTACTGCTGCTATGAACCTCACCGCGCGGTTGCCCCCCGCTGTGCGGGAACAGCGGAGGGCTACTCGCAAGTAGGAAACACGCGGCCTATGAGTCGAGGATACGAGGATCAGACGCCCACGTGAACCGGCTTCTCCGCGCCCTCGAGCAGGTTCTCCGGCTTGTCGCGGATCATCAGCGCGATGATGGGCAGGGCGATGAGGAAGAAGCCCGCACCGATGTAGAACGCCACGTCGTAGCTGTGGATGGCGGCCCGGGCCATGACATTGTCGATGGTCGGATTGTCGGCCACGTACCGCTGCGCGACCTGCACCGAGATGGTGGTCAGCAGGGCCGTGCCGATGGAACCGCCGACCTGCTGCGCGGCATTGAGCAGCGCGCTGGCCACCCCGGAATCGGCCTCGTCCACCTGATGCAGCGCGGTGGTCTGCATGGCCACGAAGACGCCACCCATACCGAGTGCGATGAGCGTCATGGCGGGCAGCACCGACGCCGCGTAGCCGTCACCGAAATCGAGCTGGGCCAGATAGAGCAGCCCCAGCATGCCCAGCGCGGTCCCGGCCAGCAGCACCGGGCGCGGACCCAGCTTCGGCAGTACCGCGCTGGCGATACCCGCCGACACCACGATGCCGATGGGGAACGGCAGGAAGGCGACACCGGCCTTCAGCGCCGAGTACCCGAGGGTGATCTGCAGGTAGTAGCTGAGGTTCAGGAACATGGCGAACATGGCGATTGGGATGAGCAGCGCCACCAGGAACGAGCCGCCCCGGTTGATCTCCCCCGGGATGCGCAACGGCAGCAGCGGATTCGCGGACCGGTGTTCGATGACCACGAAGGCGACCAGCAGGGCCGCGCCCGCGGCCAGCAGCCCGAGGGTGGATGCCGCGCCCCAGCCGTTCTCGGCCGCGCGGGTGAAGCCGTAGACGATGGCGATGAGCCCGAGGGTGCCGGTGATCGCGCCCGGCAGGTCGTAGCCGCCGGTGCGCGGCGCGGGCTCGTCCCTGACGACGAAGGCGTACGCCCCGACCAGTGCCAGCAGTGCGACGGGGGTGTTGACCAGCAGGCACCAGCGCCAGTCGGCGTACTCGGTGAGCGCGCCGCCCGCGATCAGCCCGATGGCCGCGCCGCCCGCCGAGACGCCCGCGAAGACACCGAACGCCTTGGCCCGCTCGGTGACCTCGGTGAAGGTGATCGACACCAGTGACAGCGCCGCGGGTGCCAGCAGCGCCGCGAACGCACCCTGCAGGCCGCGCCCGGCGAACAGCTGTCCGGCGTTCTGCGCGAGCCCGGCCAGCGCGGAGGCGGCGGCGAAGCCGACCAGGCCGATCAGGAAGATGCGGCGTCGGCCGAGGTAGTCGGCGAGGCGGCCGCCGAGCAGCAGCAGGCCGCCGAAGATGAGGGTGTAGGCCGTCAGCATCCACTGCTTGTCGGCCTCGCTGATGTGCAGATCCTGCTGCGCGAAGGGCAGCGAGATCGTGACGATGGTGGCGTCCAGCACCACCATGAGCTGCGCCAGGGCGAGTGCGCCCAGGGCCAGCCAGCGCTTGGAAGCGCTTGTCTGTCTGGATATTTCGTCGGGTTCGCGAGTCGCGGTCGCAGTGGTCACGTCGTTCTCCTCAGGGCATTCCGAACAACCCGGACCATACTGGCACCCACCGACAAATGACGTCAAGCGAAAAATGTCGCACTCAGACAGATGGCTGTTAATGACACAATTCGGCCCGATAGCGATAGACTGAGGCAATGTCCGAGTCGTCAACGCCTGCCGATCTCCTGGAACGCCGTCGACCGGGACTGCGCGAACGCAAGAAGCAGCAGACCCGCGAACGCATCATCGATGTGGCACTCGAGCTGTGCGACGCCCAGGGTTTCGACGCCACCACCGTCGAACAGATCGCCGACGCGGCCGACGTCTCACCACGCACCGTGAACCGGTACTTCGAGAGCAAGGAAGAGATCGTCATCGCCCCCATCGAGGTATGGGGGCAGGCCATGGCCGAGTATCTGCGGGCGCAGCCGCCGCACGACAACGAGCTGCAGGCGATGCTGGACGGCTTCCTGGCCCTGACCGACCGCATCATCGAAGCCGATGAACCGGTGCCGTTCCGCTGGTTCCAGCAGATGCAGAACATCATCCGCGGCAGCGCCGCGGTGCGTGCCCGCAGTCTCGACGCGGGCGAGCACAAGACCCAGCAGATGTGCGACGTGCTCGCCGAGCGCATCGGCCAGCCCGCGGACAGCCTGCCGGTGCGTTTGCTGCTGGGTACCTGGCACACGATCATGCGGGTCGGCACCGAGGTCGAGGCCGTCGACGGCAACTGCGCCACCTCCGCCCGGGGCATGGCCGACGCCGTGGTCGCGGCCTATCGCGAATTCCTGCGTATCTGCGGAAACGTCTGTGTGTCCAGCCCCACTTCGGACTCCGACCCCTCCGCCCGCTAGAATCTCGCATCAGGTCAAGAGCATCAGCGTCAAGCCCCGGCTTGCTGATCGGCAACCCTCCAGCTGCGGTGGGGTGCTCCGGGTGAGGACCGGGCGCTCGAAGGCCGAGCGCAAGCGCACTGTAGGAGGTCTACCGAAATGTGTTGTTGTCGAAGCCCATTCGCCTTCCGATAACGTCAGACTTCCCGCCATTCGGCGACTTTTCTTGGAGCAGGACATGAGTGACTCGACCGCGCCCATCGAACCGGCCAACTGGTCTTTCGAGACCAAGCAGGTGCACGCCGGACAGGCTCCCGACGCCACCACCGGGGCCCGCGCGCTGCCGATCTACCAGACCACCTCGTACGCCTTCCGCGACACCGAACACGCCGCCGCACTGTTCGGACTGGCCGAGCCGGGCAATATCTACACCCGGATCATGAACCCCACCCAGGACGTGGTGGAGCAGCGCATCGCCGCCCTGGAGGGCGGCGTCGCGGCGCTGCTGCTGGCGTCCGGACAGGCCGCCGAAACTTTCGCCATCCTCAATCTGGCCGCCGCCGGGGATCACATCGTCGCCAGCCCGCACCTCTACGGCGGCACCTACAACCTCTTCCGCTACTCGCTGCCCAAGCTGGGCATCGAGGTCGGCTTCGTCGACGATCCCGACGACCTGGAGCAGTGGCGGGCGGCGGTGCGACCCAACACCAAGGCGTTCTACGGCGAGACCGTGGCCAACCCCAGCAGCGCGCTGCTGGACATCCCGGGCGTCGCCGAGATCGCCCACGCCGCCGGGGTGCCGCTCATCGTGGACAACACCGTGGCGACGCCGTACCTGATCCAGCCGCTGCGCCACGGGGCCGACATCGTGGTGCATTCGGCCACCAAATACCTTGGCGGACATGGCTCCGCGGTCGCGGGCGTGATCGTCGACGGCGGCGGATTCGACTGGACCGGGCGCGACGAATCCGGCGCGGCGCGGTTCCCGGGCTTCACCACCCCCGATCCGAGCTACCACGGCGTGGTGTACGCGGATCTGGGTGCGCCCGCCTTCGCACTCAAGGCGCGGGTGCAGCTGCTGCGCGACCTCGGCTCGGCCGTCTCGCCGTTCAACGCCTTCCTCATCGCCCAGGGCATCGAGACGCTGAGCCTGCGGGTGGAGCGGCACGTGGCCAACGCGCAGGCGGTCGCGGAGTTCCTGGCCCAGCGGCCGGAGGTGCTGTCGGTGTCCTACGCCGGGCTGCCGTCCTCCCCCTGGTATGAGCGTGGCAAACAGCTGGCACCGAAGGGTGTGGGCGCGATCGTGTCCTTCGAGCTCGCCGGGGGCGTCGATGCGGGCAAGAAGTTCGTGGACGCGCTGGAGCTGCACAGCCATGTCGCTAACATCGGGGATGTGCGTTCCCTCGTCATCCATCCGGCCTCCACCACGCATTCGCAGCTGACGCCGGAAGAGCAGCTGGCCTCCGGCGTCACACCGGGGCTGGTGCGGTTGGCCGTGGGTATCGAGGGTATCGACGACATCCTGGCCGATCTCACGGCCGGACTGACGGCGGCGGCACGTTGACCGTGAACATCGAATCGAGCACGTCCCGGGAGACGGTGGAGGCGCTGCTTCCACCGTCCGACGGGACGCTCGGCAGTATTGCCATCGGGGACGTCGAACTCGAGAACGGGGCGGTCGTCACCGACGTGACGCTGGCCGTACAACGCTGGGGCGAACTCTCGGCGAATCTGGACAACGTGGTGCTGGTCGAGCACGCGCTGACCGGTGACTCCCATGTGGTCGGGTCGGCGGGTTCGCCGCCCGGCTGGTGGGAGGGCACCGTCGGACCCGGTGCGCCCATCGACACCCGGGAGTGGTGTGTCATCGCCACCAATGTGCTCGGCGGCTGTCAGGGCTCGACCGGACCCGCCTCCCTGGCCCCCGACGGAAAGCCTTGGGGCTCACGATTTCCCGATATCTCCATCCGTGATCAGGTGACCGCCGAGGTGCGGCTGTTCGATCTGCTCGGGATCGAACGGCTGGCCGCGGTGGTCGGCGGCTCCATGGGCGGCATGCGGGTGCTGGAATGGATGATCGGCCATCCCGACCGCGTCGGCTCCGCCCTGGTGCTGGCCGTCGGCCCGCGCGCCACCGCCGACCAGATCGGCACCCAGACCACCCAGATCGCCGCCATCACCGCCGATCCGGACTGGCAGGGCGGCGACTACCACGGCACCGGGCGCGCGCCCATGACCGGCATGCGCATCGCCCGCCGTATCGCGCACCTGAGCTACCGCACCGAATTCGAACTCGACCACCGCTTCGAGAACCACGCCCAGGGTGACGAGAACCCTTGGGACGGTGGTCGTTACGCGGTGCAGAGCTACCTGGAATATCAGGCCGACAAACTCGTCTCCCGCTTCGACCCCGGCACCTACATCCTGCTCACCGAGGCCATGAACCGGCACGACGTGGGCCGCGGCCGCGGCGGGATCGCCACCGCCCTGACCTCCACCCCGGTCCCCTGCATCGTCGGCGGCGTCGACTCCGACCGCCTGTACCCGCTGCGCACCCAACAGGAACTGGCCGACCTGCTACCCGGCTGCAAGGGCCTGGAGATCGTCCGCTCCCGCGACGGCCACGACGGCTTCCTCACCGAAACCGAGGCGGTCGGCAAACTCCTCACCGAAACCATGGACCTGGCCCGCGCGGCCCGCGACAACCGCTGACGGCCGCGACGGCACCCGGCCTCCCGCACCACACGCGGCAACCACGGACGGCCGCGCCACGGCAGCCCGGCGGTCATACGCGGATCTCCGCCCGATCTAGGTGATGCCGAGCGGGTTGACCGTGGCGGCCAGCACGATGATGGCCGAGCCCAGCGCGGTCAGGGCGACCACGTCGAACCATTTGCCGCGCACCGCGAGCAGGCCGACCTGTTCGGCGGGCAGCAGCATGCGGAAGGCCGCGGCCAGCAGGGCCGCGCCGCCGATGAACACGGCACCGCGTCGCCAGCGGTCCCAGGCCAGGAAGACGACCGCCACCACCAGCACCGCGGCCACCAGGATGAGCGGCAGATGGGTGCGGACGGATGCGCCGATGCGGCTGCTGCGGCTCTCGGGGGCGGCGTGGGCACTCACGCGCCGCAGTCTAGCGGCGGGGCGGTTTCCACCGATACGGCCCGGTCGAATCCACCCGGCAACGCCACACCGCCCCGCAACGCCACCGCCACACCGGTCGGCTACCCCACCACCCAGCAACGCCACATGGCCCGGCAACGGCCGCGCCGCCGGTCCGGCACAGCGGCGCGACCCCCGTCTGGTTGACTGGCGGGGTGTTCCATCTGGTGTTCTACGAGCCCCGCATCCCGCCGAATACCGGCAACGCCATCCGGCTGGCCGCCGGGACCGGATGCCGACTACACCTGATCGAACCGCTCGGCTTCGACCTATCCGAGCCCAAGTTGCGGCGGGCCGGATTGGACTACCACGACCTCGCCTCGGTCACCGTGCACAAGGATCTGGCCGCCGCCTGGGACGCCATCCGCCCCGAACGCGTCTTCGCCTTCACCGCCCAGGCCACCACGCACAGCACCGCCGTCGCCTACCGCGAGCACGACACCTTGCTCTTCGGCCCCGAACCCACCGGCCTACCCGCCGAGGTCCTCGCCGACCCGCACGTCACCACCCAGGTGCGCATCCCCATGCTCCCGGGCCGTCGCTCCATGAACCTCTCCAACGCCGCCGCCGTCGCCGTCTACGAAGCCTGGCGACAACTGGGCTTCCCGGGCGCGGTGTAGTGACAGACGCGCGCCGACACGGTCTACTGGCACTGACAACACCTGACATCGCGGACGAAACCGTCTGCTTCTCGTGAATCCGGGAAGGCCGTGGACATGGCGAAATATCCTGAGGACATGTCCGTACCCCACCTCGAGCAGCCCGATATCCCCGAGTACATGACGTGGGAGGAGCTCGAGCGGCTACCGGAGGAGATCGCCGAGCAGATCGAGCTGTGGAACGGGCGGGTGATGTGGATGCGACGTGGCCCGGCCGAGCATCAGACGTTCACGAATCTGCTCTGGAGCGCACTGCGCCGATGCGCACGCTCGGATGTGACCCGCCATCCCGATCACTGCTGGCGCGTCACCACCGAGACGAACGTCTTCTTCGGCGCCAGCGGAAAATCCGACTTCGTGACACCGGACTTCCTGATCCACCGCTGCCTCGAAACCCCGTACCAGGATGTCCGCGCCGCCGATGTCCACCTCGTCGGCGAAGTGCTGTCTCCCGGCAACACCGCATCCGATATCGAGGCGAAGAAGGCACGCTACGCGCGGGCAGGTATTCCGCTGTACTGGGAGGTGACGCTCGCCCGCGAGGCCAGCGTCATCGAGAAGGTGCGCGCCTTCGCGCTGCAAACCGAACCCGGCCATCTGGTTCCGGCGGGCGTACACCTGCTGCACACCGCCAACTACCTCATGGCTGCCGAGTGGACCGCGGCCGACACCGACGGCATCGAGTTCGACTTCCCCTTCCCCATTCGCATTCCGTGGGAAGAGCTGGCGTTCTGATCTCGGTCGTCGGCTGCCTCAGTCGTCGATATCGAAGCGTTTGAAGCGGGAGGTCGCGCCCGCGGTGAGGCGGACGGCGGATTTGGGCACGCCGTAGTGGGCGGCGAGGAGTTCGCAGGCGGCCCTGTTGGCCTTGCCCTCCACGGCGGGGGCGCGGACGTAGAGCTGGAGGGTGCCGTCGGGAAGGGTTTCCACCAGCGGCCCCTTCTTGCTGTTCGGTTTGATCGTCGCGCGGACCACGGTCGGCACTGAGACTCCCTTCGACGCGCACCATTCTCCCCGCGAGCACTCCCGCACCGAACCCGGACCGCTCCGGCGGGTGGCTCTCGCGGGTGCCGCACCGGCGGCGGGCGCGACTGGCGATAGAACGGTCAGCGTTGCGGAGGCAGCGTGATGGAGCCGACCACCACGCCGTCCGAGGACGTCGGGGCGGCAGTCCGCTGCGAATCCAGTAGCCATCGCGGCGTGAGCAGTAGCGTCGGCGCTCAGCGGAAGTCGCGGGACTTCGCCTCGATGCGCAGGTCCATGCGTTGCAGGTGGTCGGCGACCACCGTGATCGCCCCCTCGGCGTTCTGTACGCGCCCGCGGATCAGCAGGGCGGGCGCGCTCTGGGCGAGGCGGCGGTAGCGGGCCCAGAGGCCCACCGAGCAGACCACGTTCACCATGCCGGTCTCGTCCTCCAGGTTGAGGAAGGTGACGCCGCCCGCCGTGGCGGGGCGCTGCCGGTGCGTGACCGCGCCGCCCACCAGCACCCGCGTGCCGTCGCGAATATCGGCGAGGTGGGCGGCGGGCACCACTCCCAGCGCATCCAGTCGCGGGCGCAGGAACTCGGTGGGATAGCTGCCGGGTGAGACGCCGGTGGCCCAGACGTCGGCGGCGGCCAACTCCAGCTCGCTCATACCTGGCAGGGCGGGCGCGGCGGTGGCCGCGCCCGTGCCGGGAAGGCGATCCGGACGTTCCCCCGCCGCGGCCCCGGCGGCCCACAGGGCTTGGCGGCGGGTGATGTCGAGACTGCCGAGCGCACCCGCCGTGGCCAGCGATTCCGCCTGCGGGACAGTCAGTTCCACGCGGTTGGTGAGGTCGAGGAAGGACCGGTAGGGGCCGACGGACAGGCGGGCGGCGACGATCCGCTCGGCCAGTTCGTCGCCGATGTGCCGCACCGCGGCCAGCCCCAGCCGGATCTCCATCCCCCGCCGTTCCAGCGTCGCTTCGGCGAGACTGTGATTGATATCCGGCCCGTGCACCACCACCCCGTGCCGCCGGGCGTCCGCCACCAGCGACTGCGGCGAGTAGAACCCCATCGGCTGCGCCCGCAGCAGGCCCGCGCAGAATGCCGCCGGATGATGCAGCTTGAACCACGCCGAATAGAACACCAGCGAGGCGAAGCTCTGCGAATGGCTTTCCGGGAAACCGAAATTCGCGAAGGCGTAGACCTTCTCGTAGATGCGGTCGGCCACCTCGCCGGTAATGCCGTGCAGTTCCCGCATACCCCGATAGAAGCGTTCCCGCAGCCGCTCCATCTTCTCCGGTGACCGCTTGGAGCCCATGGCGCGGCGCAGCTGATCGGCCTCGGCGGCGGTGAATCCGGCGACGTCGACGGCCATCTGCATGAGCTGCTCCTGGAACAGCGGGATGCCGAGGGTGCGTTCCAGCGCGTTCGCCAGCGCCGGATGGTCGTAGGTGACCGGCTCCAGCCTGTTGCGACGGCGGATGTAGGGGTGCACGGAGCCGCCCTGGATGGGCCCGGGACGGATCAGGGCCACCTCCACCACCAGGTCGTAGAAGTTCCGCGGCCGCAGCCGCGGCAGGGTCGCCATCTGCGCGCGCGACTCCACCTGGAACACGCCCACCGAGTCGGCGCGCGAAAGCATGTCGTACACAGCGGTTTCGGTGAGGTCCAACCGGTGCAACTCCACGGTCTCCCCCTTGTGCTCACGCACCAGGTCGATCATGTAGCGCAGGGCGGAGAGCATGCCGAGACCGAGCAGATCGAATTTCACCAGCCCGGCGGCGGCGCAGTCGTCCTTGTCCCACTGCAACACACTGCGTCCCGGCATGCGCGCCCATTCGGTGGGGCACACATCGGCGATGGGGCGATCGCAGATCACCATGCCGCCGGAGTGGATGCCCAGATGCCTGGGCAATCCCTCCAATTCACCGGCCAGGGCGAGGACGTCGTCGGGAATGTCGGTGTGCTCCTCCTTCGCGACACCCGTCCAGCGGCTCACCTGCTTGCTCCAGACGTCCTGCTGTCCGGACGAGAAGCCCAGTGCGCGTGCGGCATCGCGCACCGCGGACTTACCCCGATAGGTGATGACATTGGCCACCTGCGCCGCGTACTCGCGCCCGTACTTGGCATAGACGTGCTGGATGGCCTCCTCGCGGCGGTCCGATTCGATGTCCACGTCGATATCGGGCGGGCCGTCGCGCTCGGGCGCGAGGAAGCGTTCGAACAGCAACTGATTGGCGACCGGATCCACATTGGTGATGCCGATGGCGTAGCAGACGGCCGAGTTGGCGGCGGAACCCCTGCCCTGGCACAGGATGTCGTTGTCGTGGCAGAAGCTGACGATGTCGTGCACCACCAGGAAGTAGCCCGGGAACCGCAACCGCTCGATCACCTCGAGTTCGTGCTCGAGTTGCCGGTACGCCTGGGGGTTGTGCGCGGGGGGACCGTAGCGGCGGGCGGCCCCCCGGTAGGTGAGTTCGCGCAGCCACGAGGTCTCGTCGTGCCCCTCCGGCACGTCGAAGGGTGGCAGCCGCGGGGCGATCAGGCGCAGGTCGAAAGCGCATTCCCGGGCCAGTTCGGCGGCATTGGCCACCGCCTGCGGGCAGGCCGCGAACAGCCGCGCCATCTCGGCTCCCGACCGCAGATGCGCGCCGCCGGTGGGGGCGAGCCAGCCCGCCATTTCGTCGAGACTCTGCCGGGCCCGGATGGCGGCCAGCGCCATGGCCCGGCGGCGCTGTGGTGGCGCGGCGAAATGCGCTCCGGTGGAGGCGATCACCGGCAGGCCGAGCCGGTCGGCCAGGGCGAGCAGCCGGGCATTGCGCTCGTCGTCGGTGGGTATGCCGTGGTGGGTGAGCTCCACGCTCACCCGGTCCGGTCCGAATCGTTCCATCAGATCCCGCAGTGCCGCTTCGGCTTCCGCGTCGCCCCGCCGCAGCGCCTGCCGCACATGCCCTTTCCGGCAGCCGGTCAGCACCTGCCAGTGTCCGCCCGCCGCCGCGGTGAGCCGGTCCAGGTCGTAGCGCAGAATGCCCTTCTCGCCCGCCGCCATGTGTGCCGCCGCCATCTCCCGGGACAGCCGCCGGTACCCTTCCTGCCCGCGCGCCAGGATCAGCAGATGCGGTCCGGCGGGATCGGGTGCGCCGGTGCGGGGCTCGGAATCGCTCGGCACGGGCGAATCGGCTGGGCGTCCGCGCGTCCGAGCTCTGCCACCGGACGCGGTCGGGTAGCTCGAGGCGGGCCGGCCGCCGCGCGGGGCGAGGTGGGCGCCGGGGCGAGCGGCGCTGCCGAGGGAGAGTTCCGCACCGAAGACGGTGGGCATACCCCATTCGCGGGCGGCCTCGGCGAAGCGCACGACACCGTAGAAGCCGTCGTGGTCGGTGAGGGCGAGGGCCTCGAGGCCGAGGCGGACGGCCTCCTCGACCAGTTCCTCCGGCTGGCTGGCTCCATCGAGGAAGCTGTAGGCGGAGTGGGCGTGCAGTTCGGCGTAGGGGACGGTGGGTTCGTCGGGGCGGTGCAGCGGTGCGGCGCGGTAGGGCTCGCGCTTGCGAGACCAGGCCGGGCTGTCGCCGCCGTCGCCCGCGGGGACGGTTCGGTTCGGGCGTCCGGAGAGCACCCGTTCCAGCTCCGACCAGGTCGGCGGTCCGTTGTGCCAGCCCACGACACCTCCTCCGCACGCACTTCAGGAATCGAACTCGTGTTCGATAGTCAGCGACTGTACACGCATTCCAACCGGGCGGTTTGTATTAACTCGAGCCCATCAAGCCAACCTCGGAACTCACCCTGGCATTGGAACTTACTTTGGAGTAAGTTCGAGCCAATCCGACCTGCAAAGGAGCAGTCATGAGCGAAACGACAGGCGACGGCTACCGGGCCCGTCGACGCGCTCGCCGGGACCTGTCCGGCAGACACGTCATCATCACCGGCGCGTCCTCCGGCATCGGCCGCGCGGCCGCCTCGGCCGTGGCCGAGAAGGGAGCGACAGTCTTCCTGCTCGCCCGCCGCGCCGAGGAACTGGCCGTGGTGGTCGAGAAGATCCGGGCCGAGGGCGGCGACGCCTACGCCTACCAGTGCGATGTCACCGACGAGGACTCCGTCGAGAAGGCCGTGACCCAGATCCTCGACGCCCACGGTCACGTGGACATGCTGGTCAACAATGCCGGGCGCTCCATCCGCCGCGCCGTACACCGCTCCACCGACCGCATGCACGACTTCGAGCGCACCATGGCGGTCAACTACTTCGGCGCGGTGCGCATGACCCTGGCCCTGCTACCGCAGATGCGCGAGCGCAAATTCGGCCACATCGTGAACATCTCCAGCGCCGGAGTGCAGGTCGCCACGCCGCGCTTCGCCGCCTACCTGGCCTCCAAGGCCGCCCTCGACAAGTTCGCCGAGGTGACCGCGATCGAGATGCTGGCCGACAACATCACTTTCACCACCATCCACATGCCGCTGGTGCGCACCCCCATGATCGCCCCGAGCGGCAATCAGGGCCCCTCGGAATCCCCCGAATGGGCAGCCGCCACCATCGTCCGCGCCCTCACCGACCGTCCCAAGCGCATCGACGTCCCGCTGGGCACCCTCGCCGAATACGGCAGCCTCATCACCCCGCGCATCAAGGACCGCATCCTGCACCGCTACTACCGCGCCCTCCCCGACTCCCCCGCCGCCAAAGGCGAGAAGCCCGAGGAGACAACACAACTGGAAATCCTCCCCCCGAAACGCCACCGCCGCGAAGTGCCCCCCGCCGTCCGAGCCACCGGCACCGCCCTCCGCCGCGCCGCCCGCCTCGTCCCCGGCACCCACTGGTAGCACCGCGAGGGGGGAACCGGTGGCGGAGCGCTCTCGCACGATGCCGCCACCAGTTCCCCTCGCGGGGGCTACGCCAGCTGGTGGAGTTGGGCGGGGTGTAGTGCTTTGACCGGTTTGGGGGCGGCTCCGCAGCTGGCTTGGCGGGGTGCGTAGGCGGAGGTGTGGACGGTGACCTGCCAGCGGCGGCCGTCGCGGTGGGTGACCTGCGCCGCGCCCGCGAAGGTGGCGGGGTCGGCGGGTGCCGTCTCATCGCCGAGCCGGGCGGCAACCGTTTCCGGGTCCGGGACGGTCGCCACGGTGAGGGCGTTCAGGGCCACGGCGGTGTCGTCGCCGATATCGCGCAGGTGTTCGCGGACGGTGATCTCGGCTACCTGCTCCACCGGGGAATGGCCGCTGCGGCCGCGGAAGCCGGTCAGGGACAGCGTGTTCCGGTCGGCGGCGGCGAGTGTTTCGAGGGCGGTGTCGGCGGTCAGGCGGCCGTAGGTGAGGCCGGACGGGAGCAGCACCACGGCGGGGGCGAAGCGGTGGCCGCCGGTGTGGGAGCACTCCCAGACGCGGCCGGGATATTCGGCGGCGAGGCGGGCGGCGATGGGGCGGCCGAGGCGGGCACAGCACTGGTCGCGCTTGCCGTGGGCGCAGACCAGCACCGGTGGATCGGCGACGGGTGCACCGATTCCCGGGGGCGGGCCGTTGAGCAGGTGCGGGTCGAAGTCGAGCAGCTGGTTCAGGTCGGTGATCTCGAAACGTTCGCACCAGGGACGCTCGGGGTGCGAGCTGACGAGCAATACCGTTCGGACACCGGTGAACTCGTGGCGGCCCGGTCTGCGGATGAGCGTCGGACGCACACGGGCGGCCTTGGTGCGGGCGGCCAGTCCGGCGGTGATATCGGGGCCGAGCACCTCGTCGCCGATCACATCGCGCCCCCACGCCCCGGGCTGCTCGACACACAGCCAGCCGGTGACGTGGGTGGCGCTGCCGGGTAGCGGCACCTCCCACGCCGCCGTCGTACACGGCAGACCCACGAATGCCGTCACAGCGGCTGCCCGTCGATGAGTTTGCGAATCATCTGATCCAACCGCCGCGCCCGGGTCTCCGGCCGCACCGCGCTGCCGAGCTGCTGGCCGATCTCGACACTGATCTGATCGGGCAGTGTCTCGAAGAACGCCGCCGCCTCCGGATGCTTCGCCAGCTCGTCCAGGAAATCCTGCGGCAGTTCCCGCCCGTAGGCATTGTCCCAGCGGCCGTCGGACTTGGCGCGGTCGATCTCGGCCTGCCCGGCCGGATGCATGAGTCCCTGTTCGATCAATTCCTCGGCGTAGCCCACATTGCGCTGCGACCACGAGCTGCGCGGCCGCCGCGGTGTGAAACTCTGTAGATAGAACTCGTCGTCGAGCCGCCGCGCCTGCCCGTCGATCCAGCCGAAGCACAGCGCCTGACGCAGCGCACCGGCGTAGTCGAGTGATATGTAGCCGGTGCCCCGCTTCGCGAATTTCAGCCAAACCCCGTCCATGGCGGCGTGATTGGCCATCAGCCATTCCCGAAACTCCGCCTCCCCGGCGAAGAACAGGATCGGGCGATCTGATGCGGACACGATCTCACTGTAGAAAACGCCGCCGACACGTGGCGCAAACGGGCCACCCGTCCTGCCCCGGACAGCGTCGTACCGGCGGAAATCGGACGCGCTCGTAGGGTGGAGGCATGACCGATAAGGAATTACTGAACGAACTCCTCGCGGTCGAGCGTCGAGGCTGGGACGCGCTGTGCACCAGCACCGGGGCGGACTTCTACGGCTCGCTCATGACCGAGGACGCGGTGATGGTGCTCGCCAACGGCATGGTGCTGGACCGCGACGGCGTCATCGACTCGCTGAAGAACGCTCCACCGTGGCGGACCTTCGAGTTGGAGAGTCCGCGCCTGGTGGACGCCGGAGACAGCACGATCCTGGTCTACACCGGCATCGCGTACCGCGAGGGTGCCGAGCCCGCCTTCCGGGGCATCATGACCAGCGTCTACGTCCGCGTCGACGGGGACTGGCGGCTGGCCTGCTACCAGCAGACGCCGATTCCGGACTGACGTCACCCGCCAGGACCGCGGCCGGGCGATGCCGCCGGCGAGCCGCCCCTGCGTGGTCAGTGCCGGAGGAACGGCAGGACCGCTGCCTCGAACTCGTGGTAGCGGTCACGGTGGATGCTGTGTCCGCAGCGGAAGGTGTGCACGGTGCAGTCGGGGATGCTGACGCGCAACTGCTCGACCTTGTCCGGGTCGACCATGCCGCCGGGGCCGCCGCGCAGGAACAGCGTCGGCGCGGCGATATCCGCGAGACCCTCCCACCATTCCGGATACGGCTTGCGGAACTGCTCCAGGGCGGTGCGGGTCATGGAGCGGTCGAAGGCCAGCACGGCGCGCGGATGGCGCAGCAGGCTGGTGGTGGCGTGCCACAGCTCCGGCACCGAGGGCAGCCGTCGGGTCAGGGTCACCTGTTCGTCACCGGAGCGCAGCGGTAGCGGTTGCTCCTCGATCACCAAGCGGCGCACCAGTTCCGGACGTCGCATGGCCAGCCACGACACCGCGTAGCCGCCCAGCGAATGGCCCACGAAATCCGCCGATTCGAGACCGAGCCGATCGCACAGCCGCAGCAGGTCGCCGCCGAATTCGGCGAACAGGTACGAGTCGGCGTGCGCGCTGCGCCCGTGCCCACGCAGATCCGGAACGATCACCCGCCGCCCACGCCGCGCCAACTGCCGCGCGAACCGATCCCAGGTGTGACCATCCCCGCCCATACCGTGCACCAGCACCACCGGCACCGTGTTCGCGGCCCGCTCCGCCCCGGAATCCCGATAGGCGATGAGCACGTCCTCGAACGCGACCCGCGTGACCGTCGACTCCACGATCAGCCAGCCTACGGGGCGCGCCCGCACCGCGCCGCCGGTTGTGCGCGGCACCATACTGCTGGCGACCATCGAGTACTTGTCGAGCCACCCCGAAGGCGTTCCGCCGCCGCCTCGTGCAGATCGCGGTCAGGCTCGATCCGCCGCGTCCGGTGTGAACGGGTCGGCCGTCACTCGTAGAGGCCCTCCACATGCCAGGCGTGGTCGTAGGCGAGCAGGAGCAGGGCGCGGGTGTCGCCGTCCAGCAGCACCTGGGCGCGGGCCACGTAACCCTGTGGGCTCCGGGGGGTCCACCAGCGATCGTCGAGGGGCCAGGGTCCGGCCCAGCCGAGCAGCCGCCAACTGCGGGAACCCCAGTGCAGATGCGTCGGATCGGTGGTGAAGAGACCACGGTCGGTGACCCAGACCGGGGTGCCGTCGGCCGCCTCGAGCCGGACCCGCGGGCGGTGCGCCAGGATGACGGCGGGGGCGGGTTCGGGCAGTCGCCCCGGCCACGGTTGCGCCGGATCGGCCGCGGGCACCAACTCCTCGCCCAGGGTCACCATGGTGATCCGCTCCTCGGGACCGCGCCCACCACTGAGCACCCCCACCCGGACCGCCTCCCCGCCCAGCAGCCCCTGCACCCGAGCCAGCGCCCGCCGTGCCCGCGCCTCCTCCTCCCCGACCCCGCCCCACAGGCCCAGCTGGAGCGCCCCCGCCGAC
Source organism: Nocardia otitidiscaviarum NBRC 14405 (assembly GCF_000308635.1). Classification (GTDB taxonomy): domain Bacteria; phylum Actinomycetota; class Actinomycetes; order Mycobacteriales; family Mycobacteriaceae; genus Nocardia; species Nocardia otitidiscaviarum. Next base: position 17,550 of record NZ_BAGD01000037.1, on the reverse strand, counting down.
ACCACCTCGACGGGTTCCAGCCGCAGCAGGGTGATGGGGGCGGTGGGCGCGGGCGGATCCGCCCGACCGCCGCGGCGGGTGAGCCAGCCGTCGAGCTGCCAGCGGATGCGGTCGGCGGTGCTGTCGGGAGTGAGGGGTTCGGCGCAGCGCCAGGTGCGGGAGAGGTGTTCTCCGGCAGCGGTTTCCGCCTGGATCGACAGGCGGGTGCAGGCCACCGCGGCGGCGGCGAGGAGTTCGTGCAGCTGGGCGGCGAGCATGCGGCCCGCGAAGGCGGCGGCGTCCACGCGGTCGATGGGCGGGTCGCAGCGGTATTCCACGGTGAGGTCGGCGGCGGACGGCCGGGTGCCGGGTCGGCGTTCGGGTCGGGCGAGCGCGCAGCGGTGTGCGGCGATGGCGTCCGCGCCGAAACGGGAGGACACCTCGGCGGGAGTGAGCGCCGCGAAGTCGCCGATGCGGCGTAATCCCAAGCGGTGCAGCAGATCCACCAGGTCCGCGCGTTCCGGTGCGGACAGGGCGGGTTCCACCGCGAGTTCGCCGATCGGCAGCGGCGCGAGGAAGGCCGCGCCGCCGCCGGGCGGCACCAGGGTGGCGCGCCGCGCGGCGAACACCGCCGTCGACAACTCGTCGGCGATCCCGATCTGGCATTCCACCCCTACCGCCGCCACCGCGTCCACCAACCGCTCCGCCGCCGCCTCCTCCGACCCGAAATACCGCGCCGCGCCCCGAGCCGCCAGCACCAGCAGCCCCGGCCGCAACACCTCCACCCCCGGCACCGTCGCATCCACGGCCGCCACCACCGGCTCGAACGCCCGCGCATCCCGATCCGGATCATCCTGCACCACAAGCAGTTCCGGACACCGAGCCTGCGCCTCCCGCCGCCGCAACCCGCGCCGCACCCCCTCGGCCCGCGCCACCGCCGTACAGGCCACCACCCGATTCGCCGAGAACACCGCCACCGGCCGGGTCACCGGCACCCCCGCCACGGCCGCCGCCGCCACCGCGGGCCAATCCGGACACCACACCGCCAACACCCGAGATGTGGACCGCCCGCTCACGTCGACCACCCGAGCGCTCCCTGCCCGTCGACCGGCCACGAGGTTCGCGCCGTCCCGATGTCGTGACAGCGCGCTGTCGAATCGCTCCGCACTGTCGTCTGGAGCTGCCCAGGCTCAGGACGTTTCGCCGCTACGCGGGTGACAAACGCCGCGGCACAACCGGGCCGGTGCGAACAGGCCGCCCGTTCGGGCCACCACGCATTCGTTTCCGCCATGGCGACAGCGGTACGGGCCGACCGACCGTGGCTCGGCGGCGGCGCGGCCGCGCCGGGTCCCGCCGGTTCAGGAGGCGGCATGGCGGGCGAGAGGTTCGGCGCGGGCGTGGGAAGACGCGGTGGGGTGGGCGGGGTCGCTGTGGGCGGGGCGGAGGGTTTCGACGGGCGTGTGCTCCCATTCGACGCGGCCGTTGCGGGGGAAGGTGGCGAGGCTGCCGTGGCGGGGTGGGAGGGAGCGGCCGCGGACGGAGACGTCGAGGCGGACGGTGCGCAGGCGGCCGCAGCCGCGGCCGAGACCGTCGTAACCGGTGACCTTGGTGTCGATGTGCAGGGAGGGGCCGGACCAGGAGCCGCCGGTGACCACGAGGGTGGAGCTGCGGGCGCGAGCGCGGGCGGAGAGCACGCGGGCGCGCGACGGCGGCACGGCGGCCCCGTCGAGGCCGAGGACGACCAGGTCCAAGCCGTCCAGCAGGACCGAGGCCACCTCCAGGCGGTCGGGGCCGGGGTCCGCCACGACCGCCAGGCGGCCCAGCTGGGCTCCCATTTCGGCGGCGGCCAGCAGACCGAGACGGGGGAGACCGACCGCGGCGGCGTGCCCTCCGGCACCGGTCACGGCGGCCAGCAGACCGGAGAGCAGGGAGCTGGCTCCGGTGTAGGCGACCACCGATCCCTTGGCCAGCCCGCCCTCGGGCAGCAGCTCCACCAGCGCGGGTGGGACGGGCAGCGCTTCCCGTCGAAGCGCACCGGACGCCGCGGCTCGTCCGGCCGGATCCGCGCCGCGGGCCGGGATCGCGGCCATCCGCCGCCGCAGCTGCTCGAGCTGCTGCCCCCGCACCTGCCCCGCCGAACCCATCATCGACCACCTCTCCCACCGATGGATCCGCCGCTACCGGATCCCGAATACCCAGCACCGATCCAGCTACCCACAAAATTCGAATATACGTTCGAGTGCAATCCAGTAGAACCCGGCACCTCGGTCACGTCAAGGGGGAGTGGCGCAAACGACGAGTTTCGAAGCAGGCCCGTCGGGATGGTTTTCCGCTACCCTGCACCCGTGACCGAACGCGCCCGTCCCATCGTCGGCCCCGATTACCTGGTGGCCGGCCGCTACCGCCTGCAGTCCAAAATCGGCGGCGGCGGCATGGGCGCGGTGTGGCTGGCAACCGACCGCCTACTCCACCGCGACGTCGCCATCAAACAGGTGCTCACCACCGCCGGACTGAGCGAGGAGCAGGCCGAGGCGGTGCGCAACCAGATCGTCCACGAGGGCCGGGTGGCGGCCAAGCTCTCGCACGAGCACGCCATCGCCGTGTACGACGTGGTGCTCGAGGCCGGTGAGCCGTGGCTGGTCATGGAGTACCTGCCCTCGCGCAGCGTGGCCAAGGCACTGGCGCTGGTGGACCGGCTCTCCCCCATCGAGGTGGCGCAGATCGGCGCGCAGGTGGCCGACGCGCTCGCGGCCGCGCACGCCGCCGGAATCACGCACCGCGATATCAAGCCCGGCAATATCCTCGTCGCCGACCGCGGCGACGAGGTGGGCATGGTGAAGCTCAGCGACTTCGGCATCTCACGCGGTGTCGGCGACGGCATGGACGATCCCGATGTCATCACCGGCACTCCCGCCTACCTGCCGCCGGAGGTGGCGCGCGGGGCGCAGCCGACCAGCGCCAGCGATGTGTTCTCCCTCGGCGCGACGCTGTACACCGCCATCGAGGGCCAGCCGCCCTACGGCTTCTCCGACGACAGCGACGCGGTGGTGCAGCGGGCCGCCATGGCACAGATCATTCCGCCGGAGCGCACCGGACCGCTCACCCAGGCCCTGCTGCACATGATGGAGCCGGCACCGCAGCGCCGCCCCACCATGACCGAGGCCCGCAACGAGATCCTCACGGCCGCATTCGGTCCCGGCACCGCCCCCTACATTCTCGGCGCGCCCGTGCGCACCGAGGACGGCACCATCCCCGCCTGGGCCGCTCGCAACTCCGCCGCGGGCCTGCGCAGCCCGCACTCCACCCCGCTCCCCCGCCCGCCACGCACCCAAACCGCCGCTCCCGCAGCGGCACAGCGCAAGCCGAAGGGCATCGACTTCGCCAACCTCGGGCCGAACGCAGGCCCCCTCGCGGTGGCCATCGGCCTGCTCATCGGCCTGCTGATCATCATCGTGATCCTCGTGGCGGTGATGTAGCCCCTGCACAACGGTGCCGTGCTCGGTCAGCACGGCACGCGCGGGCGGTGGCCGCTACGACCAGGCATCCCGGCGACCGGTCCTAGAGGTGCGGGGCGGAGCCCAGGAGTCGCAGGATCATGGCGGAGGTGGCCGCGCCGTACGCCACGCTGGCCGCGCGGGGCTGTGCGGCCGGGTAGTTCGAACGGTGGGTGACCACAACGCCATTGGCGAGAGTGGTCGTGGTGTCCACACGGGTCGCGACGCAGTTGCCGCCCGCCTTCGCCGCGAGATCGACCACCACAGCACCCGCACCCGCACCCGCACCCGCACCCGCACCCGCACCCGCACCCGCACCGAGAGCGTCCAACGCGTCGGCATCGAGCAGCAAGGGCGCGCGGTCACCACGGTGTACGGCCGCGCAGCAGATCAGGTCCGGGGCTTCGCGTTCGATGTGGTCGCGGATGCGGTCCGGGCTCGTGTCCGGCACGAATACCCCTGCGCCGCAGGCGAAGGCGGCGGCCCCCTGCTCGGCGCGGTTGCCGAAGACCGTCGGCTTCTCGTCACCGTGGTCGACGGCCGCGGCGACGGCGGCCAGCCCGGCCTGCCCGCAACCCAGGATCAGGACACGCAACGGCCGGTCCCGGGGCGACAGCAGTTCCCGCCCTTCGGCATAGGCGAGCCGCCCGGCGAAACGGCTCATGGCGGAGAGCGCGTCGTGGGAGGCGGGCGGGTCGATGCGCGGTACGAGTTCGAAAGCCACCGAGTCGATTCCGCGCCCCCGCAGGGCGTCGATCTCGTCCCGGCGGGCGATCGGATCCTGGAATCCGACCAGCCGCATACCCGGACGCAGCGGCATCGAATCCAGTTCGAAGGCGGGCTTTTTCACCCAGGCGACCACGTCGCAACGACCGAAGATCGCCTGCCGGTCGGCCACGACGCCCGCACCGGCCGCCGCGTAGTCGGCGTCCGCGAACCCGGCCCCGAGTCCGGCCGAGCGCTCCACGACCACCGCGACGCCTGCCGCCACCAACCCCCGAATATCGTGGGGAGTCAGCGCGACCCGCCGTTCCCGGGAAGCCGTCTCGCGCGGTACGCCGACGATCACGATGCCGCCGCGAACTCGGGCAGCTCGGGCAGCCCGCGCCCGGCCAGCACCTGCCCGTAGGTCAGCCCGGCCACCATATCCAGCACCAAACGCTCGATCCGGTCGAACAATTCGTCCAGCAGGTCGGCGGACTCACTGCCGGGAGCCTTGCGCGGCGCGAGCACATTGAGCCGCACCCCCAGCCGCGGCGACCCGGTGCGGTCCAGGGCCACGCTGTCGATTCCGGCGGCGGCCAACAGCACGTCCTCGAGCTGCGCACTGCTGTGCACCCCGGCCGATTCCAGGATCGCGCGGTCGAAGACCACGCTGAGGAACATGCCCTGCAAACTGCCGAGCGGACGCAGCACCGGCACGCCGACCCGGGCGTTGAGTCCCTCGATCCGCACCCGCGCCCGCTCCAGTTGCGCCCGCATTCGCGCCCGGTTGGCCGTGAAGTACTCCTCCCCCGTGTGTTCGAGGGTGGCGCGCACCAGATGGGTGGTCTCCCGCTGGAAGGCGATGGTCAGCCGCTCCCTGACCTCCCGCAGCCACACCGCGTCACCGGTGCAGGCCGCGCCGAACTTGCAGGGCCCGAAGGCGTTGTAGCCCTTGGAATTACCGGTGACGGTCAGCACCCGGTCGTACATCCGCCGCACTCCGTCCGCGCCCGCGACCCGCACCGCCGCCAGCGGGATGTGCTCCACCAGCCGGTCGAAGGCCATATCGCAGATGACGGGCACGTCGCGCTCCAGCAGCACCCGCCCGATCTCGCCCAGCTGCTCGGCCGAGTAGTCGGCGACGACCGGATTCCCGGGCAGCGTGAGCAGCACGCCGCACAGCCGCCCCTGCGCCGCGTAACTGTCCAGGCAGCGCGCCAGCGCCTCCGGGTCGATCCGGAACGCGTCGTCGGCGGTGGCGGGGCAGGTCACGATGGCCAGCCCGTACTTCTCCACATGGATGCTGGAGCTCTTGTAGAACCCCTCGGGACAGACGATCACCCCGCCGGGCCGCGCCAGCGTGGCCACGGCCTCCTCCAGCAGCACCGTGCTCGAATAGGGGCAGACCACGACCTCTTCGGGCCGCACCCGCACCCCGGCCACCTCGGCTGTGGGCTGCCACAACCGCCCGAACAACTTGTCGGCGGCCAACTCTCGCAGAATCATGGGCTGGCGTTTGTCGTACAGCACCCCGTCGCGGTACTCCGCCGGGCGTTCCAGCCGCAGCAGCTCGTTCCACGCGCGGTCCAGCGCCGCGACGGCCTTGGCGTCCGGGGCCAGCCCCGTCTCCCCGTGGTAGGCGTCGATGACCTCCGGATAGATCCGCCCCTCGGTTCCCGGAAACCACTGCGCCGCACCCAGATACCGCCGCACCTCGCGCTTGCGCTCCTCCGAGCGGCTGGTGCGGGCACCCAGTTCGAACCGGTGGTTCACCACCGATCACCCCGCGGCGCTTCTCCGGGTGCGGGTAGCTCACGCCATTGCCGTTCCAGCGCTTCCCGGAACAGCTCACGGCAGCCGTCGTCGGTGAGCCGCTCGTAGCGGGCCAGCTCCGGGGTGGCGACGATATCGTTGACGGTGATGGCCGACCCTTCCCGGGCGAGGTCGTAGAGCTTCTCGAACCGCTTCACCGCGAATTCCACATCGTGTTTGAGCGCGGAGAAGCGGGTGGCGACGCGCGCCTGCCGGGAGTAGTCGTATTCCCCCACGGCCACATAGCGTTCGTCGACCACCAGCATGCTCTGCGCGTTGCGGGCGTGTTCGCGCTTGACCAGGATGCTCACCACGCCGGCGCGCGCCTGCCGCCAGAGCTTGTCCTCGTAGGGCACCACATCGTCGATGCCGTCGAGCACGTACATGCGCCGCACATCCCGTCCGGCGTCGGCGAGCCGCAGAATGGCCTGGTGGTAGTCGTCGCCGACGTCGCCGCCGATGGTGCCCAGATCCGCGGTGTGGATGGCGCGCACGGAGTGGACGGCCTGGTCGAGAATGGTGAGCCAGTCCAGCACCGTGTTCCACTCCCACACGGTGGCGCTGCGTGAGGGTATCTGCGCCAGAATCTCTTCCGCGCGTTCCAGTTGCCGGTCGGCGATGAGGCGCAGCGGTTCGATGTCGTCGCGCGCGCCCGCCGCGTCGATGAGGCGCTGGGCGATGCCGAGGGCGCGCTCCACCAGTTGCGGATCCTTGCCGAGCAGCACGTTGAACCGCATGCGCAGCTCGTAGTACTCGCTGCCGACGGCCTCGCCGGGCTCGGCCGGGCCGGACATCGGAAGTTCCTCTCCCAGTGCCAGACTCAGCCGCTCCCGCAGCGGTAGCGGCGGGATGCGGGTGCCGTTCTCGATCTGCTGGATGAGGCTGCGCGAACAGTCGGCCTTGGCCGCCAGGGACGCCTGGGTATAGCCGCGTTCGATACGCAGGCGGCGTACCAGCTCGCCAATCCGCTCGCTGTCCGAGGGCCGGGTCATCGGGCGCCTCCTGTCGGTCGCCCGGAATTCGCGTGCACACAGAGTGTCACGAGGCGACATTCTAATCACGATGTGTCATCGGTTGTCGAGTGATGGATGTTATGCCCTCTCACCTGGAACTTCGTGCGGCACACCGCCGTAGCCCCCGATATGGGTGACACGCGATGCACGGTAGCTCACCCGGCTTTCGGCGGTGTTCTTCCGCTCCCGCGCGCTGCGCACCGGACAATTGACAGCCTACTCGCGCCGAAATCCATTCCTATTGCCTAAATTCGAGCAGAAATGCTTATCAAATATCATCACAAGTCACTAAAGCTTTATTGACGTCCCGAAGTGGCGACTCTTAGCATTTAGGTACGGCCCCACCCGCGAAACATCCACGCCAACAAGCCAAGTCACGAGCACCTTGAGCAGGAGGCGAGCACCATGACACTCCGGATCACCGACTGGTCGATCACCAGCGACCTCACCCCGGAAATCGCGATCTACGATCCGCGCGGCAACGGCTGGACCCTGAGCTGGTTGCCCGGCCGCTTCCTGACCAAGGTGCAGGCGATGAGCGGAATGGCGCTCGACGAATTCCTGGGCGACTTCGATCTGGCCACGGCGGCCGCCGGAGACACGCCGACCGAGGACGTGCTGCTCGCCTTCGAACTGGCCGCGGCCCGCGCCGAACACCTCGGAATCAGCCTGGAGGAGGCCGTCGTTCGGCTCAGCACCCAGATAGTCCAGCGGGATCGGCGGCACCACGCCACCGGTTCGCGCAGCATCCTGCCCGCCGAGCGGAGGGGACCCGGCGGGCAGGATGGCGCGTGCCGCTCAGTCGATGCGCCGACGATGCGCCCAGCGGGTGAGGGCGTTGCGGTTTGACTGCTGCGTCTTGCGCAGCACATTGGAGGCGTGCGTCTCCACGGTCTTCACCGAGATGAACAGATTCTCGGCGATCTCCCGATAGGTGTAGCCGCGCGCCAACAGGCGCAGCACCTCCAGCTCACGCGGGGTGAGCGAATCCAGTTCCGGATCCAGCGGCGGCTCCGGAACCTGGGACCGGCCGGTGAAGGAGTCCAGCACGAATCCGGCCAGCCGCGGACTGAACACCGCGTCGCCCCCGGCCACCCGGCGAATCCCGTCGGCCAGTTCCGGCCCCGAGATGGTCTTGGTCACATAGCCGCGCGCCCCCGCCCGAATCACCGCGATCACGTCCTCGGCCGCATCGGAGACGCTGAGCGCCAAGCACACCGGCCCCGCCTCGATCCCCTGCAACACCGCGACACCGCCGCCGTCGGGCATATGCACATCCAGCAGCACCACATCCGGGGTGCTGGCCTTGATTCCGGCGATCGCCTCGGCCACGCCACCGGCCTCGCCGACCACCTGCATATCGGTTTCCCGGCTCAGCTCCGCACGCACCCCGGACCGGAACACGGCGTGATCGTCGACCAGAAAAACCCGGACACTCACTGCATCTCCTCACGCTGCCAGCGGATCGAACCCACCCACATCCGTACCACACGCTGCGCCGATGCGGCGGTCAGCGCCGACCCTCCACGGTCGCGTCATAGACCACCCGGCCGTTCGGCGACTCGGCCTCCGGCTCCGCGCCCGATACCGGCTCCTCGGTGCGAACGACCAACCGCTCGTCGGCGCCGTCCTTGCGCGGCATGAAGATTCGCACCTCGGTCCCGCGGCCGGGCGCGGATTTCACCTCGACGGTGCCGCCGCGCCGCTCGATCCGGCCGTGAATGGATTTCGCCAGGCCCTGCCGGTCGGCGGAGACGCCGTCCGGGTCGAACCCCTTGCCGCGGTCACGCACGAAGACGCTCACCTGATGCGGTTCGACCTCCGCGAACAGGTCGATGGCCGGGACGCCCGCGTGTTTGGCGGCATTGACCAGTGCCTCCCGGGTGGCCCCCAGAATGGCGGTGAAATGCTCCTTGGGCAGCCCGCTGCCGCTGTCGTCGAGATCCATGGTGACATCGCCGACGGTCACCGGCGTGACCTTCACACCGTGCTGGTCCTCCACCTCACCGGCGATGGTGCGCAGCGCCGCGGCCAGGCTGGAATGTGCGGGCCCGGTGTCGTCGAACAGCCATTTGCGCAGCTCTCGCTCCTGGCTGCGGGCCAGCCGCACCACCTCCTGCGGATTGTCGGCCTGCCGCTGGATCAGGGCCAGGGTCTGCAATACCGAATCGTGCAGATGCGAGGCGATCTCCTCACGCTCCTCATTGCGAATGCGGGCGGAGCGCTCGTCGTTGAGCGCGCGCATCATGCGCAGCCACAGCGGCACCGTGAGCAGTCCTGCGCCGATCAGGGTGACCGCCACCGCCAGCAGCGCCGAACCGAGCGAACTCAGATCGATGCGCGCCAACACCACCACGCCGAGACCGACGACGATGAGGGTGGCCCCGCCGACGATGCGCGCCCAGGTCACCACCGACGCCTTGGCGGGCAGGCCGAGGACCGAGCGCGGCCCGTCCTCGTCGAATTCGCGCCACACCAGCGCCGCGCCGACGGCGACCACGATGATCGGCCCGATCACCTGGGCGGCGGTCCCACTGAACACCCACGCCATGGCCACCGACAGCGCCAGCCCGAGCAGCGCCAACCCGATCCCCTGCCGCCGCTCCCGCGCCGACGGCGGAGTGTCGTCCCCGCCGCCCGGGGTGAAGATCCACAGCAGTCCGTACGCCAGGATCCCGGCCCCGGCCAGCGCGGACAACAGCACGAACGCCATCCGCACCTTGAACACGTCGACACCGAGGTGATCGGCGAGCCCACCGGCCACCCCGCCGACGATCCGCCCACCGGAGCGCCGCATCAGCCGCGGCACATGCGCGACGGGCTGCCCCTGGGCAGGGTCGAAGAAAGGCACCGGCGGGTACATGCCTTCGATACTGGCACGCACACCCGACACCACGACATCCGGAAACACCCGGATTCACACCCTGAGGCCGGGGGGCTTGTGCACATGCACAGTCGGATCCGTCCACCCTCGGCGGTCTGCCGATAGCGCATTGCTGTCATTTGCTGTGAGCTGGCAACTGACCGCCGAGTAAGTGTGATCGGCGATACGAGCAACGACGCTGGAGGACCCAAGTGAGCAAGGCGCGCCTGCGCCGACTCGCCGTGATGGCGATGTCGGGGCTAGTGGCGGTGAGTGCGGCGGGGACGGCGGTCGCCGAACCCGGATATCCGACCTTCCCGCCCGACCAGAATCAGCTGCCGCAGCTGCCGTCCGAACCGGAGCTGTACGACCTGCTGCCGATTCCGGTGCCGGAGGAGGATCCCTGGTACGACGATCCGGCGGATATCGCCTCCTACCAGCCCGGACAGATCGTGCGCTCGCGCGAGGTGCAGACCCGGATCCTGGGGATTCCGTTCCCGGTCTACACCAAGCAGCTGCTGTACCGGTCCAACGACGTGCACGACAATCCGATCGTCACCGCCACCACCGTGATCGTCCCCGGCATTCCGTGGGTCGGCAGCCCGCGCCCGGTGGTGTCCTTCCAGGAGGCGATCGACTCCACCGACTCCTCCTGCAATCCGTCCTACACGCTGCGGACCGGGACCATGAAGGAGGCCGCGCTCGCCCAGTACTGGCTGGCGCAGGGCTTCGCCATCAACGTGCCCGACTTCGACGGCAAGTTCAACACCTTCAACACCTATGCCGAGGGCAAGATGGTGCTGGACAGCCTGCGTGCCATGAAGAACGATCCGGGCCTGGGCCTGACCGATTCCGGCATCGCGCTCTACGGCTACTCCGGCGGCGGTTCCGGTTCCATCCGCGCGGCGGAACTGCGCGCCACCTACGCACCGGATGTGCGGATTCTCGGCACCACCATCGGCGGCACCCCGGCCGATCTGGTGGGCATCGCGCGCTACGCCACCCAACCGCAGCCGGGATTGACCGGCACCAGCAACTTCACCATGTGGCTCGGCATGGCCAGCCTGGCCCGCGAATACCCCGACGTGTTCGACCCGAAGGAGCTGCTCACCGAGGAGGGGCAGCGGCTGCTCGCGGACTTCCAGGACCGCTGCTACGCCACCATCGCATTGACCGGCTCGTACCGCCCGATCAGCGCCTACTACCAGCCGGGCAAGTCGCTGGAGAATTCGCCCGCGGTGCTGGAGGTGCTGCGGGACAACAGCCTCGGCAAGTACATCCCCGATACGCCGGTGCTGTGGTGGCACGGCCTGTGGGACGAGCTGATCCCGCCGTCGGTGGTGATCCCCACCGTGAACTCGTACTGGGAACGCGGCGCGGACCTGCGCTTCTACACCGTGCCCGTCCCCGAGCACATCACCAACGCCGTGACCGGATGGATTCCCGCGGTCGCCTGGACCAGCGCACTGCTGCGCGGCCTGCCGCCGGGCCCGAAGTTCAAGGCCGATTTCCAGCCGCTGCCGCCCGGCTTCCCCGGAGGCTAGCGCACACCGCGGCGTGAATCGCCACCCTCAGGCGGCGAGGGTGGCACAGCGGTTGCACGCCGGATTCACTCGACCCCGAAGCGATCCTGTCCGGTCCGGACAACTCATTCCGCCTCTCCCATCAGGGGTTTCACAGTCCGGACCGTAGCCGACCACAGCATCGCCCCAGGCTCCCTCCCTACGTTCTTCTCAGAGCCACAACGGCTCCGGCACTCGCGGATCGCCACGGGTGCAACAGGTTCGGGGAGGAACCATGAATATCGAGTCCGTACTCATCGCCGCCGTCATCGCGACCGGAGTCACCGTCGCCGGGCCGTTCGCGGCCACCGCCGGAGCCGGGGGGCTGGCGCCGCACGAGAAGACCACCGCCGTACCCGATGGCATGAGCGTCACCGTCGGACACACCGACAGCTGGTTCCATCCGGTGGCGCCGCTGAACGGCATGCCGACCAACCGCGAGGTGTACCTCACGAACACCTCCTACGGGCGGGTCGAGGGCGGCACCGGAACCATCCACACCGGGTGGCTCGTCGGCTGCGCGGTCGACCTGGACGTGACCTTCGACATCGACGCGAGCGCAGGCGTGGACGCCGACCTCGGCATCGGAGTCAGCGCCAACGCCCTCACCGGGGTGACCCCGCACGCCAGCGCGGGCATCACCCCGCGCATCGGCGGTGGCATGGGACTGCATCTGTCCATCACCCCGGGCGAGATCGTCACGGTGGAGCGCGGTTCCAAGGAATTGCCGCCGGGCAGCACAGGCTACATCGTCGACCGCGACTACCGCCTGACCGTACAGAACTGCGGCGGTCCACTGACCGTGCAGTCGTACACCATCGTCGAGGCCACCTCACCGGAGGCCGATGCGGCCGACTGGGTCACCGGCGACCCGATCGTGCTCTGACCGGCTACGCCGGGGGCGGCGGCGCGGTATCCGCGCCGCCGCTCCTCGCCGATTCCGCTGAACGACAGTTACATTGACTCCATGCTCGTGGGGGATCGATCGAACGGCGGCGGGACCGGCACCGATCCGGAGATCCGGTCACCACGAGCACTGTTCGCACATCGATTCGCCGAATTGTACGAGGCGGCAGGCAATCCGACGCTGCGTCGAGTCGCCGCCGCCAGCGAGGCCCGCATGCGCGCCGCCCAGGGCCGTCGCGGGGGCGGCGTGTCCGCCCAGCGCATCAGCGATTGGAAGGCGGGCCGCAATGTTCCGGCCCGCTTCGAATCCCTGCTCCCGGTGGTGCTCACCCTCATCGACCAGGCCCGCGCATCCGGTGCGCCACTGCCCCAGCCGCTGGCTGACCCCAAGGAATGGCAGCGGCTGTGGCGCGCGGCGACCACCTGGAATCCGGAAGACGAGGCCGAAACCTCCTGCCCTTATCCGGGATTGACCTCCTACAGCCTCGCGAACCGTGGGCTGTTCTTCGGCCGCGCCCGCGCCACCGCCGAACTCGTCGAACTGGTGCGCACCCACCCGGACCTGATCGTGGTGGTGGGCGCCTCCGGAGCCGGGAAGTCGTCCCTGCTAGCGGCCGGTCTCGTTCCCACACTCGACGATTGGGAGATCACCACCCTCACCCCGGGGCCACACCCGCTCACCGTGCTGCGCGAAGCGCTCGACACGCTCCCGACCACCGGTACGGCGGCGGCCGAGTGCGCATCGAATCACGCAGCGTCCGAACCAGTTCCGGAACCACCCGCGTCGGACCGCACGACACCGCGGCACCTGCTGGTCGTGGACCAGTTCGAAGAGGTGTTCACCACCTGCGCCAGCGAATCCGAACGCCAGGAGTTTCTCGACGCCCTCGCCGACCGGGCCGGACACGGCACAACGGTGGTGGCGCTGCGCGCCGACTTCTACGCGCACTGCCTCAGCTACCCCGTCCTGCAGGACGCGCTGGAGCAGCGCGGCTACCTGCTGGGGCCGATGCGGCTCGACGAACTCGCCCAGGCCGTCACCGGACCCGCCCGCGCTGCCGGGCTGGAACTGGAGCCCGGCCTGGAGGAACTGGTCATCACCGAACTGTGCGGCGTCGGCGAGCACGACCGCCGGCGCGGCTACGATCCGGGCGCACTGCCCCTGCTCTCCCACGTCATGGCCGCCACCTGGCAGCACCGTGAGGGCCGCAAACTCACCGTCACCGGGTACCGCAAGGCGGGCGGTGTAGTCGGCTCGGTCGCCGCCACCGCCGAAGACGCTTGGCGGGAGCTGTCCGAACCGCAGCGGCACGCCGCCAAGGACATCCTGCTGGGTCTGGTCACGGTGGGCCAGGACGCGCACGACACCCGCCGCCCCGCCCGGCGCCCGGAACTGCTGGCCCGGGCGGCCGACCGCGAAGACGCCACAGCCGCACTGGAACTCCTCTCCCGGACCCGCCTGATCACCCTCGACGCCGACGCGGTCACCCTCACCCACGAGATCGTCCTCACCGCCTGGCCCCGCCTGCACGCCTGGATCGACGAGGACCGCGTCGGCTACCTGATCCGCCAGCGTCTGGAGTCCGATGCCGCGGAATGGGCGGCCCAGCATCGGGATTCCTCGCTGCTCTACCGGGGCACCCGCCTCCGGCACGCACTCGACAATGCCGACCCACCGCCCGTCGGCGACCTCGCCCGCGAATTCCTCACCGCGTCCGAGGTCTCCCGCGCACACTCCCGCCTGCGGACCACTCGCACCAAAGCCGCGCTGGCCGTGCTGGGCGTCGTGCTGCTGGTGGTCGGGTTCGCGGCGTACACCCAGATGCGCCTGGCCGATCAGCAGCGCGATGAGAAGAACTTCGCCGCCGTGCTGGCCGAGGCCGACCGGCAGTTCTCCCTGGACCCGTCATTGGCCGCCCAATTATCACTGGTGGCACGACAATTGCGCCCGAATGACGCCGGGGTGGGCACCCGCCTGCTGCGGACTCAGGACCTGCCGTTGGTGACCGTCAGCCCGGCTGCCGACAGCCTCCTGGTGAAGCAGGTGCGGTACCGCCCCGGCGACTCGGCGCTGGCCTCGCTCGACGCGGCCGGGGTGCTGCGTTTCTGGGACGCCACCGAACAGCAGCGCCCCCGGCCGACGGCGCGCACGATCGAGCAGGTCTCCGGCTTCACGTTCAGCCCCGACGGCGCGCTCATGCTCACCACGGCCGAGACCGCACCGGCGCGTCTGTGGGATGTCGACGGACCCGGCGCACCTCGTGAAATCGGCGTTCTCCCCGACACCAAGGGTCGGATACTCGCGGCCGAGTTCGTCGGCGACGGCCGCACCGTGGCCATCCTCACCCCCTACGACCTCGAACTCTGGGATGTGGCGGATGCCGCGCTCGCCGTTCGGAAGTCGGTCCTGCCGTTGGGCACCGGGCGCTACGGCTCCATTCAGCAGTTGCTGCGCTACGGCCCCGGCAGCCGCATCCTGGCGACGGTGAATCTGGAAGAAGGCGACCAGCTCGTCCGGCTCTGGGATACGACCGGCTCGGGCCGTGCGGTGCCGGTAGGTGAGTTCCGAGGCGCGACACTGACCGTCACCGACCTCGCCTTCGATCCGACCGGCACCGTCATCGCGGTCGGCGGCTACGACGCGGTACCCGATACCGGCGGACACACCGCCACCGTCCGGCTGTGGGACATCGGCGATCCAGCACACCCGCGAGCCCTCGGCCTGCCCCTCGATATCGAGGACGACACCGTCAACGCGCTGGCCTTCAGTCCCGACGGCCGCACGCTGGCGACCGCCGGCATGGAAGGCACCGTGCTGTGGAACGTCACCGCCGCCGCATCGCCGATCCGATATCCGCACCGTCTCGTCTCGAACACCACCAGCTGCCGGTATCGCGAGGTGTCGACGCCCTGTGTCGACGGCCCCACCGACATCGTCTTCGCCCCCGATGGCCGCACCCTGGCGACCGGCGCGGTCGGGCGCATCGAGACCTGGTCCTTGCCACCGGCCCGGCTCGACGGGCATGCGGGCGTGGTCGCTCCGCCGCTGTTCGATGCCTCGGGCGATCGGATGGTGAGCGTCTCGGCCGACGGACGGATCCAGGTCTGGGACATGCGGGACGGACAGCCGCCCGCGTACCGCGGCGACAGCAGGCTCGACGGCCGCGACTTCGACGCCGCGCTCACTCCGGACGGCCGCACCCTGTTGGTCACCTCGTTCTTCCCCCCGGCGGGCTACGCCATCGACATCTCCGATCCCGCGCGCATCGGACGGCCGGTACCCTGGCGAATGCCGGATCCACTCTACGACCTGGCGCTCTCCCGCGATGGGAAGATCATGGCGTCGGGTGAGGGGGAACGGATCCGGTTGTGGGATCTGGCCGAGCGCTTCCACCCCGTCCCCTTCGATCGAGCCATACCGAGCGGAAACAATGCGAGCTCGATGGACTTCAGTCCGGATGGCACGACACTGCTGCTCCAGCATCCGCCGGTCTCGGTCGACGGTGACTTCACCATCGGCCGGTGGGACGTCAGCGATCCCGCCCGACCTCGATACCTGGACGATATGGTCCGGCAGCACGCCGGAATGTCCAACTTCGCCAGCTATTCCCCCGACTTCCAGCTCATGGCGACCACCGACTCCGAATCCGTGCAACTGTGGGATATCAGTGACCTCGCGAAACCGGTCCGGATCGGCGAACCGTTCGTCGCCCATCCGCTCTCGACCCGCACCATCGACTTCTCGGCCGACGGGCGCACCATGATCACCAGTGATTTCCGAGGTGCGATCCAGCTGTGGGAGCTGAGCGATCCCGCGCACCCCCGACGCCTGGGCGAACCGCTCGTCGAATCGGGCCAGCCCTGGCTCAGCTCCCTGCACCCGAGCGGCCGTTTCGCCGTCGCGACCGATGAGGACGGCGCACTTCGCGTCTGGGACTTGGATATCGAGCATGCCGTGGATCGCGTCTGCGCGGTCACCGGTGAGCTGTGGACCCCGGAACTCTGGCAGCGGTACCTGCCGCAGCTGCCCTACGACCCGCCCTGTGCCTGATCCGGGAGTTCAGGCCCTTTTTCAGGGTGAACCCCGATGCGGCTGAGCGGCGGGCGGCGCGACGATGGGACCATGAACTCAGCGAGCGACTGGTCCAGTGGCGCCGGACGGGGCAGCTTCAGCGATCAGCTTCATCATCTCTGGCAGACCCGGCCGGTGCGAATGCCGCGGCAGGGGCCGATCGCGGGCGTGGCCGCCGGATTCGGGCGGCGGTACAACGTCGATCCGGTACTGGTGCGGGTCGCCTTCGTGATCTCGGCCTTCTTCGGCGGCGCGGGCATCGTGCTGTACCTCGCGAGCTGGGTGCTCATGCGGCAGGAGGGGGACGAGGCATCGGCCGCCGAATCGCTGTTCGGGAAGGGTCGCAGTTCGCAGTCGCACACCAAGACCATCGTGTTGATGGTGGCGCTGGGTATCGCGATCATGACCGCCGGACCGGTCGGCACCGGGCTGGGCGGCTCCGGACTGATCAGCTTCGCGCTCATGCTGGGCGGCTGGTGGCTGCTGTACCAGCGGCAACCGGAACCGCCGGTGGGGAGCCTGGATTCGGGATTCGCCGCCACGGGGTACCCGACGAGCACCGGATACCCGGGGACCGCCTTCCCCGGCTCGCCGCAGTGGACCGGATATCCGGGCACCACCTCACCGTACGGGCCGTACACCACACTGCCCGACCACTACGAGCCCGACCCGGCGCGGCAGGCCGCCGAACTGCGCACGGAACCGCCGGTGCGCGAAGATGATTCGACCGCCACCGACGTGCTGCCCAGGCCCGCCGGGAACACCGGGCCCGGACAGCCCGAGGCGGACCGGACGCCCTCGGCAGCCGACGGCGACCCGACCCCGACCGTCGAGTTGTCCAAGGGCGGCCCCACACCCACCGCGAAACTACCCACCGCGGATTCGACTGTGCCCGAGGGCGATCCGGCACCGGCCGAGGCCCGCACCGAGGTGCTGCACGTCGACGGCGACGTGGTGGAATCGGTCATCCTGCGGAAGGAGGGCGCGACCGTCACCGACGAGCCCGCGAACCCGGATGATTCGACCCCGCGCGCAGACCGGGACGACACACCCGGTCCGCGTCCGGCCGACGACCCTGCCCTGCACCGGATTCCGTCCGCCTCGGAGCCCGAACGTCGCGTCTACGGTCCCGCCCCCATCTCCC
>NZ_BAGD01000038.1 GCF_000308635.1 Nocardia otitidiscaviarum NBRC 14405 | reverse complement strand
TGCCCATCGCAGCGCGCAAATCGGCGGCGGTATCACCGTCCTGACTTTCCCCCTCCGGAATCATGCATTCATTCTACCGCGAATTCTCTTGCCGCAGAACAGTAATAGTCATGTGATATCAGAATCTTCAGATGCTTACTCCTATCTTCGAAGCGGCAAGCACAAGGGATTTCGGCGATCCTCAGCTGCCATTCCGGCACATGAGGGATGATTCCGACGTCGGCGACGATGTCGAAACGTGCCGCAGGATCCCGAATTTCGCAAACTGCCAACCCGAACAGATTCACGTTCGGTCCCGCAGGAGAATTCGGCGTAGACGGCGATAGGTGGGTGCCATTGCACGCAAGCATCGAAGGGTTGATCGACGAACCTCCGTTGAGCACCTTCGAACCCGTGACCGAGATTCGCGGCCTGGCCGACACCTGGTGGCGAGGATCGGACTCGCTTATCGCGATCTATACCGGAGTGGGACGCCTGGCAGCGGCTCGCCGAACTCGCCGTCGGCTACGACGACCTCACCGACGAGGCCGCCCACCGGGCACCCACGCAACCCAGCCGTCAAGTAACGCCGCAGGTGGGAGGCCGATAGATCGGTACACGGCCGGAATCCACCACGGCTCTCCCTCGCTCGTGGGGGGCACGATGTCATATCCCCGAGAACATCCGCCGCCGCGACCAGCACGGCACGGCGCGGTGCCGACTGTGGTCGTCGTCGTGGTCGGTATCGCCGCGGCGGTGTGGGTGGTCGTGTTCGGTGCGACGCTTGCCGTCCTGCTCGATGGCGTCGACCGGTACGAGTCCACGACGCCTCGGTACACGGAGTACTCGCAGGTGATTCCTACCGCGTCGAGCGGGCCGGACTCGGAGCGTTCACCGGTGGCAGCGCCGCCAGTGGTCGCCGCGCCGCCGTCCGCGACCGCACCACCCGCCACCCCGACCCGGCCACCGACCACCGCCGAGACGCCACCGATCGCGCCAGCTGCACCGGTGCCGCAGGCCGTTCCGCCGGAACCTCAAACCGCACCGCCCGCAGCGGGTTCCGGCTGTCACCCCTCCTACGACCCCTGCCTGCCGATCGTCAGCGATGTGGACTGCGCCGGTGGGAGCGGCAACGGGCCGGTGTACACACCGGGACCCGTGCGGGTCATCGGGCCGGACGAGTACGGGCTCGATCGCGACCGCGACGGGGTGGGCTGCGAATAGCACGGAGGGGTAGACGAGCCGCCGCTCGACGAGTCGCGTTCAGGACCAGACGTCGAGCGGGATATGTCCCACCGCGATGCCGCTGCGGGGGTCGAGCAGCCGGCCCATGCGTTTGAGGGCGCTGAGGGTGTAGGAGCGTTCGGTGATGCGCAGGGTCGGAAAGTGGTGCAGGAGGCGGGATTCCAAAGCGATCGGCTCCTGGGGGGTGCGTAGCCAGGCGATCAGCAGAACATTGCTGTCGTCGTCGGCGGTCACCACGCAGAGCCGGATCTCCGGCCACTCGGGTAACGCCGCACCGAGGGCGTCCAGGTCGGTGGCCGGGATGCGCGCGCGGAGATTGGTGTTCACCCGCCAGCCCGCGGCCTGCTGGGCGAAATCGCAGCGGAAGATCAGGCGGCCGGAGCGGCTCATCTCCGAAATGCGGCGGCGCACCGTTGCGTCGCTGAGACCCGTGTCGGCGGCCAGTTCGACCGCGCTGCGGCGGGCGTCGGCGCCTAGGGCGAGCACCAGTTCCCGATCGCCACGGCGGCGGCGCGGCGCTCCCGGGGCGCGCTCGTCGCCCTCGGTCAGCAGCGCCTCCTGCGTCGGGTCCAGGGCGCGGGGACGCCAGTGGCTGCCGTCGGAGTACTGGTGCACGGCAACGGCCAGGCGGGCCTCCTCGATGCCGGGGTGCTCGGCCAGCCAGCGGACCCGGAAGTCGTCCAGGGCGGCGGGTGATTCGGCCGCGACCGACAGTTGCAGGTCGTAGCGCCCGCTGGTCCGGTCGACCGCGAACACGCAGCCGTACGTGCTGGACCGGGCGGAGACCTCGGCGACCGTATCGGGGCGACATCGCAGGCGCACGTAGCCGACCGTGGCGAACTCCGGCGCATACGCGGTCGTCCAGGCCAGGCCGGCATCGGTGAGGTGCTGCCAGCGGCGGGCCGCCGTGGTGGCGTCGATGCCGAGGGACGCGCCGATCAGGGACCAGGGTGCCCGCGGGCTGATCTGCAGCGCGTTCACCAGGTCCAAGTCGCGCTCGCCGAACTCGACTGCGGCGTCGAAACCCTGCGCGGGGGTGTTACCGATGTCGGATTCCGGCGTTTCCGATGTGCTGTAGAACACAT
This sequence comes from Nocardia otitidiscaviarum NBRC 14405, assembly GCF_000308635.1. Lineage (GTDB taxonomy): Bacteria > Actinomycetota > Actinomycetes > Mycobacteriales > Mycobacteriaceae > Nocardia > Nocardia otitidiscaviarum. Next base: position 46,122 of record NZ_BAGD01000038.1, on the reverse strand, counting down.
GACCCATTGTGACAGCACCGCCACGCCAAGAGGAGGAACCACGGGTTTGCTGCGTACCACTCGAATCACGGTGTTGCTGTTGTCGGCAGCTTGGATCGCCGACTACATCGACCGCATCGTCATCAACTTCGCGCTGCCCGCGATCGGCGACGACCTGAACCTCGACCACACCCAGCTGGGCATGGTGGTGTCGGTGTTCTTCCTCGCCTACGCGGGCATGCAGATTCCCGCCGGGTTGCTGGCCGACCGTTACGGCGCGCTCACGATGGGCACCATCGGCCTGCTCGCCTGGTCGGTCTTCACCGGACTGACCGCGGTGGCCTGGTCGTTCTCCACACTGCTCGCCATGCGTTTCCTGTTCGGGCTGGTGCAGGGCGTCTTTCCCCCGGCGGCGCTGAAGGCCCTGTCGGAACGCAGCCTGCCCGAGCAGCGCACCACCGCCAGCGGCTGGACCAATGCCTCCAACGCGGTCGGCACCCTGCTGGCCGCCCTGGTGGCCGCGATCCTGCTGCCCACCGTGGGCTGGCGCATCATGTTCGCCCTCATCTCGCTGTTGGGCGTCGCGGTACTGCTGGCGTGGCGACGCTGGATGCCCGACCCGCTGCCGGAGGCGGTGGCCGCACCCGATGCCCGACCCGTGCGCGACTACCGGTTGCGACGGCTGGTCATGCGCTCACCGGCGCTGCTGGGCTTCGCGGTGATCTTCTTCGGCTACGACGCGATCGTGTGGGGGCTGAGTGCGTGGATGCCCACCTATCTGCACGACGAGTACGGCGTCTCGACCAGCACGGCCGCGTTGATCGGACTGCCCGCCACGGTTTTCGCGGCGGTGGGAACGGTGGCGGGCGCGCGGCTGTCGGACCGCATCGACGGGCGGCCCCGGCACATAGTGGTACCGGCCATGATCGTCACCGCCGCGCTGGCCGTGGCCCTGCCGTACGCCGGATCGGTACTCGTCTTCGTGATCGCGGCGACGGTGCTGGGCACGGTGGCGTCGCTGTGCTACATGCCCGCCTTCGCGGTCCCGCTGCGGGCACTGCCCACCGAACTGCTGGGCTCGGCCACGGCGGTGATCATCTTCGGCGGCCAGCTCGCCGGAGTCGTCACTCCCCTGCTGTTCGGCGCGGTCACCGACCACGTCTCGTACACCGCGGCCTTCGCCACGCTGACCCTCGGACCGGTGCTGGCCATCGCGGCGGCGGCCGTCGTGCCGCAGACCGCCGATGCCTTCCGCGCCCTGCTGCCGCAACCACCCGCTCCCGAGCCGAAGGAGACCCTCGCATGACCATCACCCCGGACCAATTGCCGCACAACGGTTTCCCCATGCCGGACGGGACGGTCGATCCGCACTGGCAGCAGGTGTACCGGCACCTGCACGCACATCCGGAACTGTCCGGGGTGGAATTCGACACCGCCCGGCTGGTCGCCGACGAGCTGCGTGCCCTGCCCGGCTGGGAGGTGAGCGAGGGCATCGGCGGCACCGGCGTGGTCGGCGTGCTGCACGGCGGACCCGGCCCGGTGATCTGGCTGCGCGCCGATATGGACGCGCTACCCGTACAGGAGGACACCGGACTGGACTACATGTCCCGGAACCCCGGTGTGATGCACGCCTGCGGGCACGACATGCACGTCACCGCCCTGCTCGCCGCCTGCGCACGGCTCGCCGCCGAACCCTTCGCCGGCACCGTGGTGGCCATCTTCCAGCCCGCCGAGGAGACCGGCGGCGGGGCGCGCGCCATGCTCGACGACGGCCTGCTGGAGCGGGTGCCGCGACCGCGAATCTGCTTGGGCCAGCACGTGAGTCCGCTGCCCGCGGGGCTCATCGCCAGCAAGGGCGGCCCCATCATGGCCGCCTCGGATTCGGTGCGCATCGTGCTCAGCGGCAAGGGCGGTCACGGGTCCACACCGCACCTGGCCGTGGACCCGGTGTCCATGGCGGCGTCGCTGGTGCTGCGCCTGCAATCGTTGACCGCGCGACAGACGGCCCGGCCGTCGTCGCCGGTGCTCACGGTGGGCGCGCTGCACGCGGGAACCCGGCCCAACATCATTCCCGAGACCGCCGAAATGCTGTTGACGCTACGCACTTTCAGCGACAGCGCCCGGCAGCTGATGCTGGACGGGATCGAGCGGCTCGCCCGGGCCGAGGTGGAGGCCGCCGGTGCGCCGGAAGCGCCGCGGATCGAGTGCTACGACCGCTTCCCGGTCACGGTCAACACCCCCGCCGACACCGATCGCGTGCTCGCCGCGTTCACCGCCGCCGGGCTCCCCGCGCTCACGCTGCCGCACCCGCAGACCGGCAGCGAGGACTTCGGCGTACTCGGTACCGCAGCCGAATGCCCCTCGGTGTTCTGGCATATCGGCGGATACCCCCTGGACCGATTCTCCGAGGAGGACCGGGCGGTCATGCTCGCCGACCACACCCTGCCCGCGAACATCCCCGCCAATCACTCGCCGCACTTCGCGCCCGATCCGGAACAGACCCTGCCCGCGGCCACCGCCGCGATGGTCACCGCCGCGCGCACCGAACTCGCCGTCAAGGCGTAACCCCCGGCCGTCCCTGCCGGACGGCATGCACCACCCATGATGAGGAACAACAGATGAGTATTCGTCGAGCAGCCCTGACCACGGCCCTCCTGGCCGCGAGCGTCGTCACCGGCACCGCGACCGCCACGGCGGCACCGGAGCCCGCCGCCGAACCGGTTTCCTTCCGCGCCAACCTGATCGGCGACACCGTGGTCACCACCCTCGACCACGGGTCCTTCGCCCTGGCCGCGGATACCCGGTCGGTCACGATCAGCGATACCGCCGGACGCCCGCTCCAGGTGGTCCCGCTGTCGTTCACCCTCGACGGCCAACGGCTGCCGCTGCGGCAGCAGATCACCGCCGACGGCCGCACCCTGCGGCTGACCCCGGAACTCGACGGCCTCGACCGGACGGCGCTGCGACCGGTGGCCTCACCGCTGGAAAACCAGCTCGCCATGAACGATCTCATCAACGCCGTCAGCCTGGGCACCTCGGTCGGCAGCCTGATCGGCACCGCGATCGGCGCGGTCGCGGGCGTCGGCGTGGGCATCGCGCTGGCCGGTGCCTCCTGCCTGGTGTTGAGCCTGGGCTGTGTGGTGGCGGTGCTGCCCATCGTCAGCATGGTCGCCGCGGCCGGCGGGATCGCCGGTCTCATCCTCGGCGGCGGTCCCAGCGCGGCGGCGGCGGCCTTCGACTACTGGACCACGCTCAACGCGGCTCCGGGCGAGAGCAGGTACGCCCCGCACCTGCCGGGCGTCCAGGCACCCGCGAACTGAGTGGACGGAGACCGATGATGCGCATTCGCACAACAGCTTTCGCCGCGATCGTGACCGCCGGGGCGGTGGGCGCGGCGGCCACACCCGCCGCCGCCGACCCACCGACGGCGCACTACAGCTCCGTCGTCGCCGACGGCTCCGTCACCACCACCCTGGACGGCGCGACGTTCGCGCTCACCGCGGACGGGCGGACGGTGCTCGCCCACGACCCGACGGGACACGAGGTCCTGCGCCTGCCACTGGCGTTCGAACTCGACGGTGCAGTGCACCCGATCCGGCACCGCATCGACGATGCGGGACGCACGCTGGTGCTCACCCCGGACCGCGGACCGCGCCCGATCGCCTCACCCATGGAAAACCAACTGGCACTGGGTGAATGGGCCGGAAACATGACCAAGGGCGCACTGGTCGGCACCCTCGGCGGGTTCGTGCTGGGCGCGCTGGTGGGCGCCGCGCTCGGCCTCGGCTCATGCCTGGTGGTCGGTCCGGGCTGCCTGGCGACCACACCGGCGGCGATCATGGCCTTCGCCGCCGGCGGCGGCCTGCTCGGCACCCTGGCGGTGGGCGGCGTGGCCCTGGCCGACGGTCTGTGGAAATACATCACCACCCTCCAGGCCGCACCGGGTGAGAGCGCGTACGCCGATGACGACGGCCTGCTCGACCCCAACGGCACCGGCGTCCCCGACGCCAACCTGCGCCTGCCGCCGCTGCCGTTCAAGGCGTTGATGAGCGGTTCCGCGGGGCGCTGACAGGGCCGGACGCGGCCTGCCCCGGCTTCTTCGGGCTGTTGTTCGATCAGCCCGTGTGTTGCACTGGAAGGAACTCGACGGGAGGCGGAGTCATGGACTCAATCCTGTACTGGAATTCCATTGCGCTGGAAGCTAATCGAGTAAGTCACAGTAATGGGGCCGGGGAACAGACCGGGCCGCCGCTCAGCGCACGCGCGTTGGCGATGGTGCATCTGGCCATGCACGACGGGTACATCGGCGCACTGGGTGCGGGCACGAAATATTGCCCGTACCTGCCGGATTCGGCACCGGCCCCACCGGGCGCGGCCGCGGACGCGGCGGTGGCCGGAGCGGCGCATCGAACGCTGACATCCTTGTACCCGAGCCAGACACGAGCGTTCGACGAGGCGCTGGCGTACCCGGGGCTCAGCGGTCCCGGCGTCGACGAGGGGTTGAAGTACGGCCGCCTGATCGCCGAACGAATTCTCGACGACCGCTCGGACGATCCCGGGGTCGGTGACGAGGGCTATCGGCCCGCACCCGAGCGCTATCGGCACCGCCCGGACCCGTTCAATCCGGACCAGGGTTTCCACGGGCCGTTCTACGGTGCGCGCTCGAAACTGTTCGCCGCGACCCGCCGCCACCAGATCGATCCACCGCACCGCGGTGACGACGTATATCTCGAATCGCAGCGAATCGTGCGGGCCACCGGCGTAGCGCCCGAACTGCTGAGCACCATCCCGCAATTCCTCATCGACGGTCTGCCGCCCGACCGGCGTCGCCGCGGGCCTCACCTTCATCTCCGACGAGCTGAACGGCGTGACCACGGACAACACCGGCGCGGTCCGCCCCCGCCACGTCCGCACCTTCCCCGACGGCCTCCACCAGATGATCGTCGAGAACGGCCGCAGCCGAATCTGGTTGGGCGTCCACTGGGAATTCGACTTCGCCCCGAGACCCCTCGGCATAGGCGGCCTACCCCTGGGGCTGGCGATCGCCAACGACATCTTCGACACCGGCATGCGGAAGTCCACGGTCGGCCCGCGCTGACACCCATTCCTTCGGCGTGACTATCGGAAGTCGAGCACGCGCTATCGCTGCTGCTCGAGCAGGCACAGCGACAGACCATGTCCGGGCAGCGGGGCCGCTCTTACAGGAACAGCACGGGTACCGGCACACTCCAGAACGGGCTCGACCCGACCGATATTGAGTACCGTGAGCTGCGAGAAGAGTAGCAGTCGGTGATCATCCTCCCAGCGGCGGACAGGTCTCGGTGACGTATCGACGCGCGGCGTCAATCGACCGGATCCGGCCAGCGCCGCGATCTCCCGCATCCCGGCCCGATCCGCTTCCACGATCATGAACCGCGCCCGCAACCCCAGCGGATCGGCTACCTCGGACAGCCCCGCCTCCACGGGCGAGGCGAGCGAGACGACAATGCCGCCCGCGCGCAGGGTGCGCAGCGACCGCGGGCCGTATTCACCGCCGATGGTGTCGGCGGCGCTGGAGATGGCGCGCGATATCGCGCCGGGACGTCGAAGGTGAACGGATCGTTGAAGGCTTCCGCGTCGAAGTTCGCCGACCGATACGCCATGACCACGGTGTGGCCCAGCCGATGTTGTCATCCGCCGCGGTGCGCAGTACATCCGGACTTCTGGCCGTAATCGGCGAAAGTGTTGCGGGGGTGGCGTTTCAGTGACTAGCTTTGCGAGAACCGCTGGCGGTTAGCCAGACCTGTGAGTAGGCGAGAATTCGGTGATCGGCAGCAGTTTCCTCCGCAAGATCTCAGCACGGTGGCGGCGGACCGTCAGCGTCCGGACCAGAGTGCTGGTCATTGTGCTCATTCCGAGTATCGCGTTGCTCGCGATCGGGATAGGCGGATCCGCCTATCTGGTGCAGAGCGGGCGGGAGGCCAACCGGTTCGCCGAACTGGCGCGCGGCACCTCCGGGCCGTCGATCATGATGATCGAGGCGTTCCAGGAGGAGCGCCGGCTCTCGCTGTTGTTCCTGGCCGGAGACGACTCGGCCGGATTCGCCTTGCCGGCGGCGCGCAAGCAGTCCGATGCGGGGTACGCGGCGGTGGTGGCCCAGGCCAATGCGCTGTCGGAGCTGCGGCCCGATCTGAAGGACGGGTTCTTCCGGGTCGGTGTCGGCCAGAAGGTGCCGGCCCTGCGGGCCGCGATCGACGCGCGCGATTCCGGCCGCGGAGGCGTTCACCGCGTACAGCATGGCGGTCGCCGCCATCATCAACGGCTGGCTGATCTCGGCGGACGTCGCACCCGATTCCCATATCGCGGTCGAACTGTACAAGTCGGTGCATGCGTTGCGGGCCGCCGAATCCATCTCGCGGACCAGTGGTTTGGGCTCGCTGATGATGCTCACCGGGGAGCTGTCGCCGGAGCTGCTGGTGGAATTGACCGGATACATCGGCGACGGACGCGGCGAGGTCGCCTACATCGGGTCGGTGCTGCAGGGGGCGCACCTGGACCAATGGAAGGCGATCACCGCCAGCACCGAATGGCAGCGGCTGCGCGCCATGGAGGACGCGATCATCCAGCGAGGCCCGGTCACCGCGGCCGGCGACAGCGGTCGTTCTTCCGGTGAATCCGCCGATCCGCTACCGCTGACGCTGACCGAATGGCAGCAGGTCGCTGGCACGGTCCGGCGCGATCTGCTCAACCTGTGGGAAAACCAAAGTGTCGACGCGCATTTCGAGGCGACCGAACAAGGCAATCGGCTCGAGCGGAACTCGCTGTCAGCCGGAGCGGGCGTACTCTCGCTCGCGCTACTGGCCTTCCTCGGCGCGCTGGTGCTCGCCAACAAGTTCATCGCGCGCCTGCGCCGGCTACGCCGGGACACCCTGGAACTGGCCGATGAACGATTGCCGGACACCATCCGCCGACTCTCGGCCGGCGAGGAATTCGACCAGGACGCCGACCGATTGGATTTCGGGTCCGACGAGATCGGCCACGTCGCCGACGCTTTCAACCGCGCACACCGGGCGGCGGTGAACGCGGCGGTGGCCGAGGCCAAGACCCGCGCGGGCGTGAACGCGGTGTTCGTGAAGATCGCCCACCGGTCCCAGGGCGTGGTGCACCGCCAGCTGGCCCTGCTCGACAAGGCCGAGCGGGAGGAACCGGAACCGGACCGGCTGAAACTGCTGTTCCAGCTCGACCACTTGGCGACCCGGGCCCGGCGCAACTCCGAGAACCTCATCGTGCTCGGCGGGGAACAGCCGGGACGCAAGTGGCGCAACCCGGTGCCGCTGATCGACGTGGTTCGCGGTGCGGGCGCGGAATCGCTGGACTACACCAGAATTCATGTCCGAAAGCTGCCGGAGACACAGATCGTCGGACCCGCCGTCACCGATATCATCCACCTGCTGGCGGAACTGGCCGACAATGCCACCACGTTCTCCCCACCGGAGTCGCCCGTCGAGATCACCGGTGCTCTGGTCGGCAAGGGAATCGCCATCGAGATCTCCGATCAGGGCCTCGGTATGACCGAGGAGGATATGGCCGCCCGCAACGCGCTGCTGGCACAGCCACCGGATTTCAGCGTCGCGACCCTGGCCGGAGATATCCGGCTCGGCTTGTTCGTGGTCGCGAAACTGGCGGCCCGCCACCGTATTACGGTGCGGCTCACGGAGTCCGTCTATGGCGGCGTGAAGGCCATCGTGCTGATCCCGAACGCGCTCACGACCTCCGCTCCGGATACGGGCGCTGCCGATCCTGTTCGGGAGCAGCGAATTCCGGCGCAGCCCGAGTACTCATGAACGACTCACCGGATTCGTGGTACGACGAGGAAGCCGGGCCGGTGGTGCGGCTCTACGCGGTAACGCGTGGCCGATCCGAGACCCGCCGCACCGATGTGGACATGGTCACCCGAGTGGTGGCTTCCAGCCTCGGCAGGCTGCGCCGCCACGAACCCGAATACGCCGCCATCGTGGAGTTGACGCGATCGCCGCTCTCGGTGGCCGAGATCGCCGCCCGGCTGCACCTGCCGATCACCGCGACCAAAATCCTGGTCGGAGATCTCATCGGTGACGGCGTCCTCGACTTCCGCGCTCCCGCCGTCGGCCCGGGTTCCGCCGACGACCTCACCGTGCTCCGTGCGGTCCTGAAAGGGATTCAGGCCCTGTAACAGTCGGCGGCAGCTATCTCGGCGGCTGGGACCAGCCGAAGGTGAGTTCCACCGCGCGCTTCCAATTGCCGTACTCGGCCTTCACGTGTTCGGGATCCGCCTGCGGCTGCCATTCGGCCGCGCGATGCCAGTTGCGGCGCAGCACCTCGAGGTCGGCCCAGTAGCCGACGGCCAGCCCGGCGGCGTAGGCGACGCCCAGGGAGACGGTCTCGATGACCATGGGGCGCTTGACCGGAACGTCGAGGACATCGGCCACGAACTGCATGAGCAGGTGGTCGGTGGTCATGCCGCCGTCCACCTTGAGCGCGGTCGCCTGGAGCCCGGAGTCGGCGTTCATGGCGTCGACCACCTCGCGGGTCTGCCACGCGGTGGCCTCGAGCACGGCCCGGGCCAGGTGCCCCTTGGTGACATAGGAGGTGAGCCCGACGATGATGCCGCGGGCCTCGCTGCGCCAGTGCGGCGCGAACAGGCCGGAGAAGGCGGGCACGATATAGCAGCCGCCGTTGTCGTCGACGGTGCGGGCGAGCGTCTCGATTTCCGGTGCGCTGGAAATCAATCCGAGCCCGTCGCGGAACCACTGGACCAGTGACCCGGTGACGGCGATGGAGCCTTCCAGCGCGTACATGGCCGGCGCGTCGCCGATGCGGTAGCCGACGGTGGTGAGTAGTCCATGAGTGGACCGGACCGGCGACCGGCCGGTGTTCATGAGTAGGAAACCGCCGGTGCCATAGGTGCATTTGGTGTCCCCGCGGGAGAAACAGGTCTGCCCGAACAGCGCCGCCTGCTGATCGCCGAGCGCGGCGGCGATGGTGATGCCGGGCACCACGCGGCGCGTGACGCCGTAGACCTCGCTGGAGGAGCGGATCTCCGGCAGCATGGCCGGGGGAATATCGAAGAAGGACAACAACTCCCGGTCCCACTCCAGGTTCTCGAGATTCATCAGCAGGGTCCGGCTGGCATTGGTGACGTCGGTGAGGTGGATGCCGCCGTCGACGCCGCCGGTCAGATTCCAGATCAGCCAGGTCTCCATGGTGCCGAACAGGACATCGCCGCGTTCGGCGCGGGCCCGCAATCCGGGGACGGAGTCGAGCAGCCAGCGCAGCTTGGGCGCGGAGAAGTAGGTGCCCAGCGGCAGCCCGCTCAGCTCGGGCACGCGGTGGGCGTCGGTCCGATCGCTCAGCGATCGCACCAGATCCGCGGTGCGGACGTCCTGCCACACGATGGCCTTGCCCACCGGATGCCCGGTGTGGCGGTCCCAGACGACGCTGGTCTCGCGCTGATTGGTAATGCCGAGCGCGACAATCTGCTCGCGGGCGATGCTCGCATCGCGCAGGGCGCGGGGAATGATGCGATCGACATTGCGCCAGATCTCCATTGCATCCTGTTCGACCCAGCCGGGCTTGGGAAAGTAGTGCTGGTGTTCGCGCTGCGCCACCGAGACCAGCCGACCGGCTGGGTCGAACACTATGCAGCGGGTCGAGGTCGTTCCCTGATCGATGGCCATCACATAGCGCTGCGTCATTGGGCGCGCCTTTCTGCGGGTAGAGCGAATTGGGGCCCTCGCGCCCCGGGATTTACTTGTTCTCGACCAGATCTCGCGACACCGCGCGGGCAGCGTCACGCACGTAGCCGAGCAGCGCCGGGTCCGGTCCCCGGCCGGTCGGGAAGATCCGTTCGGCGGCGCCGGAGATGCCGATCGCACCGACCACCAGGCCGCCGTGCGAGCGGATCGAGGCGGCGATGCTCGCCTCGCCGGGCTCGAGTTCGCCGTACTCGCCGGCCCACGCGTTGTCCCTGACATCCGCCAGCGATTTGGCGAGCAGCGCCGGTTGGATCACGGTGCGGCGGGTGAGCGACTCGAGCTTCCCGGCGCGGATGCGGGCCGCCAGATCACTGTCGTAGGCGAGCAGGATCTTGCCGAGCGCGGTGGCGTGCAGCGGCAGCAGCGCGCCCACATCGAGGGTCTGCGGGGTGTCGTCCGGCCGGAAGACATGGTGCGCCACGAGAACACGGTCCTGGGACACCACACCGATCCGGACGGCCTCACCGCTGCGCGCGGCGAGAGCGTCGGCCCAGTTGATCGCCCGGGAACGCAGTTCATTGGCGTCCAGGTGACCGGCGCCCGAGTACCGCAGTGCCGTACCGAGCCGGTACTTCCCGCCGCCGCGATCCTGTTCGACGAAGCCGATGGCCTGCAGCGTCCGCAGAATGCCGTGCGCGGTCCCCTTGGCGAGCTCGAGCGAGCTGGCGATATCACCGACACCCAGACCGCCTGAACTGCGGGCGAGCAATTGCAGCATCGCGCCCGCACGCTCGATCGATTGCACCGGGCCCGGCATAGCGGACAACGTATTCCATCGAACGCAGTCCGACAATGTCGAACGCCGAACCGCCGCGTGCCCACGGTCGGCGCCCCATCATGACCTGCGCCTTCTTAATTGTGATCTAGGTCATAGCACCTTTCGGCAGCGTAACGCGCAGATTCGACGGAATCGAGCGTTCGACATTGTCGAACCGACCGGATTGAATGTGTGTCACGTCACCGTAGAGTTCTGCGCACTTTCGGGGTCCGGGCAACGTGGTCCGGGACCACCCCACGGACGATTGGAGCAATCGTGGGTCTCGCAGAGGTTTTCGTCAGCGAGGTGTTCGGCACGGGAGTGCTGATACTGCTCGGCGGCGGAGTCGTGGCCAATGTCCTGCTGGCGAAGTCCAAGGGCGCCGACGGTGGCTGGCTGCTGATCAATTTCGGATGGGGATTCGCCGTGATGGCGGGCGTCTACGTCGCCTTCAAGTCCGGCGCGCACCTCAATCCCGCGGTGACACTGGGGATTCTGAGCAGCGGGGCCCAGGAGTACGCCCCGGGCGTCGCCATCTCGTTCGGATCGACGGTGGCCTATGTGGCCGGGCAGCTCCTCGGCGCGTTCCTCGGCGCCTGTCTGGTATTCGTGGCGTACAAGCAGCATTTCGACGCCGAGACCGACGACGGCAAGAAGCTGGCCGTCTTCTCGACCGGCCCGGCCATCCGCAGCTACGGCTGGAATCTCGCCACCGAGGCGATCGGCACCTTCATCCTGGTCCTGGTGGTGCTCTCGTTCGGGAAGACGCCCTCCGGTCTCGGCCCACTCGCGGTCGCGCTGCTGGTGGTCGGTATCGGCGCCTCGCTCGGCGGCCCGACGGGCTACGCCATCAACCCGGCCCGCGACCTCGGCCCGCGCATCGCGCACGCGGTGCTGCCGCTGCGGCGCACCGCCCCGGAGCCGGTCCACGCGCACTCCGCGAGCCTGGGCGCGGCCGCCCGACCGGCGCCCGAACCCACGGCCGGATCCAGTGACTGGGCCTACTCCTGGGTCCCGGTCGTCGGCCCGCTGATCGGCGGCGTGCTGGCCGGGCTCGTCTCGCAGCTCATCTTCTGATCGAATCACGCGCAGCACCAAACAGTTTCGCCGAAGGAGAAATCCCCATGTCACGATATGTCGCAGCGATCGACCAGGGCACCACCTCGACCCGCGCCATGATCTTCGACCACGCGGGCACGGTCATCGCCGTCGACCAGCGCGAGCACAGCCAGATCTTCCCGCGCGCGGGCTGGGTGGAACACGATCCGGCCGAGGTCTGGGAGAACACCCGCGCGGTGGTCGCGGGCGCACTGGCCAAGGGTGATCTCACCGCCGCCGATATCGCCGCGGTCGGCATCACCAACCAGCGCGAGACCACTGTGGTCTGGGATCGCGCCACCGGGGAGCCGGTCTACAACGCGATCGTGTGGCAGGATACCCGCACCGACCGCATCGCCGAGGAGCTGGGCCAGCTCGGCGGCGGACAGGAACGGTACCGGGAAAAGACCGGATTGCCGCTGGCGACGTACTTCTCCGGACCGAAGATCAAGTGGATTCTGGACAATGTCGAAGGCGCCCGGGAGCGCGCGGAGGCGGGCGAACTGGCCTTCGGCAATATGGACACCTGGATCCTGTGGAATATGACCGGCGGTACGGACGGTGGCGTGCACGCCACCGATCCGACCAATGCCTCGCGCACGCTGCTGATGGATCTGGAGACGCTGCAATGGGATTCGGAGATCGCGGCGGAGATGGGCGTGCCGCTGTCACTGCTCCCCGAAATCCGTTCGTCCTCGGAGGTGTACGGCACGGTGCGCGCCCGCGGCGCGCTGGCCGGCGTGCCCATCGCCGGCATTCTCGGCGACCAGCAGGCCGCCACCTTCGGCCAGGCCTGCCTGACGCCCGGCGAAGCCAAGAACACCTACGGCACCGGTAATTTCGTGCTGCTCAATACCGGAAACGACAAGGTGCTCTCCAACAATGGCCTGCTGACCACGGTCTGCTACCAGCTCGGCGACGCCAAACCGGTGTACGCGCTGGAGGGGGCCATCGCGGTGACCGGTTCGCTGGTGCAGTGGCTGCGCGACAACCTCGGCATGATCGGTTCGGCGGCCGAGATCGAGGAGCACGCGCGGACCGTCGAGGACAATGGCGGCGCGTACTTCGTGCCCGCTTTCTCCGGGCTGTTCGCGCCCTACTGGCGCTCCGATGCCCGCGGCGCGATCGTCGGGCTGACGCGCTTCGTCAGCAAGGGTCATCTCGCGCGGGCCGTCCTGGAGGCCACCGCCTTCCAGACCCGCGAGGTCATCGACGCCATGAACGCCGACTCCGGTGTCGCGCTCACCTCGCTCAAGGTGGACGGCGGCATGGTCGTCAACGAACTGCTCATGCAGTTCCAGGCCGACATCCTGGGAGTCGAGGTCATTCGCCCGGTCGTCGCGGAGACCACCGCGCTCGGCGCGGCCTACGCCGCCGGTCTCGCCGTCGGATTCTGGGAGAGCGAGGACGCCATCCGGACGAACTGGGCCGAGGACAAGCGCTGGCAGCCCGCCCTGGACGAGACCCGCCGGGAAGCCGAGTACCGCAACTGGAAGAAAGCCGTCACCAAGACCTTCGATTGGGTCGAGGACTGACCTTCCGCCCCTAATCCACCCGGCTACCAAGGAGAAACAGCAATGCCCACCCCACGTCTCGGCCCGGACTGTCGCATGTCCGCGTTGCGGAAGCTCGCCGACGCCGCCCGGCTGGCCGCCGGGGAACCGTCCCCGGCCTGAGCAACGGACGAGGACGCGTCCGGCACATACGAAAACGGCCCGGAACCTGAAAGTTCCGGGCCGCTTCGTTAGTAGCGGGGACAGGATTTGAACCTGCGACCTCTGGGTTATGAGCCCAGCGAGCTACCGAGCTGCTCCACCCCGCGTCGGTGGGTACTACGCTACCCAGTACTCGGGGGTAGTACCTAATCCGCTGGCGGGAGCGGGTTTTGCGGTGGTGAAGGTGGAGTCAGCGGCTGTCGCCCAGGAGGGCCGGGGCGGCGCGCCAGGCGCGGGCCAGGCCGAATTCGGCGACGCCGCGGATCAGGTCGCGGAAGGTCGCGTCGGTGGCGCCGTCGGTTCGGGCCAGTTCCGCGTGCAGGCGTAGGGATTCGTCCAGGGTTTGGTAGAAGATGTCCACGACCAGGCAGGTGAGGGCGCGCTCGCGGATGCTGAGGTGGGGGCGGGCCCAGCGTTGGGCGAACTGGTCCTCGGTGAAGGCGGCCAGGCCGGGGTCCAGGCGTTCGAGGTCGCGGACCGTGCGGGCCAGTGCGTCGGACGGCGGTGTCGGGGCGACCGGGTCGGTGTCCTTCGCCGCGGGCAGGCCCAGGTCGGTCAGGCGCTGGAAGGCCGAGACCACGATGGGGTAGCCCACGTAGGGGGCCAGATGGCGGAAGAGTTCCCGGACGGCTTCCGGGTCGACCTCATTGGTCAGGGCCATACCGATGTGCATGGCCAGCGGCTGATCCAGATGCGGGTGACACAGGTCGGCGGTCAGGCAGATGAACGCCTTCTCGCGCACGGTCAGATTCGGCAGGCCCCACAGGCTGTGGCCCGCGCCGACGGCGAGTTGGGCGAAGACGGGATCGAGGTCGGTCAGAGCGTCGGCTCCGGCGAGCTGGGTCATGGCGGGAACTCCGTTCAGGACAGGCCGAGCGCGCGCAGGCGCAGGGCATCGAGGGTGCGTTGGGGCAGCACCCGGCCGAGGGTGCCCATCAGGCGGGACTTCTTGCCGACCGGATACCGGACGCGGGGCCTGCGGGCGGTCACCGCGTGCAGGATGGCCTGGGCGACCACGTCCGGGCTGGAACCGGCCCGCTCCTCACGCAGCGAGGCGGCGGTCATGGATCGGTACGCCGCGCCGTAGAGTCGCCGCCCCTCCTCGCCGATCGCGGCCAGCCGCGGGTCGACCTCGTCCTCCAACTTGTCCACGGCGGCGGTGTGGATGGAGCCGGGTTCGATCAGGACCGCGGTCACGCCGTACGGCGCGACCTCCATCCGCAGGGCGTCATTGAGCGAACGGATGGCGTGCTTGGACGAGCACAGCGGCCCGCCGAAGGGCAGCGTGATCCAGCTGCCCACCGAGCCCACCGTGACCACTCGACCGCGCGTAGCCCGCAGCTTGGGCAGCATGGCCTGGGTGACCGCCACCTGACCGAACACATTCACCTCGTACTGAAGTCGCAACGCGTCGAGGGATACGAACTCCAGCGGCCCGGTGACACCGATGCCCGCATTGTTGACCAGGGCGTCCAGCCGGCCGATGCGTTCGGCGGCGTCGGCGATCTGCCCGGCATCGGTGACATCCAGCAGCAGCGGGGTGACGGTGGGACCGAGTGCTTCGCCGTCGGCCTCCTTGCGCACACCGGCGTAGACGGTGCAGCCCTCGCGGGCCAACAGCAGCGCGGTGGTGCGGCCGATTCCGGTCGAAGCGCCGGTCACCAGCACGGTTTTCGATGGTGTCGGGGGCTCGGGTGGTCTGGTCATGGCGGAACCGTAGGACGAGTGCCGGGGCGGCCGCGTCCGTCGAATGACCGATCCGCATCCGGCGCGCATCGGTCGTCGGCGCCCGCCCCGACGAACCATGGGCGGACCAGATGCCCGCGGCCTGCGGGTACGGGTTCGTCCCCCACCGGTAGCAGCGGCCGCCCGCTGACGCCTCCTGGGAGACCGGCGGCATCGAAATCCCGGTGCGCCCGGAATTCCCTCGACAACAGGGGAAGTCACGACGGGCGGCATGCTTGTCCGGCGCTACGGAGTATCAGTCGACCGACGGAAGCGAGCACCGGTACGTACGGAGTACCGTCCGCGACCATGGAGCTGGTCAACGATCACATGGCGCTGAAAGCTCGGGCGCTGCCGAGGACCGACGACAAATTTCCGGTGCTCGCGGGAGAGGTCGGCGACCGGCGATCAAAGCCAATGGCATTGCCGCGCAACCGATCATCTACCGCAAGGTGTGACGTCCTCAGCTCAGCTCCGGGAACCTGCTCAGCTCGGCGCGCGAGGAGACCCCCAACTTGGGAAACGCCTTGTACAGGTGGGAGGCGACGGTGCGGGGACTCAGGAACAGTTGAGCGCCGATCTCGCGATTCGACGCCCCGGTGACGGCCAACCGCACCACCTGCTGTTCCTGCGGGGTGAGCGCGCCCAGCGGGTCGCCGATACCGGTCCCGGGGACGGTGACGCCGGTGGCGCGCAGTTCGGCGGACGCCCGGGCGGACCAGGGTGCGGCGCCGAGCCGGTCGAATGTTTCCAGGGCGATCCGAAGATGAGTGCGCGCCTCGGCGCGGCGGCGATCGCGGCGCAGCCACTCCCCGTAGACCAGGCGGGTACGCGCCTCGTCGAAGGGCTGCCGCTCCCGGGCGTGCAGCACCAGCGCCCGCTCGTACAGCGCGCCCGCGGCGTCGTCGGGGGCCAGCAGCGCGCGAACCCGGTGCAGCACCGCGAGCGGGCCGACCCGCCCGGCGGACCGCACCCACTCCGCGTAGCGGGCGAGCCGATCGTGGGAGCGCGCCGGATCACCCACCCGGACCGCGGCCTCGACGTAATCCGGCCAGGAGTACCGCCACAGGAACGCATGGCGGGTGGGGCCCGACATCGCCCGGTCCACTCGGTCGAGCATGGATTCGAAACGACCCGACCCCAGATCCAGCATGCCCCGCGCGGATTCGACCCAGCAGGCGGCGGGCATCCACTGCGTCGGGTCGGCGTCTCGGATCGCCTGCTCCGCCAGCGCCTCGCACTCCGCCTCGTCGCCCGCCACCGCGGACAGCCAGGCGTGCGCACCCGCCAGATAGCCACGCCACATGGGCTGACCGACGTCGGCGGCCAGGGCCAGCCCCGCGGCCGCGGTGGCCCGCGCGGACCGGTGGCGGCCGTCGAGCAGCTGCGCCAGTGTGAGGAGCAGCATGGCCTGCGGCATTCGCCCCAGCCGGCCCTCCGCCCGGCACTCCTCGACGAGCTCGGTCGCACCCTCGAGCATGGCGCCGAAATCGGCGCGGGCGAGACTCTGGAAGGTGATGAGGAAGCGCAGCTCGTTCGGCACGGTCTCGTCCAGGCCGGCTACGGGATAGGTCAGCGTGGTCACGTCGTCGCCCTCCAGAATGAGGCGGAAGGCGAGGTTGATGGTTCGCACCACCGCCGACAGGCCGTCGCCGTCCGGGCACAGTTCCTCGGTGCGGCGGGCCAGGGTGAGCTGGTCCGGGTGGGCGGCGCTGGCCCAGGTGTAGTAGCCGGCCATGCTGAGCAGCGACAGTCTGGTGGTGAGGTCGTCGGCGGCCGCAACGGCCTGGTGGAGCAGCCGCACGGCGTGCAGCGGACGGCCCGCCTCGACCTCCAATTTCGCTTGTACGTAGGCGAGTTCGGCCCGGACCGCACCCTGCGGCGGGATGGCGTCGGCTCGCTGCCGCGCCTTCTCCACGAGTTCGGCCGCCCGTTGCCACATGCCCGCTTCGATCGCGGCGGCGGCCGCGGCGGTGCCGCGGCGCACCGCGTGGCCGACGTCGGCGGACAGTTCGGCGGCGCGTGCGTAGGCCGCCGACACCGCCGCCTGCCCACCGCGCCGCCGAGCCCGCAGCGCGAGACCCTCCAGTCGTTCGGCCACGTCCTCGTCGGGTTGCAGCGTGACGGCGGCCAGGTGCCAGGCGCGCCGGTCGTCGTCGGATGCCTCGGCCAGCGCCCGGTGTGCGGCCATTCCGGCGGCGACATCGCAAGCCAGCAGCACCGCGGTGCGCACCAGTGGGTGATGGAACGCGACGCCGTCCGGACCCACCCGCACCAGTCCCGCGTGCTCCGCGGCGGCGAAGTCGGCCAGGGTGGCGCCGAGCAGACCGACGGCGCGCTCGAGCAGTCGGAGTTCGTCGTGGTTGCCCAGGGTCGCGACCAGCAGGCAGCAGCGGGTGGCCGGGGGCAGCCGCGCGATCCGGTCGCGGAAACCGAGCAGCACCCGATCGGTCACCGCGGTCGCCGTGCCGAGCGAGAACGACATCGGAACCGACGCGCCCCGGCGCTGCGCGGGCGTCAGCATGCGTGGAATCTCGATGAGCGCCAGCGGGTTTCCCTCGGTCTCGGCCAGGACCTGGGCCCGGACCGCCGGCGGCAGGTCGGCCGCCCGCTCGGCGAGCAGCGCCCGCGCCGCCTCCTCGTCCAACCTGCCCACCCGCAGCTCCGGCAGCCCGCTCGCGGGAAAACCGTCGGCACGGGCGGCGAACAGCATCGTGACGGGTTCGGCGTGCAGGCGGCGCGCGGCGAACAGCAGCGCGTCCGCCGACTCACCGTCCAGCCATTGGGCATCGTCGATCAGGCACACCACCGGACTGGACGCCGACAGTTCCACCAGCAGTTCGAGCGTCGCGAGACCAACCAGGAAGCGATCGCCCGAGACGGCGTCCTCCAGGCCGAACGCGGCGCGCAGCGCGTGCGCCTGCTGCCGCGGCAATGCGTCGACCCGATCGAGGATAGGACGGAGCAGCAGATGCAGCGCGGAGAAGGGCAGATCGGCCTCCGACTCGGCTCCGGCCACCCGCAGCACCCGCGCCCGCACTCGCGCGGCGGCGGTCTCCAGCAGTGCCGACTTCCCGATACCCGCCTCGCCGCGCACGATCAGTGCACCGCCCTCACCGTGCAGAGTTTCCGACAGCACCGACAACTCCACCTGCCGCCCGTACAGCATCACTCTCCAAACAGTTGGCCGCCACGTGGATAACGGAAGGTATCACCGGTCGTCGCGGCGCGCCGGGCAGTGCGCGGCTGGGCGGTGGGTCAGCGGGCGGTGGGCGTGAGTTCGCGGACCACGTTCACGCTCAGGAAGTCCGGCGCCTTGATCACGTACCGGAGCATGAAGCGAATGAAGGCGGGCATGTCGGCGGCCGTGGGATCGCGGTAGACGTGCGGATTGTCGACCTCGTAGGTGCGCCGCCGCGTCTCGAGCTGGAAGTGTCCGGCCGCGATCACATTTCGCACCCAATCGGATTCGGGACCGTAGGTCAGCGCGATCACGAAGCCACCGTCGCGGCGGAACGCCCACAGCGGAGTGCGGAAGACCTTGCCGGATTTGCGTCCGCGATGCACCACCACCGCCCATCCGGGCGCCCACGGCGCGATGAACTTGGTGACGCGATTGAGCCCGGCCTTGTTGACGCGAGCGACCCAGCGTGGAGCAGGCATCTCGGAAACTCCTCACTTGTGGAATTATCTGGCCCCAGACTACCGCCGCCACACGCCAGAAGTCAACGCTTGTAGAATTCCTGACACCATGCCCCCGATCGGACGCAGACCAGGAAAAACCGATACCCGCGAGGTGCTGCTGGCCACGGCCCGCCGCCGCTTCGCCGCCACCGGCTACGAGCGGACCAGCGTTCGCGAGATCGCGGCCGAGGCGGGCGTCGACCCGGGCCTGATCCGCCATTACTTCGGCAGCAAGGCCGAACTCTTCCGCGCCACCATGGGGTGGCCGTTCCAACCCGCCGATATCGCGGCGCGCATCGTCGACGGCGACCCGGAACAGCTCGGAGAACGCCTGACCCGCGTCTTCTTCGAGATCTGGGACAACCCCGACACCCGGGCCCCACTGCTCGCGATCCTGCGCGGAGCCGCCACCCACGACGAGTCCGCGACACTCGTCCGCCAGTTCATCCAGGGCCGCGTCTACTCCGAAATCGCCTCCGCCCTACCGTTTCCCGACGCGGAACTGCGCATCGACCTGGCCATGGCGCACCTCGTAGGCGTCGCCTACCTCCGCTACATCCTGCGGGTGGAACCGGTGGCCTCCGAACCGCGCGAGGGCCTCGTCACCCGCATCGCCCCCGCGGTCTCGCTACACCTCGGCGACGGCCCGAGTACCGACACTCCCGCCTGAGGGCGACAGCCGCCGACCAACGGCCCGAGACGCGCCCACTCGGCTTCCCTCGAATGGGAAGGCACGTCCAACTCCTGTGACACACTCAATAACGTACCGCTGCATAGCGGCACGGTGTTTAGAGGGAAGTTATCTCGGGTTGTCGCCGCCGACGACGGCGACCCGTTACACACGTCGTGCCACCGCCGTGACGAATACGCGCTGTCGGGTATCTGCCTCGGGTGCCCGGAGTCGCGCTGAAAGGGTCTTGATGTCTGCGAACACAATAGGTTTCGCGTTACTCCTCATCGGAGTGATGATGTTGGTTTCCAAGATCATCCGCGTGAAATGGCGATTGGCGCAGAAGCTGTTCATTCCGAGTTCGATCATCGGCGGTGTGCTCGCGCTGCTGATCGGCCCCGATGTGCTCGGTCGGATCGCTTCGGCGGTGGGTTTCGACGGGATGGCCGATGCCGGCCTGTTCACCACGGAGATCCTCGACGTATGGAGCAGTCTGCCGGGGTTGCTCATCTCACTGGTATTCGCCGGTCTGTTCATGGGGCACCGCCTGCCGTCGCCGAAGGAGGCCCTGAACATCGCCGGGCCGCAGATCTCTTTCGGTATGACCATCGCCAGCGGCCAGTACGTCGTCGGCCTGCTGCTGGCGATACTGGTGCTGGTCCCGCTGTTCGATGTGCCCGTCTGGACGGGCACGCTGATCGAGATCGGCTTCGAAGGCGGGCACGGCACCGCCGCCGGGATGGCCGACACCTTCGCCGAATTCGGCTTCGCGGAGGCACAGGACCTCGCCCTCGGCATGGCCACCATCGGCATCCTCTCCGGGATCATCGTTGGTATCGCCCTGATCAACTGGGGTGTGCGCCGCAACAAGACGCAGATCCTGCACAGCGATGCCTCGCCCTCGGTGGCCGAACAGGCCGGGATCGTGGAGAAGGAGCGCCGCCGCGCCGCGGGCACGCTGACCGTGCAGCCGTCGTCCATCGAAACGCTCACCCTGCACTTCGGTCTGCTGGCCATGGGTGTGTTGATCGGCTGGCTGTTGCTCACCGGCATCCAGTGGGTGGAATCGAAGCTGTGGGCCGACAGTTTCGAGCTGTTCTCCTATGTCCCGCTGTTCCCGATCGCCATGGTCGGCGGCATCATCGTCCAGCTGGCCATCCAGGCCTTCGATCGCGACGAGATCGTCGATCAGCAGCTGATCGAACGGCTGCAGGGCTTCTCGCTCGACGTCCTGGTGATCGCGGCGCTCGGCACCCTGTCACTGTCGGCCATCGCGTCGAATATCGGACCGTTCCTGCTACTGGCCGGCGCGGGCCTGGCCTGGACGGTGGGCGCCTTCATCTTCCTGGCACCGCGGATGCTGCCGAACTTCTGGTTCGAGCGCGGCATCGCCGACACCGGCCAGGCCCTGGGTGTCACCTCCACCGGACTCATCCTGCTCCGCGTGGTCGACCCCAACCTGGAGACACCCGCCTACTCCGCCTTCGGTTACAAGCAACTCCTGCTGGAACCGTTCTTCGGCGGCGGACTGGTCACGGCCGGCGTCATTCCGATCATCGCCAACTTCGGTGTGGGTTGGGTACTCGGCCCGATGCTGGTGCTGCTCGTGGCATCGCTGTCGATCGGCATGCTGTACTTCGGGCGACAGCGAACGCCCGCGCCGACGGTGGCCACGGATCAGGTCACGACCGGCTGATTCGGTACGGACAGGGCGCTGAGCCGGGACTACCCGCTCGGCGCCCTCGTCGTATGCCCGGTGCTCGCCGCGGGCGTTCGGCGCGGGCGGATCCGGATCACGTCACCTGAATTCCACGCTGAGCGAGCCACCGTTGCGGATCCACGGCCGAACCGTTCTGCCGTACCTCGAAGTGCAGGTGCGGACCGGTGGACCGGCCCTCATTACCCATCCGGGCGATCTGCTGTCCGGCGCTGACCTGCTGCCCGGGCTGGACGGAGTAGCTGTCGACATGGCCGTAGATCGTCTCGGTACCGTCCGAGTGCCGGATCTTCACCCATTGGCCGAACCCGCTCGCCGGTCCGGCGGCCACCACCACTCCGTCGGCAGCGGCGAGGATCGGGGTGCCGATCGCGTTGGCGATATCGACACCGTTGTGGTGCTTGCCCCATCGAGGACCGTATCCGGAGGTGAAGGTACCTCGGGCGGGCAGCGCGAAACGGCCGCTGCCCGCGCTGCCACCGACACCGGTATGGCTGGACGGATTCTGTCCGGCGAGGTTGTAGAGGTACTGGTTGGTGAGTTGGTTGATGTGGGCGGCGGTCTGTGCGGAGTTGCCCTGACCGGTGCCGACGATCTGATGGGCGTACTGAAGCGCGCGAGTGAGGATCTGGTGGGCTTTACGCTGTCCCGCCGGGGTGTAGGTGTCCGGGCCCAGGGTGGCCAGCGCGACATTCGTCTCGCGGATGAGATGCCGGAGCTGGGCGCGGTCGACGGTATTGGCCCCGGCGAGGTTGGTGATGTAGTTGGCGAGCCGGTTGTCGAGATTGGTGAACGCGGTGGCGGCGTGCCGTTGGAACAGGGAGGCGGCGGTGTGGCCGGCGGCGGTCGCGCCGGTGCCACCGGTCTTGCCGGTGGCCGCGTCGAGGCCGGTGGTGGGTGCGGCGGCGGCTTCGCGCGCGCCGTAGAGGGCGGCCAGCACCTTCAGGATTCGCAGGGCTCGCTCGGCCTGCGGAGACAATCCGACGGTGACGGGTTCATCGTCGGGGCCGGTGACCGTGGTGTCGGATATCCCGCTACCGCTACCGGTGCCGGAGTCGGTCGTGTGCGGGCTGGTCGCGCTCGCGGTGGGGGTTTGCGGCGTGGACAGGGCCTGCGACAGGGCGGGTAGCAGCTGCGCCAACGCGTCCTCGATACCGGACCGATCGGCATCGGCCGCATCGCTGTCGGCGTCGCTATCGGCCTCGCTGTCTCGGTCGAGCCCCGGGCTCGACCGCTCGCGGGGCATGCCGAGCCCCTCGGGGAGCGGCGTCCCGGCTACCGACACCGAGGTATCCGGTCCGGTCACCGCGGCCACGGGGACGATCGCACCGGGCTGCGCCACAACCGCGTTCGGGAGCGACGCCGGACCAGCCACCGGCGTCACCGCCGACGGTGTTGCGGCCGAAGTGCCCGGGTTCGGCCCGGACGTCGACGCGGGCGCGGTGGGTGCCGAGGTGGGCGCGGTGGTTCCTCCGGGGTGATTTCGCCTGGGCGTCCACGGCGTCGCCGTTACCTGTCCCGCACCGTCGTCCTCATCGAAGCCCACCGACAGCGAAGAGTCCGGCACATCCGCGGTCTCGTCGACGAGCTCGGCACCGGCCCCCGGTTCGGTACTCACGGTCATCACTCCCCCGCCCCGTCCGAAGCCACCGCCCACATGGCCATCCGATGCCTCCTCGACCCGCTCGGGGAACCGTCCGACAACCATCCTGACCACCCGCGCCGCCACACGAACCACCACCGCTGGGAACACCCGGGCGACCGGGCCGGAGCGGGTCCGGGTGACAGCTCCGAGCCGCTACGCTACCGACCGAGAGCACGGTCGAATCCCGTTCGCGCGGAGGTCTTTTCGCTACCCGTGAATCCGAACCGAGGGATACGGGGGAATCCCGACAGCCGTCGCGGCACGGCGCGGTCGCGGCCTGCGGCCGCCCTCAGTAGTCCCACGGACCCGGTCCCTCATCGGGGTGTCCGTGGCCGAGGACCGAAATCCGGTGTGCCGTATGGTCGGCCAATGCGCGATTCCGCTCGGTGGGCGCCCCGTAGTACCGTGCGACCGCCGCGCTGTGCGCCTCGGCCGCCTCGGTACCGATGACGTGCCGGGTCGCGGCGCCGACCGACCGCCACCGGTCCGCCGGGATGACGGAGCGCAGCGCCCCCGGGGTGTCCCAGTGGCGGCGTACGAGATCGACGAATGCCGAGTCGACCTCCGCGTCGACTCGCGGCCCCGGCGCATCCCGGGCGAGCTTGCGCGCCGCGACCTGGGCCCGCGCGGCGAAGGCCAGATGCTCACGCAGGTCCCGCTCCGGTCCGACCGGATGGTTGTGCACCGATTCCCAGGCGGCCAGGGCCTGTCGCACCCGGTTCGGCACATAGGTGTTCTGCGACATCGACGCGTTCTGCACGGCGATGGCACGGTCGGCGTGCAACGCGTCGTCCGGACGCACTCCGATGGTGGCGAGCGCGCCGTTGAGTTCCGCCTTGGGGATTCCGGAATCCATGAGCGAGTCGATGACCTCGGCGACGGCCAGCGGCGTGTCCACACCGCCGTGCTTCTCGGCGCGATAGCGCGCCGCGCGCTCCCAGGAGTCGCGGTTCGCCTTCGCCCATCGCTGCCGGTGCAACGACAGCGAGCTGTATTCCGCGAAGTCGAGTACCGCGCTCCGACGTCGGCGCGCATAGGGCGACAACGGATTCCGCGTCTTGCCCAACAGCCACGCGGTGGCCGGCGACTTGTTGACCGTGGATACGGCGGCCAGGCCGACGAGCAGACCCGCCCCCGATGACAGCGAATTCGCCGCGCGCACGGCGCCCATGCCGAGAGCCGCCGGGTCGGACGAACCGGCACCGGCCGGGGCGCCACCCTGCGCTGTCAGCGCGACCCGATTCGCTATCCATGCGGCGCCGCGATCCAGGCCCCGCTTCAATCTCCGTAGCTGCCAGATCGCCACGATCTCGACGACCCCACCGATGGTGAGGACGGCGAGCACCTGGTCCCCGGCCAGTCGGAACAGATTCCCGAGAAACAGCACATAGACACCGAGGAAAACGGTGTAGACGACCATGCGCGCGGCGGCCACTCCGATATCGACGATATTGCGAACCAGGAAGGTCTGCGTCGGCCCGTAGACGAATCCTCCGGCCGCGAAGCCGAAGATCGCCATGAACCCCTGATACACCGCGTCCAGCGCGGACCGGATGATCTGCAAGCCCAGATAGGCCGCGAACGCCAGCAGCGACGTGCCGAAGACGAGCAGCGACAACCCGGTACCCAGCTGGGCCGCTCCGGGATTCTCGATGGCCGCGTGCGCGGTGGTATCCCCGCAGTCCCGGAGCCCGTCGGCGACGTCGGACACCTCACCGGACCGGATTCCGGCGGACCAGGCCGCCCGGCAGCTGTGGCGTCCGTCCACGACGTGCCCGAAGTTCCACACCTGCACCGGCCGCCGCGCGAAGTTGTCCGCCAGGTCGCCCTGCACCGCCGCTACCAGCCCACTCGGCTGCGGGTTGCCGTCGCCGTTGAGCCCCGCCGCGACCGACAACCCGATATCGCGCCCGTGTACCAGCAGTCCGTCGGAGGACAGCACCGCCGCGAGCGGTTCGGCGAGGAAGAGCGGGCCGAGCACAGCGACGGCGAGCATGGCGACCGTCTGCGCGGTGGCCCTGGCCCGATACCCGCGCACGAGCTGCCAGGCCGCCACCACCGCCCCGATCGTGGCGGCGGTGAGCAGCACGATCGGAGTCGCCAGCTGTGCGGCAACACCATCCGCGACACCGATCAGTGCGTCGGCGAAGAGATCGAGCCACCGAAAACTGAGGACATATCCGATAAGCCAGATCGCCGTGGTGACGATCACCATGTATCCGGCGAATTCCAGGGTGATCAGCAGTGCCCACATCCCGCCGCCGGGATTGAGCAAGGAGCCGTGATCGGTGGCGAAATGGTACTCCGACAGCGGCACTCCGGAAGTGTCCCGGATATCCATCCAGCCGAGTCCGCCGTTCACCACGGCGCTGGGCGTCGCAGTGCCCGGTTGTGCGGTCGCGACGGTTCCCAAAGCGCCCGGGACCAGCACCAACAGGACGAAGCAGGACGTTATCCAGGCCGCGCGACGCCGCGATGGCTTTTCGCGAATCCATCGCCGAATATCCGGCGCAATGTACACGTGGATAACGTACCGACGGACAGCGATCGATTACAGGATCGCCCTTTTGTCGATCAGGCGAACAATCAGTGAATTCGAAGCGAGGAATTCAACCGTTATTCACGGATCGTATGTTTGTCGCGTTCACCCCGTCAGGAACCGCTTCCCATATCGAGTACCCGCTTGACCCGAACGTCGCCGGCGCGCGGGAGCCCCTGCCGCACGAAGCCACCGGCCGACGGATCGCCGGTGACGATCTGACCGTCGCCCACGACGACGCCGACCCGAGTCGGCGCGTTGTCCCGGTACTCCCAGAACACCAGATCGCCCGCCGAGGCCGCGGACGGATCGACGCGCTGCCCGCATACCCCCTGTCCGGCGATCGTGGTCGGCAGCACCGGTGCGCAGCCGGGCCGGTCGGCGTTCGGGGTGGGCGCTGCCACCAATACACACGTACCGGTGGTGGTGGCGGCCAACGCGGCCGAGTAGACGACGGACCGGGACAGATCCGCTGGCCCGGACGCGCCGTCGTCCCCTTCCGTCCACCGCCTTCCCTCCTGCGTCATCGCGAGCTGCCCGGCGCATGCCCCGGCGGGGCCGGTATTGGGTGTCCGCAAGGCGGGGAGCTGGTAGGGGGCCGAGCGCATGGCCTCGACGCAGTCCCGTTGCCACTGGGAGACTTCGGTGTCGTCGGGGTCCACGGTGATGGCGGCGTACGGATTCGTCGAGGGCCGTGCGGTGAGGGCCGCCGCGCTGGTCGGGGGCGCGGTGGAGGTCACCGGCGTCTCGGTGAGCGAGGGGTCCGGCCCCAGCGCGGTATCGCACTGATAGTGCAGGTCCGCCGAGGCCGATTGGCCAGCCGTTCCGATCACGAGACTCAGCAGGATCAGGACCCCGGCGATCATCAGCCCGAACAGGATCATCACCAGGATCGGAAAAGGAACCATGGCGACGAGGAACATGAGTCGACGCCGATCGGTCGATGCCATGTCACGAATCCCACGGATCGAGACCGGCATCCGGATCCAAGTGATCCAGATTGGAGATGCGCCGGGCGATCTGGTCGACCGCCACCCGATTCTCCTCGACGGGGTTGTTGTAATAACGCAGGACGGCGTCCCGGTGCTGGTTCGCCAGCTCGGACCCGATGTGATGGCGGGTGTTCGCGCCGACCTGGTTCCATCGCGCCGGCGAGATGGCCGCCTGCAGGGCCGCCGCCGAATCCCAGTTCGCCCGTACGTCGTTCACGAAAGCCCAGTCGATATCGGATTGGCCGCCGATGAAATGCGGTACCCGCGAATGCCTGGCGAAGTTGGTCGCGGCGACATGCGCCTGCGCCACGAACGCCCGGTGTTCGCGCAGGCTGCGCCCCGGTTCGATCGGGTGGTTGTTCACCGACTCCCATGCCGCCAATGCCTTCTGCAGCGGTGCGAATCCGTACGGGTTCTGCGACTTCGACGCGTTCATGACCGCGACGGCGCGGTCGACGTGCAGGGCGTCCATCGGATCCACGGCCTTGCCGTTGTACCGGAGCTCGGCCAGCGCGCCGTTGAGCTCCGCCTTGGGAATGCCGGAGTCGTACAGGCCGTCGATGATATTGGCCACCTTCAACGGATCGTCCACGCCGCCCGCCTTCTGCGCGCGTCGCTCCGCCGCCCGCAGCCACGATTCCCGGTTGTGCAGCAACCACTTCTGCCGGTGCAGCAGCCATGGCGTGTATTCCATCCGGGCGAGCTCGGCGCGCTGGCGCTGGCGGGCGTACGGCGCCAGCGGATTCAGGGTGCGACCGAACAGCCACTCGGTCGCCGGCGAGCCGCTGATCGTCGACAGCGCCGCGAAACCGGCCAAGGCACCCAGGCCACCGCCCGCCGCACCCGCTGCGACAGCCTCACCCATTCCCAGTGCCCGGCCTCCGCCACCGCCACCGCCGCCGCCCCCTCCTCCGGAGCCCTGGCCCTGGGTCGCGAGCGCGAAGCGGTTCGCCACCCAGTCGTTGCCCTTGCGCAGATTCTTGCTCAACCGGCGCAGCTGACTGAAGGCCACGAGTTCGACGATGGCCCCGATCACGAACACCGCCATCACCTGTCCCCTGGCTTGATCGAACACATTGGCCAGGAACAGCACATAGACACCGAGAAAGATGGTGAACACGGCCATCTGCGCCGCCGCCATCACGGAGTGGACGAGATTCCGGATCAGGAAGGTCTGTGTCGGGCCGTACACGAATCCGCCCGCGGCGAACCCGAAAATGGCCATGAATCCGTGATAGATGGTGTCGAGCGCCGACTTGATCACCTTGAGGCCCAGGTACACGGCGAACAGCAGCAGGACAGTCCCGCAGATCAGCAGCAGCAGCCCGGTGCCGATCTGCCCGGCGCTCGGATTGTCCGCCGCCGCACGGGCGTAGGTGTCGTTGCACGCCTCCAGCCCCTCCTTCACCTGCCCCGAGTCCCCGGCCCGCATCCCCGAGGTCCATTGCGCGCGACAGGACATCCGATCGTCGATCACATGCCCGAAGTTCCACACCTGGAGCGGCTTCCGGGCGAAGCTGTCGGCGAGATCACCCTGCATCGTCTGCACCAGCACGCCCGGATTCGGGTTGAGGTGGCCGTTCAGTCCCGCCGCCACCGAGATGCCGATGTCGCGGCCTTTGGCGAGCAAGCCGTCCGACGCCAGCACATCCGCAAGCGGCTCCGCGAGGAACAGCGGCCCGAACACGCCGACCGCCAGCATCGTCACCACCTGCATCGTCGCCTTGGCGTGGTAGCCGCGGACGATGAAATAGCCGACGAAGAACGCACCGATGGTCGCCGCGGTGACCAGCAGGATGGGGGTGGCGATCTGGCCGGTCAGGGCGTCGGCCACCCCGGTCAGGGCCTGGGCGAACATATCGAGCCAGCCGAAGCCCAGCGCGTAGCCGATCAGCCAGATGGCGGTGGTCACCAGCACCATGTAGCCCGCGAACTCGAGTTCCAGGACCAGCGCCAGCGCGGTCTTGCCCGGTTCGAGCACGCTGCCGTGGTCGGTGACGAAACGGTAGTCCGAGAGCAGCACACCATCCGAGTCGCGCACATCCATCCAGCTCAGACCGCTGTTGGCGGTTCCCTGGGCCAGGGTGTCCGATTGGGCGACGGCCACCGCGCCGAGTATGGCGGGCAGCACGAGCGTCACGAAGGCCACGAACAGCGCCCACGCTGTCCGGCGACGCCACGGCGAACCGGCCAGCCAACCGCGGAACCGCCGGGCGACCGCGCGGGGTCGCCAGCGCTCGCTATCCCAGAAGGTCAACTCCCAGGCCATATCCCGACGCCGGCGGGTACTCATCGCGCGTCCCGGCGCTCCAGCGACGCGGACTGGCCGGACGCCGTCGGTGTGCTGGTGATGGCCTCGGCCCGGTCGCCGCGGGCGGGCCCGAGTATCTTGCCCCGGCCGATCCGGCTCAGCGCGTCGCGCATGAACATCTCACCGCGCCGTTCCGGGGGAACCTGCCGACCCTGGCCGACCGGCGGAGACGTCTCCTCCCGCAGGATCTGCAGCAGGAACGGCGCCTCGTCGAGGTCGACACCGAGCCATTCCAGGCTGTTGCGAGCGAGGGTCTCGTCCCGTTGCCGGAAGACGAAGCGGTTCGGGATCAGATTGTGCGCCGCGCCCTGGAAGTCGGTGGCCGGGTCGTGCGAGGCCAATCCGATGGCGGCCAGATGCTTACGTCCGTCGCGGCTGAAGTCCGAGGTGACCGCGGCGCCCACCTGCGTCTGGGTGAAGTGGTGGGCCTCGTCCCCGACCAGGAGGCCGAATCTGCCGTTGTCGGTCAGGAACGCCTCCCGCGCGGCGACCCCGACGAGCTCGTAGAGCGCGGTACCGAGCCGCTTGGTCAGCGGCAGCCGGTGATACAGATGCGGTGTGGTGAGTTCCTCGGCGGTGGGCAGGGCCAGGCCGTGACTTCGTACGACCGTCGCCGCCGCGGTCAGCCGCAGCGGTTTCAGCGTCGGATCGAACAGCACCGGAACCCGATCGGCGACGGCGCCGAGGCGGGCCGCCAGATCCGCGTACTCCGGACCCGAACCCGGCTCGTCCCGCAGCCGGTGCGCCGCCCGCACCAGATCCAGCATGGAGTGGATGCCGTGCTCGGCGCGCCCCTTCTCGGTGAGCATATTGCTGACGACCGCACCGGCGCTCGCCGTCGGCGACAGGTCGAGCATCGGCAGCAGTGAGTCGAGCGCTCGCTCACCCGCTACCCGGGCGTCGAAGAGCCGCAACGGATCCAGCGACACCGTCGGGTTGGTCAGGTCGATCACCACCGCGTCGTCGATGGCGGCGGCGAAATGCGCCCACTCCCCGACCTGACTGCGGTCGATGGCCAGGAACTGGCCACCCATGTCGTGAACGAGCACCGCCATCAGCTTGAGGAAGAACGACTTGCCCGAACCGAGTTCCCCGGTCACCGCGAACGACGCGGACAGGTCGTGCAGCGCCGCCTCCATGATGCCGAAGTGGATGGGCTCGTATTGCCCGGACAGCAGGTTGATCCCGATCACCGGGCCGCTGTCGTCACCGATGTCGCTGGAGGTGAACGGGACGAAACCCGCCCACATGTCGGAGGGGACGATGTGGGCGAAATCCTCGTAGGCCCGGCGCACGGGACTGCCGGGAATCAGCATCGACCACAGATCCACCTGCGCGCCCACCGGCGCCGTCAGTTCGACCTGAAACCGCTTGTAGCGGCGCTTGAGTGCGTTGACCGCATCGAGTGTCGCCTCCCGCGAGGGACCGCCGACCGCGATGACGGTCGTGAACGACACCTCCGACTCGCCGCCGTTCACCTCGAAGTGTTGGTTGTACTCGTTGAGCAGCTGTGCCTTCGACATCAGGGTGTTCTGGGCGAAGGAGACCTCGGTGTCGCGCTGTTCCATCTGTTCGCCGAGCCGTCGGAGGCCGAGCTCGTTGCTCTGCAATACCTCGTCGGCGGATCTGGTGGACACCCGCATGCCCCAGTCGACGGTCACGTCACCGAGGCCGTCGAGCATGGCGAGGAATTCGCTGCCGCCCGGAAAGGTCATGCCGCCGTAGGGAAAAGAGCGCGGTGTCAGCACCGACTGATAGGACGGGCGGTCGGCGCTGTCCGGCTGCACCACCTTGATCACCGGGGTGAACGACGGCCGGAACCGGCGGGTGTTGTCGGCCTGCGCCCCCTCGTCCAGTGCGGCAGAACGGAATACCGCCGCGGTGGCGTCCTCGAGCACCCCGACCCGGGTGGGCGCGGCCGGATCCCCGACCGCGCCGCGGGACAGGTAGTGCTCCCACAGCCACTGGAACAGTGCGGCCGGGACCGGGGTCGGCCGGAAGTCGCTGCCGATCCGGGACAGGATCTTGCTCGCCTCCTCGTCGTAGGTGGCCAGGTCGGTCCGCGAGACGGCGGCGACATCGACGGAGCTGTTGCCACGCCACAATCCGGCCAGCGACGATATCCCGGTCGACGTGGAGCCCACCGGGATGGACAGCAGATAGATCCGGGTCTGCGGCACGATCGCCTGGATGCGCTCGTAGGAGGCGACGACCTCCGCGGCGTAGTCCTCGCACTCGTCGAGGTCGACGCCCTCGACCATCTTCCGCAGCACATCGAGGGTCTCGAGCCGGGCCTGGATGCCGAGCAGCAGCGACCCATTGGGCACATTCGTGATCAGGGCGTGGTGCGCCAGCTTCACGTCGTATTTGTCGCGCGGCGAGCGCAGGCCGTATCCGAGCGGCTCGATGAAGTAGGTCGCCGTGACCAGGCCGGCGTGAGTGAACTGCAGGTTCCCGCGGATCGCCGCGGTCGGCTGGATATCGCGCCCGGACGCCATCATTGTTCGTTCCGAGGTTCATCCCGGGTCGGATCGGCGGTCCGCCCGGCGGCCAGTTCGAGTATTCCGCTCGCCAGCGCGCGGGCCGGCGGCTCCGGTCGCGGTACCCCGTCGAGGTCGGGCAGGATGACGACGACGGAGTCCTCGATGTACACGGAGTAGCGGGCCGAGTCCGGACTGACCGGCATTCCGGAGGCGGACACCGGTTTCCGGATCAGGATCAGCCGACCGAACCACAGCACCCGGGAGGTCAGCCGCACCCCGGTGTCCGGCACCAGACCGAGTGCGAACACCACGATCACGGTGAGTACCAGGCCGAGGATGAAGACCACCGCGGGATTGCCCGGAATCGACATGGCGGCGATCGAGGTGACGAGCATGAGCGCGACGCCCGCGGCGACCTGCGGCAGCGTATACGGCCCGAAGGGGATCTTCTGCCCGTTCTGTGCCTTGCCGATCACGGTGGGCACGCGCTTGATCGGCGTGAAGACGCGGATGACATCGGCCATCAGTATCCTCCGACGGGCCGATCGGGAATGACGGTACCGACCTCGGCACGCGAATAGTTGATGAGCGTGGGCAGTACCCAGATCAGGACTCCGGCCAGGATCGCCGAGCCGGCGACGGCCAGGACCTTCCCCGGCGAGAGGCGCTCCTTGACGGCTTCGCTGATCAGCACACCGATACCTACGATCGCGATCAGGATGAGGCCGGCCCAGCGAACGAACAGCAATATGCCGTACAGCATATTGGTGAGACTGCTACCCATGGTCGCTCCCGTCAGTTCTGCGTCGCCGGCGGTACGGTGACCGACGGCGACGGCGCGGTGGTCGACGCCGAACTCCGCGGCGTGTTCGGGGCCACGCCGCCGGCTACGACGGTGATCGGATCCGGCAGTGCCGGAATGGAATCGATGGTCTGCACCTGCCACTGCTCCTCGACGCGCACCATCGTCAGCGGATAGTCCAGCGGCGCCAGGGTGTCGCCACCGACCGCCGGGGTCACCGTCGCCAGCACGCGCGCGCTCGATCCTGTTGTGCCGCAACCGGAGTCCTGTGCGGACACCGAGACCGACTCGAGTTCGGAGAACGGCGCGGGTCGCAGCGCGGTGATATCGGAGTCGTGGCTGGTGTATCGGGTCACGTCGCCGGACCCGGTGAGGAAGACGTCGAGGAAGCCGGTCGCGACGTGGGCGAGCGGGGACTCCTCACCGCAGGGCGAGGAGTACACCGTGAGCAGATCCTGCCCTTCGGCGGGTGGCGCGACCAGCCACGGCCGCGAAAGGGCGCGCAGCCGGCCGTGATTCACCGCGACTCCCACGCGGTAGTACTGCGGCATCGGAGCGGCGGAGGTCTGTTTCCCGCCCGTGGTCCTCGTCGCGGTCTCGGGACGGACCGATACCGTCACCGACCAGATCTCGATCGGCGTCGAAGCTCTGGTCCGCCGCACGGACACCACGGCGGGATCGGAGACCTGACGAGCGGTAGCGGGCAGCGCGATCGAATCGCCGCCCCCGATGAAATGGGCGATCCGGTCCTGGTCCCCGGCCGTCGCGCCCAGATAGGCGACCACGAATTCCTGTGCGAAGGATCCGGCCAGTTGGGCATTGCCCACGATCGACACCGTCGTATCGTCCGACGGGCCGGGCGGCGCTTCGGAGAACAGACTCAGGATCGCGTGCCCGCCGCCGAGTATCGCGAGCCCGGCCAGCACGGTGAAGATCACGTTGTCGCGACGGCGTCGGGCGATCATGCGGCGTAGCAACGCATCCCCCGAATCCACCCGCGCGTCCGCTACTTTCCTCACCTGTCAGAGCGTAATGAGGCACCGAAGTCCGAGCCGCGGCGTTGTTCCCACCGCTGGGGAGCCGTTTACGACGCCCGGTCGAACCGGTCCCGCCTGGAGAGGTGCCGGCGCAACTGTTCGTCGTATCCGAGCGGCTCGGGTATTCGGCACGGCCCGGCTCGGCTCGACGGACTCTCACAGTGGTCATCGGCCAGACGTAGCTCACCGATCACAAGCTGGCTGCGGGAGTAGCCGGGATACGGATAGAGCCGCAACCGCGTCGGAAGGTAGTTACCGGAGTAGCCGAGCGTGCAAACGATCACCTCCGCGCTTTCCCCGGCTAGGATGTTGTCCCGTACGGCGGCCAGTCGATCGCGGTCGTCGGGATGGAACACATCCACGGGGCGATACAGATACTCCCACCGCACCCAGGGCGCCGGATCCGTCAACCAGTGCGAGATCGAGGTGTGCTCGAGCTGTACGACGGCGAGGTGAGTTCCGGCCCGCCGGTGCGCTTCCCGTAGGCCGACCTGTTCCAACGTCGGCCAGGCCGGCTGCGTCGACTGCTCCCTGATGTCCTCGATGAGCAGCCACGCGCCCCGATCCCGGGGGCGAGCCGCGACGCGCCAACGCCCCAGCGGGCCGGCGGACCGGCCGGCCAGGGGGCCGATGTCCACGTCGAATTGCAGTTTGTCCTCGGGACCCGGGTCGTACAGAAGATCGAGCACCTCACCGTGGCGATCGAACGCGGCGGCCCGATGGAACAGCTCCGCGACGGACATCGTGGGCACATGTTCGTCGGCCGACACACCACGCAGGGCGGTCATCGCAGGGGGCTGGTGGACCGTCTGGCTGTCGAGGTCCCAGACCGCGCCCACCGCCGGGGGCGGCGGGGTGACCGCGGCGGCGGGACCGATCCACAACTGCACCGCATGCACTCCGCCGGTGGGTCCGAGCACCGGCCGGGCCCGAACCAGGTGCTGTCCGGCGGCCGTCGGCACCTCCAGATCCGCCTGCTCCGCCTGCCGCCGGGCGGCCTGGACGACGTCGATGATTCCGCGAGTGGTGATGCTGTCGTACACGGCAGGCGTTCTGGTGAGCACTCGCTGGAGCACGCGGCGCACGCTCGCGAAAGCCCGCTGCTCGCCGCCCACGGTCGCGACCGACATGGTGTCGGGAGTCAATGTCTCCACCGTCACCCACGGTATCGCCCGACCTGATTCCGTCATCGGTTCCTCAGTTGCCTTATTGCTCGCTCTATTGCTGTCTGGTCGCCTGACACCGGTACCGCACTGTGTGAACCTACCTGATGGCCCGATAGCCAGCGGCGCGTGGAAAAGAGACAGTTACCAAGCTGAAATATGCCAGGCTGAAACATGCATTGCCGCCACGGTCGCGCGCCGCCATGGTCGCCCGCCGCAGTGAAACAACGATTGTCGAGCCCATAGTCTCCGGGGCAACAGCCCACCGAGCCGGAATGTTCCCGAATCCACTCGTTTTCAGCGGCCGCCGATGCCGTCTAGACGTCATGGGTTGAACCTAGAACACGTGTCCGATCGCGATCAGCGGAACCGAAGCTTTCAAGTCCGAACATCACACAGCGCAACCCTCCCGCACACCGATCCGGGTCACGTGACGTCCGGCACCAGGGGTTCGCAGCTCCTTGCCACCGGCTGACACGCAGGTGTAGCGTACCTTATTGTACCGCTGTTTAGCGGTACATCATCTAGGTAATCTCACGCGATCCACACAAGTCAGGAGCTCACACCGTGTCGAGCCATCGGGAAGGCGTGCGTTGACCATGCGGCCCACGCAACGCCGATCAGCAACTACTACGAACTCCGAACCCGAACTGCCCACGCGCACCGCACTTCCCGATTCCCCCGGTGGTGATCCGACGTCGCTGCAGATGGCGTACTTCCGTCAAGTGCGTTCCGGTGCCGCACTATCCGGTCCCGGTGAATCCGAACGCATCTTCCGTCGGCACCTGGCCCTCGCCGCCACCCGGACCACCGGAACCGCGACCACCCGCGTGTATCACCCGGACGAGGCGAACGGCATCGGACCTGCCGTGCAGGTGGTCAATTCCGATATGCCCCTGCTGGTCGAGTCGCTGGTCTCGACGCTGCGGCGGCTCGGCGCCACCGTCACCGATGTCATCCATCCGATCTTCGAGGTGGTTCGCGATCCGAGCGGCCGGCTGCTCTCGCTGGCACCATACGAGGGCGACAGCACGGCGACGCAGCCCGTCGGTGGGACGACCCGAGAGTCCTGGATACACATCCAGCTGAGCGCCGCGACCGACAACGGCGTACTGGCGACGATCGCGGCCGTCCTGCCGCCCCTGCTCGCCGACCTGCGCCAGATCGCGGACAGCACCGTCGCCATGCAGCGCAGGCAGTCCTTCCTCGCCGATCAACTGCACTCGGATGCTCCCCCGTACAGCGGGGCCGACCCCGTGGAGGCCCGCGAGTGCGCGCGGCTGTTGCGCTGGCTCGCCGACGACCGCTTCGTACTGCTCGGCTACGCCCGATACGCCGTCCCCGAGAGTGCGGGCCCCGAAGCTCCCGCCACCATGCGACCGGTCTCGGGCACCGGGCTCGGCATACTCGGCGCCGGATCGGCGACCAAAATCGATGTCCCCACCCCCGGACCGGATCGTGGCCTGCTGCGGCTGGCTCCGGGGGCGATCGAATCAGCGGCGCCGGGCTGGATCAATCCCTATCTCATCGGCATCGCCGAATACGACACCGACGGCCGGGTGGTGGGCGAGCAGCTGTTCGTCGGGACCTTCACCATTTCCGCGCTGCACGAGAACATACTCGACATTCCGGTGATCGAACACCGGGTGCGCCAGGTCGTCGAATGGGCCGGGTTCGAACTCAATTCGTTCTCCGGCCGATCGATGCTGGAGGTGATGCAGTCCTTCCCACGCGTGGAACTGTTCTCCTCGGACACCCGGCGACTGTTCGACACCACGTCCGCGGTGCTCACCCTCGGCCAGCGACGACAGGTACGGCTGTTTCTGCGGCCCGATCCGCGCGGTAGGACGGTGTCGTGCCTGGTCTATCTGCCGATGGACCGATACAACACGGCCGTGCGCCAGCGGATGCAGCAGATTCTGCTGTCCGAATTCGGCGGCGACCATATCGCGTACTCCGCGCGAGCCACCGAATCCGAGCTCGTCAACATCTATTTCACGGTGCACCGCGGCAAGTACGCGGCACCCGCGGACCTCTCCGAGGCGCGACGGCAGCACCTCCAGGATCTGCTCTTCGCCACC
Source organism: Nocardia otitidiscaviarum NBRC 14405 (assembly GCF_000308635.1). GTDB lineage: Bacteria > Actinomycetota > Actinomycetes > Mycobacteriales > Mycobacteriaceae > Nocardia > Nocardia otitidiscaviarum. The sequence goes on along the minus strand of NZ_BAGD01000038.1, from coordinate 9,951 downwards.
ACCCACACCTGGGCCGATCGGCTGGTTGCCGAGGCGGCGGCCACGGCCGCCGTGGACTCCAGAACCGCCAAGCGGTACGCCGACAGCTTCCCCGACGGCTACAAGGAGAGCTTCACCCCGAGTCATGCGCTGGCCGATATCCAGCGGCTCGAGGAGCTCGGCGACAACGCGATCGATATGCACCTGTCCCGGGCGGCCGACGCCGCGGTCGACGACTGGCAGTTCGCGCTCTACGTCAGCGGCGCGGGCGTATCGCTGAGCCGAGTGCTGCCGATCCTGCACAGCCTCGGCGTCGACGTGCACGACGAGCGGCCCTATCCGATCGAACTGCCGGACTCCCAGCCGCGCTGGATCTACCGGTTCAACCTGCACGCACCGCGAGAACTGCTGGACACCGCCCTGGACGGCGCCATCGACGCCGCACTCACCGCCACCGACGCCCTGTCCGCGGCGGTCACCGATGCCCAGCGACGCTTCCCCGAGGCATTCGCGGCCATGTGGTACGGCCGCGCCGACACCGACGGGCTGAACGAACTGGTCCTGCGTGCCGGACTGCACTGGCATGAGGTGGCCGTCCTGCGCGCCTATGCGCGATACCTGCGGCAAGCGGGATTCGCCTACAGCCAGAGCAACATCACGCGGGTGCTGCTGCGGCAGCCCGGCGCGGCGCGGGCCTTCGTCGAACTCTTCGGCGCGCACTTCGACCCCGATCGCAGCGACCCCGCCCGGGCGCAGCGGATCGAATCCGAGTTGCGAGCCCGCATCGACGCCGTCACCAGCCTGGACGCCGACCGGATCCTGCGCGCCTTCCTCGGATTGATCGGTGCGACGCTGCGGACCAACTACTACATGAGCGGGTCACCGGCCACGGTGCGGTCGCAGGCGGCGGTCTCGCGCGACTATCTGGCCTTCAAGTTCACCCCGCGACGCATCGACGAACTGCCGAAACCGAAGCCGCAGTACGAGATCTACGTCTACTCGCCCCGCGTGGAGGGGGTGCATCTGCGCTTCGGCGCGGTCGCCCGCGGCGGCCTGCGCTGGTCGGATCGGCGGGAGGACTTCCGCACCGAGATCCTCGGCCTCGCCAAGGCGCAGGCGGTCAAGAACGCGGTCATCGTTCCGGTCGGAGCGAAAGGTGGCTTCGTGGTGAAGAATCCGCCCGCCGCGACCGGTGACCCGGCCGCGGATCGGCAGGCTCAGCGCGAGGAGGGCGTGGCCTGCTACCGCACCTTCATCTCCGGCCTGCTCGACCTCACCGACAATATCGACAATCGCACCGGCGCGGTCCTGGCGCCCGACCGGGTGGTGCGCCGCGACGGCGACGACACCTATCTCGTGGTGGCCGCCGACAAGGGGACGGCGACCTTCTCCGACGTCGCCAACGAGGTCGCACACCGATACGGCTTCTGGCTCGGCGACGCCTTCGCCTCCGGCGGCTCGGTCGGCTACGACCACAAGGCCATGGGCATCACCGCCAAAGGCGCCTGGGAGAGCGTGAAGCGGCACTTCCGCGAGCTCGACATCGACGTCCAGACCGAGCCGTTCACCGTAGCCGGCATCGGCGACATGAGCGGCGACGTCTTCGGCAACGGAATGCTGCTCTCCGAACACATCCGGCTCGTCGCGGCCTTCGACCACCGGCACATCTTCCTCGACCCGAACCCCGATGCCGCCCGCTCGTTCGCCGAGCGCAAGCGGATGTTCGCCCTGCCCCGCTCGTCCTGGGCCGACTACGACGCCGAGCTGATCAGCGCGGGCGGCGGAGTGTGGGACCGCACCGCCAAGAGCATCCCGATCAGTCCGCAGGCGCGTACCGCCCTCGGATTGGACGACAGCGTCACCGAGCTGTCACCGCCGGAGGTGGTGCGCGCGATCCTGCTGGCACCGGTCGATCTGCTGTGGAACGGCGGTATCGGCACCTACATCAAGGCCGCCGACGAGACCGACGCCGATGTCGGCGACAAATCCAACGACGCCGTGCGGGTGAACGGAAACGAGTTGCGGGCGAAGGTGATCGGCGAGGGCGGCAACCTGGGCGCCACCGCACGGGGCCGGATCGAGTTCTGCCGATCGGGCGGCCGGATGAACACCGACGCCCTCGACAACTCCGCGGGTGTGGACTGCTCCGACCATGAGGTCAACATCAAGATTCTGCTGGATCGCGTGGTCGCCGCCGGCGAACTCGACGCCGGTGACCGTGATCGGCTGCTCGCCTCCATGACCGAGGAGGTGTCCGATCTCGTCCTGGGCGACAATATCGCGCAGAACTTCCTGATGGGCCTCTCCCGCGCGGACGCGGCGGAAACGCTGGACCTGCACCGCCGCACGATCCAGGCGCTGGAGTCCGGCCACGGCCTGGACCGCGAACTCGAAGCCCTGCCCTCGGATGCCGAACTGGCCCGCCGCGGCGCCGAAGGGCGCGGCCTGACCTCGCCCGAACTCGCGACCCTGATGGCCCAGGTGAAACTCGCCGTGAAGGCCGATCTGCTGGCCGGGTCGCTGCCGGACGACGCGATGTTCGCGGATCGGCTGCACACCTACTTCCCGGCACCGCTACGCCAACGCTTCGGCCGAGCCATCGACGCGCATCCGCTGCGCCGGCAGATCGTGGCCACCGTGCTGGCCAACGAGGTCGTCGACTTCGGCGGAATCACCTACCCGTTCCGGCAATCCGAGGAGGCGGGCGCCGACACCGCCGACGCGGTGCGGGCCTTCGGGGTCGCGGCGCGGATCTTCGATCTGCACGAGCTGTGGGATCGCATTCGTTCCACCGAGATGCCGACGGCGGCCCGGGACGCGCTGGAGATGGAGACCAAACGGACGCTGGACCGCGCCTCCCGGTGGCTGCTCGGCAATCGGCCGCAGCCGCTCGACATCACCGCGGAGATCGACCGGTACGCGCCGGGGGTCCGCGCGCTCGCCGCCACGGTGCCCGGGCGGCTCGGCGCCGACCACCGTGCCGACCTCACCTCACGCGCCCGAACGGCCATCGACCTGGGGGCGCCCGCGGAGTTGGCCGACGAGGTGGGCCGGCTGATCTATCTGTTCCCGCTGCTGGACGTCATCGATATCGCGGAGATCACCCACCGGGACCGCTCCGAGGTGGCCGAAATCCATTACGTGCTCGACGATCATCTGAAGATCGAACAGCTCCTCAACGAGGTGCGTCGTCTGGAACGAGCCGGCCGCTGGTCCTCGCTGGCCCGGCTGGCCGTTTCCGACGACATCTACGCGGCCCTGCGTTCGCTGACCATCACGGTCCTCGACCTCACCGGACCGGACGAGTCCGCGGCGGAGAAGATCGCCCACTGGGAATCGACGCACCGCTCCAGGATCGCCCGGGCGCGGGCCATGTTGGACGAGATCCACACCGGACCCGGCCACGATCTCGCGACCCTCTCGGTGGCGGCTCGACAGATCAGGAGTATGGCCAGCGGGCCGGCCGAATTCGAGCGTCGGACCTGACCGCGGCCGCCGGTGCCGTGTTCGGACACGGCACCGGCGGCTGTGGTGGTATCGGAAGTCGGCTATTCGCCGTCCGAACAGCGAATCACGCTGCGGCCGAGCACGATCTGCCGCTGAATTCCGCCCCGGGGCGTCCTCGACACGGTCCGTGCCGTGGTCAGCGGTTCGCCGGAACCCTTCTTGCACACCGTCTGCGTACGAACGATTCTGGTGGGACGTTGGCGATCGACCGGCGCGATGCGGTGCCGATCCAGATTCGGGATGACCTTTCCGGAGTTGTCGTAGCCGACTCCCGCCCAGATCATGGCCCGTGGCCCTTCGCCGGCTTCGACCAGGGCGGTCGCCATCCGCTGACACTGGACGAACAGCGGGCACGCGTGGCAGGCCGCTACGGCTTGGCGCCAGGCGTCCGGCGTACCGGTGTCCAGGTCCCAGCCGTCGGGATGCTGAGCGCACGGTGGACGCGGTATCGATTTGTTCTCCGCGTGGGTATCTCGGTCCAGTGAACGGTTCTGCGTAACAGTCATGGCAAGTCTCCGGGTACGCCGGGGAGCATCGGGCGATGCCTGCCCCGTAGCGCGCGAGTAAGCGCAAGTCCTCCATCAGGGCTGCTCAACAGTCCCCGGAAACCAGCTGCGGATGAGCTGTTCGTGAACAGTAGCCCAACGCCGAGCTGCCGAGCAACCCTTAGCGTCCCGCCATTTGACGGCACATTGGCTAGTGTACCTCTATCCAATGTGGTTTCCTTGTCTTATGACGACGGAGTCCGAATTCACCATCGATGCACTGGCCCGCGCTGCCCACACCACCGTGCGCAGCGTGCGCGTCTACCATGAGCGCGGTCTGCTACCGGCCCCGCAGGTCCGCGGCCGGATCGGCTACTACCGACCGGAGCATCTGGTCCGGCTGCAGACCATCGGCCAGCTGCTGCGCAAGGGAATGAAACTGACCGGCATCAAAGAGCTCCTCGACGCCTGGGATCGCGGCGAAGGACTCGATGAGGTCCTCCAGGTACGGAGCAATGCCCTCGCGGGCGGCACCGCATACCGCCGATCCACCGACGACGACAGCCGATTGGCGACAACGCTGCAACAGCTGCGCACGACCGGCGAGACCGGACCGGATGTCAGCGCGCTACAGGCCACCCACCCCAAACTGCACGCCCTGGCAGCCGGGCTGATCGACGCCGGACTTCCCGCCGACGAGATATTCCGGCCGCTCATCCGCCTGCATGCCGATTGCAGCCGGGTCGCCGCCCGGCAGGCCGAGATCGTCCGCCGACTCGCCGAACACCGGACGGCATCCGTCGACGCCGACGGGGAAGGACAGGAGCAGGCCGTGGAGCACGCCCGGCAACTGGCGATCGCGGCCACCGCGGAACTGGTCGCTCGATCGCTGCATGAGCGTTTGGAAGGCCAAATCCCTTCCTACCAAGGCTCATTGGAACACGACAAGCATTGAATCGCTGACGCCGGCCCGAGCCGCGAACCAGGTGCGGCAGGGTCGGCGTCACCGAATACTGTGACACCGAACCGGATTACACGGCGACAGTGGATCAGACCGAGACGCTGGTCGTCATGGCACCCGCGATGCTGTTCGCGTTGGCGATGCGCTTCGCACGCGCCGAACCGTCGCTGCGCTCGTAGTACTGGTCGAATACCGCGGCAGCCTCACCGGGTGTCCGCGCATTCCGAAGATGCGCGTAGGCAGCCGATTCCTTGTTCTGGAGCTCATGCGAGATGTAATCGATCTGGATACGCCAATCGGTGACCGAACCGCCGCGCGCGGCCGCGAATCGCTCGAGACCCTCCAGCCGGTCGCCTCGCCACTGCGCCAAGCCCAGGGATGCCTCACCCGCGTTCCAGGCATCGGTGCGAAAGCCCGACTCCGCCTGGAGATTACCCAGGATGCCCGCCGCCTGCGCCGGTGTGAAGCCGTTGTCGAGCAGCCGCTGATACATCTCGTCCACCCGGGCGCGCTGCCCTTCGGGAATCGCCTCGGCGCTCACCGTCTGCATGAATCCCCCACCGCCGGAATCATTTCCGGCGGGAGCATAGCCGCCGTAGCCGCCGGTATTCATCATCATCGGTGGTGTCGGCGCCCCGTAGGTCGGCGACGAATAGGTGATTCGCTCCGCCTCTTCCGCGACTCCGTCGGACGCCGACTCGATGATGTCGGAGACGGCGTCGACGGTCCGCAGAATGGCGCTCAGGAGCCGAGCCTCGGCCGCCACCGACAGACGCTCCTCGCCCGGGGCGGGTCCTTCGGCGGCGAGGGTCGACTTCAGTCCGTCCACCTCGTGATCGATATCGGACATCGCCGAACTGGTCTTGGTGGAGGTCGCGTAGGCGGACGTGTCCACTTCCCTGTTCTGCCGGTGCAGTTCGGCCGCGATCGCGTCGATCTCGTCTTGGTTCGCCGCATAATCGTCCGCCATGACCGACTGGTTCCCGGAATCGTCGACCAGTCCCCGCTCCGCCAACTTCTCCACCAGATCCGGCGCCTGCGCCCCCGCCCCGGACCCGAACAGGTCCACCGAGAGCTGGATGGCCCGCTCAGCGGCGTCGATCACCGAATCGAGCCCCGCGGACCCACCGCGCGGATGCGGCAGCTCGACGGTCCAGTCTCGATAGTGCGCCACCCCGTCCTGGCCGTTCACCACCATGTCGGCACCCGACTCTCGGATCCGGACGAGCCCGTGGCCGGCGCGCGCACGATCATCAGCATGCTCAGCTCCTCGATCGACTCATCGGCACAGTCGGTGCCACCATCCGGCCCGACTCCTCCGACCGTTCCAGTCTCATGCATCCCCGGAGCTGGGAAGTTCTCAGTGCACCCGATACCACTTGAACGGCTCGTTCGCGGTCGGGCCGTAGCGCTGGATCTGGTCGAAGAGCCAGCTGGCCGGTTCGACTATCGCCTCGCGGTCGCGGTCGTTGACGTATGCCATCGCGATGCCGACGAAAGCCGCGTGGCCGTCGGAGGTTTGGCGGTATACGACACCGCCCGAGTCGCCGTGTTCGAACCAGAGGTCCCGGGTGGTGTAGATGACGCCGTCCTCGACCTTGGTGATGGTGCCGCAGTTCCAGCCGGTGGTGGCGCCGATCTTGCAGACCTGCTGGCCGCGGCGCGGGTCCATGTCGATGGAGCTGAGACCGAAGGCGCCCATGGATGCGGACACACCGACACCGTCGTACAGGCGAATCAGCCCGAACCCGAGGGTGAGTCCGCGATCGGGTTGATACGACTCGTACCAGCCGATCGGATTGCCCTCGGCATCGGTGACGACCCCCGGTCGCCGACAGTGCCCGGCCGTGACGGCGTAGCGCGCCTTTCCGACGAATCCGGTCAACCCGACAGTGCATTGGAAGCCGACGACCTTGCCTTCCTCCTCGGTCATGGTCCGAATCGCCAGCCCGGGGTGCACCACGACCGCCGGATCGGTGGCATGCGCGGTCGACGCGGGAAGCAGGGTGCCCGCCGTGCCACACACCGCTGCGGAGACGAATGCCATCACCAGGCGGCGGAGGTGAGCCGGTGGCGACCAACCCAGCGTTGTCGCTCGCGATTCGTGATTCCCGCGGCTGCGCAACGTCGTGTCCGTCCTTCCTCGAACATGCCTTCCTCGAACCCGGCGCGGACTCGATTCCCGCTCGGCACAGTGGAATTCTCCCGGATTCCCAGCGCCGGGAACCCGATCGGAAGTCAGCTCGGAGGGGAGTCCGGGACGCCGCGGCGCCGAATGTCCGTGGTGGCGCGATGGAATGAGCCGCCGATGCTCTGCACATTGCGGAACGGGCAGCGGATCGGGTCGAAGCCCAGGCCGGCCAGCAGGTCGGCGATCTGGTCGTCCTGCGCCTCCACCACCACCCGTTCCCGGTCGATCACCAGGACGTTCATGCGCGCCCCCGCGTCGGCCAGGTACAGCGGCGGCCGCTCCCGAGGCGCCGGGCGCGGTGCCGGAACGAGATCCCATTCGGCGAACATGCAGCGCCGCAGACTGTCCGCGTCGACCCGATCGGGATCGAACAGCAGCGTTCCGGGACGCAACGGCATGATCGTGCGGTCCAACCGCATGGTGTGCGGATCGTCGCTGTCGAGCACATGGATTCGGTAGGTGTCGCCGAGGTGCCTGCGCAGCCAGTCGATACCGGCCCGGTTGGTGACGTGGCTGCGCTGCGCGACGATATCGCGGCCGAAGCGCAGGAAGTCCGTGGCGGCGAAGGCGGGCTGGGTTTCGTTGATCGCCCACCGGGCGTCGGGCGCACCGTCGAGGAGGCGGTCGTGGTCGAGCACCCGCGGCGCCGACACCCACCGCGCGCCCGACTCGTGATAGTGCTGCAGGAGAGGGCGATACGCCAGTACCTCACCGCGCCGAGACCGCCAGGCGATCGGCGCTTCGATGACGGTCGAGCCGACGACGAGGAGCGAGTCACGGGGCAGTGCCGAGGTGTAGCCGTCCAGGCTCGCCGGATCGACCCAGGTGGGGCGCTGGACGACGACACCGGCGTCGGTCAGTACCCGGTCGAGATTGTCCAGCTCGGCCTGCGCCGCGGCGATGATCCGGGCGGGGAACGGACGGACCGTCTCGAACAGCTGCCAGTACCGGCGCGGCATGGTGGCCTCGACCATTCGCCGCGCCTCCACGGGGAAGACGGTACCGACGGCGGCCCCGACGATGATCTCCTCCAACGGATCCCACTCGTTGCGGGACCAGACCCGTGACGACTCGGTCGATGTCTCCGCGGTGGTTCCAGGACCGGCGCCGGTCGCGTCGGTGATTTTCTTGCCACTGTTTGAGTGCACGTTATTGATTGAACCACCATATGTGGTTAAGATGGACATCGGGCGGTGGTTCCCCTCATCATCACCGGCCTCGCCAGCACGGCTGCCGTCCCCGCAGACCGCGGCAGCTGTGCTGGCTCACAACAGGCGCCGCTGCGCTGCCGCTACTGTCCATCCGGCGGTAGTGCGAGCAATCCGGCACCGGTCAGCACCGCCGTATCGCCCAACTGTGAGGGCATCACCCGCAGGCCGGACAGGAATCCGATCCGCGCATGCGCGCCTACCGCCGCACCCAGTGACTTCCAGAGCGCGGGACCTGCCGTCGCGGCCTCGCCGCCGACCACCACGCGGTCGACGTCGAACAGTGCCGCCACCGACGACAGCGCCTGTCCCAGAACGGTTCCCATGCGCTCTACCGCCGCACCGGCAGTGGCGTCACCCGCGCCGGCCGCGGCGATGAGCGCCGCGAAACCGTCCCCCTGCCAGCCGCGCTTCTCGGCCCAGCGCACGGCCGCGGACGTGCTGGCGATGGCCTGCACACATCCCCGGGCGCCACAGTCGCAGAGATCGTCGTAGCCGGACATCACCATATGACCAATATTGCCCGCGTTTCCGGTACGTCCCACCGCCACGAAACCACCGACAACGATGCCGCCGCTGATCCGAGAGGACACCGACACGACCAGTGCGTCCGGAACACCGCGCAGCAGGCCGTGGCGCTGTTCGGCCAGCGCGGCGCACACCCCGTCGAGCGCCATTCCCACGGTGGCCGATGGGAATTGCTTACGCGCGGCCTCGACCAGGCCGAAGCCGACCTGCCATTCCGCGATATCGGGCGGGGCCGCCACCCCGGCGGCCATATCGATCGGCCCGGTGGTGCCGATGCCCAGACTGGTGACATCACCGCCGGCGGCCACCTCGACCAGCAGGTCGCGGCAGCTGTTCCAGGGCGCGCGCGAGGTCACCGGGATCGCCCGGACATCCTGCACCTTCCCGTCCGGTGCCACCCGACCGGCCGCGAACCGGGTCGGGCCGATCTCCAACGCCAGAACCGTCATTGTTTGTGCTCCAATCCAGCTGTTCGCCTGTTCGTCCTCGGTTCATCGGTTCAGGCACGCGGCGCCGAGAGCGCGGCCAGCGTGTTCAGGTCGCCGTTCAGTGTCTCGACGATCTCGTTGATGGCCAGCGCCGTTGCCCGAACCTCCACCCGCAGACCATCGATGTGGTCGGCCGCAAGCTCCGCGTCGGTCGCGACCGCCATCAGCGCGGTGATGTCGAGGCCCACCCCGACCGTGCGCTCGGCGATCTCGGCATTGGTCAATTCGGCCTGGAGTTCCGCCAGATGCGCGCGGTAGGCGGTCAATGCGCTCACCCGAGCGACCAGACCGGTCCACACCCGAGCCAGGGCCGCGTGCGCGTTCTCGGTGGCCTGCCGCGCCGTCGTCGCGGTCGTGGAATCGCCGACGACGTCGGTGAGCGGCCTGGACGCGCACTCCACCCGCAATGCGTGTTGGATGATCGCGTCGAGCTCGGCGTCCAGGTCCAGCCGCAGACGATGCGACATCAGGTAGCCGCTCTGCCAGGCGGGCGAATCGGCGATGCTGTCCCGCAATTCCACGGCGCGCGCGATGAGTTCGGGAACCGGGAACGCCTCGATCGGATCGCCGCGCAGCCCCCGATCATCGCTCGGATCGGGCACAT
>NZ_BAGD01000039.1 GCF_000308635.1 Nocardia otitidiscaviarum NBRC 14405 | reverse complement strand
TGGACCCGACCCGGCGGCGCGGCGGCGGCGCGCTGCTCGGCGACCGCATCCGGATGAACTCACTCGACGCGGACCACGTCTACTTCCGGTCGCTGGCCACGCGCGGGGAACGGGAACTGCCCACCAATGTCGACGACATGCTCATCGCCTGCAAGGCAGCGGGTTACGACCTGGTCGTGCTGGAGACACCGGGTATCGGCCAGGGGGACGCGGAGATCGCCGAGCACGTCGACGTATCGCTGTATGTGATGACCCCGGAATTCGGCGCGGCCTCCCAACTCGAGAAGATCGACATGCTCGATTTCGCGGATGTGGTGGCCATCAACAAGTTCGAGCGCCGCGGGGCCGCCGACGCGCTGCGCGACGTCTCGCGGCAGCTGCTGCGCAATCGTGAGGAGTTCCACGCCGCACCGGAGGACATGCCGGTATTCGGCACCAGCGCGGCCACTTTCAACGATGACGGGGTCACCGCGCTCTATCAGCATCTGAGCGGGCTGCTCGCCGAACGGGGGCTGCCGTTGGAGCCGGGAGTGCTGCCCCGCGTAGACATTCGCGCCTCCACCCGCTTCGCCCAGATCATTCCGCCCGCCCGGGTGCGGTATCTGGCGGAGATCGCCGAGAGCGTCCGGAACTACCACGCCGAGACGGTCCGCCAGGCCGATGCGGCGCGGCGGGTGCAGCGGCTCGAATCGGTGCTCGGGGAGCTGGCCGAAGCCGGGGGTTCCAGCGACGCGACACCCGGGGCGGCCGAGGCGGTCGGTGCGCTGCTGGAGCGGGCCCGCGCCACCCTCACGCCGGAGAACGCCGCGCTGCTGGCCGAATGGCCCGCCGTGGCCGAGTCGTACCGGGGCGACGAGCAGGTCGTCCGGGTGCGCGACCGGGAGATCCGGACCGTGCTCACCCGGGAAACACTGTCGGGCAACAAGGTTCCCCGGGTGGCGCTGCCCCGCTACACCGATCACGGTGAGCTGCTGCGTTTCCTGCGTTCGGAGCACGTGCCGGGGCGCTTCCCCTTCACCGCGGGCGTCTTCCTGTTCAAACGGGACGGGGAGGATCCGGCACGCATGTTCGCCGGTGAGGGCGACGCCTTCCGCACCAATCGGCGATTCAAGGTGCTCTCGGAACATTCCGAGGCCAAACGGCTTTCGACGGCCTTCGACTCGGTGACGCTGTACGGCCACGATCCGGCCGAGCGGCCCGACGTGTACGGCAAGGTCGGCACCTCGGGCGTCTCCATCGCGACGCTGGACGATATGAAGGCGCTCTACGACGGATTCGACCTGGACGCGCCGACCACCTCGGTCTCCATGACCATCAACGGTCCCGCGCCGACCATCCTCGCCTACTTCCTCAATACCGCCATCGACCAGGCGCTGGCGCAGTTCTCGGCCGCCGAGGGCCGCGAGCCCACCGCCGACGAGGCGGCGCGGTTGCGCGCCGAGACGCTGGCCACCGTGCGCGGCACCGTGCAGGCCGACATCCTCAAGGAGGATCAGGGCCAGAACACCTGCATCTTCTCCACCGAATTCAGCCTGCGCATGATGGCGGACATCCAGGAATGGTTCGTGCGCAACGGGGTTCGCAACTTCTACTCCGTCTCCATCTCCGGCTATCACATCGCCGAGGCGGGCGCGAACCCGATCAGCCAGCTGGCGTTCACCCTCGCCAATGGGTTCACCTACGTGGAAGCGTATTTGGCGCGCGGTATGCACATCGACGACTTCGCGCCGAATCTGTCGTTCTTCTTCTCCAATGGCATGGACGCCGAGTATTCGGTGATCGGCCGGGTGGCGCGGCGCATCTGGGCGATCGCCATGCGGGACCGGTACGGGGCCAACGAACGCTCACAGAAGCTCAAGTACCACGTCCAGACCTCCGGGCGGTCGCTGCACGCACAGGAGATGAGCTTCAACGACATTCGCACCACCCTGCAGGCGCTCATCGCCGTCTACGACAACTGCAACAGCCTGCACACCAATGCCTACGACGAGGCCGTCACCACCCCCACCGAGGAGTCGGTGCGGCGCGCCCTGGCGATCCAGCTGATCATCAACCGGGAATGGGGACTCGCCATGAACGAGAACCCGCTCCAGGGCAGCTTCATCATCGACGAGCTCACCGACCTCGTGGAGGAGGCGGTGCTGCTGGAGTTCGAGCGGATCAGCGAGCGCGGCGGCGTGCTGGGCGCGATGGAGACCGGCTACCAACGCGGCCGCATCCAGGACGAATCCATGCTCTACGAGCGGCGCAAACACGACGGCAGCCTGCCCATCATCGGCGTCAACACCTTCCGCAATCCACGGCCGGACGAGCATCGGGTGCTCGAACTGGCGCGCGGCACCGAGGAGGAGAAGCAGTCGCAGCTGCGGCGGGTCGGCGAATTCACCCGGCGCCATCGCGACGAGGCGCATGCCGCGCTGGCACGACTGGAGGCGGCGGCGCGCGGTGACGACAATGTCTTCGAGATATTGATGGACGCCGCGCGGGTGTGCACGCTGCAACAGATCACCGACACCTTCTTCACCGTGGGGGGCCAGTACCGCCGCAACGTCTGATTCGCCTGCCCGACCGTCTGGGAAATGGGACAATCCGCATCGAAGCGACCAGTACGGAAGGGACGTCATGGACCTGACTGGAATGACTGTCGTCGATGCGCATATCCACCAGTGGGATCCGCTGACCACACCGCGCGAGTTCAGCGGATTGGCGAAACTCTTTCGCTACCTGCCGATTCCCATCGACGTAGCCGCCAGACTGGCCCCCAGACGCGACCGGGAATTCGTCGCCGACCCCGAACCGTTCGTCCACCCCTACCTTCCCGCCGACTATCGCGACGACGCCGGGGACGTCCCCGTCGAGGCGATCGTCCACGTCGAGGCCGAATGGTCCGGCAGGGGTGGGCTGGCCCAGGCCGACGAGACCCGCTGGGTGGCCAGCCTGCCCTTCGGCGTCGACACCCCCGCGCTCGGCGCGATCGTCGGCGGGGGCGACCCCACCGCGGCCACCTTCGCCGAACTGCTCGACGCCCACCAGTCGGCCTCGCCGCTGTTCCGGGGCATACGCACCCGCGTCGAACACCATCCCGACCGCGGCATCCGCGGGCACCGCAAACCGCCGGGCGTGCTCACCAGCGCCGCCTTCCTCGACGGCTTCGCGGTGCTGGCCGAACGCAAGCTCTCCTTCGAGGCGTGGGTCTACTCCCAGCAACTGCCGGAGGTCACCGCGCTGGCCCGGCGCTATCCCGACGCCACCATCGTGCTCAATCATCTGGGCACGCCCGCGGGCATTTTCGGGCCGGTGGGCCGCGACACCGGGAAGGACCCCGGGCGCCGTCGCGAGCTGTTCCTGCGCTGGCGCGACGATCTCGCGGCGCTGGCCACCCATCCGAATGTGGTGGCCAAGATCAGTGGTCTGGGCATGCCCATCCTCGGGCATCCGGTACCCGCCCGGGGCGAGTCGACGCCGGTGGCCGTCCTCCAGGAGCGCCTGTCCCCCATGCTGCACCACGCGCTGGACGTCTTCGGGGCGGACCGGCTGCTGTGGGGTTCCAACTTCCCGGTGGACAGACCGATCACCTCGATCGGCAATGCCGCCGAGGCCATCGCCACCGCACTCACCGAGCACGGGGCCGATGCCGCCGCACTGGACATGATCTTCCGCACCAATGCCCAGCGCGTCTACCGCATCGACGTGCTCTGAAGCTCAGGAACGCTTGCGCGTCAACGCCATCGCGCCCACACCGAGCAGCAGTGCGCCGAGCACCAGCACGGTGACCGCGGTCGCCGCCGCCTGCCCGGTCCAATCCCATACGGCCTGAGTCGTTCCGACGGCGACCGCGAGAACACCGCCGACCACCAGCACGGGCGTGCGCTCGGTCGCGTAGACGCCGAAGCAGACGACGGCCACCAACAGGGCGAGCGGGTACGACCAGCGTTCGTGGACGAATCCCGCCACCTGCGCGCCGATGAGCGCGGTGGCGATGGCGATCACATAGGCCACCCAGTTCGGGGCCGCGACGCCGAATCGACCGGCCGCGAACCAGATTCCACCCAGGGCCACCAGCGCCACCCCCGTCCCCACGCTGTCGGTGCCGACGAACTCGCCGCACACCCCGGCCACCGCCGACGCCGCGAACACCCCGCAGGCGAGCAGCCCCACCACCGACGGCAGCGCCGCGTAACCCGCCAGGCCGACGATCAGTGCGGCGAGCATCGCCCACACCCAGGTGGTGTCGTCACCGGCGTCGTCGAGGGCGAGGCCGACCAGCGCGGCTACGCACAGGGCGGTCAGTACGAACAGCACGGCCGCCAAACGCGCCGCGACCGTGCGGTCACCGTCGTCGCGGACGAACAGCGCCGCCGGGCCACCGGCCAGCAGCACGCCGCCCACCGCCAGCCCGATCGACACCACCGCCAGCACGAGCAGCTGTCCGAGCCGGTCCAGATCGTCCCAGGAGGAGTCCAGCAGCAGGAGGATGCCGCCGAGCAGCAGACCCGCGCCCACGTAGGCCGCGATCTCGGCGACGAGGCGCGGCCACGGCACCGGGGCGGCGCGCTCCTCGGCGAGCGCGGTCGCCACCGCCGTCCGCTGCTCGGTGGTCAGCACGCCGTCGTCGACCAGCCGGTCCAGCGCGGTCCCCACCCATCGTCGCGTCATGCGCCCAGTATGGGCGTACCGAGCGGTATTGCCCGGGAATTCGCCTACTCCCGGTCGGCGGCGATGGCCGCGGGATCGAGGTACTGCGTTCCGAGCAGCGTGGCGACCCGGCTGGCATGGTCGATGACCCGCTCCGCGTCCGCCTCGACGGCCCCGGTGCGCCAGGCGGAGAGCAGTTCGTTGAAACCGCCGATGCCCATGAGAACGCTCATGCGGAAATCGGATTCGTCCACACCGGTCCGCAGATACGGGCGGGCGGTGGCGATGAGCAGATCGGTGGAATCGCTGAGCGTGGCCCGGCGGCGCTCCTCGAGGACCCGGCTGCCCGCGTGGTTGTCGAAGAGGATGCGGGCGTGCCCGTGGGTTTGCAGATCGACGGCGCGGGTGACGGCCAGGCGCAGGATCTCCAGCGGCGTCCGGTCCAGGTGTTCGGCCACGACCGCGGACAGTTCGCCGAAGACCTCGAAGCACACCTCGTCCCACACCGCGCCCAGCAGTTCGTCGCGGTCGGCGAAATGCTCGTAGAAGTAGCGGTCGTTGAGGGCGGCGCGGGTGCACACGCCGCGCATGGTGACCGCGGCCCAACCGTGCTCGAGCCAGATCGCCAACCCGGCCTCGATGAGCTTGCGGCGGCGCTGCGCGCGGCGTTCCTCCGGGGTTCGGCCACCCCAGGTTCGGGCCGGTGCGCGCATGTTCATCATTGACAAATTACCCCATCGAGCGCCTAATTGGTGGCAGGCGCGGCCAATGGTGGCAGGCGACACCAGTTGGTGGTCGCGTCGCACGGCTTCGGGAGTTCCCATGCGACTCAACCCCTTCGGCGGATCCCGCCGCACCAGATACGCGGACGCGGTGGTCACCGGCGCGGGCAGCGGCATCGGCCGCGCGCTGGCCGTCGAGCTGGGCCGCCGCGGCGGGCGCGTGGTCTGCGCCGATATCGACACCGACACCGCCCGCGACACCGTCGAACTCGTACACGAGGCCGGCGGCAAGGCCTTCGAGGTGTACTGCGACGTGGGCAGCGCCGACCAGGTGGCCGCCCTCGCCGACACCGCCGAACAGTGGTTCGGCAATCCCACCGACCTGGTCTGCAACAACGCCGGAATCGGCGCGGGCGGCGCACCGGTCGGCGAGGCCCCGCTGTCCGAATGGCACCGGGTGCTCGACGTGAACCTGTGGGGCGTCATCCACGGCTGTCACGTCTTCGCGCCCCGCATGCGCGCGGCCGGCCACGGGGCGATTCTGAATACCGCCTCCGCGGCCGCCTTCGGCTCCGCGCCGCGCATGGCCGCCTACAACGTGAGCAAGGCGGGCGTGCTGGCGCTCTCCGAAACCCTCGCCGCGGAACTGGTCGGCACCGGGGTGACCGTCACGGCACTGTGCCCCACGGCGGTTCGCACCCACATCCTCGACAATGCCGCCATCGACGACCCGTCCACCGCGCGACTCGGCGATCTGCTGCTGCGCTGGACCGGACGCCCGCCCGCGAACATCGCCCGCGAAACCCTCGACGCCGTCGACCGCGGCCAGCTCTACGTGGTTCCGCAGGTCGAAGCCAAGCTCATCTGGCAGTCCAAGCGGCTGCTGCCCGTTCCGTACACCCGCGCCGCCGGACTCATCGAAAGGCTGGCGCGCCGATAAGGGAGCCGAACAATGGCGTTCGCCTATCCGGACATGCTGGAAACCATCCGAGACCGCCAATGGGCCCTGGCCGATATCGACTGGGACGCACCGGGAGCCGACCTCGTCACCGCCGAACAGCGGCCGACGCTGGCCGCGTTCATGGCCGACCTGGTGTGGATCGAACACGTGGGCGCGCGCGGCTTCGCGGCCCTCACCCGCAAGGCGCCGCCCGGGCCGCTGCGCGAGATCTACCGCTACTTCCACGCCGAGGAGCAGAAGCACGCCAATGCGGAACTGGCGCTCATGCGGCGCTGGGGGATGCTCGACGCGGACGCCATGCCGGTGCCCAACAAGAACATCCGGCTCGTCATCGAATGGGTGGACCGCTACTCCGACGACCTGTCCCTGCCGGTGCTCGCCACCGTCATCCCCTCGCTGGAATGCGCACTGGACGGGGCGCTGGTGAAGTTCCTGCTCGACGAGGTACGGGACCCGCTGTGCCACACCGTGTTCCGGCACATCAACAGCGACGAGTCGCGGCACCTCGCGGTCGGATTCCAGGTGCTGGAACAGCTCGGCGCGGGCCCGCTGCGCCGTATCGCCATCGAGACGGCCGGATACACGCTGCGTCCCACCCTGCTGCTCGGCGCGCTGGTGTACACCCCGCTGCTGTCGCGCATGTCGGCCAACATCATGGCCATGGGGCTCGACGAGGAGAAGCTCTGGAATGCCGTGCGGCGCTACGAGAAAGCCGGGGAACGCAGCCCGAGCATCAAACGGGTGCCGCTCTATCACGTGGTGCGGCTGCACGGGCGCGCCACCATCAACCGGCTGCAACCACTACAGGCGGTCAACGACGGGCTCGGCCGGGTCATCGACCGATTCCCGGTGCGGATGCTGGGCCGGGAGCCGTCCTGGTCCAAGGAGCTGACCTACGAGCCGGTGGCGGAATGAACGCGGCGGCCGCACGGGTGGACGCGTTCTCCGACTGGGGCGCGCGGGGCAATGGGGTGCGTCCGCCGCGCGGCGCGGACTCCTTCACCGGACCGCAGCTGCACTGCGACCGCTGGACGGACCAGCTGCCGCTGGCCGGGCAGCGGGTCGCGGTGATCGGCAGCGCGGCGGCGATCGCGCGGGTGCTGCCCCGGGTGGCGGAGCGCGCGCGGAAGGTCACCGTCTTCCAACATGATCCGGTGTGGGTGCTGCCGCGCCCGCCGCTGCCGTACCTCACCGCGGCGGCGCGGCTGCTGCCCTTCGGACTCGCCCGCCGGGCCGCCGCCGCGAATCTGCGCCTTCAGGTGCCGGATTCGTGGTCCCGCCGCCAGCTCACCCCGGAATCACCCGCCCGGGTCACCTGGCACAACCATTACTACCGGGCCCTGCACCGCCCCCATGTCCGGCTCATCACCTGGCCGATCGCCCGGCTCGCACCGCGCGGCATCCGCACCGTGGACGGCATCGAGCATCGGGTGGACTGCGTCATCTACGCCGAGGAGACCTCATGAACGCCAGCGTCGTCGACCACGAGATCGTCATCATCGGTGCCGGATTCTCCGGCATCGGCGTCGCGATCATGCTGCGCAAGCACGGCTTCGACGACTTCCTGATCGTCGACGAGGCCGACGGGGTGGGCGGCACCTGGCACTGGAACACCTACCCCGGTATCGCCGTGGACATTCCGTCGTTCAGCTACCAGTACTCGTTCGAACAGCAGCGCGGCTGGTCCCGGATCTACGCACCCGGTCGGGAACTGAAGGCATACGCCGAATACTGCGTCGGCAAGTACGGGCTGCGACCGCGAATCCGGTTCGGCACCACCATCGCCCGCGCCGACTACGACGACGACCTGCACCTGTGGCGCTTGCGCACCGCCGCGGACGAGGAGATCACGGCACGCTACGTGATCGGGGCCACCGGCGTGCTCACCCGGCCCAAACTGCCCGATATCCCGGGGGTGGAACGGTATTCCGGGATCGTCATGCACACCGCGCGCTGGGATCACGGGCAGGACCTGCGCGGTAAACGCGTGGGCATCATCGGCACCGGGGCGTCGGCGGTACAGATCATTCCGGAGATCGCCCCCGACGTGGCCCATCTGACCGTCTTCCAGCGCACCCCCATCTGGTGTCTGCCGCGACCGGACCGGGAGCTGCCCGGGGCGGTCCGCCTGCTCATGCGGCTGCCCGGGGGCCAGCTGTTCACCCGGCTCGCCAGTCAGACCTTCGTCGAACTGACCTTCCCGCTCAGCGCGCACTACTACGGACTGCTGCCCATCGCCAAGGTGGGCGAGCGGGTCGGACTGGCCCACCTGCGCGATCAGGTACACGATCCCGAGGTGCGCGACAAGCTGACGCCGCGCTACGCCCTCGGCTGCAAACGGCCCGGATTCTCCAACGACTACCTCGCCACCTTCAACCGGTCGAATGTGCGGTTGGAGACCGATCCGATCGCCGAGGTCACCGAAACCGGATTGCGCACCGCCGACGGGAACCACCACCCGGTCGACGTGCTGATCATGGCGACCGGTTTCAAGGTCATGGAGTCGGGGAACATGCCGACCTTCGACCTGCACGGCAGCGGCGGCGCGCGGCTGGAGGACTGGTGGGACGACAACCGGCTGCAAGCCTACGAGGGCGTGAGCGTGCCCGGATTCCCGAACTTCTTCTCCATCATCGGGCCGTACGGGTACAACGGGTCGTCGTACTTCGCGCTCATCGAAATGCAGACCCGGCACATCCTGCGGCTGCTGCGCAACGCGCGCAAGCGGCGGGCGACCCGGGTGGAAGTCACGCCGGAGGCCAATGCGCGATTCTTCCGGGAGATGCTGAATCGCCGTGGCACCCAGGTGTTCTGGCAGGACAGCTGCGCACTGGCCAACAGCTACTACTTCGACAAGAACGGCGATGTGCCGCTCAAGCCGATGAGCACGGCGGAGGCGGCGTGGCGGGCCGGTCACTTCGATCTGGGCGACTACCGGTTCGACCGGCTCGCCGAGAACGCCGAACCGGAACGGCGGTCGCGGCGGGTCGCGGTGCGGTGAACCGGCGGCTGCGGCGCGGCGCGCGGCGTCAGCGCAGGGCGCGGTAGAGGGCGCGCAGGTGGTGCAGGCCGGCCTCGGCGGTGGGCTCGTCCTCGGCGGTCATGCGCAGGGCACGGCGCAGCAGGGCGGGATCCAGATCCTCGGGGGCCGGGTGGAAATCGGGCCGCGGCAGTGCCGGGAGCGCGGATTCCTCCCCGTAGAGGTCCACCGGGTCCGGCGGGGCCGAATCGCGTTGCACCGCGCCGATCAGGGTCTCCAGATCCACGCCGCGCAGGGTCAGCAGATCCTTCGGATGGTCGTCCAACCGCTCCGCCAGGATGTAGCAGACGGCGGCCACGTGTTTGCACGGCCATCCCGAGTCCGGGCAGGAGCAGGCGAAGTCCAGTTCGCTGACCGTGGTCGGGAGAATGAGCGAACCCAGTCCGGAAGGCAGTGTGCCCGAAGCGATCTCGGCAAGCATCCCGGGCGTCTGCCGCACGACGGCGACGAGTTCGTCCAACCGGTCGTCGCGCAGCTGACGCATGGTGAGCACGGCGGTGAACGGGCGCGGTTGACTGCCCTGCACCTCGGCGTGCACCGCGCCGGGCTCCAGGTGATAGCTGACGACCTGCCCGGCGCGGGCGTAGGTGCGGCCGCGGGTCAGCCGACCACGGTCGGCGACCTGCTCGACGGCCTCCAGGAAGGCGCGGCCCCAGCGAGTCGTGGCGAAACCGCCGCGCTGGCTGCGGGATTCGACGCCGCCGCGCACCGGGCGGCGCTTGCCGAAGGTGCTGTAGTCGACGCGGTCGCTCACGCTGTGTCCTTTCGGGCGTGAGCGGAGCGCTGCGTGGCTACGCTGCGCTGCCGCCTCCGCACTTGTCCGCTCACTCCCCCACCGCCTCGGAGCCGAGGGCGAACAGGTCGCGCAGTTCGTCGTCGCTGAGCTCGGTGATCCAGTTCTCGCCCACGCCCACCGTGAGATCGGCGAGTTGACGCTTGCCGGAGAGCATGTCGTCGATCCGCTCCTCGATGGTGTCCACGCACACCAGCTTGCGGACCTGCACGTCGCGGCGCTGGCCGATGCGGAAGGCGCGGTCGGTGGCCTGGTTCTCCACCGCCGGGTTCCACCAGCGGTCCAGGTGCACCACATGATTGGCGGCGGTGAGATTCAGTCCGGTGCCGCCCGCCTTGAGCGAGAGCAGCATGAGCGGCGGGCCGCCGGACTCCTGGAAGCGGGTGACCATGGCGTCGCGACGCTGCTTCGAGACGCCGCCGTGCAGGAAGGGGACCTCCACGCCGAAGCGTTCGGTGAAGAAGGGGGCCACCAGGTCACCGAACTCGCGGAACTGGGTGAACAGCAGGGCGCGTTCACCGTCGGCGAGGACGGCTTCGAGCACGTCCTCGACCAGGGCCAGCTTCCCGGAGCGGTGCCGGCCGCGGCGCAGCACCCCGGAACCGTCGCCGAGGAAGTGCGCGGGATGGTTGCACACCTGCTTGAGCCGGGTCAGCGCGGCCAGCACCGCGCCCTTGCGGCCCATATCCTCCTTGGTCTTGGCGGCCTTCAGCTTCTGCGTCATATCGTCGAGCACGGCCTGGTAGAGGGCGGCCTGTTCGACGGTGAGGTTGGCGCGCACCGTCATCTCGATCTTCTCGGGGAGATCGGAGATCACCGCCGGATCGGTCTTGACCCGGCGCAGCACGAACGGGGAGGTGATGGCGCGCAGGCGGGCCACCGCGTTCTCGTCGCGCTCCCGCTCGATGGGCACCGCGAAGCGGGCGTGGAAGTCCGAGGGTTTGCCCAGCAGTTTCGGATTGGCGAAATCCAGGATGGAGCGCAGTTCCTCGAGCCGGTTCTCCACCGGGGTTCCGGTGAGCGCCAGGCGATGCCGCGCCGGTATCGCGCGGGCGGCGCGCGCCTGCCGGGTCGCCGCGTTCTTGATGTGCTGCGCCTCGTCCAGCACCACCCGCTGCCACTCCTGCCGCTTCAACTCCTCCACATCGCGGGCCAGCAGCGCGTAGGTGGTGACAACCAGGTCCGAATCCGCCACGGCCGCATCGAATTCGGGTCCGCTGCGCCGACCCGCCCCGTGATGCACCAGCACCCGCAGCCCCGGCGCGAACCGCTCCGCCTCCCGCTGCCAGTTGCCTACCACGGACATGGGGCACACCAGCAGGGTGGGGGCGGGAGGAGCGACGGCGGGGGAGGTTTCGCGTTCGTGTACCAGCAGCGCCAGCACCTGGATGGTCTTGCCGAGGCCCATATCGTCGGCTAGGACAGCGCCGCAGCCGAGGCGGGACATGGTGGCGAGCCAGGTCAGGCCGCGCTGCTGGTAGGGGCGCAGTTCGGCTTTCAGTCCGGCGGGCGGGTCGATCGGTTCGGTCGGATGGTCGGTGTCGAAAAGCTCTGCCGCCCAACCGGTCGCGGTAATGGAAGTCAGAGGGACGCGGGTCACCGGGTTGGCGGCGAGTTCGGCGAACAGGCCGCCGACGGTGGTGGGCGTGTCGTCGGCGCGACCCGAGACGTACTCCGCGGCGGCGGCCAGGACGCGGTGGTCGGCCGGCACCCACTGCCCGCGCAGCTGCACCAGATCCGACTTGGCCGCAATGACGCGCGCCATCTCGGCGGGCGTCAGCACGCTGTCGCCGAGCGCGAGCTCCCACCGGTAGGACACCAAACCCTGGAGCCCGACCGCTGTTTCGGTCGCCGCGGGGCTCTGCACCCGCAGCCGCAGGCTCGGCGAGGTGATCTTCCAGGCGCGCGGCAACAGCAGCCGCACCCCCGCCGATTGCAGTGCCTGCGCCCCGTGCGCCACCAGATCCATCACGACCTCGGTCGGCAGCAGCAGATCCATACTGTGCGGGTCGCCGGGCAGATCGCGCAGCCGCGGATACGCCTGCTTGGCGGCGGCGAGCTTCTCCCCCGCCACCCGCACCGCCTGGGGGTCGCCCGGCAGCAGCACCGGCTGCGGAGCCTCCCCCTCGGTGTGCAGGCACACCTCCAGCCGCCACAGCACATCCGCCGCCTCGGCCTCCGCGTCGGGCGGTTCCAGCAGTCGCAGCACCAGCTCGGGTTCGTCGACGGTCAGACTCGTCCGCCAGTCCTCCAGCACCGACGCCAGCCGATACGACCCGACCTCCAGCGGCCCGTCTCCCACCAGCGCGGCGAGCAGTGGATGGGGCCCCACCCGGGTGGCGTGCATCGGACGATCCCGCGGTCCGGGATATCTCTCCGCCGCCGCCAGACTGTCCCGCAACGCCGCTGTCAGCGATTCCGGATCGTCGACGGCCACCGAGCCCACGGTCGGCAACGCCGCCGCCGGCCGGGCGCCAGCCCTACTCGCGGCCGGGATCGCGGTGACCTCCGCCGCGGAATGCGCGGCGCCGGTCGAGAATTCGCCGGTCAGCAGTGACGGCTCCGCCTCGGCCAGGCGCAGCCGGGTGATCGGGTCGGCGAGTTCGCCGGTGAAATCCTCCAGCAGCGCGGACGGCCGCCCCACCGTACGCAGCGCGGCGGGCATGGCGACGGCCAGCTCCGCCAACCAGGCGCGCTGCCGCTGACCACCCAACAGCCGCCAGCGCACCCACCAGTCGCCGTCGTCCCGGCGCACTTCGGGCACGATGCGCCCGGCCCGCACCCAGCGGTCGATACCGCGCGCCACATGAGCGAGAAACCGCAGATCCCCCGCCACCGCCTGCGGCGGCAGCTCTTGCAGCAGCACCCGCGCCGCCGCCTCGGGCGCCAAGGCGTGCCCACGCACCGTGCTGTGCTCCGGACCGTGCGGCCCGGGGACCAAGACCTCGGCCCGATGCCGGAACCGGGCCGTCCGCACGATCGACCCCAGCGGATCCGGCAGCGTCAGCGCGTCGACGGCCGCCCTGGCATCGCCGTCCGGACGATGCCACAGCACCAGCCCGGACCCCGGCGACCACAGTCCGTGCAGCATCCGCCCATCAAATCAGCCGGGTCCGACAAGCCCGCGCCCGGCCTCGGGTGTTCCGGTTCCGGTCATCGGGCGGCGGTCAGCCCAGCACGCGGGCGACGAACCCGTCGAGACGCCTGGTGAGGTGCTCGATGCGGGCCTCGGTGGGCAGTGCCTGTTCGGGCTGATTCGCGCCGAGCGGTTTGCGGCCTCGCACATACAGCGAGCAACAGAAGTCCGCGCACACGTAGGTGCCCACGCTGTTGCCCGCCTTGCCCACGGCGCCCGCCTTGCGCGCGGTGAACAGGTTCGTCCCGCCGACTCGGTGGACCGCGTGGCACAGCTCGCACATGCCCGTGCGCGGCCGGGCACCGTCGGCATTCGCAGCCCGCAGCTCGATGCCGATCAGCCGTCCGGTGTGTTCGGCGACCAGGTAGGCACGGCGCGGCGCACGCGGGTCGGTCCAGCCGAGGTAGTCGAGTTCCGGCCGCGCCGAGCGACGGCGCGAACTACTCGACGGCTGTCGCGACTACGCGGACGAGCACGGACTGTTCGGACTGACACTGCGACCGCTGGCCGACCACCTCGGGACCTCGACCCGCAATCTCCTCCACCACTTCGGCAGCCGGGAGGCCCTGATCACCGAGATCGTCGACCGCACCCTTGACGACTACCTGACGATCTCCCGGCAGCTCCTCTCCCGCATCCGGGAGTTCTCCACGGACCTGCCCCCGACCGCCGAGCACGTGGCCACCGTCGTCGCCGAAGGGCTCGACTATGCCTGGGCGCAGGCACACCTCCCGGAGGGCCGCCGCCGGACCGCCATGTTCTTCGAGATCTACACGGCCGCGACCCGAGACCCCGATCTGCGTCGACGCTTTCTCGACCCGGTAGTCACCGAATGGCTGAAACCCTTGGCGGCGGCACTGGCGACAGCGGGCACCCCACCCGAAACCGCCCGTTCCCTCGCCTCCCGCATCTCGCCGTCCACCGCGGCCTGCTGCTCGAATACTTGGCGCTGGGCGACGACCCCGCCACCGAAGCCGCCCACCGCGATGCCGTCCGGGCCGCCCGATCCGACATCCTCGACCACGCCCGCGTCCGGTGAGACAGGGCGTCGGGTCGACCGAATCCGCGCCTCCCGCAATGGAGGCCGTCACTCGGAGCACATTGCCTCGCCGGGCACACGTGGTTATAACCAGTACATGACGGTCAATGCCACGCTCACCGCCCGCGCCCTCCTGTTGGACATGGACAGCACCCTCGTCAATTCCGAAGCAGTCGTGGAGCGATTGTGGGGAACCTGGGCCGCGGCGCACGGACTGCCGATCGACGAGGTGCTGGCGGTGGCGCACGGACGGCAGGGGTGGGCGACGATGGCCGCGCTGCTGCCCGACCGGCCCATGGAGCTCAATCACGCCGACAATGCCCGCATGCTGCGGGAGGAGACCACCATCGTGGACGGCGTGGTGCCGGTCCCCGGCGCACCGGACTTCCTGGCGGCCGTCGCGCACCTCCCGCACGCCCTGGTCACCTCGGCGGACATCGCGCTCACCGAGGCCCGCATGGGTGCGGCCGGGCTGCCCGTACCGGCCGTCCGCATCACGGCCGAATCGGTCACGGTCAGCAAACCCGATCCCGAGGGCTTCCTGAAGGCGGCCGCCGAACTGGGCCTTCCGCCCGGGGACTGCCTGGTCTTCGAGGATTCCGCGGCGGGGATCGCCGCAGGCAAGGCGGCGGGCATGCGGGTCGTCGGCGTCGGACCGCGCGCGGTCGCCCACGCCCCGACCGCGCACGTCGCCGATCTGACCGGCGTTCGCGTCGAGGAACGGGGCGACGGGTTGATCGCCGTGCACATCCTCGGCTGAGCGCCGGTTCCGATCCGGTCCGCGCGAGGCGGCGGCCCTATCGTCGACACCGCCGTCGACCGGTGGGGGCGGGTGGCCGCGATCAAGCAGGAGGAGACCGCCCGTATCCCGCTGCGCCGCCGCGGGGTCCCGGCCGAGGTCGCGGCCTGGATGCTGCGGGTGAGCGAACCGACGGCCAGCTGGATCACCGGCCAGGTCATCACCCGTGGACGGCGGTCTGGAACTCGTCTGAAACCCGGCGCGCCGAGGGGATACCAAACCGGGCGATTTTGGAACATACTGGGATATCCGCTGGTCACCGCGCGTGGACGGTGGCTGCTGCGCTTCAGCGGCGATCGAGCGGGACGCACCGGCAACAATCCATCGCGGCACCAGCCAGGGCCGCGACGACTCGATACCGAGGGAGGCCGTGAAGATGACGATTCTGCTCCAAGTGCTCGAGCAGAGCTTCACGCCCACAACGCCGTGGGAACGGCGGAAATTCACCTTCGTGGACACGACGAAGATCGTGGGGATGCGCCTGGACGGCCAATCGGGGGTATGGCTGGATCTGTCCCGACCAGGGGAATCGCAGCGGTTGGCCCGCACGGCCGATCCGCGCGACGCCATCCAGTTCCTGCTCACCACCTTCGCCAAGATCGCCGAGTGCGAGGACCGCGGCGGATCGTGGCTGATCGGGCACGATGGCGCGCGCTGCGAGACGATCGCGGCCACCCGCATGCCACCGCAGATGTCGGAGACGTCGGCCGACGATCTGCTGGCGCGGGCCTGGCTGTAGTCCCCGCAACCGGTGCGAGAACACGGAACCGGTGCGAAGTCCTGGAAAACCCGCGTGGCGTTTCCGCACCCGGGTAGATGTGAGATGTGCGGATTCTGAGCGGGATTCGGCGGACGGCACGATCGGCTGCCGTGGGGGTGCGGACCGGTGGCACGGCCACGCTCGACCGGCGGTGCCGATGGCTCGCCGGGCTGAGCGCGGTACTGATCGCGCTGAGCGGCTGCTCGGCGATCGGCCCGCGGGCCACTCCCGCACCCGGCAGTCCTTCGCGCGCGCAGCTCGAGCAACTGCTCGACCACGTGCACGTGCTGCCGACCCGCCCGCGCCCGGGCGGGTACGAGCGCGGCTGCAAGACCGGCCAGGCGTGCGTCTTCGGCCCGGCGTGGACCGACGACCACGACGCGCCCGGCGGTCACGACGGCTGCGACACCCGCAACAACGTGCTGGCCGGACAGCTGACCGAGATCGGATTCCGCCCCGGCAGCACCTGCGTGGTGGTCTCGGGCATCCTCGACGACCCCTACACCGGCCGCCGCCTCACCTTCGAGAAGGCCGATGCCGGTACCGTCCAGATCGACCACGTCTACCCGCTGGCCGCCGCCTGGGATATGGGCGCCCACGGGTGGCCGCTGGACCGCCGCATCCGCTTCGCCAACGACCTCGACTTCAATCTCCTTGCCACCGAGGGCAAGACCAACCAGGACAAGGGCGACAGCACCCCCGCCGAATGGCTCCCACCCGCCGCCGCCAACCACTGCTTCTACGCGGCCAAGTACCTCACCGCCGCCAGGCAGTACAACCTACCCATCACCACCGCCGACCAGGCGGTGCTGCGACGCGTCGCCACCGGCTGCCCCTGAGGCAGGTCAGGCGGTCGCCACCGGGCGTTTCGGGTCGTTGGACCACTGGGACCAGGAACCCGGGTAGAGGGCGGCGTCGATGCCGGCCACGGCGAGGGCGGCTACCTGGTGCGCGGCGGTGACGCCGGAGCCGCAGTAGACCGCCACCTTGCCGTCGCCGAGGGCGGTGAAGCGGGAGCGCAGTTCGGCGGCTGGCTTGAAATACCCTTCGGCGGTGAGGTTTTCGGCGGTGGGGGCGCTGTGCGCGCCGGGGATGTGGCCTGCGCGGGGGTCGACGGGTTCGGTTTCGCCGCGGTAGCGTTCGCCCGCGCGGGCATCGAGGAGCAGGCCGGGCCAGGCGGCGGCGGTGTCGGCGTCGATGGTGGCGAGGTGGCCGGGGGTGAGGACCACGTCGCCGGGGGTGGGGTCGGGTTCGGCACCCGTGGCGAGCGTGCCGCCCGCGCGCTCCCAGGCGGGGAGACCGCCGTCGAGAATGCGGACATCGGGGACACCGGCCCAGCGCAGCAGCCACCAGGCGCGGGCCGCGGCCAGCCCGCCGGTGGCGTCGTAGGCGATGACGGTGTCGCCGGTGCGCACACCCCAACTGCGCGCGCACTTCTGCAACTGGGCGAGCTCCGGCAGCGGATGCCGACCGCGCGCCGGGGACGGCGGGGCGGCGAGTTCGGTCTCCAGGTCCACGAACACCGCGCCCGGAATGTGTCCGTCCAGATAGTGCTGCGGCCCGTCCGGATCCCCCAGCGCCCAGCGCACGTCCAACAGTCGCAACCGAGAATCCGCCTGCGACAACAATTCCCGCAGTTCCTCCGCCGAAATCAGTACCGCGCTCAAGTCCACTCCTCGTCGCAGAATTCCAGCACGCACACGCGAATGTCCACCACCCTACGCAGCCCCGACCCGCCCGCGCATCCGCCCGCCTCACTCGCACGGCGGCCCGCCCACGCACCCGGCGGCGCCCCCGCGCACGCACACGGCCGGGCTACTCGAACAGCGGCCCCGCTCTACCCGCGCGCGGCCGCCCGGGTCGCATCGTCCCATTCAGAGCGGCGGGCGGAGGAACCAGCGGACCACCAGCCCGGCAACCAGCGCCCAGAAGGCCGCGCCGATACCGAGCAGGGAGATGCCGGAGGCCGCGACGAGGAAGGTCAGGGCGGCGGCGGAGCGGTGTTCGGCGGGAGCGAGGGCGGCGGTGAGCGCCGCGGCCAAGGTGGCGATGAGCGCCAAGGCCGCAACGGTTTCCAGAACGCCCTCGGGGGCGGCGGCCACCAGGGCGACCAGGGCGGCGGAGACCAGCGCCAGCAGCAGGTAGGTGGCTCCGGCCGATGCCGCGGCCACCCAGCGGCGCTTGGGATCGGGATGGGCGGAGGGCGCCGCCGCCAGCGCCGCGCTGATGGCGGCGAGATTGATGGCGTGCCCGCCCGCGGGCGCGCCCAGCATGGTGCCCAGCCCGGTCACGGTCATGGCCGGTCGCCACGGCACCCGGTACCCGAACGAACTCATGACCGCCGTGCCGGGAATGTTCTGGGCCGCCATGGTGACGATGTACAGCGGCACGGCCAGACCGATCATCGCCTGCCAACTCCAGTGCGGCACGGTCGGTTCGAACCTGGGCACCATCGCCGACAGCTCGAGACCGCGCCCCCGGACCGCGATCTCGATCCCCGCGCCGACCGCCGCCACCGCGAACGCCGCCAGCACCGCCCAGCGCGCGGCGTAGCGCTGCAACACCAGCCACACCACGATCACCGGCGCCACCACCGCCGGGCTGACCGTGAGCGCGCGCATGGGCGCGAGGCACAGCGGCAACAGCACACCCGCCAGCATGGCCTGGGCGATCTCCACCGGAATGGCCGCGATGAGCGCGCCGAGCCGCTGCCAGTATCCGGTCACCACGATGAGCGCACCGGTGATCACGAACGCGCCCACCGCCGCGGGCCAGCCGCCCGCCACCGCCCCGGTGCTGGCCAGCAGCGCCGCCCCCGGCGTCGACCAGGCCAGCGTGATCGGTATCCGGTAGCGGCGGCTCAGGAACAGGATCCCGAGCCCCTGCGTGATACAGACCGCCATCAGGCCGGAGGCGGCCTGCGCCGAGGTCGCACCCACGGCGGTGAGGCCCGCCAGCACCACCGCGAACGAACTCGTGAATCCCACCAGCGCGGTGACGATCCCGGCCCCGATCGGCTGACCGAGACCGACGGACCGGCCCGGCGCGGCCGCGACGGTGGTCTCGTTCTCCACTTCGGTGCTGCTCATCGGGCCATTTTGACCTCGGACCGGACCGCCGGTCTCCAGCCAATCCCCCGAAACTGGACTGAAATCCAGAAGCTGGTCGCGGCCGTTCAGCTCTCCAGCGAATGCTGGTAGCGCCGCATGCCCGCCAGCCAGCGGTCGTAATCGGAGCCCTTGAACCGGTACATGTCGAGCACCTCGGGATGCGGCAGGATCAGGAAGCTCTCGGCGGCGACACCGGCGAGGATCGCGTCGGCCACCTCGTCCGAGGACAGCACCTTGCCCGCCGTGACCACGGCCCGGATCGCCGTCTCCGCCGCGGCCGCCGCGTCGGCGCTCTCGGCGCCCGCCCGCAGCAGCGCGGTGTCCACACCCATGGGGCATACGCAACTCACGCGATACCCCTGTCCCCGTAGGTAACCGACAACCATTCCGCGAACCCGACCGCGGCGTGTTTGGTCACCGCGTACGGGGCGGAACCGATCTGGGTGAGCAGCCCGGCCGCCGAGGCGGTGCAGACGAAATAGCCGCCGCCCCGTTCCAGCCACCCCGGCACCAGCAGTCGCGCCGCCCGCACGTGCGCCAGCACATTGACATCCAACGCGGCCTCCCACTGCGCCTCGGCACTGTCCAGGCCGCGTCCGCCGAAAATGCCCGCGTTCGCGAAATACAGGTCCACCGGCCCGAATTCACGCTCGGCCCGGTCGATCAGCTCGCGAATCACCGCCTCGTCGGAGACGTCCCCCGCCACCGCGACCGCGGCCGCCCCGAGCGAATCGGCCACCTCCCGCACGGCTGTGGAGTCGATATCCGCCAGCACCACCCGCGCGTGCGCGGCCACCAGCGTCGCGGCCAGTGCCGCCCCGATCCCCGAACCCGCACCCGTGACAATGGCTACCTTGCCCGAAACGTCCATAAGGCACGGTATCCGGGACTCACTCGACGGCCCGGGCGGCCACCCCGTTCACGCCGGCGAGCCGATCCAGCAGCGGGGTCGTGCGCGGACCCACCAGTTCCCGCATGACCAGGGCCATATTGGTGCGCTCGACACCCGGGATCTTCAGGATCTGCCCGGTGATGCGGTACAGGTCGTCGGCGTCGCGCGCCACCACCCGCACGGTCAGGTCGGTCGGCCCGGTCATCCCGCACACCTCGGTGACCTCGGGGATCTCGGCGAGTTCGGCCACCACCGCATCGAGCCGATGCTGATCGACCACCACCGCGACGAAGGCCGCCAGCGGGTAGCCCAGCGCCCGCGGGTCCACCCGCCGCTCGACGCTGGCCAGCAGCCCGGCCGCCTCCCAGCGAGCCAGTCTGGCCTGCACGGTATTGCGGGACAGGCCCAGCCGCGCCGCCAGTTCGACACCGGTCGCGCGCGGGTTGGCGACCAGCTCCAGCAACATGCGCGCATCGGTGGCGTCGATAGCCCCGCCCACCGGCTCCCTACTGGACATAGGAATCAGTTTGCCATGAGCCCAGCCCGATCTACCGAGCATTCTGCACAGTTGCCGCGCGTCGGCTTGCGCAGTTCGCCCCAGCGAGGAAGCTGTGTGATACAGGACACGTACACCTTCGCCCACCGGGACACAATCCCCCGGCGACCCGGTGTACCGGTGCTTCGAGGAGGCGATACCCATGCCCGAGAAGACCACCTACCCGGTGCAGCTCGTACAGCCCGACGGCCGTCGCGTGCACGATCGCGTACACGCCCCGCTGATCGCCGATATCGACGGCGACACCCTGCGCGAGCTCTACACCGATATGGTGATCGCCCGCCGCATCGACGTGGAGGCCACCGCCTTACAGCGGCAGGGCCAACTCGGACTGTGGCCGCCACTGCTGGGCCAGGAGGCCGCCCAGATCGGTTCGGCGCACGCCCTGCACCCCGACGACTACGTGTTCTGCAGCTACCGCGAGGCGGGCGTCGCCCACGTGCGCGGCGTGCCGCCGGAACAGCAGACCCGGCTCTGGCGCGGAGTCGCGCACTCCTGCTGGGACGCCGACGCGGTCAAGATGACCAATCCCGCCATCGTGGTGGGCGCGCAGGGCCTGCACGCCACCGGCTACGCCTACGCGGCGCAGCTGGAGGGCGCGGAGATAGCCACCATCGCCTACTTCGGCGACGGCGCGACCAGCCAGGGCGATATCGCCGAGGCGCTCGGCTTCGCGGCGAGCTGGGGTGCGCCGGTGGTGTTCTTCTGCCAGAACAACCACTGGGCCATCAGCGCGCCGGTGCGGGTGCAGAGCGCCACGCCGCTCGCCGCTCGCGCCATCGGCTACGGGATTCCGGGCGTGCAGGTGGACGGCAACGACGTGCTCGCCGTGCTGGCGGTGACCCGCCAGGCCATCGACCACGCCAGAGCGGGCGGCGGTCCCTCCTTCATCGAGGCCATCACCTATCGGATGGGGCCGCACACCACGGCCGACGATCCGACCCGCTACCGCACCTCGGCGGAACTCGAACTGTGGCAGCGCCGCGACCCCATCGACCGGCTCCGGCGGCTGCTGGAGCGGGAAGGGCTGTGGAACAGCGACTTCGAACAGCAGGTGGCCGCGCGGGCCGACGACGTGGCCGGGCGGCTGCGCTCGGCCACCCTCGCCATGCCCGACCCCGAACCCGAGGAACTGTTCGAACACGTCTACGCCACCCCGCATCCGCTGATCGAGCAGGAACGCCGCGAATACCTCGCCTACCTGGAGGGAGCCCGGTCATGAAGACGACATTCGCCGGAGCCATCAATGTCGGCCTGCGCCGGGCGCTCGAGGACGACCCCAGGGTGGTGCTGATGGGTGAGGACATCGGCCGCCTCGGCGGAGTCTTCCGGGTCACCGACACCCTGCAGAAGGATTTCGGGAACAACCGGGTGATCGACACACCCCTGGCCGAATCCGGAATCGTCGGAACGGCTTTCGGCATGGCGCTGCGCGGGCTGCGGCCGGTGTGCGAGATCCAGTTCGACGGATTCGTGTACCCGGCCTTCGACCAGATCGTGTGCCAGGTGGCCAAGATCCACTACCGGACCAAGGGAAAGGTGGTGGCTCCCATCACCATTCGCATTCCCTACGGCGGCGGCATCGGGTCGGTGGAGCATCATTCGGAGTCGCCGGAGGCGTATTTCGCGCATACCGCGGGGCTGCGGGTGGTGTCGCCGAGCACTCCGACCGACGCGTATCTCATGATCCGGCAGGCGATCTCGCTGGACGACCCGGTCATCTTCTTCGAGCCCAAACGGCGGTACTGGGACAAGGCCGACGTGGACTTCGACCGGCTGGACCGCGGCGAGGGGCTGCCGCTGGACCGGGCCCGGGTGTGCGTCACCGGCAGCGACGCCACCGTGGTGGCCTACGGCGGCACCGTGGCCACCGCACTGGCGGCGGCGAAGATCGCCGATACGGAGGGCCATTCGCTGGAGGTGATCGACCTGCGCAGCCTGTCGCCCATCGACTTCGACACCGTGGCGGAGTCGGTGCGCAAGACCGGGCGGCTGGTGGTGGTGCACGAGGCCCCGGTATCCGGCGGGCTGGGCGCGGAAATCGCCGCCCGGATCACCGAACGGTGCTTCTATCACCTGGAGGCTCCGGTGCTGCGGGTCGGCGGCTTCGACATCCCCTATCCCCCCGCTAAGCTCGAACGGCACCACCTGCCCGACCCCGACCGCGTCCTCGCCGCGGTCGACCGCACGCTAGCCGCCTGACCGTACTGCCACGGAGGTTGCCCGGTGGAAGATCAGCAGGTTCTCGAGTTCCGACTGCCCGACCTCGGTGAGGGTCTGGCCGACGCCGAACTGGTGTCGTGGGCGGTGGCGGTCGGCGACCGCGTGGAACTGAACCAGACCATCGCCGAGGTGGAGACGGCCAAGGCGCAGGTGGCGCTGCCCTGCCCATACGCGGGCACGGTACTCGAACTGCTCGCCGAGCCCGGGGATACGGTGCCGGTGGGCGCACCCCTGATCCGCATCGCCGGGGTGGACGCCACGCCGGAGCGGCAATCGGTACTGGTGGGCTACGGTCCCGACAGCGAACCGCAATCCCGGCGCGCACGGGCCGCGGCGGCGAAAGCGGCAGCGGCCGAAAGCGCTTCGAACGGCAATGCCGCGCCGGCGGCGACGCCCACGGCTCACCCGCCGAGCGGAAGCGCCACCGAGACCGTGGCCGGGAGCACGGCGGCACCTTCGGGAACGGACGAAGTGTCGCCCGTCGGTGCCGCTGCGGCGGCATACGACCTCGGCAGCAGGCCATCCAGCCGCGCCACGACTACGCGAGGAACGGATGCCACGGGTACCGACCCGGGCGCGGTAGCGGAACCGGGCGCACCCGGCGGCGGCCCAGACCCGGCCCCGGCGGGCGGGGCAGGCGACGCGATCGGGAGTTCCGGAATGCGCGGGCTAGGGGATGCTCGGGACGGCACGGAGGGGCTGGGCCGGGAGCGAGCCGGGGCGGCAGGGCGGCCCGCCGCGATACCGGCGGCGCGGAAGTTGGCTCGGGAGTTGGGGATCGACCTTGCAGCGGTGACGGGAACCGGACCCGACGGGGCCATCATGGTGGCCGACGTGCAGCGGGTGCGAGAGGCGGCGGCACCGGATGGTGCGGCCATATCCGGGAACGCGCCGGACCGCGCAGCAGGCCGAGACGGGGTGGCGCGGCGCGGCGACGACGGTGGGCAGCTGCCGATTCACATCGCGCCACCGGTGCCGTCCATGCGCCCGGATTCGGGAATGTCGCGCCCGGTGCCCGCCGGGCGGGAAGCCCGCACGCCCGTGAGCGGAATTCGCAAGCGCACGGCGGCGGCGATGATGGCCAGCGCGCGGGACATCCCGCAGGCCAGCACCTTCGTCACCACGGATTTCACCGGATCCATGGAGCTGCTGGATCACCTGCGCGGCACGCCGAGCTTCGCGGGTCTCTCGCTGACGCCGCTGGCGCTGGTCGCCAAGGCCACGCTGGTCGCGCTGAGCGAATTCCCGGAACTCAATGCGGTGTGGGACGAGGCGAATCAGGAGATCGTCACCAAGCACTACGTGAATCTGGGTATCGCGGTCGCCACCGAGCGTGGGCTGCTGGTGCCGAATCTCGCGGAGGCGCAGGCATTGAGCCTGCGGGATCTGTGCGGGGAGATCGGCCGTCTGGCCGAGGCCGCGCGATCCGGCACGGCGACCCTGCACGAGTTGACCGGCGGCACCTTCACCATCACGAATGTGGGCGTCTTCGGCGTGGATACCGGTGTGCCCCTGGTGAATCCGGGCGAGGCGGCGATCCTGTGCCTGGGCTCCATCCGGAAGCGGCCGTGGGTGCACCGCGACGAGATCGCGGTGCGCTGGGTGACCACGCTCAGCTTGAGCTTCGATCACCGGCTGGTGGACGGCGAGCAGGCGGCGCGCTTCCTGGCGAGTGTGGCCGCGCTGGTGGAGGATCCGCTCACCCTGCTCGGTCGGGTCTGACCCGCCGGGATCGACCGGGTCGCCGGACCGCGGTGGCGGAAGCGCGTCCCGCCACCGCGCGGGCGTCAGGCGTCGGCCGCCTCGGATTCCAGGATCTCGGTGACCACCAGGGGTTCGGCGGCCGCACGGATGATGGCGGGGATCTCGATCGGCTGCCGGGTCACCTCGTCCACGTAGACGTGCACGAAAGTACCGGTGGCGGCGAGCTTGAGCGTATCCCCGGCCTCCCGGAAGATGGCGAGTTCGTAACTGATGCTGGAATTCCCGAGCCGGGCGATGCGGATGCCGACCTGCAACTGGTCCGGAAAGCTCAGGGAGCCCAGGAACTTGCACGAGGTCTGCGCCACGATGCCGATGGCGGGTAGGTCCCGCGTATCGGTGCCGGTGGCGTGCATCAGCCACGCGTTCACCGCGGTGTCGAAGTACGAGTAATACGTCACGTTGTTGACGTGGCCGTAATGGTCGTTGTCCGCCCAGCGGGTCGGAACCGGCCACAGCACCGGGTAATCCTGCTCCGAAGTCACCTCGCTGACGATAGTGGCAGGGTGCGCGGCGGGCGCGCGGGTGCTCGATTCGACGACGGTCCGTGCGGGGATCGGGCGCGGACCCGAACGACCGTGCCGCCGCGTCAGGCCGTGCGCTCCCGCACCGCCGCGTCGCGATGATCGCGCGGGCTCACGCCGAAATGCCGTTTGAACGCCGTGCTCAACGCGAACGCGCTGCCGTAGCCGACCCGGCGGGCGATGGTCTCGAGCGTGGCATCGGATTCGTGCAGCAGATCCGCGGCCAGCGCCAGCCGCCACTCGGTGAGGAACGCCATCGGGGGTTCGCCGACGAGTTCGGTGAATCGGCGGGCCAGGGCGGCGCGGGAGACGCCCACCTCGGTGGCCAGCGCGGCGACCGTCCACGAGTGCGCCGGATTGTGCTGCATGAGGCGCAGCGCCTTGCCCACCAGCGGATCTGCGTAGGCGTGGTACCAGGCGGGGGCATCGGATCGGGCGAACCAGGCCCGCAGCGCGGCGATGGTCAGCAGGTCGAGCAGGCGGTCGAGCATGGCACCCTGGGCGGGCAGATCCTTGGCGGCCTCGTCGACCAGCAGATCCAGCACGCGCGAGTCGAATTCGCCGGAGCCGAGCACGACAATGGGCGGCAGCGCGCGCAGCAGCCGCCGACCGGTGGCGGATTCCTGCTCGTAGGTCCCGGTGACAAGCACGGTCTCGGCGTCGGCGGCGGTGCCCCAGCTGCGTACGCCCAGGCTCAGCGTCTCGCACAGCACCTCGCCGTCGGGCGTGGTGGTGATCTGACCGGGATGGATGAGAACCCGCGGGGCGGTGCCCGGATCGTCGGCGACCGTGTAGTGGTCGGGGCCGCGGAAGACGGCCACATCGCCGGTGCGCAGACGACGCGGAGCGACGGGTTTGCCGTCGCGGGCGTCGGGCACGATCCACCCGCCACCGCGCACCACCGCCACCACGGTCAGCGGCGCCTCGTCCTGGATACGCAGCGACCAGGGCGGATCGAACGAGGACCGCATGACGAACGCGCCACGCGCGCGGGGTCCTTCGAGCAGGCTGGCCAACGCGTCCACAACAAGACGATGGCAAATGCGCGGGCGCTTCTCAACCATGTATCGGCGCACCGATTCGCGGTGTACTGGATCTGGCCGGGACAACGGCGGCATCCGCACCGGTCGCCCGCCGAAGTGATCGGCGATACGGGTGAGGACGTACCGTCGTGTGGCCGCGATGGCGGCGGGCGCATCGCCGAATGTGTCGGTACCCCCGAATAGAATCGAGGACGAACAGGTCGAACCGCACAGTAGTTCGGAGCCCCGTCCCGAGCGTCGACGATGCCGCGAAAGATGGGGGTTACGAGGAGCTTCCGCTGACCGGTAGCGTCGGACCGATGGTCGCTCCGACGTCCGCTCCTCGGCTCCGCGCGGCACGCACCGCATTGTTCGCGGTGTTCGGCCTGAACGGGTTGGTGTCCGCCCTGTGGTTCGTGCACATTCCGGCCGTGACGGAGCGGACCGGGGTGTCGCATTCCACCCTGGGCATGCTGATCCTGCTCATGTCGGGCAGTGCCATCGGCAGTATGCAGGCCGCCGGCACGCTCACCGACCGGTTCGGCAGCCGCGCGGTCACCGCCGTAGCCGCCGCCCTCACCGCGGTGGCGATCATCGGCCCTGCCTTCGCCACCGGCCCGATCACACTGGCGGCGGCGCTGATCGGCTACGGCATCGGCTTCGGCGCGCTCGACGTCGCCATGAACGCCCATGCGGTGGAGGTGGAATCGGGTTACGGCCGCCCCATCATGTCGTCCTTCCACGCCCTGTTCTCCGGCGGTTCGCTGGCGGGCGCACTCGCCGGGGCCGCCGCGCAGCGCGGCGGATCGGATATCCGGCTGACCATGATCGTGACCGCCGCCGTGGGTTTGGCCGTGGTCGCCCTCGCCGCGCCGCGCCTGCTGCCCCGCACCGGCGGCGCGCGGGAACGGGCTGCGAGCATGACCGCTGCCGTTTCCGCCGCACCGTTCGAGCGGCCCGAGGAGCTACCGGCCAGCCGCCGGGACCACGCGTGCCCAGACCTGAACACGGCCACCGCGCGGGAGTACTCGACGCCCGCTGCCGACGGTTACGCCGCAGCGTCGGAGCCACGCACCGCCGCGTCACTCGATCCGCGCGCCGACATACCCCACTCGGCGCAGGGGCCGACCCCGAGCGAGGCCGAAGTGCGGGCGGAGTTGAGCTTCGTGCAGCACGGCCCGTCCACGTCGGCGGCGTCCACCGTGCGGAAGGTGGTGGCTCTGGCGGCGGTGGCGTTCGCCATGCTGATGGCGGAGGGGGTGGTCGGTGACTGGAGCGCCTTGCAGATGAGCGAGCGGCTCGGGGTCGAGGCGGGGACGGCGGCGCTGGCGTTCGCGGCCTTCTCGGTCGCCATGACGGTGGGGCGGCTGTGCGCCGATCGGGTCAGCGGGCGGTTCGGGCCGGTGGCCGTGGTGCGGTGGGGGTCGCTGCTGGCGGCGGCGGGGTACCTGCTGGTCGTGGTGTCGCCGTGGACGGTGCCGACCGTGCTGGGCTGGGCGCTGTGCGGGATCGGGCTCTCCGGTGGGGTGCCGCAGGTGTTCACGGCGGCGGGCAATCTCGGCTCCAGGACGGCGGCGACCGATATGTCCCGCGTCTTCGGCATCGGCTATCTGGGTCTGCTGGCCGGGCCGGTGATCATCGGCTGGCTCACCGAACTCGTCCCGCTCACCACCGCCATGCTGTTCCCCCTGGCCGCCATGCTGGTGTGCGCCTGGTTCGCCCGCATCGTGGCTCCACCCGCCGACCGGCAGCCCGCGCCGCTGCGGCCGGTCGCCGAAACGGATTGACGCTCAGGCGATTCCGGATTCGTCCAGGCAGCGCGTGTGCTCGGCGAAGTCGTCGAGCATCCGATGGTTGAGGGTGGCGAGGGTGCGCAGATCCTCGGAACTCCAGTCCGCCAGGGCTTCTCGCATCCAGCGGCGCTGCACGGCGCGGATGGCGTCCACGGCGGCGCGGCCGGAATCCGTGAGCCGGACCAACTGGGCCCGACGATCGCCCGGATCGGCGACCCGGCCCACGAACCCGTTCTTCTCCAACCGCTGCACCTGCCGGGTCACATGCGGGGCCTCCACATCGAGCCGAACGGCCAGCTCCCCCAGACGCAGCGGCGCGTCGGCGTCGGCGAGGATGCGCAGCAGCGGCACACTCGCCCGGTCCACGGTGATACCGGAGGCGGTGACGGCACGGTCGTGCCGCCGGGCCCGGGTGAGCAGGTACGCGAGCCGGGACATGGCCCGTTCCAGTTCGACGATGTGCGCCACGGCGTCGGATGCCGCGCCGACCGTCGCCGTGGGATCGGATGCGGAGGTGGCCTTCGGAGGAGGCATGCGGTTATCCTACGAAACCTAATTACTTAATTTTGGTAAGTAATACACAAGGACGCCCATGACTTCCACCGCTGTGGCCGATACCGCCACCCACAACGGTCCCAAGGCACACCTCGGCATGACACTGCTCGCCCTGTGCGCCGCCGGGCTGGTGGTCTCGATCCAGCAGACCGTGGTGATCCCGCTGCTGCCGCGCATGATCGGCCAGCTGCACACCGACGTCTCCGGCGTCACCTGGCTGTTCACCGCGGCCCTGCTCACCGGCGCGGTCGCCACGCCCCTGCTGTCCCGCTTCGGCGACATGTTCGGCAAGAAGCGCATGGTCATGGTCGCCATGGGCCTGCTCATCATCGGCTCGGTGGTGTGCGCGCTGGCCGAGACACTGGGCGTCTACATCGCGGGCCGCGCCCTCCAGGGCACCTCGGCGGCCATGATCCCGCTGGCCATCGGCATCATTCGCGACACCTTCCCGCGCGAACGGCTGGTCGGCGCGATCGGCGTCGTCAGCGGCACCATGGGCATCGGCGGCACGGTCGGCCTGCTGGTCACCGGAGTGATCGCCGACCACACCACCGATCCGCACCCGGTGTTCTGGCTGACCGCCGCCCTCGGCGTGGCCGCCACCGTGCTGATCCACGTCAGCGCCGCGAACAACGGCGTGCGCCACGGCGGCAGACCCGACTTCCTCGGGGCGGCCCTGCTGGCCGGACTGCTGGTGAACCTGCTGCTCGGCATCAGCCAGGGACCGCGCTGGGGCTGGACCTCCGGATCGGTGCTGGCGCTGTTCGCCGCCGCCGCGCTGCTGACCGTGATCTGGGTGCTGGTGGAGCTGAGGGTGAAGCAGCCGCTGGTGCGGTTGCAGCTGCTGGTGGGCCCGCAGTCGCTGTCGGCGAACCTCGCCTCGGCGCTGCTCGGGTTCGCCCTGTTCGGATCGTTCACGCTGATCTCGAATTTCATCCAGACCCCGGCCGATCAGGTCGGCTACGGCCTGTCCGGTTCGGTGCTGGCGGTCGGCCTCTACGGCATTCCGAGTGCGGTGCTCATGACGTTCTTCTCCTTCCGCACCGGCCGCATCGCCGCCCGCATCGGGCCCGCCTACACCCTGGCCATCGGCGCCACCTTCGCGGGCCTGTCCATGGCCTGGCTGGCGGTGTTCCACGATCACGGCTACGACATGGTGATCTCGAATATCTTGCAGGGCACCGGCTTCGGCATCGGCTACGCGGCGCTCGGCACACTGGCGGTGCGGCACGTGCCGATGAGCGAGAGCGGGATCGCCAGCGGCATCAACTCGCTGGTGCGCACGGCGGGCGGCAGTATCGCGGGCGCGGTCACCGCGTCCATTCTGTCGGCGCACGTCATCGCGGGTACCAGGGTGCCGACGCTGGACGCCTATGTGGCGAGCTTCGCCATCCTGGCCGTCGGCGCGTTCCTCGCCGCGGCCGTCGCGGTCGGCCACGGCCTGCGCCACCGGGGCGATTAGACCGCGCCGAGCACCTCGAGCCGCTCGCCGTCGACGATCACCGCGTCGTCGTCGGTGAGCGCCCAGTGCGCGATACCGCCGATCCGGTACTCCTGGGACAGTTTCCGGCTCAGTCCCTCGGGATCGGTGGGGGAATCCAGATGCGGGACGATGCGGTGGTCGACCAGACCCAGTCCGTCCCACAGCACATCGCCGCCGCAGGCCGTGCGCACCTCGTCCGGATCGTCCATGGCTTCCAGGCCGTGCAGATCCGGGGTCATGACGCAGGCGCCCGCGCTGTATCCGGCATAGACGAGCGCGTCCGCGTCGAGCAGCCGCCGGAGTGCGAGATCGGCTCCACTGCGGGCGAATTGGGCGCGCAGCACGAAGGTGTTGCCGCCGCGCACCCATACCATCGGAAATCCGGCGAGCGTCTCCTCCAGGTCCGCGGCGCGGCCCATGTAGTCGCGCAGGTCCACCACCTCGGGCTCGAATCCCGAGCGGCGCAGCGGAACCAGATCGCTGGTCACCGCGCTGGCCCACGCCGAGGGCCAGGCATCGCAGGCATTGGCGATCACCGCCACCCGCCCCGGCGCGCCGACCAGTTCGAGCAGCCGGTCGTAGTGCGCCCCGAATCGGTAGCTGGACAGGAACAGGCGCACGGAATCAGATGGTGAACGCCAGGCTGCGCACCAGGCGGTCGCCGA
This sequence comes from Nocardia otitidiscaviarum NBRC 14405, assembly GCF_000308635.1. Lineage (GTDB taxonomy): Bacteria > Actinomycetota > Actinomycetes > Mycobacteriales > Mycobacteriaceae > Nocardia > Nocardia otitidiscaviarum. Next base: position 65,313 of record NZ_BAGD01000039.1, on the reverse strand, counting down.
GGTCGGTGTCACCGCTGAGCGCGATCTCGTCGGCGTGCGCCGCCGCGTCCGTGCGGCCCCCGCGCAGCCGCGCGAACAGGCCCGAGTCCAGGCCGACGACCACGGTGGCGGGACCGTCGAGGGCCTCGACCTGATGCGCCCGGCCGCCGTCCACCGTCAGGTGCACGGTATGCGGTGTGGCGCCGCCGATCTCGAGGGTGATGCGCGAACCATCGGGCGCACCAGCGCCTTTGACCGCGGCGCGGCCGAGGCCGAGCACGAGTTCCGGGAAGGCCGACTCCGCGCGCGGGCCGCCCTCGTCGACCGATGCCCGCAGGCCGTCGGCGATATCGAGTTCGTGCATCCAGCAGTCGAAGATCCGCACCCGCATGAACCGCCCGTAGGGCACCATGCCCACCGGTGAGGGCACCGGTTCGGCCCACGCCGCGTCGTCCATGGCGGCCAGGGCCTTGCGGCGGCGGTCGGTGACCTCGCGGTAGCGGACCATCAGCTCCGCGCCGGAGAGCGGGCGCAGCGATTCGATCCACTTCTCGTTGAGCGCGCCCACCTCGTTGCGGACGTGTTCGAGTCCGGTCACGTCCGCCTCGGGCGGCAGCTCACCCAGCAGCATGGATTCGGTGCCGATGATGTGGGCGATGACGTCGAAGACCGTCCATCCGGGCAGCGACGACGCCGTGCGCCAGCCGCCCTCGTCGAGTCCGTCCACCAGGTGGGCGAGCGCGTCCCACTGATCGGACAGATCGGCGGTGATCCGCTCCCGGTCCGGCACGGTGTCGGTCATGCGTTGGTTTCCTTCTCCTCGTCGGCGAGCCGGTCCAGTCCGGCGCGAATGGCGGCCGCGGTGCTGTCGCGGTCGTGTGGTCGCCGCAGCAGCAGGCCCTTGGCGAAGCTGAGTTTGTCCCCGCTGTGCCTGGGCACGACGTGCAGATGCACGTGATCGACGGTCTGGAAGGCGGCCTTGCCGTCGTTGATCAGCAAGTTCGCACCGTCCACCCGGAGATCGCTGCGTCGCATGGCCTTGGCGAGCCGGTGACCGAAGGCGAACAGCCGCGCGCCGAGGGCCGGGTCGAGCTTGTCCAGGTCGCCGGAGTGCCATTTCGGGATGACGAGCGTATGTCCCCGCGTGATGGGCCGGATATCGAGGAACGCCAGCAGGGTGTCGTCCTCGTGGATCTTGGTGGCGGGTGCGGTGCCCGCCACGATCCGGCAAAAGATGCAGCCACTCACCCCGCTGAGATTACGGCGTAAGAGTGAGCCGCGACACCCCCGGGCGCGGGCGCGACGCGCTCACCTGCTGGCACACCCGAAAGTAAGCAACCTGCCTGGCAGGTGCGTACTTGCCGCTGGTCACCGCTCACCCCACACTGTGACAGCCATCTCCACTAAGCTCACCGCGAGCCGGGTATGGTTGCGAGAATTGTCTAGAACTTACTGCGCGGTAAGTTCGCAGGCGGTCCGGCCTCACCACGAGAAGGAAGTTTGACAAGTGGACACAACGCAGAGCGCACAGCACGATGCGCCCCGCGGTGCGCGCGTCGGCGTGGTTCGCGAGACGAACACGGACGAACGACGCGTCGCATTGGTGCCGAAGATCATTCCGTCACTGCTCAAGCAGGGTGTGGAGGTGATCGTCGAGTCCGGCGCCGGGCTGGGCGCGCTCATTCCCGACGAACTGTATACCGAAGCGGGCGCGACCATCGGCGATCCGTGGAATGCCGACGTGATCGTCAAGGTCGCGCCGCCCAATGACGCCGAGATCGCCAAGCTGTCCGCCGGGCAGACGCTGATCGGCTTCCTGGCCCCGCGCAATGCCGAGAACAAGATCGACGCGCTGAAGGCCGCGGGCGTGCAGGCGTTCGCGGTGGAGGCGATTCCGCGGATCTCGCGCGCCCAGGTCATGGACGCGCTGTCCTCGCAGGCGAATGTGGCCGGATACAAGGCCGTGCTGCTGGCCGCGTCGGAATCCACCCGATTCTTCCCCATGCTGACCACCGCCGCGGGCACCGTGAAGCCCGCGACCGTGCTGGTGCTGGGCGTGGGCGTGGCCGGTCTGCAGGCGCTGGCCACCGCCAAGCGCCTGGGTGGGCGCACCACCGGTTACGACGTGCGCCCCGAGGTCGCCGATCAGGTGCGTTCGGTCGGCTCGCAGTGGCTGGACCTGGGCATCGACGCCGCCGGTGAGGGCGGGTACGCCCGCGAACTCACCGACGAGGAGAAGGCCGAGCAGCAGCAGGCGCTCGAGGACGCCATCAAGGGCTTCGACGTGGTCATCACCACCGCGCTGGTGCCGGGCCGTCCCGCGCCGCGCCTGGTCACCGCCGCCGCCGTGGAGGGCATGAAGCCCGGCAGTGTGATCGTGGACCTCGCCGGTGAGACCGGCGGCAACTGCGAGCTCACCGAACCCGGTAAGACCGTGGTCAAGCACGATGTCACCATCTGCTCGCCGCTGAACCTGCCCGCCACCATGCCGGAGCACGCCAGCGAGCTGTACTCCAAGAACATCTCCGCACTCCTGGAACTCATGCTGAAAGACGGTGCGCTGCAACCGGATTTCGAGGACCAGGTGCTGGCGGATTCCTGCGTCACGCGTGAGGTTGATGCCTGATGTACACCGAACTTCTCGCGAATATCGCGATCCTGGTGCTGTCCGGATTCGTGGGCTTCGCCGTCATCTCCAAGGTGCCCAACACCCTGCACACGCCGCTCATGTCCGGCACCAACGCCATTCACGGCATCGTCGTGCTGGGCGCGCTGGTCGTGCTGGGCAAGGTGGAGGATCCCTCGATCGGGATGCAGATCATCCTGTTCGTCGCCGTGGTCTTCGGAACCCTGAACGTCATCGGCGGTTTCGTGGTGACCGACCGCATGCTCGGCATGTTCAAGGGCAAGAAGCCCGCTGCGCAGGAGAAGGCGGGTAAGTAAGCCATGGACAATCTGGTCAATATCCTCTACATCATCGCCTTCTCGCTGTTCATCTACGGCCTGATGGGCCTGACCGGCCCGAAGACGGCGGTGCGCGGCAACTGGATCGCCGCGGTCGGTATGGCCCTCGCCGTGGCCGCCACCCTGATCGCGGTGCGCGACACCGGCAACTGGATCATCATCGCCGCCGGTCTGATCGTCGGCGTGGTGCTGGGTGTGCCCCCGGCCAAGTTCACCAAGATGACCGAGATGCCGCAGCTGGTCGCCGCCTTCAACGGCGTCGGCGGTGGCACCGTCGCCCTCATCGCCTGGGCGGAATTCCTGGACACCAGCGGCTTCTCGAACTTCAAGCACGGTGAGGAACCCACCGTGCACATCGTGATCGGCTCGCTGTTCGCGGCGATCATCGGTTCGGTGTCGTTCTGGGGCTCGCTCATCGCCTTCGGCAAGCTGCAGGAGATCCTGCCCGGCAAGCCCATCGGCATCGGCCGACTACAGCAGCCGCTGAACCTGCTGCTGCTGGCCGGATCCATTGTCGCCGCGGCCGTCATCGGCATCTCCGCCGCCGACGGCGGTGCGTCGGGCTGGTGGATGGTCGCCGTGCTGGTGCTGGCGGGCGTGCTCGGCCTCATGGTGGTGCTGCCCATCGGCGGCGCGGACATGCCCGTGGTCATCTCGCTGCTCAACGCGCTGACCGGCCTGTCGGCCGCCGCGGCGGGTCTGGCGCTCAACAACACCGCCATGATCGTGGCGGGCATGATCGTCGGCGCGTCCGGCACCATCCTGACCAACCTCATGGCCAAGGCCATGAACCGGTCCATCCCCGCCATCGTGGCGGGCGGATTCGGCGGTGGCGGAACGGCTCCCGGCGCGTCCGGCGGTGAGCAGAAGCAGGCCAAGGCCACCAGCGCCGCCGACGCCGCCATCCAGATGGCCTACGCCAACCAGGTCATCGTGGTGCCCGGCTACGGTATGGCGGTGGCCCAGGCCCAGCACGCGGTCAAGGAGATGGCGGCCCTGCTCGAGGCCAAGGGCGTCGAGGTCAAGTACGCCATCCACCCGGTCGCCGGGCGCATGCCCGGCCATATGAACGTGCTGCTGGCCGAGGCCGAGGTGTCCTACGACGCCATGAAGGAAATGGACGACATCAACGGCGAATTCGGCCGCACCGACGTCGCCCTGGTCATCGGCGCGAACGATGTCACCAACCCGGCCGCCCGCGAGGACTCCGCCTCGCCGATCTACGGCATGCCGGTGCTCGATGTCGACAAGGCCAAGAGCGTCATCGTGCTCAAGCGCTCGATGAACTCCGGCTTCGCCGGTATCGACAACCCGCTGTTCTACGCCGACCACACCTCCATGCTGTTCGGCGATGCCAAGAAGTCCGTCGGTGAGGTCACCGAGGAACTCAAGGCACTGTAGTTCGACCGCGATCCGTCGGAAGGCCCGTACCCCCAGGGGATACGGGCCTTTCGGCGTTACGGGCGGACCTGGCGGCGATAGGTCAGCTTGTCGAATTCGCGGCCGTACTCGTCGACGGCGACCACGTCCATCTCGCTGGCGAAGAAGCCGGGGCGCACATCCACCTGGATGAACGAGTAGTTGCGGAAGCGGACCCGGGACCAGGGTGCCGCTTCGTCGCGCTTGCCGCCGTCCGCGGTCCAGACGTAGCTGTTCGGCACCGTGGTGTCGGGAAGCTCGTTGCCGCGGTAGGACTCCCGGGAGCCGGGCTGGAATTCGTAGCGGGGTCGCCCGCCGCCACCGACGGTGTAATAAACGGTGCCGTCGGTCTCCGGATAGACGATGTCGCGGTCGGCGGCCACCCGGGTGGCCGCGCCGCCGCGAATGGGGTCGGTGCGCTCGAAGACGTGATTGTGGCCCTGGAGCACCAGATCCACCTGGTAGCGGTCGAACAGAGCGCACCAGGCATCGCGCACGCCGCCATCGCTGGCGTGCGCCTCGGTGGTGGAGTAGGCGCAGTGATGGAAGAAGCAGACGATGAAGTCGATATTTCGGTCGGCACGATAGGACGCGAGAGTGCGCTCCACCCAACCGGTCTGCGCACCGCCGGAGTAGCCGGTATTGGCCTTGATCTCGTAGGAGATGTCATTGGCGTCCAGTGACAGCACCGCCACATTGCCGTAGGTGAACGAGTAGGCCGAGGGACACCCGGCGGGTCCGTTGCCCGGAAAGTCCAGGCGCGCAAGGTGTCCGCCGTAGCCGCGGGTGTCGTAGGCGGCCTCCATGTCGTGATTGCCGGTGGCGAACATCCACGGCGTGGTGGCGGCGCTGGCCTCGATCGCGCCCAGGTACACGTCCCACACGTACGGGTTGAACTTGTCGAAACCGCCGGCGGGCTTGCCGCCCGATGGGACGAACTGCGCCCGCTTACCAGCACCCGAGGGGTCGGCGTAGGCGATGTCTCCGGCGAGCACGTGGAAATCCGGTCGGGCGGCGGCGATCTGGCGAACGATATTGTCCGCGTGTCGCACCGTGGGATCGTTGTCGGCCTTGTAGTACATGTCGTCGTAGTCACCGGGCGCGAGACCCGCTGGCTGCGAGGGCGTTTCATCGGCTCCCTGGTCACCCATCATGGTGAAGCGGAAGGGCAGCACCGCCGCTCGCGCCGTGGGCATGGCGGTGGCGGCCGAGCGGATGTCGCCGACGAAGCCGTCCGAGGTGCGCCAGCGGTAGAAGTGCGGCATCCGGCCCGGCAGTCCGTCCACGGGCGCGTGCACGTAGAACTGTTCGGCGGCCAGCACTCCCCCGTCGCTGCTCGGAATCTGGGTGACCAGGTTGCGCACCTCGGCCTCGATGCTCGCCCCCAGTGCCGGTGTCGTCCCGTGGTCGAGAAATACCTTGGCCCCGTGTGGATTCCGGGACAGCTGCGCGGCGAATCGCAGCTGGCTCGCCGCGTCCGCGCCATATCCGACGTGCAGGCCGCCCACCCCCAGCCGCGCCTCCTCGGCGTAGGCGCGCGCCCCGAACGGTGACGCGCCCGCCGCCGCCACCGCGGCGGCCGCCGCCGACCCGCGCAGGAAGCCGCGCCGCGAGACCGCGTGCCGCCGCAGATAGCTCCGATGCCATTCGTACTGCTCGGCCATGGTCATGCCAGCGGCGAGCGGCTCGGGTATGCCGGTATCGGGGATATCTCCGGCCGGGTTCAGGCGATTGCGCGACATGGGATCGGATGCTGGCCGACGCCGATGGCCGGAGCAATCGCGCACGCCCGCGCGATGGCGAATGTTTGGTTAACAGTTGCCAAGAATGCGGCGAATCGGACGCAAGCGGGTGGCGCGCAAGTGGGCTGGCGGTATCGGCGGCTAGAGGTATAGACCGGTGCCGTGCTCCGGGCGCTCGTTCGCCACGGCGTGCAGGTCCCGTTCCCGCAGCACGTAGTACGCCTGCCCCTGGATCTCCACCTCGTACTGATCCTCGGCCCCGAAGAGCACCTGGTCGCCGACGCTCACCGCGCGCACGTGCGAACCCACGCCGCACACCTCACCCCAAGACAGCCGCTTGGCGACCTGCGCGGTCGCCGGGATCAGAATGCCCCCGCTGCTGCGCCGCTCCCCCGCGTCCTGATTGATCTTGACCATGACGCGGTCGTGCAGCATTTGGATTTCGAGCTTGGGATCGGACACGGCCCGCAGTGTACTGCGCCCGCGCCACCGGCCGGACGAGGAGCATGGACATGGGACCGGTTCCCCACATCCGCGCGCTCGCCACGTAGTTTCTCCACTGTGGACCCGCACAGCTCTGCCCCCGATCTCGATTCGCTTCGCGCTCTGCTGCCCGACGGCATGGTGGTCACCGATCCCGACGTCCTGGGCGGCTACCGCCAGGACCGGGCCCTGGACCCCGACGCCGGCGTCGCCCTGGCCCTCCTCCGCCCCACCGAGACCGCACAGGTGGCCACCATCATGGGCTGGGCCCACCAACACCGGGTGCCGGTGGTACCGCGCGGGGCGGGCACCGGACTCTCCGGCGGAGCCACCGCCCAGCACGGCGCACTGCTGCTGAGCACCGAACGCATGCGGGCCATCACCGTCGACACCGTCACCCGCACCGCCGTGACCCAACCCGGACTACTCAACGCCGAGGTCAAACGCGCCGCCGCCGAACACGGCCTGTGGTACCCACCCGACCCGTCCTCGTTCGAGATCTGCTCCATCGGCGGCAATGCCGCCACCAACGCCGGGGGCCTGTGCTGTGTGAAATACGGCGTCACCACCGACTACATCCTCGGCATGGAAGTCGTCCTCGCCGACGGCACCATCGCACGCCTGGGCGGACCCCGCTTGAAGGACTCCGCCGGACTGTCGCTGACCAAGCTGTTCGTCGGCAGCGAGGGCACCCTCGGCATCATCACCGAACTCACCCTGCGGCTGCTGCCCGCCCAACCCCCACAGTCCACCGTGGTGGCCACCTTCCCCACCCTCACCGCCGCCACCGAGGCCATCCTCGCCATCACCGGCACGCTGCGGCCCTCCATGCTCGAGTTCATGGACTCCGTCGCCGTCAACGCCGTCGAGGACGAACTACGCATGGGCCTGGACCGCGACGCCGCCGGACTGCTGGTCGCCCGCTCCGACGCCCCCGGCGAGCACGCCGGACACGAGGCCGACCTCATGCTCACCGCCTGCGAGAAAGCCGGAGCCACCGAAGCCTTCCGCACCGACGACCCCGACGAAGGCGAAGCCTTCTGCGCCGCACGCCGCTTCGCCATCCCCGCCGTGGAACGCAAAGGCCCGCTGCTGCTCGAGGACGTCGGCGTCCCGCTACCGCGTTTGGGCGACCTCGTCACGGGTATCGCCGACATCGCCGCCCGCCGTCAGGTGCTGGTCTCGGTCATCGCCCACGCCGGCGACGGCAACACCCACCCGCTCATCGTGCACGACCCGAACAACCCCGACGAAACCGAACGCGCCCACCTGGCCTTCGGAGAGATCATGGACCTCGCCATCGCGCTCGGCGGCACCATCACCGGCGAACACGGCGTCGGCCGCCTGAAGAAGGCATGGCTGCCCGACCAGGTCGGCCCCGAGGTCATGGACCTGACCCGCCGCATCAAACACGCCCTCGACCCGCACGGCATCCTCAACCCCGGAGCCGTCCTCTAGTCCGTTCCGGGCCGTCGGAACAATCCTCGTCACAAGGGAGTTCACTCGAACATGACCACCAGGCTCGAACACAATGTCGCGGCCACCCGCTACGAGATCTATCTCGACGACACCCTCGCGGGCTACGCCGACTACGCCGAACGCGTGGACGGGGACGTGCGGGTCCGCGATTTCCAGCACACGCTGACCTTCCCGGAATTCCGGGGACGCAAGGTGGCGTCGCAGGTGGTGGAATTCGCGCTGCGCGACTCCCGCGAGGCCGGATTCAGCATTATTCCGACCTGCTGGTACGTGGAGAAGTTCATCGCCGAGAATCCGGAATACGCGGACCTGGTGGCCTAGCGTCAATGCCGGTGGCGGCGGGACGCCGCTCGTCGCCAGACCAGGAATTGCCGGTCGGTGGTGCTGACCATGGCCTCGATGACCTTCTCGTTGTCGAAGCCGGGTAGTGCCTGCAGGCGGGCGAGGAATGCGGTGTCAGCCGCCGAATGCGGTACCACACAGCCTTTTCCGGACGCACTGATCAGCACGAAGAACACGTCCTCGGCGAACGGTCCGTCCGCCGTGGTGATGATTCGTACCTCCGACAGTTCCGTCCACGAAACCTCTTCCACTCGCCCGTTGTCCAACGTGCGCCGGACGAACCTGTCGTTGATTTCGACGCCGGCCATGGAACCATACTGCTCCCCTCACCCCGGCCTGGACAGCCCCGAAATCGAGCCCCGCCACCCGAAGGATAAAAAGGAAAACTCCGGCTAACCGTCCACCCCGCAGTCCAGCGGTGGGTCGGCCACCGGAGTTATCCCATGGCTACACAAGAGATTTCAGCTGCACGCGCGGATTCTCGGCCGCGCGTGCGAAATCCCGCGCGGTCCGCTCAGCGCAGAATGGCGCGCGACATCACCAGGCGCTGAATCTGGTTGGTGCCCTCGTAGATCTGCGTGATCTTGGCGTCGCGCATCATGCGCTCCACCGGGAAGTCGGTGGTGTAGCCCGCGCCGCCGAAGAGCTGCACGGCATTGGTGGTGACCTCCATGGCCACATCCGAGGCGAAGCACTTGGCGGCCGCGGAGATGAAGCCGAGGTTCTGCTCGCCGCGCTCGGCGCGGGCGGCGGAGGTGTAGACCATGAGGCGGGCGGCCTCCACCTTCATGGCCATATCGGCCAGCATGAACTGGGTGTTCTGGAAGTCGGCGATGGCCTTGCCGAACTGCTTGCGGTCCTTGGTGTAGGCGATGGCCGCGTCCAGCGCGCCCTGGGCCAGGCCGACGGCCTGCGCACCGATGGTGGGGCGGGTGTGGTCCAGGGTCTGCAGGGCGGTCTTGAAGCCGGTGCCGGGTTCGCCGATGATGCGGTCGCCAGGGACCTTGCAGTTCTCGAAGTACAGCTCGGCGGTCGGGGAGCCCTTGATGCCCAGCTTGTGCTCCAGCGGACCCACCACGAAGCCCTCGTCGTCCTTGTGGACCATGAACGCCGAGATGCCGTTGGCGCCCTTGTCCGGGTCGGTCACGGCCATGACGGTGTACCAGTCGGACTTGCCGCCATTGGTGATCCAGCACTTGGAGCCGTTGATGATCCAGCCGTCGCCGTCCTGGCGGGCGCGGGTGCGCATGGAGGCGGCGTCGGAACCGGCCTCGCGCTCGGACAGGGCGTAGGACGCCATCTTGCCGGCCACGATGTCGGCGAGGACCTGCTGCTTGAGTTCCTCGGAGCCGTTGAGGATCAGGCCCATGGTGCCGAGCTTGTTCACCGCCGGGATGAGCGAGGAGGATCCGCAGACGCGGGCGACCTCTTCGATCACGATGCACGTGGCGACGGAGTCCGCGCCCTGGCCGCCGTAGGCCTCGGGCACGTGCACGGCGTTGAAACCGGCGGCGTTGAGGGCGGTCAGCGCCTCCTCCGGGAACCGGGAGTTGCCGTCGACGTCCTTGGCGTAGGGCGCGATCTCCTTCTCGGACAGACCGCGAATGGCCTCGCGCAGCTCGTGGTGGAAGTCCTCGAGCTGGAACAGATTGAAGTCGGGGTTGCCCGCCATGAGTTCACTCCTGGTTCGTGGTTTCGGATCGCCGCTGCTCGCCAGCGCCATCTCCAGCATCTCGGCACTCAGTGCCAACCGTCGCCGAGTATACGCCGCCAAATCGCGGCCACGTGCGGTTACTACCCCATCAGGCTGTGGCACGCAGTGTCAGATTCGACACGTGCGGATCAGTCCAGGGTATCCAGGCGACGGGCCAGCAGATCGGCGACCTGCCGGGGCGACAGCGTGCGCGGGAAGACGGCCACGACCAACTGGTCGGATTCGTCCGTGGCGTCCACACCGCCCCGCGGAATGGCATCCAGTGCCGCCCGCAGATCGGCCGGGCTCGCATCGGACTCCCCGCGCACCATCCGGCGCAGCAGATAGTTGTGCGTCGCCGTCACCGCCGCGGTGAACTGCACCAACGCCAGATCCGACTCGCCGCGCAGGCGTTCGCGCAGGTAGTCGGTGAACAGCCGCTCGTAGCGGAAGACCGTCACGATCTCGCGCTCCCGCAGCGCGGGCACCTGCCGCACCACGCGATACCGCCGCGCCGCCAGCTCCCGCCACTGCGTGAACCGCTCGAACACCCCGACGACCGCCGCGAGCACACCCGCCCACGGATCGCCGTCCCACCCGTCCAGGAACTCCCGCGCCTGCGCCAACTGTGATTCGTGATCGGCGAAGACCACATCCTCCTTGGCCCGGAACTGCCGGAAGAAGGTGCGCCGGGAGATCCCCGCCGCCTCCGCGATCTCATCGACCGTCGTCGCCTCGTACCCCTTCTCGGCGAACAACCGCAACGCCTGATCGACCACGGTCAACCGCCGCGCGGTCGCGATGGCTCCCCCGCCGCCGCGTGCCTTCGCCGCACCGGCGGTCGCGTCGCGAACCCGCGCCGCGGTGCCGTCGCCACGCTCGGGCGTGCCCCTGGAATCACCCATGCGGTCTCGAACTCAGCTGTCGCGGAACGGAGTTCGCGGTGCGGTGGCCGCCGTGCTCATCCCAGCAACCGGGTGCGCAGGGCGTCGTCCTTCTCCAGGACGAGCTTTTCCAGATCGGCCTGGAACTGCTCCATGCGCACGCGCAGGTCCGGATCGGCGGCGGCCAGGATGCGGACCGCCAGCAGACCGGCGTTGCGCGCGCCGCCGATGGAGACCGTGGCGACCGGCACACCCGCGGGCATCTGCACGATGGACAGCAGTGAGTCCATGCCGTCCAGGTACTTCAGCGGCACCGGGACGCCGATCACGGGCAGCGGGGTGGCCGAGGCGACCATGCCGGGCAGATGCGCCGCCCCGCCCGCGCCCGCGATGATCACCTGGATGCCGCGGCCCGCCGCCTCCCTGGCGTAGTCGAGCATGCGCTGCGGGGTGCGGTGCGCCGACACCACACCCACCTCGAAGCGAATGCCGAACTCCGCCAAGGCTTCCGCGGCCGCCTGCATGGTCGGCCAGTCGGAGTCGGAGCCCATGATCAGGCCGACCTGCGGCGCGGTGCGCTCGGTATCACTCATGATGCGGATCCCATCCGTCGGTCCATACCGCGTGCGACATCCAGTGCGCCGCCCGCTCGGCCTGCTCGCGTGTGGCGGCGACATCGTCGCCGAGGATATTGATGTGCCCGATCTTGCGGTCGGGCCGCTCGCCCTTGCCGTAGAGGTGCACCCGGGCGTCCGGCATGCGGGCGAAGAGGTGGTGCAGCCGCTCGTCCATGGACATGGCGGGGGCTTCGGGCGCGCCGAGGATATTCGCCATCACGGTGACCGGGGCCAGCGGCGCGGTATCGCCCAGCGGATAGTCCAGCACCGCGCGCAGATGCTGTTCGAACTGGCCGGTGACCGCGCCGTCCATGCTCCAGTGGCCGCTGTTGTGCGGGCGCATGGCCAGCTCGTTCACCAGCAGCTCACCGGCATGGGTCTCGAACAGCTCCACCGCCATCGCGCCCGTGGTGCCGAGTTCGGAGGCCAGCCGCAGCGCCAGGGCCGACGCCTCGGTGGCACGCTGCTCGGGCAGCTCCGGGGCGGGCGCGATCACCACGGCGCACTGGCCGTTGCGCTGCACGGTCTCCACCACCGGCCAGACGGCGGCCTGCCCGAACGGCGAGCGCGCCACCATGGCCGACAGCTCGCGCTTCAGGTCCACCTTGGCCTCGGCCAGCAGCGCGACACCGTGCGCCAGCTGGTCGTCGGCGATGCGGGTGGCCTCGGCGGCATCGGCGGGCATCCACACGCCGCGACCGTCGTAGCCGCCGCGCACCGCCTTCAGCACGACGGGCCAGCCGTGCTCGTCACCGAACGCGACGGCGTCGGCCGCCGACGCCACGGCGGTGAACACCGGCACCGGCACGCCCAGCTCCGCCAGCTTGCGGCGCATGGCCAGCTTGTCCTGGGCGTAGACGAGCGCGCCCGGCGGCGGCTGCACGTTCACGCCCTCCGCGATGAGCGCCTCCAGGTGCTCGGTGGGCACGTGCTCGTGGTCGAAGGTCACCGCGTGCGAGCCGACCGCGGCCTTGCGTAGCGCGGCCAGGTCGGTGTGGGTGCCCAGCACCACCTCGGGTGTCACCTGGGCGGCCGGGTCGTCGGGCCGTTCGGCGAGGACGCGCAGCCGCTGCCCGAGCGCGACCGCCGCCTGATGGGTCATCCGCGCCAGCTGACCGCCACCGATCATGGTGACCGTGGGCATGGCCGAGGAATCGAAGGAACGTGCGCTCACGTTCGACAATATTGTCATGGTGCCCCGGGGCCCCGTGCCTGCGGGTTGCCGACCCGGTATCGCGGGCACGTAGACTCGGCCTCGTGTCATTTGTCGACGACGTGGTAAAACTGCTGCCCACACCGCTGCGGGATCTCGCGATCCGGCATCACGAACTGATCAAGTTCGCGATCGTGGGCGCCACCACGTTCGTCATCGACAGCGGCATCTTCTACTTCCTGAAATTGACCATTCTGGAACCGAAGCCGGTAACCGCCAAGATCATCTCCGGGGTGATCGCGGTGATCGCCTCCTACATTCTCAATCGCGAATGGACGTTCGAGAATCGGGGCGGACGGGAGAAACACCACGAGGCCCTGCTGTTCTTCGCGGTCAGCGGTATCGGCGTGGTGCTGAGCTTCACACCGCTGTGGATCTCGCGGTACATGCTGCACCTGCAGGTGCCGAATATCAGCCTCACCGCCGAGAACATCACCGACTTCATCAGCGCCTTCATCATCGGCAATATCCTGCAGATGGTGTTCCGGTTCTGGGCCATGCGGCGCTGGGTCTTCCCCGACGAGATGCGCCAGATCGAAGAGGAACTCGAGGATCTGCTCGGCGAGGAACAGCTCGGCCACAGCTAGCCGCTACCGCGGTTCGGCGACCACCTCGCCCTGGACGCGGTTCGCGGCGGGCGCGCCCAGGAAGACCGCGAACAGCGCCGGGCGGCGACGCTGCAACTCCAGTCGGCCGCCGTCGGCCTCGATGAGGGCGCGGGCCAGCGCCAGCCCCACACCCGTGGAACCACCCGCCGAGAAACCGCGGTCGAAGATGTGCGGGGCGAGTTCGTCGCGCACCCCGTGGCCCTCGTCGGCCACCTCCACGCACACCAGCGGCTCCCGGTCCCGCCCGCCCGTCACCGTGCGCACCGACACCGTGCAGGTGCCGCCGCCGTGCATGAGGGCATTGTCGACCAGCACCGCCACCGCCTCCCGCAACCGGGAACCGGTGATGGGCGCGCGCAGCGTCGGATCGCCCGCCAGCACCAGTTTGCGACCCGCCTCCGCGAACGGATGCCGCCATTCCGACACCACCCCGCGCAGTTCGTCGATCACCGGCACCGGATCGCGCTCGGCCGCGCCCTCGTCCCGGGAGGCGCGCACCAGATCGTCGATGGCGTCGGTGAGGCGATCCACCTGCGCCATGGCCTCCTCGGCCTCGTGCACCACATCCGGGTCCGAATACTCCGACAGCTCGTCCAGGCGCAGCCGCACCGCGGTCAGGCGGCTGCGCAGCTGATGCGAGACGTCGGCCACCAGGGCGTGCTCGCGTTGCAGGCGACCCGCGATCTCCACGGTCGCCGAATCCAGCACATCGGAGACCCGGTCCAGTTCGGTGATGCCGTGGCGGCGCGGGTCGGCACGGAAGTCGCCCATGGCCAGCCGGGCGGCGCGAGCCGCCACATCGCGCAGCGGATCGGCCACCCGGCGCGCGGTCACCGTGGCCACCGCGATACCCGCGCCCAGCGACAGCAGCACCAGGCCCGCCACCGCGCCGAGCGCCTTGCGCTGCATCGAATGCATCGGGGAGGCAGGGGTTTCCAGGCGCAGCGAGACCGAGGTGCCCATGGACAGCGACTCCACGATGGGATCGTCGACGTAGTCGACGCCGACGTCCACGCGGTGCGCGACGGTCCGCTCGGTCGGATAGATGATGGTCAACCGGCCGCCCGCCGGAATGAGCGGGCGCACCGAGCGCAGATCCAGCTCACCGTGCACCAGACCGTCCGGTTCCTGCGCGATCACCTCCGTGGAGATCCGCTCCAGGCGGCCACGCAGATCGTTGCGGGTCATATCCTCGACCCACTGCCACGCCGTGTACGCCAGCGGAATGCCGAGGACCAGCGTCGTCAAGGTCAGCGCGGCCACCATGGACATGAGAATTCTGCGCCGCATCGTCGACATGCCTCGCTTCACTGGGGGCTGCTCGGTGGTGCGCGCCTGCGCACGGACCAGGCTGTTCACCTAGTCGGTATTGAAGCGGAAGCCTACGCCGCGCACCGTCACGATCCGGCGCTCGGCCACCGGCCCCTCGTCGCCGATCTTGCGGCGCAGCCACGACATGTGCATGTCCAAGGTCTTCGAACCGCGCAGGTCCGCGTCACCCCACACCTCGCGCAGGATGGTCTCGCGCGGCACCACCTGTCCGGCCCGGTCGATCAGCACCTTGAGCAGTTCGTACTCCTTGTTCGCGAGATTCACCTCCACCCCGTTCACCAGCACCCGGCGCGCGGCGGGCTCCAGGCGGATACCGCCGACCTCCACCGCCTCGTCCCCGATTCCGCTGCGGCGCAACAGCGCCCGCACCCGGGCCAACAGCTCGGCCAGTCGGAAGGGCTTGCCCACATAGTCATCGGCGCCCGCGTCCAGACCCACCACGAAATCGACCTCGTCGGTGCGGGCGGTGAGCATGAGCACGGCCAGATCCGCACCACGCGCCCGCACCTGCCGGCACACCTCGAGGCCGTCCATCCCGGGTAGCCCGAGATCGAGGATCAGCAGGTCGTGCTCGCCCTCCAGGGCACGCTGCAGAACCGCGGGGCCGAAGCTCTCCACGGTCACCGAATAACCCTCACGCCCCAGCGCCCGCGACAGCGGTGCGGCGATGGCCTCGTCGTCTTCGGCCAGCAGTACGGCGGTCACGGACCAAGACTACGGGTAGAACCGGGCCGAACGCGCTAACGACCGTTGCCGTTGCGCGGGTCCTGTTGCACCACATCGAAAACCTGGTGATACACCAGCCCGTGCACCTGCTGCACCCGCGGGATGTCGGTGAACTCGAGCGGCTCCTCCGACGCCGAGGTGATGGTCAGGGTGCCCGCGCCCAGCAACCGGTCGGACAGGCCGTGACTGAACTGCACACTGGAGATGCGCGTCATCGGGATGTCGATGCCGGTGTGGGTGAGCACGCCCTCCCGGACCAGCACCCGGCGGTCGGTCACGATGAAATGCGTGGTTCGCCAGGCGATCAGCGGGACGATGCACCACCAGATCACCAACAGCACCCACGCCACCGGCACCGCGATCATGAACGCGGTGCGCAGTATCCCCAGCGGAGCGCGCGACGCGAGACCGAAGCCGAAACCGGCCAGCGCGGTCACGAAGATGAACGCGACAGCGGGCAGGAACAACATCTTCCAGTGCGGATGGCGATGCAGCAGCAGCTGTTCGTCCGGTGCCAGCGCTTCCTCCGGATATGCCATACCGGCAGATTACCCCGGAAGGATGCTTCGAATACCGCACGCGGGACCTTGTTCTGCGGCACAATCGTTCGGCTGTAGGGGGAACCATCAGCTAGTCCCGCGCATGTGCACAGTCCTGCTCCACCCCGCAAGACACAGGAGGCGTGTGTGACCAAGGATCTGACCCAGCTCGAAATACTCATGGCACTGGAACCGGTGGCCGAACAGAATCTGAATCGGCATCTGTCCATGGCCAAGGACTGGCATCCGCACGACTACGTGCCCTGGGACGAGGGGCGCAACTTCGCCGCCATGGGCGGTGTGGACTGGGATCCGGAGCAGTCCAAGCTCAGCGAGGTCGCCAAGGTCGCCATGGTCACCAACCTGCTCACCGAGGACAATCTGCCCTCCTACCACCGGGAGATCTCCGAGAACTTCTCCATGGACGGGGCCTGGGGCACCTGGGTCGGGCGGTGGACCGCCGAGGAGAACCGCCACGGCATCGTGATCCGCGACTACCTGGTGGTCACCCGCGGCGTCGACCCGGTCGCGCTGGAGCAGGCGCGCATGGTGCACATGACCAACGGGGCCAAGTCGCCCGCCGAATGGGGCGGTTTCCTCGACAATGTCGCGTACGTGACCTTCCAGGAGTTGGCCACCCGGGTCTCGCACCGCAATACCGGGCGGGTGTGCGAGGACCCTGTCGCCGACCGCATGCTGCAGCGCATCGCGGCCGACGAGAACCTGCACATGATCTTCTACCGCACCCTGTGCGGGGCCGGACTGGATCTGGTGCCGGACCAGGCCATCGCGGCGATCACCAAGGTGCTCACCAACTTCGTGATGCCCGGCTACGGCATGCCCAACTTCCGGCGCAACGGCGTACTCATGGCCAAGCACGGCATCTACGATCTGCGCCAGCATCTCGACGAGGTGGTCAAGCCCGTGCTCAAGCAGTGGAATATCTTCGAGCGCACCGATTTCGGGACGCGCGGCGAACAGGCGCGCGAACAGCTCGGCACCTGGCTGGAGAAGATGGAGGCCGATGTGCTCAAGTTCGAGGAGCAGCGCGACCGGCTGCTCGCCCGCGAGGCCGCGCGCGGCGAACTGCAGCCCGCCTGAGCGTTTTCCAGCCGTTATAGCCAGGCCGTAGGGTGTTCCCCCAGTGAGACTTGTCCGGTACGAGAGGATCTGGCGTGGGGGACGGTCAGCTGGGTCGGTACCGCCTCGACGAACTGCTGGGCAGTGGTGGATCGGGGCAGGTCTGGCGTGCGCACGACACCCTGACCGACCGCACCGTGGCACTGAAGGTGCTGGCCCCGGCTCTCGCCGCCGACCCCTCCTATCGGCGGCGCTTCGAACGTGAAGCCCGCGCCGCGGCCCGCCTGCGCGGGCCGCACGTGGCGCTGCTGCACACCTTCGGGGAGCTGGAGGGACGGCTGTTCATCGAGACCGGCTTCATCGACGGGGTCGATCTCGAGGCGCTGCTGGAATGGGAGGGGCCGCGCCCGCCCGCGGCGGCCGTGACACTCGTCGCGCAGGTGGCGACGGCACTCGACGAGGCGCACGCGGCCGGGGTGATCCACCGGGATGTCAAGCCCGCCAACATCATGGTGGCGCTCGACGACATCGCCTACCTCATCGACTTCGGCACCGCCCAGCAGGACGGGCAGACCCCGGTGACGCTCTCCGGCATGGTGGTCGGCACCCCCGCCTACATGGCCCCGGAACGGTTCACCGGCACCGCCTCCGCACGCTCCGACATCTACTCGCTGGCCTGCGTGCTCTACGAATGCCTCACGGGCGAACGACCTTTCCGAGACCGCAACCCGGCCCGCCTCATGTACGCCCACGTCAATGCCGACCGCCCCCGCGCCTCGGTGGTCCGCCCGGAGCTACCGGGAGCACTGGACGCCGTCATCGCCCGCGGCATGGCCCGCGACCCAGCCGACCGCCATTCCAGCGCAGGAGAATTCGCGGCCGCCGCCCACGCCGCGCTCGCAACCCCCGGCCCCCCGACTCTGATCGGACGGGTCAGGAGGTTGCTCAGGCCGGGCGCAGGTGGGTGACGTCGCCCGCGGTGACTGCGTGGTCGCCGATGCGCAGGCGGCCGTGGTCGTCGATGTCGGTGGCGATGCCGGTGAGTGCCTGGCCGTTGGGGAGTTCGGCGCGGACCTCGGCGCCCAGGGTGGCGCAGCGTTCGCGATAGGCGGCGGCGAGGTCGGTGACCGACCAGTTCGCGGCGCGCCAGGTGGTGAGGCGGCGGGCGAATTCGCGGAGGATGGCCAGGGCCAGATCGGTGCGGTCGGTTTCGGCGGCGCCCAGCAGGGCGAGCGAGGTGGCATGCGGGACCGGGAGTTCGGCCTCGGTGAGGCTCACGTTCAGACCGATCCCCATCACCACGGCGGGATCGGGTGCGCTGGCCGCGACCTCGGCCAGAATGCCGGACAGCTTGCGCCCGTCGACCAGCACATCGTTCGGCCACTTCAACGCGGCGTCGACGCCCGCGACCGCACGCACGGCGTCCACCACCGCCACCCCCGTCAGCAGCGGCAGCCACCCGAGCACCTCCGGATCGATCCCCGGCAGCCGCACCAGGATCGACATGGCGATCTGCGCCCGCGCCGGACTCTCCCACGCCCGCTCGTGCCGCCCCCGCCCCCGCTCCTGCGCCTCGGCGAGCAACACCACCCGATCCACCCCCGGATCCGCCGCCCGCGCGACCAGATCCGCATTGGTCGACCCGGTCGACTCCACCACCTCGATCCCGGTGAAGAACCCCAACTCCGCCGCCCCGGCGATCTCCCGCCGCAGCCGCTCCATATCCAAAGGCGCCCGTTCCATGCCCGGCACGCTACTCCCCCACCCCCCGCCGCCCGGTCCGGCCGCACGCCGCGCGAGCCCCTTCCCGACATCGCCGCACCGCGCTACCCGTACCCGGATATCAGTGGCGTCGAATACGTCCGGCCGTGCAGAATCCGACGGTGATTCGATTGCGTGCGAGCGTGGGACCCGTCGAATACCCGAGGCTCGTCGAGATCTGGCGTAGCGCGGTCGATGCCACGCATCATTTCCTCGCCGACCCGGACCGCGACGAGATCGAGGGGCAGCTGGCGGGCGGGTACTTCCCTCAGGTCCGGTTGACCGTCGCCGAGTTCGACGGCCGCGTCGTGGGATTCGCCGGAACGGCGGCGGGTGATCTGGTGATGCTGTTCGTGGACGCCGAGGCGCGCGGGCAGGGGGTCGGCGGTGCCCTGCTCGATCACACGATCGCCGAGCACGGCGTCCGCACCGTGGACGTCAACGAACAGAACGATCGGGCCGTCGGCTTCTATGTCCGCAAGGGGTTCGTCGTCACGGGCCGCAGCGAGACGGACGGAGAGGGTCGCCCGTACCCGCTGCTGCACCTGGCACTCCAGAGTTGACCACCCCGGTCAGCCGCATCTCCCGCAGTTCGGGTCGCGCACGCGGAGGCCGCCTTGGATACGGTGCGCGGGGATCGACCGGCGTTCGCGCGCGCGGCGGTAGCCGAGCGCACATCGGCACCCGGCTCGACATCATCGGCCGCAGAGCCGACCGCCCCGCGGCCGCCGGGCTCGCCCGCCTGGCGAGCACCGGGGGCTTCGGTGCGGGCGGGTTCGGTCCGCTGCGGTTCGGTCCAGGGTTGTGGTTCGGTGACGGTCGGTTTCGGCGTGCGGGTCCGCCAGGTTGTCCAGCTCGCCGCGGCCGCGTATTCGGCGTGGTGTTCGCTCCAGGCCCACATGTGCGTCTCCGCTCGGCTCGGTATCGGGTGGTGCCCCGAGAGTCCCACCGCGACCTGTGTGGGCACGAGCGATTATTTCCGCTCAGCCGAGCGAATCCGCAGGTAAAGCAGAGTTTTTCGACGTTCAGGAAATATCCGGACCGGACGGGTCAGCGGTCGACGGGGATGTCGCGTGGTTCGAGGCCCAGCGCGCCCTGGACGAAACGCCGCACCGCCGTGCGGCCGTCGGCGAGAGCGGTGTCGTAGCCGTCGCGGGCCCAGCCGGAGATGACGGCGGTGCCGTCGCCCTCGGGCGTCGCGCCGATCTCCGCGACCATCTCGGCGGTGGTGGGCACGCACACCGCCCAGGAGAAGTGCGTCTCGTCATCCCATTCCAGCGCCCGCCGCACCACATAGTCGGGATCGGTGATGCCGCCATCGGCCAGCGCGGGCCGGTCGTCGATGCGCTCATCGGCGCGCAGGGCGCGCAGATACCATCCGCCCGCGTTGATCTCGATGGGTTCCATACAGCCCTTCCGTCGTCAGTGCCAGCGGCCGTGCCCGCGGCGGTCCCCGAACAGCAGCGCGCCCACCAGCGGAATGGCGAGGAAGAACCACCACTGGTGGGTCACCAGAAACAGGATCAGCGCGAGAATGGTGACCACCGGCATCACCCGTTCGGGCACTCCGGCGGGTAGACGGAATCCGCGCGCGGCCGGTTTCGGCTTCTCCAGCGACACCGGCGCGGGCAGATCCGTGAACACCTGCTCGAGATCGCCCCGCGTCACCGCCGCCGCCACGATCGCACTGCGCTCGTCGAATTCGGCCACGCTCAACCGCCCGGCGGCGAAGTGATCCGACAGCCGCCGCATGGCGTCCTCGCGTTCGGCGGTGCCGATGCGAATGTCGGGTGGTTCAGCCATACACCGACCTTAGCGCCAGCGCGAACGGGCCGCGCACAGCTGGCGCGGCCCGTTCGAGAAGCATTGCCGGACTACGGAATCCGGCGCGAACTCACTTGATCTCGGCGAGCACGGTGCCCTGGGTGATGGCCGCACCGGCCTCCACCGTCAGTCCGGTGATGACACCGGCCTTGTGTGCGGTCACCGGGTTCTCCATCTTCATGGCCTCGAGCACCACCACCAGGTCACCGGCCTCGACCGACTGCCCCTCCTCGACGGCGACCTTGACCACGGTGCCCTGCATGGGCGCGGTCACGGCATCACCGGAGGCGGCGCCGCCACCGGCCCCGCCACGCTTGCGCGGCTTCGGCTTCTTGCGGATGACACCCGCGCCGTTGCCGCCACCGGTCGCACCCGCGCCGACGGTGAACTGTCCGGGCAGCGACACCTCCAGGCGACGGCCGCCGACCTCGACGACCACCTTCTGACGGGGCTCATCGTCGTCCGCCTCGATGGGCTGGCCGCCGGTGTAGGGCTCGATGGGGTTGTCCCACTCGTTCTCGATCCACTTGGTGTAGACGTCGAACTTGGTGCCGTCGCCGATGAAGGCCGGGTTCTCCACGATGTGGCGGTGGAAGGGGATGACGGTGGCCAGGCCCTCGACCTGGTACTCGGCCAGGGCGCGGCGGGCGCGCTGCAACGCCTGCTCGCGGTTCTCGCCGGTGACGATGAGCTTGGCGAGCATGGAGTCGAACTGGCCGCCGATGACGCTGCCCTCGACCACGCCGGAATCCACGCGCACGCCGGGGCCGGTCGGCTCCTTGTACACGGTGACCGGGCCGGGGGCGGGCAGGAAGTTGCGGCCCGCGTCCTCACCGTTGATGCGGAATTCGAAGGAGTGCCCGCGCGGCGTCGGATCCTCGGTGATGCTCAGTTCGTGGCCCTCGGCGATGCGGAACTGCTGGCGCACCAGGTCGATGCCGGCGGTCTCCTCGGTGACCGGGTGCTCGACTTGGAGGCGGGTGTTCACCTCGAGGAAGGACACGGTCTCGCCCTGCACCAGGTACTCCACGGTGCCGGCGCCGTAGTATCCCGCCTCGCGGCAGATCCGCTTGGCGGATTCGTGGATCTTGGCGCGCACCTCGTCGGAGAGGAACGGGGCGGGGGCCTCCTCGACCAGCTTCTGGAAGCGGCGCTGCAGCGAGCAGTCACGGGTGCCGGCGACCACCACATTGCCGTGCTTGTCGGCGATGACCTGGGCCTCGACGTGGCGGGCCTTGTCCAGGTACTGCTCCACGAAGCATTCGCCGCGACCGAAGGCGGCGGTGGCCTCGCGCACGGCGGAGTCGAACAGCTCCGGGATCTCCTCGATGGTGTGCGCGACCTTCATGCCGCGACCGCCACCACCGAAGGCGGCCTTGATGGCCACCGGAACGCCGTACTGCTCGGCGAACGCGACGACTTCCTGCGCGTCCTTGACGGGGTCCTTGGTGCCCGCGGCCATGGGGGCCTGCGCGCGCTCGGCGATGTGGCGCGCGGTGACCTTGTCGCCCAGATCGCGAATGGACTGCGGGGAGGGTCCGATCCAGATGAGGCCCGCGTCGAGCACGGCCTGCGCGAAATCGGCGTTCTCCGACAGGAAGCCGTAGCCGGGGTGGATCGCGTCGGCGCCGGACTTGGCGGCGGCATCGAGGATCTTGTCGAACACCAGGTACGACTCGGCCGAGGTCTGACCACCCAGGGCGAACGCCTCGTCGGCGAGCTGCACGAACGGCGCGTCGGCGTCCGGTTCGGCGTAGACGGCGACGCTGGCGATCCCGGCGTCCTTGGCAGCCCGGATCACGCGCACGGCGATCTCGCCTCGATTGGCTACGAGGACCTTGGTGATCTGCGCGTTGGCATGGTTGGGCACTGAGCCTCCTGTGCTCTCAAAGCTTTCGTCTTGGGCAGTGTAGGCAGTCTGCCAACAACCACCGAGTCGGGATAGGGCTACCGAGGAGTAGGCCCGAAGAGTGACCGATGCGACACTCTACAACGCCCGTGGGCGCTACCTGCGCGCGGCGATCTCGGGTGCGGTACCCGGCTCGGCTCCCATGACGATCGGCATTCCGACCGCATTACCCCATTCGGTCCAGGAGCCGTCATAGTTACGCACCCCCTCGATACCGAGCAGGAAGGTGAGCACGAACCAGGTGTGCGCGGACCGCTCGCCCACCCGACCGTAGACGATCGGCGCCGCGCCGACCGCACCGTAGACGACGTCGAGTTCGGCGCGCGGCCGGAAGCGCGAATCGGGGCCGACGGCGGTCATCCACGGAATGTTCACCGCCGTGGGGATGTGGCCGCCGCGCAGTGCGCGTTCCAGTTCGTGATCGGTGAGCAGGGTGTGTTCGCCCGTGTACTCCGCCAGCGGCCGCACATCCACCAGCGATCCGCCGAGGCCGTCCACCACGTCCTCGCGGAACGCCCGCGCCGTGCGGTCGTCCCGGTCCACCTTCGGGTAGTCGCCCGCTCCGGCGAAGGGCACCTCGAAGGTGGTGTCGCGAGCCTCGGAGATCCATGCGTCGCGGCCGCCGTCGAGCAGTCGCACATCCTGATGCCCGTACAGGTGCATGGTCCAGACCGTGGCCGCGGCGGTGCCGTTGCCCTTGTCCCCGTAGACGACCACGGTGTCGTCGCGTTCGATGCCCTTGATGCGCATGAGTTCGGCGAACCGTTCCGCGTTCACGACATCGCGGGTGAGCGGGTCGATGAGCTCGGTTCGCCAATCGATCTTGATGGCTCCGGGGACGTGACCGATGTCGTAGAGGAGAATGTCCTCATTGGTCTCGATGATCTTGAGTCCCGGCGCGCCGATGTTTGCCGACAGCCATTCTGTGGTTACTAGTCGGTGAGGATATGCGTAGGTGCCGAACGAGGGATTCGGGTCCGGGGCGACGGGCAAGGTGTCGGTCCTTCACGCTCGGTGGGTAGGTTGTGACGGTTGAAGATCTCTGCACCGATCGTAAGCGGGTGGCGGTAACGAAACTCGTTTCAGATCACGAATCAGATGATTGAACGAATAAAGCGCAGCTTCATCCGATAAAGTCTCCCGGGAGGAGGGGTGAGCTATGTCCGATTCTTGGCCACGACGGCGTCTGCTCGCGATCCTACGTGGCGCCAGCGAGCCTCTCGACGCACAGGAACTCGCCCGGGTCACCGGCCAGCATGTGACTACGGTTCGTTTCCATTTGGACGTGCTCACCCGCGAATCGCTCGTACGCCAATTCCAGCAGCCGCCGCGCGGTCGCGGACGCCCGCGCATCGGCTATACCGCCGTACAGCGATCAGTGGGTTATCAGGAGCTCGCGCAGGTGCTGGCCGACCAGCTGGGCACCGACCCGCGGCGACGCTCCGATGCCGCCGTGGCGGCGGGCCGGGTGTGGGGCGCGAAGATGGAATCGGTCGACCAGCCCGTCGAAACGCTGGACGACGCCAAGGACCTGACCATCACCCTGGCCTCCGAACTCGGTTTCGCACCGGAACGCGATCCGGCCAGCGAGACCGACGAACAGGCCCTGGTCCGACTCACCGCCTGCCCGCTGCGCGAACTCGCGCGCACGCATTCGGAGGTGGTGTGCGGCGTGCACCTGGGTCTCATGCGTGAAGTGCTGGACCGCAACGGCGCCCGCGATCACGTGCAGGTGCGGCTGCATCCGTTCGTGGAGCCGGAACTTTGCGTGGCACGCCTGGAGCTGCTGAAACCCCCTGCGGGCGAACCGGTCCCGGCCACCGCCGCGGAGGAGCCGCCGACCGAGGCCGACGAGGTGGAACCGCGCCTGGCCCCGGCCACCAGCCGGGTGGCGCCACAGTTACGCAGTGTCGATCCCCAGCTCCGCGGCGCCGACCCACAGCTCCGCAATTCCGACCCCCACCTCGGCAAGCAGTCGACGAACCAGCGGTAGCCCGATTCCGATGACGCTGGACGGATCGCCCTCGATCCGCTCCACGAACCAGCCGCCCCGGCCGTCCAGCGTGAACGCCCCGGCCACCTGCAACGGCTCCCCCGACGCCAGGTACGCCTCCAGCGCCTCGGGTTCGGGTTTGGCGAAATGCACTGTGGTGCCGCTGCAATCGGCGGCTTCGGCGACGATCTCCCCGTCGCGCAGGCGCAGTACGCAGTGTCCGGTGAGCAGATCCGCGGCGCGCCCGGCCATTTCGGCCCAGCGCGCCCGCGCCACCTCGACGGTCAACGGCTTGCCCTGTAGCTCGCCGTCGATCAGCAGCATCGAATCGCAGCCCACCACAACGGAATCGGCGAAGTCGACGGGATCGAGGGTGGCGGCGACGGCGCGTGCCTTGGCTCGCGCCAGTTCCACGACCACCCGTTCCGGGGTGGCGCTGGCGGGCAGTGCGGCGGCGACCGCGTCCTCGTCGACATTCGACACCCGGACCACGGGTTCGATACCCGCGTTGCGCAGTACGCCGCGCCGGGCCGGGGACGCGGAGGCCAGTACGAATACGGTCACGGCGCTCAGTATTCCAGCAGGCGCGTCCGACGCCGCGCGTGGTCGCGCGGAAGCGGTCGCACCCGGTGGAGCCGCTCAGTCCCGCAGGTGGGACAGGGCCGGGAACGCGTAGGGCGAGAATGGCGAAGTGCCGCGGTGCAGCAGGGTCGGGCGGCCCCACATATCGGCCGGGCCGGTGGCGGCGGGAGCGGCGGCGGCACCCGCCGCGGCCGCGGTGAGCACGGCCACCAGGGCGGCCAGCTCGTCGTCGGTCGGATTGCCCTTCAGCACCTGCACCACCGGGCCCGCGTGGGCCGGTTCGGCCGCGGCGACGGGCGCGTCGACCACCTCGACGAACTCGTCGACCGCCAGATCCAGTTCGGCGGCGCGCAAAACCTCTTCATCTGCCATGGTCGTCACAGCGCCAGTCCTCCTGTCCGTTCACCGCTCGTGGCGGTTGGTTCGCGTCCGGATCGGTTCCGGTCCGCAAACGGTATTCGTTGGTTCCCTCGACGGCGAGGGTTTGGCCATAACCATTTTCACTCGGATGGGGCGATGGTGCGCGGTATGGAATTGCACGTCCGTACCCAACTCAGTGTGCGCCCCATACCGCGCTTATCGCCGCATCAGAGCGGAATGTTGCCGTGCTTCTTCGGCGGCAGCGTCACCATCTTGCGTTCGAGCAGACGCAGGGCGGAGACGATCTGACCGCGGGTGTGCGAGGGCGGGATAACCGCGTCCACATAGCCGCGCTCGGCCGCCACATAGGGGTTGACCAGGGTGTCTTCGTACTCGTTCTGCAATTCCAGGCGCAGCGCGTCGACGTCGCTGCCCTCCGCGGCGGCCTGCTGCAACTGCTTGCGGTAGACGAAGCCGACCGCGCCCGACGCGCCCATGACGGCGATCTGCGCCGTCGGCCACGCCAGATTCACATCGGCCCCCATGTGCTTGGAGCCCATGACGTCGTAGGCGCCGCCGTATGCCTTGCGGGTGATAATTGTGATCTTACCCACAGTAGCCTCACCGTAGGCGTAGAGCAGCTTCGCGCCGCGGCGGATGATGCCGTTGAACTCCTGGCCGGTACCCGGCAGGAAGCCCGGCACGTCCACCAGGGTGATGATCGGAATATTGAAGGCGTCGCAGGTGCGCACGAAGCGTGCGGCCTTCTCCGAGGCGTCGATGTCCAGGCAGCCCGCGAACTGGGTGGGCTGGTTGGCCACGATGCCGATGCTGCGGCCGTCGATGCGGGCGAAGCCGACGATGATGTTCATCGCGCGCTCGGCCTGCACCTCCAGGAACTCGTCGTCGTCGACCAGGCAGCGAATGACCTCGTGCATGTCATAGGGCTGGTTCGGCGAGTCCGGGATGATGGTGTCGAGTTCGAGGTCCTCCTCGGTGAGGGAATCCTCGATCGCGCCCTCGATCGGGTCCGACGCCGGAAAGCGCGGCGCCTCGGCCCGGTTGTTGCTCGGCAGGTAGGACAGCAGGTCCTTGACGTAGTCGAGCGCGTCCTGCTCGCCGGAGGCGACGTAGTGGGCGACACCGGACTTGACCATGTGGGTGTGGGCGCCGCCCAGCTCCTCCATGGTGACCTCTTCACCGGTGACGGTCTTGATGACGTCCGGACCGGTCACGAACATCTGCGAGGTCTGGTCGACCATGACGACGAAGTCGGTCAGCGCGGGCGAGTACACGTGCCCGCCGGCGGCCGGGCCCATGATGAGCGAGATCTGCGGGATCACGCCGGAGGCCTGGATATTGCGGTGGAAGATCTCGCCGTAGAGACCCAGGGAGACGACGCCCTCCTGGATGCGCGCGCCCGCGCCCTCGTTGATGCCGATGAGCGGGCGACCGGTCTTGAGTGCCAGATCCATGACCTTGACGATCTTCTCGCCGTACACCTCGCCGAGGGAGCCGCCGAACACGGTGACGTCCTGGGAGAAGATGCAGACGTCGCGGCCGTCGACGGTGCCGTAGCCGGTGACCACGCCGTCGCCGAGGGGACGGTTGTTCTCCAGGCCGAAGTTCACGCTGCGGTGCCGGGCCAGTGCGTCGAGTTCGACGAACGAGCCCTCGTCCAGCAGGGCGAGAATGCGCTCGCGCGCGGTCATCTTGCCCTTGGCGTGCACCTTGTCGACCACGGCCTCACCCACCGGGTGCTTGGCTTCCTCGAGGCGACTGCGCAGGTCAGCCAACTTGCCGGCGGTGGTGTGGATATCTGGGGCGCCCGCCGACCCCGGCGAAGGCTGCTGCTGGACACTCGTCATGGCCGCGAGTGTAACCAGTACCAGGCCCCCTTTGTAATCCGCCGGGTGCTACTGACCGGTATCGCTATTGGCTACCCGCCAGTAGAAAAGCGCTGGTCGGAACGGGTGAATTGCCTGCTGGTCACCGATTCTCGACGGCCGCGAACCCAACTGTTCCGCGCGCGGAACAGTTGCCGGATTCGGTGTCGAATAGGGGTTTCCGCGCGCGGCGGAACAGGCCGGTGCGACGTGCGGTCGACACCGGCCCTGTTCCGGGCCGAGCCCTAGCGGGTCAGCACGCGATCCAGGGCGTCCACGGCCTCGTCGAGTTCGGCGACGGTGACGGTGAGCGGCGGCCGGAACCGGATGCCGCGCTCGCCGGTGCCGAGGATCAGCACCCGCTCCTCCTCCCGCAGGCGCGTCAGCACCTCGTCACGCAGACCCGCCGACTCCAGGGTGACGGCGCACATGAGACCGCGCCCGCGCGGATCGCTCACCGCGGCGTGGTCGACAGCCAGGGTCGTCAGCCGCTCCAGCAGATGCTCACCCAGTTCCTTTGCGGCCGTGACCAATCCGTCCCGCGAGATGACCTCGAGAAGCCGCCGCGACCGCACCATGTCGGTGAGGTTGCCGCCCCAGGTGGAGTTGAGCCGCGAGCTCACCCGGAAGACATTGTCGGGCACCTCGTCCACCCGGCCGCCCGCCATGATCCCGCACACCTGAGTCTTCTTGCCGAAGGCCACCACATCCGGTTCCAGCCCGAGCTGCTGGTAGGCCCACACGCTGCCGGTCATACCGACGCCGGTCTGCACCTCGTCGAGAATGAACAGCGCGTCGTTGTCGTGGCACAGATCCTGCATGGTGCGCAGGAATTCCGGCCGCATGTGCCGGTCGCCGCCCTCGCCCTGGATGGGTTCGGCGATGAAGCAGGCGATATCGTGCGGATGCGCGGTGAAGGCGCGAATGGCCTGGTCCAGCGCGCGGCGCTCGGCGGCCTCCAGATCGCGCCCGGAGGCCAGGTACGGGGTCTCGATGCGCGGCCAGTCGAATGTGGGGAACCGTGCCGTCTTCACCGGATCGGTGTTGGTGAGCGACATGGTGTAGCCGGTGCGCCCGTGGAAGGCTCCGGTCAGATGCAGCACCTTGGTGCCGAGTTCGGCTGGGCGACCGTGCATTTCATTGTGGCGGCTCTTCCAGTCGAAGGCCGTCTTGAGGGCGTTCTCCACCGCGAGGCCGCCACCGTCGATGAAGAACAGGTGCGGTAGCCGGGGATCGCCGAGCACCCGCGTGAAGGTCTCCACGAAGCGGGCCATTTCGACGGTGTAGATATCGGAGTTGCTGGGCTTGTTGATCGCCGCGTCCGACAGGCTCGCGCGGAAGGCGCGGTCGTCGGCCAGCGCGGGGTGGTTCATCCCCAGCGCGTTGGAGGCGAAGAACCCGAACATGTCGAGGTAGACGTCACCGGTACGGGCGTCGACCAAACGGAGACCGCGGGATTTCCGCAGGTCCAGGACCATGTCGAAACCGTCCGCGAGGATGGAAGCGGACAGGATTTCGTGCACCCGGGCGGGGGTGACCAGTGTCGTTTCGGCAACCGCCCCGAGCCGATCGAATTCGAGGGTCACGCCACCACTGTAAAGGAAAATTAACGGCGAGACCCGTAAACAACGAAATAATTACGATCTGGAGCTACTTGTCATAGAATGTCTGCAGAATGATGGTGCTTCGTGTCCTGACGTTCGCGGTCGCGCGGATCTCTTGCAGCAGTTGCTCCAGGTGCCGGGGGGACGCCACCCGGACCAGCAGCATGTAGCTCTCCTCGCCGGCCACCGAATGACATGCCTCGATTCCGGGTACATGTTGCAGGAGCGCGGGCGCGTCATCGGGCTGCGACGGGTCGAGAGGAGTGATCGCGACGAATGCCGACAGCATCTGACCCAACGCCTCGGGATCCACATTCGCCGTGTAGCCGCGAATCACGCCACGCGCCTCCAACCGCCGCACCCGCGACTGCACGGCGGAAACCGACAGGTTCGCCTTCTCGGCAAGGTTGGACAGGGTGGCGCGACCATCGGCAATCAGTTCGCGTATCAGCAGTCGATCGATATCGTCGAGTACGGGTTTCGCCGGTGTATCCGCCATCAGCGAAGACTAACGCGGCGAACCGAACTCGGTGGTGGGAACCCAGGAGGTGCAGATGACTCAGGCATTGACCGAGCGCAACACTCGCGAGCTGAGGAACCGTGCCGAGGCGCTGTTGCAGCGGCTCGGCGTGGCCATGCCGGAGCCGGGTCCGCTACCGGCCCGCACTCCTATCACCGGCGGTGACTTGGCCAGCCTGCGAGCGAGTTCCCGGGCGGAGGTGGACGCGGCGGTCGAGCGGGCGGCGACGGCCTTCCGGGACTGGCGCACCGTGCCCGCACCGGTGCGCGCGGCGGTGGTGCGGCGGCTGGCCGCACTGCTGGCCGAGCATCAGGAGGAACTCGGCGAACTGGTAACGCTGGAGGCGGGCAAGATCCCGGCCGAGGCGCGCGGCGAAGTGCAGGAGATGATCGACATCTGCGAATTCGCCATCGGCCAGTCGCGCCAGCTGTACGGGCGCACCATGCCGTCGGAACGCCCGGGGCACCGGCTCATGGAGACCTGGCATCCGCTCGGGGTGGTCGGGGTGATCTCGGCGTTCAACTTCCCCGTGGCCGTGTGGGCCTGGAATACCGCGCTGGCGCTGGTGTGCGGTGACACCGTGGTGTGGAAGCCGTCGGAGACCACACCGCTCACGGCGCTGGCCTGCCACACCCTGCTGCGCCGCGCGGCGGTCGAGGCGGGGGCGGATCCCGAAGTGCACCAACTGGTTCAGGGCTCGGCCGAGGTGGGTGAACAGCTGGTCGACGACGCCCGGGTCGCACTGGTGAGCGCCACCGGGTCGGTGCGCATGGGCCGCACGGTGGCCCCGCGGGTGGCGGCCCGGTTCGGCCGCTGCCTGCTGGAGTTGGGCGGCAACAACGCCGCGGTGGTGACGCCGTCGGCGGATCTGGATCTGGCCGCGCGGGCCATCGTGTTCGCCGCCGCCGGCACCGCCGGGCAGCGCTGCACCACCCTGCGGCGACTCATCGTGCACGCGGACGTGATCGGACCGCTGCTGGATCGAGTGGCGGCCGCGTACCGGCAACTGCGCGTGGGCAATCCGCTCGACGAGGGGGTGCTGGTGGGTCCGCTCATCAACAGTGCGGGCTACCTCGGCATGCAGGCCGCGCTGCAGCGCGCGCTCGAGGACGGCGGCGAGTTGATCTGCGGCGGTGAGCGGGTGGAGGGTTTCGGCGAGGACGCCTTCTACGTGCGCCCCGCGCTGGTACGGATGCCCGCCCAGACCGCGGTGGTGCGCGAGGAGACCTTCGCCCCCATTCTCTACGCACTCCCCTACCACGACCTGGACGCCGCCATCGACCTGCACAACGGTGTGCCGCAGGGCCTTTCGTCCGCGATCTTCACCCGCGACCAGCGCGAGGCGGAACGCTTCCTGGCCGCCGACGGCTCCGACTGCGGTATCGCCAATGTCAATATCGGCACCTCGGGTGCGGAGATCGGCGGCGCGTTCGGTGGCGAGAAGGAGACCGGCGGCGGTCGCGAATCCGGCTCGGACTCGTGGAAGGCGTACATGCGCCGGGCCACCAATACCGTCAACTACTCGACCGAACTACCGCTGGCACAGGGCATCCGCTTCGAGTAGTCGCCGACCGTACGAAGAGGGTCAGCTCTCCTCGGTGGTGATGGCGCGGATCTGCGCCTCGTACCGCTCGCGGGTGGCGGTGTCGGCGGGGTGCAGGGCGCGGTCGCCGCCGAACAGGCGGCGGACCAGGCGGACCGCCGGTTCGGGGGCGGCGGCCAGGGCCACGTCCACCGGTCCGAGGTAGTTGGGGACGGCCACCTCCGCCTTGCGGGTGCGGACGGTCTGGACGACGGCGGCGGCCACGTCCTCCGGGTCGACGGTCGGAAGGCCGTGTCCCAGTGTCAATCCCGACGACAGGCGGGTGCGGACGGCGGAAGGCAGGACGCAGCTGACGCTCACGCCGTGCTCGGCGAATTCCAGCCGGGTGGCCGCGGAGAGGCCGACGGCGGCGAACTTGCTGGCGTTGTAGACGGCCAGCCCCGGCAGCGGGATCTTGCCCGCCAGCGAGGCGACATTCACGATATGACCGGACCCGCGGTCGATCATGCCGGGCGCGACCGCGCGCATACCGTGGATGAGCCCCCAGACGTTCACGTCCATGGTGGTGCGGCCCACCGCGTCCGGTTCGTCCAGGAAGGCCCCTGCGGGCATGACACCGGCATTGTTCACCAGGATGTCGACGCCGCCGAATTCGGTGACCACCCGGTCCCACTGTGCGCGATCACGGACATCGAGTTCGAATGCCTTGGCTCCCAGGGCCGCCGCCGTGGCCTCGGCGGCGGCGGTGTCGACGTCGGCGATGGCGACCTGCGCCCCCTTGCCCGCGAACAGCTCGGCCGTGCACCGGCCGATCCCCCGCCCGGCCCCGGTGACCAGAACCCGGGCCCCTCTCGGATCGATTGCGGGATAACCGCTTCCGAAGATGCTCATGCGAATTCCCCTTGCTCCATGGCTTTGCGGGTGCTGACCAGACTGTGTTCGAAGGTCTCTCGGCGGCGGCGGCCGTCCATGAAGTTCGGCCCCATCACCGCCAGGTCCTCGGCGTCGGCCCCGAGGCACAGCACCTTGGTGCCGGTGGCGCGCACCCGCGCGATCTCGTCGTCGAGCCGCGCGGTCATCCGCCGGCGCAGTTGGCGTTCGAGGAGGTGTCCGGGGCCGGTGGCGGGCACCGGGGTGGCGGAGGCCATGGGGGTGAGCACCACGATTTCGTCGAGGTGATCGGGAATGAGCAGATCCACCGAGGCGGTGGAGGCCGCGCCGCCGTCGATGAAGCGGCGTCCGGCGATGGGTACCGGCGGGAACCAGCCCGGCACCGCCCACGAGGCCCGCAGGGCCGCACCGAGATTCGCCTTCGGTGCGCCGGGCGCGCCGAACGCCACCCGCTCCCCGGTGGCGTAGTCCATGGCCACCAGCCGGGCCGCCGGATGCGGCAACCAGCCACCGTCGGGCCGCAGCCGGTCGGCCAGCCGCTGCAACCAGCCCGGATCGCCGCCGCCGACGGGCAGCAGTCCGCTGGCGGCGGTCAGCAGCCGCTGACCGCCGGAGATCCGACCGTCGCGCAGGGCGCGCAGCGTTCCCGCGGGCGCGCCGAGGCGCGGTCGCGGCAGCGGCGGGAACCGGCCCGGCTCCGCGCGCATATGCGCGGTCAGCACCGGATCGCTCGACTCCCCCCGCTGCATGGCGACCAGGTCGTCCACCGCGATGCCGCTGCCGAGCAGGGTGACCATTTCGGCCCCCGCGGAGGTGCCGATCATGGCGTCCGCCGTGCGCGGATCCCAGTCCAGGACGTCGCGCGCCGCGGCCAGCGCGGCGATGATCCACGCCGCGCCGAGCGTGCCCCCGCAGCCGATGGCCAGGCCACGTCGCTGTGACCCGTTGCTGTTACTCATGGTTTCGAACACTAGCAGTTCTCGAATACCGGCGGTATCCCAAAACTGTGGGTACATAGAATCGACGCATGCCACGTCTCACCCGGTCCGAGAGCCAGGCCCGCACCCGCGCGGACCTGCTGGCCACCGCGCGTGACCTCTTCCTCACCGACGGCTACGCCAAGACCAGTCTGGAGCGCGTCGCCGAGGAGGCCGGATATTCCAAGGGCGCGGTGTACTCGAACTTCCGCACCAAATCCCAGCTGTGCCTGGAGGTGCTCGAACTCATTCACGAGACCAAGTTCGGCGAGGTGAGCGCGCTGCTGGCCGCGCACGAGGCATTCGACGAGCGCATGGCGGCCTTCCAGGACTGGGCCGAACGCACCCTCGGTGATATCGGCTGGACCATGCTGGAATTCGAGTTCGCCATCGTGGCGCGCGACGATCCGGCGCTACAGGCCGCGCTGGTGTCGAATCTGTCGCTGATTCGCGGTACCGTCGCCGCGCAATTGCAGAGTCTGGCCGGATCGCTGGGCATCGCGCTGCCCATGCCACCGGAGGACGCCGCCACCGCGGTGCTGAGCCTCGGGCTGGGGCTGGGGATTCAGCGGGCCATCGACCCGAGCCTGTCGGCGCGGCTGATCACCGATGCGGTGCGGTCCATGATCACCCCCGGGGCAGGCGGCGGGGTCACGCCCGGAAGTGCAGGGTCCACTCGCCTCGGTAGTGCAGCCGGGTAATGCTCACCGGCGGAATGTCGATGCGCCAGAACGACTTCGCGGGCGCGTCCAGCGCCACCAGTAGTGCGCACCGGATGACGGCGGGATGGGTGATGGCGATGGTGGGCTCCCCGTCGGCGGCGATATCGGCCAGCCACTGGGCCGTACGCTCGATCACGTCCACCACGGACTCGCCCCCGTGCCCCTTGAAGGTGGGGTCGGTGAGCCAGGCGTAGAGGTCCTCCTTGGGCACCGTCATGAGTTCGCCGCCGCGCCACGCGCCCGCGTCCAGGTCGCGTAGTCGGTCGTCCTCGGCGCCCAGCAGTCCCATCAGGGCGGCCGTTTCGACGGTGCGGCGTTCCGGCGCGGTCAGCACCCGGGCGGTATTGAGGCGTCCGCAGGCGGAGGCGGCCCGCCGTCCGGCTTCGGTGAGCGGTTCGTCGACGGGGAATCGTGCCTTGCGCATCGCCTCGGTCATGCCGTGACTGACCAGGTCGAGTCTTAGCACCTTCTGCACGGTTGGAAAGCGTACGCGCGGCATCGGCGGGCGTACTTCGATTGCCCGCCGTTGTCTCGACTGTGACCGGGTGATATCCGGATGATGTCGGTGCCCGGGTGCAGACTGGGGGGCATGGATCGGTTCTCCCCCGCCACCCGGCAGTGGTTCGACGGCGCGTTCCCGGCGCCGACGGCCGCGCAGTTGGGGGCCTGGGAGGCCATTTCCGCCGGGGAGCACACGCTCGTCGTCGCGCCGACCGGGTCGGGCAAAACGCTGTCGGCGTTCCTGTGGGCCATCGACCGGCTGGCCGCACGCGAGCCCGCGGAGGGACCGCGCACCACCTCGGTGCTGTACATCTCGCCACTGAAGGCGCTGGCCGTGGACGTGGAGCGGAATCTGCGCGCGCCGCTGGTGGGGGTGACGCAGACGGCCGAGCGGTTGGGGTCGGAGCCGCCGGAGATCCGGGTGGGGGTGCGGTCGGGGGATACCAGCGCCGCGGATCGGCGGTCCATGCAGCGCACGCCGCCCGACATCCTCATCACCACGCCCGAGTCGCTGTTCCTCATGCTCACCTCGGCGGCGCGCGAGACGCTGCGCGGGGTGCACACCGTGATCGTGGACGAGGTGCACGCCATTGCCGGGTCCAAACGCGGTGCGCACCTTGCGCTTTCACTGGCTCGACTGGATTTGCTGACCGAACGCCCGGCACAGCGGATCGGGCTGTCGGCCACGGTGCGCCCGCCCGCCGAGGTGGGGCGGTTCCTGGTGGGCAATGCCCCGATCACCGTCGTGTCGCCACCCGCGCCCAAGACCTTCGACCTCACCGTGCGGGTGCCGGTGGCGGATATGACCGAACCGGACGAGTCCGGGGAGGCCGCCTCCATCTGGCCGCATGTGGACGAGGCCATCGTGGACCTGGTGCTCGAACACCGGTCCTCCATCGTGTTCGCCAATTCGCGGCGACTCTCGGAACGGCTCACCGCCCGGCTGAACGAGGCGTACGCGGCCCGGCTCGGGGAGACGGTGGATACCGAGCACGCGCCGCCCGCCCAGCTGGGTCCGTCGACCGAGGTGGTGCACGGCGCCGCACCGCTGCTGGCGCGAGCGCACCACGGCTCGGTGAGCAAGGAGCAGCGGGCGCTCATCGAGGACGACCTCAAGAGCGGGCGGCTGCGCTGCGTGGTGGCCACCAGCAGTCTGGAACTCGGCATCGATATGGGTGCGGTGGAATTGGTGGTGCAGGTCGAAGCGCCGCCCTCGGTGGCGAGCGGGCTGCAACGCGTCGGACGAGCCGGACACCAGGTGGGCGAGATCTCGCGCGGCGTGATCTTCCCCAAGCACCGCACCGACGTCATCCACTGCGCGGTGGCGTCGATGCGCATGACCTCCGGGCAGATCGAGGAGCTGAAGATTCCGGCACACCCCCTGGACATCCTCGCCCAGCAGACCGTGGCGGCGTGCGCGCTGGAACCACTGGACGCCGATGCCTGGTTCGAGGTGGTGCGGAGTACGGGAAGCTATGCGGCACTGCCGCGTTCGGCCTACGAATCGGTGCTGGATCTGCTGTCCGGGCGGTATCCGTCCGACGAGTTCGCCGAACTGCGGCCGCGCATCGTGTGGGATCGCGACGCC
This sequence comes from Nocardia otitidiscaviarum NBRC 14405, assembly GCF_000308635.1. Taxonomy (GTDB): domain Bacteria; phylum Actinomycetota; class Actinomycetes; order Mycobacteriales; family Mycobacteriaceae; genus Nocardia; species Nocardia otitidiscaviarum. The sequence goes on along the minus strand of NZ_BAGD01000039.1, from coordinate 29,552 downwards.
GGGACGCTCACCGGACGGCCGGGGGCGCAGCGATTGGCGGTCACCTCCGGCGGGGCCATTCCGGATCGCGGGCTGTTCCCGGTGTTCATGGTGGGCGAGAAGGCTTCGCGCGTCGGCGAACTCGACGAGGAGATGGTGTACGAATCCCGCGTCGGGGATGTGTTCGCGCTCGGGGCCACCAGCTGGCGCATCGAGGAGATCACCTTCGACCGGGTGCTGGTCACCCCGGCGTTCGGGCTGCCGGGGCGACTGCCCTTCTGGCACGGCGACTCGCTGGGCCGCCCGGCCGAATTGGGTGCTGCGCTGGGCGAATTCGTGCGGCAGGCCGGGCAGGCGGTCGAGGTGTCGGCGGCTGCGGGGCTGGACGAGAACGCCACGGCGAATCTTGTTGCGCTGCTGGAGGAGCAGCGGGCGGCGACCGGACAGCTGCCGACGGACAAGACGCTGCTGGTGGAGCGGTTCCGGGACGAATTGGGTGACTGGCGGCTGGTGCTGCATTCGCCGTACGGGCTGCCGGTGCACGCGCCGTGGGCGCTGGCGGTGGGGGCGCGGCTGCGGGAGCGGTTCGGGGTGGATGCCGCGCCGACACCGTCGGACGACGGGATCGTGGTGCGGCTGCCGGACACCACCGACGAGCCACCCGGGGCCGAGCTGTTCGTCTTCGAACCGGATGAGATCGACGATGTAGTGACCGAGCAGGTGGGCGGTTCGGCGCTGTTCGCCTCGCGATTCCGGGAGTGTTCGGCGCGGGCACTGCTGCTGCCGCGCCGCGATCCGGGCAAACGGGCTCCGCTATGGCAGCAACGGCAGCGGGCGGCGCAGCTGCTCGATGTGGCGCGCAAGTTTCCGGACTTCCCCATGCTGCTGGAGACGGTGCGCGAATGCCTCCAGGACGTGTACGACCTGCCCTCGCTGCGCGATCTGCTGAGCCGGGTGGCGCGGCGGCAACTGCGGCTGGTCGAGGTGGAGACCGCCACGCCGTCGCCCTTCGCGAATTCGCTGCTGTTCGACTACATCGGCCAGTTCATGTACGAGGGCGACAGTCCCCTCGCCGAGCGGCGGGCGGCGGCGCTGTCGCTGGACTCCAGCCTGCTCGCGGAACTGCTGGGCCGGGTGGAACTGCGCGAACTGCTCGACGCGGCGGTACTCGAGCTGACCGAGCGGGAGTTGCAGCGGCTCACCCCGGAGCGGCACGCCCGGGATCTGGAGGGGCTGGCCGATCTGCTGCGGCTGCTCGGGCCGCTCACCGCCGAGGAGGCGGCGCTGCGCTGTGTCGCGGACCCGCGTGAGTGGTTCGCGGAGTTGGTGAAAACCCACCGGGCGCTGGAGGTCTCCTTCGCGGGATCAACCTGGTGGGTGGCGGTGGAGGATGCCGCTCGACTGCGGGACGCGCTCGGCGTGCCACTGCCCATCGGCGTTCCGGCGGCATTCGTGGAACCGGTGGCCGATCCGCTGGGCGATCTCGTCGGCCGCTACGCCCGCACCCACGGACCGTTCACCCTGGACGCGGTGGCGCACCGCTTCGGGCTCGGCCCGGCCGTGGCCGCTACCGCCCTGCACCGCCTCGCGCTCGAAAAGCGAGTGGTGGAAGGCGAATTCACACCCGGAGCGGCGGGCGCCGAATGGTGCGACAGCCAGGTGCTGCGCCGACTGCGCCGCCGCTCGCTCGCCGCCGCCCGCAAGGAGGTGGAGCCGGTCGCCACCGCCGCCCTCGGACGTTTCCTACCCGCCTGGCAGCATGTCGGCACCGGGGAACTGCGCGGCGTGGACGGTGTCGCCGCCGTGGTGGAACAGCTTGCGGGCGTGCCTATTCCGGCCTCGGCCTGGGAATCGCTCGTGCTGCCCTCGCGGGTGCGCGACTACACCCCCGCCATGCTGGACGAACTCCTGGCCACCGGTGAGGTGCTCTGGTCCGGCCACGGCGCGATCACCGCCAAGGACGGCTGGGTCGCCCTGCATCCGGCCGACCAAGCGCCCCTCACCCTGCCGCCGCCCGACGAACTGGAACTCGGCGAGGTACACATCAGTCTGTTGACGGCCATGGGCGCGACCGTGATCGGCGCGGCCGCCGCCCCGGGTGCGGGCGAATCCGCGACCGCCCAGGTGGTGCCGAGTTCCGGTGGGGCGTACTTCTTCCGGCAGTTGGCGGAGGCCACCGGCACCGAGGACGAGGCCCCGGTCGTGACCGCCCTGTGGGAGCTGGTGTGGGCGGGCCACGTGGGCGGTGACACCTTCGCCCCCGTGCGCGCGCTGCTCTCCGGCACCACCCGCACCACCACCGCCCACCGCACTCCGCGCCGCGCCCCGCGCGGACGCATGTACCTCCCCCGCGCGGGCGCACCGACCCGCACCAGCCCGCCGCAGGTGGCCGGACGCTGGTCTCTGCTTCCGGAGCGGTTGGCGGACAATACGATTCGCGCGCACGCCACCGCCGACGTGCTGCTGGAACGCTACGGCGTACTCACCCGCGGCTCGGTCCAGAGCGAGGGCGTACCCGGCGGCTTCGCCCTCATGTACCGGGTGCTCACCGAGTTCGAGGACCGCGGCCGCTGCCGCCGCGGCTATTTCGTGGATTCCCTGGGCGGCGCGCAGTTCTCGACCACGGATGTGGTGGACCGGCTGCGCTCCTACGAAACCGAGGCAGCCGGTTCCGCTCTCGCGCTGGCCGCCTGCGATCCGGCGAATCCGTACGGGGCGGCGCTGCCGTGGCCCAAGGCGGCGGCCGAGGGGGCGGGGCATCGGCCGGGGCGCAAGGCCGGGGCGCTGGTGGTGCTGGTGGAGGGCGAGCTGGCGCTGTATCTGGAGCGCGGCGGCAAGACGCTGCTGACCTTCACCGAGGATCCGGCGGTGCGCACGGCCGCCGCCGGTGCCCTGGCCGGACTGGTACACGCCCGGCGCGTGGATTCGCTGGTCATCGACCGGGTGAACGGGGAATCCGTGCACGGCAACACCTTCGCCGACTTCCTGACCTCGGCGGGCTTCGCCCCCACCCCGCGCGGTTTCCGACTACGGAGCCGTCCGTGACCGTCCCACGGCAGCGATATGCCCGAGGGTGACACCGTCTTCCTCGCGGCCGAGCGGCTGCGCGCGGCGCTGGTCGGAAAGACGCTGACCCGCACCGATTTCCGCGTACCCCGCTACGCCACCCTCGACCTGCGCGGTGAGCCGTTGGACAGTGTCGGCAGCTACGGCAAGCACCTGTTCGTCCGCACCCCGCGCCTCAGCATCCACACCCACCTGAAAATGGAGGGCACCTGGCGCGTCTACACCCCTGGACAACGCTGGACCAAGCCGGGTTTCACCGCCCGCCTCATCCTCGCCACCGCCGACACGGAGGCGGTCGGCTTCTCCCTCGGCCAGGTGGAGGTGCTGCCCCGCACCGACGAACACACCGCCACCGACCACCTCGGCCCCGACCTGCTGGGTCCGAATTGGGACCCCGACGAAGCCCTCCGCCGCCTGCGCACCCACCCTGACCAACCCATCGGCCTCGCCCTCCTGGACCAACGCAATCTCGCCGGAATCGGCAACATCTACCGCAGCGAAATCTGCTTTCTCCGCAAGGTCCACCCCGCCACCCCGATAGGTCACATCGACGACCTCCCCGCCCTGGTCGACGAAGCTCACCGAGTCCTCACCCAGGCCGCCCACCACCCCCCATGGCGAGCTTTGGCCTACGGCCGCCACCACCGCCCCTGCCCCCGCTGCGCCACCAACCTGCTCGCCCGCCACCTCCCCGACCCCGACGAACCCACCCGCGCCGACCGCAGCATCTACTTCTGCCCCCGCTGCCAGCCCCCAGCATTCGAATAGGTCCCGCGCCGGGCTGCGGACCAGCGAATACGGCGTGTCGTGTGCAAGACTTGCCTAGGGTTCGTACCCGCGAAGGGAGGCAGCGGTGAATGTCGTGTCCTGGCCGGACCGTCTCTTGACCCTCGACGACTGGATCGCACTCCCACACGAAAACAATCGCTGGTATGAACTCGTCGAGGGGGTTCTCGTCGTGTCGCCCAGGCCGATGTCCCAACACCAGCGCGCCATGTGGCGTCTGGCCGCGCAACTCGAACCGCAGTTGCCGACCGACCAGGGCGTCCTGACGGAGGTCGAACTCGTCATCGAGCCGGGCACACCACCGACCGTCCGAGTCCCCGATGTGCTGGTCGTCCCGACGAGCCGTATAGCCGCCAATCTGCCCCGCTGGGAACCCGCGGACGTGCTGCTCGCCGTCGAGATACTCTCCGACGGCAGCCGACGCACCGACCGCGTCACCAAGTTCGCCGAGTACGCCGAAGTAGGTATACCCCACTACTGGCTCATCGACCTTGACGAACCGTCGAGCCTCACCGCGTTCCAGCTCATCGGCGAACACTACGAAAGCGCGGGCGAGTACTCCGGCCGGGCAACGCTGGCCGTCGGGAACAGTCGCATCATGCTCGATCTGGCCGCTCTGACCAGCGCACGCCCGGGCGGTGCCGATTGAACGCGGATGGCCCGGATCGGTCGGGCCGCGGTGAGCAGATACCGGCGATCGGGACAAGCGTCTGCGGCCGAGGGGCGGTCTGCGGGTGCCACTGGTGTTGTCGCCGCGAACCTGTTACGGTACATGCATGTACATGCAATCACCTGACACGAAACGGGTGCCACGGAGTGGCGTCAGCGCCGCCTGGTCGAAGGTTGCCGCGCTGACCTCCGCCGTGGACGCGAACCTCGATCGGTGGCTCGCCGATACCTATCGCGTCGGGCTGACGGAGTTTCGCGCGCTGAGTTTGGTGAGCCAGTCCCCCGAAAAGGAGTTGCGCGTCAACGATCTCGCGCAGAGCGTCGGCCTGAATCAGAGTTCGGCGACGCGCTTGGTCACCCGCTTGGAGTCGAAGGGTTACGTCCGTCGCGATCTCTGCGCGGACGACAAGCGCGGCGTCTATGCGGTCATCACCGAACAGGGCGAGGCATTGGTCCGCAGTGCGCGATCCCCGTACGAAGATCGCATCACCGAACTCCTGACTGCGGCTTCAGCACACTTCCCCGGCGTCGATATCAGGCAGCTCGGATCGGCCCTGCGGGAGATCGAAGCACTGCTCGATTCCTGAATTATCCGCTGTCACAACATCTTTCTTTGTTGCCATATATCTGCATGTACATGCATTTATAATCCAACCTGAAAGGAACTTCACCATGAGCTGGCTCTACCTGGGCATCGCGGTCATCTTCGAGGTCGCCGTCGGCATCGCCGCGGGCAAGGCACAGGGCTTCACAAACCTGCGGTGGACGATCGGCACGCTCGTCAGCGGCGCGATCGCCACCTTCTTCCTCAGCCTCGCCCTGCTGACCTTCGACGTCGGTGTCGGATACGCCCTGTGGACCGCACTGGCCGGCGTCTCGATCGTCGTCATCGGCGCGCTGTTCCTCGCACAGCGCCTGACCTGGAAGAAGCTCCTGGGCATCGCCGTCGTCATCGTCGGCGTCGTCGGACTCAATCTCGCCGGAACCGTGTAACCCCCTCCCCCATTCGTGAAAGGACAACTCCAATGACCACCACGCCACTTTCGGCACCCGCAACGGTCGAACAGAAGACCGGGCCCTGGCTGGCACTCCTGGCAGCCGGCGGTTTCGAGATCGGCTACGCCCTCAGCGTGAACGGCAGCGAGGGATTCACCAACCCACTCTGGTCGGCCGTCGCCATCGTCTTCTTCCTCTTCACCCTGTACTTCCTCAGCGTCGCCTTGAAGAAGATCGACGTCGGGATCGGGTACGCCGTATGGGCCGGTATCGGAGCCGTCGGCGCAGCCCTCCTCGGACCGGTCTTCTTCCACGAAACCCTGACCCTGGCCAAAGCATTCTGGCTCGCGGTCATCATCGGCGGAGTCATCTGGCTCAAACTCGCGGACAGCGCCACACTCGACCGCACCCGAGACGTGCCTGCCGCCGCACAAGCCTGACGCACAGCTGAGCACCGCCGCGTGATTCACCACGCGGCGGTGCTTTTCACTGTCGTGCCGGAGTCATCGTCGCCCGAGACCGTCATGACAGCCGCCGGGCGTGTCAGCTGGGCCAGGTGCCGGTCAAGCGGTGGGTGGTGGTGGCGCCGGCGCGGTCGACGGCGGCCTTGACTCCAGCGAATATCGCCCCCTGGACGACGGCGGCGAGCAGGACCTCGCGCCAGCTTCGATCCGGGTCGGTTGCTTCCGGGACCTGCTCGTCGTGGCGGAGCATCTTCCAGGTCTGCTTGAATACCGCCGCGGCGAGCAGGCCGCTGACCGCGCCCAGGACGAGACCGATCGGCTTGTAGGCAATGTCGACTGATTTCACTGGATCACCCGTTCCGTCGGCGACGCACCGCCCACACCGCGATCACCACGCCCGCCACACCCGCGAGTACGAGGCCGGGGTGACTGCGTGCCTGCTCGGCGGCGTCGGTGGTCTTGTGCTTCAACTGTTCCGCCTTGGCGGCGGCCTGGTGTTTGGCCACCTCAGCCCGGTCCTGCGCGCGGGCCTTGACGTCCGTCTTGGCCGCGAGCGCTTCGACGGTGTGCCCGAGTTCTTCACGGGTGTGCTCGACCTGCTCGCGCCGCTCGTCGACGGAAGCCGCGGTCTTCTTCTCCGAGTCCGGCTGATTCATCGGTGTGCGCTTTCCTTGATCTGAGCGATATCGGCTTTGACGGTTTCGATGGTTTGCTCGGGTGTCGGCGGGGTGGCGTGATCGACCTCCTTGCGGCCGATCAGCGCCAGCACCGCGGTGATCACGGCGAGCAGGGCCGTGACGATCAGCGCCGACGCCCACATCGGCAAGGCCACGGCCAGCGCCGCGATCACGGTGAAGACCAAGGCCTGCAAGGTCAGGAATCCGACCACGGCGGCACCGCCGAACAGCCCGCCGCTGATTCCGTACCGCTTGCCCTTCTCCCGCATCTCCGCCTGTGCCAGCCTCAGCTCCCCACGCACCAGCTCGGTGAGCTGCTGCGACGCCTGCTGCACCAGCTCACCGACCGGCTCCCGGCTCGGATCGTGGGTGGCTGGCCCGGGTCCGATGTGCTGCGATTGCGCACCCGACACGGCAATCACCTCCGCATTCACTGTCGCTCGACCGTCGCGTCCGGGGACCCCGAACGCCTCTGTCAACGGCCTACCCAAACCCGTGCGTCTGACACAGCGGCAACCCGCACGCGAGCGGCCCTACCGGGAAGATCCGGCCGTGAACGCGGATGCGTGACGTTACGCAGGGGCACCGAGGGGCGGGTGTTCGAGGACGCGGGGCCGGTACTCGACCAGCTGGGTACGGCCGTCGAAGGTGCGATGCCCGATCATCTCGAGCGCGACGTCCGGATAGCCGTCGTAGATGCGTTCCGCACCCGTGGCACCGGTGATGACCGGGAACATCACGACCCGGAACCGGTCGACGAGCCCGGCCCGCAACAGGGAACGGCACAGGCTCAGGCTGCCGATCGTGCTGAGCGGCCCCGAGCCGTTCGATTTCATGGCGCGGACCGTCTCGATGGCGTCGTCGCGGACGAGCGTGGAGTTGGCCCACGTCAGCGGCTCCTCGAGCGAGGCGGAGAACACCACCTTGGACGCTCGCGTGAGCCCGTCGACCGACGCCTCTTCTTCGGGCCTGAATTCGTCCTGACCGTCCGGGACCTCACCGGCGGCGAAGCCCGACATCAGGCGGTAGGTGTTGGCTCCCATCAGATAGGTCGGCTCGGGCTGCTCGCCGAGCCAGGCGAGATACTCCGGGCCCTCGAGGCCCCAGAAACCGGGCCACCCCTCTCCCGATGCATAGCCGTCGAGGGAGGTGATGAAGTCGACGAGAAGCTCAGACATGGCGGTGTCCTTTCCACGGTGTCATGAGCTTGGACCGGCCTGAGGCCGCAAATTCATCGGCTCCCACGCGCAGACTGCGACAGTGTGGAACGCCATCCCATCGACGAATCCGCCGATACCCCTTGGCGGGCCATGAAGCGCTCCGCCCGTTGACCCTCGCTGGGCGGGCCCGAGATCGGTTGGTATCGGCATGAACTGGCACCGGAGTGTGTCGGCCCCGCTGGCTATGGTTCGGGCATGGCGGAACTACCGAACAAATCAGTCCTCGTCCGCACGTGGTTCGGTGACGACCGCGAGTGGGGGACCTTGGTCCGAGAGACCTTGACACCCAGCGGGGAAGGGTTCCTGGCATACACGACGCTGGTCGACGACCCGGCATTCGAGGGCCTGAGCCCCGAAGCGCTGCGGGCGAAGCATCCGGGCGGGGCGCTGGTGTCCTTCCTCGCGGATGAGGTCACCCTCACCCATCCCGAGCATCCCATCCTGGCAGTCTGGAGCCTGCCGCCCCGGGGTGACAACCGAGTCGGCTACCGGCCGTTCCGGGTCGTGCCCGCTCAGTTGGCTAGCGTGGAGAACAATATCAACGAAGCGAACTTGGACTGGGCAGACTTTGCGGACAGGGTGGACGCGGACGGCATCTACCGCGGCGAAGTGGTTGCGAAAGAATCCGATTTCGACTTCAGCGTGCGGTCCATCATGGCGCAACGACTGGTCCACCTCACCCCGGGTCTCGCCGAATCGCTTCGCTCCGCCGAATCTCCGGACGGGATCGCGAGTATGGCGATCATCTCCCGCGAGCAGGATCCCCGGTCTGTCCGCGAGCAGTTGGCAACGCTGAGGTCCTGTCCTGCGGCGCTGTCCTGGGATTGGGTCGCCGCGTTCAACGCCGAACATGCCGACAGCCCTCGCGCCGACTACATCGAGGCGTTCCTGGAAGAGATCGGTGAGCACGCTTTTGCCCTCGGAACCGTACTGGCGTCGCTGAACTCCGGCGAAGACTACTACCTGGTCTTCGTGACACCGACCCAGTTCGAAGAGCTCTCTCGGCTTCTCACCCAGCACCGGATGGGCGTTGAAAGCGTACGGCGTGACAGCTTTACGTCCCGCATCACCCCGGAACAGAGCGCCGCGATCAAAGCCTGGGCCCGAACCCATGGCAGCAAGCTCACCGCCCGCGGAGCAATCACCTGGATCGAAGACCCATCCTGAAGTCGGCAGATCCGTATGCTCGTCGGCGGTTGCCGCAGCCCGCGCCGAACCGCGGCGAACGAGTACGTTCCGGCCCGCACTGGCCGTTCCGAATAGCGCGGACTCGACAATGCCGGGCGACAACTTTCCCCTCCCGCTGAAGTCCGCTTATTCCTCAGACGACGGAAGGGCGGCTCAGGCTCGACCATAGCGGGCGGCCCTGTTCGGCGAAACGGCGCGCAAGCTCACGGCGAGCAATGTCGTCACCGATGGCGTTGTTCACGCAGAACCGGCCCTCGGCAGCGGTCAACAGCTTCACGTTGACCAAGCGGATCGAGGAAAGCGGACCCGCGACCGTCGCGACAGTCATCGTATCGCTGTCGGCGGGTAGGTCCGCGGAGATGCCATACACCTCGAGCTCATAGCCATTGGTCGGTTCGGCGTCATCCCATGCGGTGGGGTCGGCGAGACCGCTGCTGGCAACTCGCAGACCGGGACGGTCGTAGTGCATCGAGAATCGGCGCGGTGCTCGACGACGGCGTAGGTCAGTTCCTCCACCCACTGGGTGACCGAGCCTCCTATCCAGCTGCCTTCCACACGGTGCCGTCGTGCGGGTGGGCAGGTCGGGCCGTTGCCGGAAAGATCTCCCCCAGGGCTTGACCTTGCCCCAGGGGCAGGGTTCGAGCATGAAGGCATGAGCGAAACAGCACAGAAACTGTCGGAATTCGTAGCGGTGTCGGCGGAGAGGTTGGGTGTGCCGGGCGTCGCCGTTGGTGTATCGGCCTGTGGTCGAGAAGATTTCGCATGCCACGGGGTGACGAGCGTGGACAATCCGCTTCCGGTGGACCAGGACACCATGTTCGCGGTCGGTTCGGTGAGCAAGACATTCACCGCGACCGCGTTGATGCGGCTGGTCGCGGAGGGCCGGGTGGAATTGGATGCGCCGGTGCGGCGGTATGTCCCGGAATTCGCTCCGACCGATGCGGTCGCGGAGGAAATCACCGTGATGCGGCTGCTCAACCATACGGCCGGGCTGGAGTGGAAGTTGGGCGTCGATACCGGCGAAGGCGACGACGCTTTGGCGCGGCACACGGTGAAACTCGCCGAATCGCCACTGATCGCGCAACCAGGAACGCGGGCGTCCTACAGTCAGGAAGGTTTCAACCTGGCTGGCCGAGTCATCGAGAATGTCACCGGATCAACCTTCGAAGGGGCCATCGGGTCGCTGTTGTTGAAACCGCTCGGACTGGCACACAGCCACTACATGGTCAACGCCACCATGACCCGGCGGTTCGCGGTGGGACACAACGCCGACGCGGACGGCGCACTCACGGTTGCCAGGCAGTGGAAGGACAACCGCTCCAACAACCCCGGCGGCGGCATGGCGACGTCGGTGCGGGATCTGTTGGGCTGGGCTCGGTTTCATCTCGGCGACGGCCGGGCCGAGACCGGCGAGCGCATTCTGCCCCCGGAGTTGCTGCACCGGATGCGGCAGCAGACGGTGGAGTTGCGCGGCACCACGCTGGGTGACGCCTTCGGCATCTGCTGGTTCCTGCGCGAGGTGGACGGTGTCGCGACCATTGGTCACGGCGGATCGGGCAATGGCCAGTTCGCGGACCTGCTCATCGTGCCGGAGCGCAACTTCGCCGTGGTTGTGATGTCGAACGCCGGACCGGACGCGGGACTGGTTTTCAACCGGGACTTGGTGAATTGGGTGCTGGAACATTACCTCGGGGTGGTCGAGCGTGATCCGGAACCGCTGCCCTACGACCAGGCGCGGGCGGCGGAGATCATCGGGTATTACGAGAACGAAATGATGCGGCTCACGCTCACTGCTGAGGGGACAGCGGTCACGATCGGATGCGCCATCAAACCGGATGTCCGTGCGGCCGCGGACACCGAGATGCCGCCCGATCTGCCACCGGCTATCCTCGGCCTGCTGCCTGGCGGGGCGGACGAGTACATCGTCACCGAAGGTGGTCTGCGAGGACAGCGTGGGTTCTTCACTCGTGCGGAATCCGGTGCCGTGACCGGAATCGATCTCGCCGGGCGGTTGTTCGCCCGGGTGGGATGACCGCCACGGAAGACATACCAGTGAAGGAACACGCATGATCACGATCGGGCAGCTCGCACAGTATGCCGGAGTGACGGTCAAGGCTGTGCGCGTTTACCACGAGCGCGGGCTGCTGCCCGAGCCCGCGCGCGACGCCTCAGGCTATCGTCGCTACCGCGCCGAAGACGCCATCGATCTGGTCAAGATCAAGACACTGGCGCGCGCCGGTGTTCCCTTGGCGCGGGTCAAACTCTTGCTGACGGCGAACGCCGACGATTTCGCGACAGCGATCGCCGAGATCGACCGCACGCTCGCCGAACGCGCCGACGAAATCCGCCGCACCCGCGAACAGATCGCCGGATTGGGCTGCGGCGATCGCCTGTTCGTGTCCGACGATGTCGCCGACTACCTGGACCGCCTGCAACAACTCGGGGTCAGCGACCGGGCAGTCCGGATGGAGCGCGACGTCTGGATTCTGATGCAATCGGTAGCTCCGGAACAGGCGGCGGCCTGGATCGCCGACAAGCTCGACGCCATCGACGACCCGCAATTCCGGGCGATCTACCTCGACTACGACGCGGCGTTCGATTGGTCTGCCGACGACCCGCGCCTGCTGGACCTGGCCGACCGCACCCGACGGTGGCAGACCGCCAGGCACCTCGGAGCCGAACGAACGGCTCCGGCATTGGACCCGAAACTGACCCGCCTGGTCAGCGAATCCGTCGGAATCACCTCGCCAGCCTGGGAACGTCTCACGCAACTCGCGCAGAGGGCGGTCGTCGAACCCTGATTCGGCACCGCCAGAGCACTGTCGGTCCGAGGCCATCCGATCGACGGCTGGTCGAGACTGGTGCCAGGGTCGTAACTCGGCCAGTGAAAGGGTTCCGTTGTCCGGTCATGGATCTCCCTGGCTCCGGTAGCCGCCATATGGCGTCGAATACCAGCAGATTTCGACGACTACGACCAGTATCTAGCGCTGAAACCAGAAAGCGAGGCGCACAAGAGGTTTGTCCAGCAGTCACTACGGGAAGCCGGTCGCCGCCACCTGGTACCCCACGGATTCCGAGCCGTCGGCTCCAGCGGTCGTCAGTGGATCTACGACGGCGGCTGGTGGCTGTGCAACGTGTACTTCGAGCGTTCGATCCGCTCACCGCGTGGTGTCGGAGTTGTTCTACGACACCGCCGATGACCACCGCCATCTGGCCTTGCTGGCTGCGGCCGAGCGGCCCGGACCGAAGTATTGGGCCGGAGAGCGCGTCGAGGGTGAGCACTGGCGCCTGGATGCCTACAACCACGCCACCGCACTCGGGGTAACCGGGGATACCGATGCCGCGCGGGAGGTCCTCACCGCGGCTGCTGCCAGGGTGCGCAAACCAGGAGAGACCCCTGCGCCACCGACCGCAGCACAATTCGAACCACTACGACTCGCAATGACCAGCCCCGAGGCATGCCGCAGCTACGGACCAAGCGATCTCGTCGCCACTGTTCGAAGCGCTCTGCATCGTGGATCTCCACACCTATCAGACGTTCGTGAGCGAGAACTGGACCTTGGAGTCCCTGTTCGGGCACTTCGCATCAGAAATGGAGCGACGAAAAATCCTGCTCTGGGGCACAGAGGGTGAGGCAGATGGCGGATCGACGTATCCGCCTCATCGGTGGAGCCGCAGTTCCCAATCGCCCGGCAAGCCATCGGCCCGATCACCGTAACCAAGGGCGAGCTGATCGTCGTGAACTATGAAATCCTCACGATGGCCGGACAATTCGAGGACCAATGCATCGACGGGGAAAAGGACTGGTACGGCTCCGGCATCGAACTGCCCAACGGCGACTACGTGTGCACCGTCAGCCAACTCACCGAACCCGAACTCAGCAGGACACACGACGGCCCGGACTTCCACCTCCAGCTCATCCCCGGTGAGACACCGAAATGGACCAGCACCGCCTGGTTCGACCTCTGACCTGAGATAGCTGGCAAATAGCTCATCCGCCGTTTGAGGCGAGTGAGACATCGGCGGTGCAGGATGTTGGCCGCACTCGAGCATCTGCCTCGACGCGGATCTCGCCAAGCGATCGATCCGAATGCCGACCCGGATACGAGCCCCGGCCTTCTCCCACTTCCGTGCAGTTTTCTGCGCTTCGCCCGGGTGGCTGTGCGACAAGATCCGAAACCCCTTGGGCTCGGGCGTCGTAGCCTTCCCGTCGTCCGTGGCCAGCAATCCGGTCGGTGCGACATGCTCACCCTGTATGTGTTGCAGTGCCCGCACGAAAATCTCGAACTCGTGGCGACGCTCAGCAGCCAGCGCGGTGCCGGCGTTCCACGGAGAACTCGTCGAACAGGTCCGACGTCGTTGCCATTCGATCGGCACGAACATGAACGGCCCGGAATCCACTCGGATCGTCACTCTTCATCTGGGCCGACCTGTGGGCCGACGGCCTTTCCGATCTCGGGGCGGCTACGCTCTTCGAGTTCGGAGCGCTCGGGCTCGACTTGGGTATCGAATGAGCAGCCGCAGAACCAGTGTTCGATCTCGTCGACTTCGGACCAGCCCGTGGGTTCGGCCATGCGTATCCGGTCGCGCGTGACCAGCACCTTGGTGATCCCACCGCACTCGTGGAACAGGATCAGCTCGACATTGTGGCTCCATGACGAAGTTTCGATCAACACCCGCTGTAGGTCGAGAAGGAGCGGATCGTCCTTTGAGCCGTAGAACTTGCGCTCACTGCGGCTTGCGATCGGTAGACGAGACGATCCATCCCCGCCGGTGCCGAAGTGCAGCTCGGGATGGGCCTCGACAAACCATAACGGCAACGCGAACGGCAGATCCTCAGAGATCACCACAGTTCTGAAGCCCACACCGACCCTCGTATCGTCTCGTTCGTGCGCAGTGTCCTCACAGAGGTTGGGTCTATCTTGCAGCTACCTGCATTCAATGGCGTTGAATGACACCGCTGCTACACACCTGGCGGCAAAGGCCCGTTGTAGCGCGGAATTCGACAGAGGGTCAAAGCGCCGATATCTGCGGTTCGCCGAGGGTCTTCAGCCCTACCTGCGAGGCCAGCCAACTGGCTCGTTCGGGATGGAACTGCTCGGCGTGGATGTAAAGGGTGTGGTCGAGTCCGAGTTCGGGTACGGGTGGCAGAGAATCGAAATCCCATCGGACAGCCGCCATCTCGCCCCGGCGGCCTCCAGCGCGGATTCGACCGATCCCGGTTCTGCGCACCAGAGTTGGAGGTGTATCGGCAGGCTTCCGTGTGGATCGTCGCCACTTTCCGACCACGTCTAGCGCCTCAGCGATCTCGAATGTCCGAAACGCTGGAAACGCGGAAGAGTTTCCCACTGGTCGGATTCTTACAGCTTCAGCTGATCCACGCGAGGGGTTTGCTCCCTGCCTTCGGCATTACGAGGCATTCGCCTGACACGCCGAGGTCGCTGGATACCGTGCCCGTGGCGTCGGAAGTAGTGGACAGCTCGGCACTACAGGCCAGCCGCCGCCCGCCATTCATCGGTGACGGAACCTTCCTCGTAATGCCACCGACCCTCCTCCTCGCCCGCAACCACCAGCCGTTTCACCGCGTGCAGGTCGGCACTGGCCGGCACATGCAGGGCGACCAGGTTGAACTGGGCAAGGCCCTCGCCCTCAACCCCCAACGGCGCGAACGCATCCAACACCGCCTGCCTGGCCGCAACCTCACCGCCGCCACCGATCGGGATGATGCGAATGGTGCAGTTGTCGGAAAACTCCACCACTTCCTCGACCCACAACACGCCATCGTCATCAGCGGCGACCCGCACAACGTCCCCGGACGCGAACCCACGAACGAAGAACGGGATGTTGTTCAACGCAACGCAATCTGCGTTGCGCCGGTTCGCCCACATACTCTCGGCCCCGACAGGAGGCCATCCGCTCTCATCTTGCGGCAGCCGGAAAACGACCTTCACCAACTCACCCGACATCGTTACCTCCTGTCCCGCTACCACCTGGACAGCATGTCAGCTCGCCCCGATCCCCGCAGCAGTCCCTTTCCGGTTGTTTGGTTGCGGGTCGCCCACCGTCGTGTGGTGTGGTGGGTGACCTCGGTCGGAGGTTCCCGCAGTTCGACTCGCAGGCCGGGACGGTCGTGGTGCATCGAGATTTCCGCACCGGGCAAGCCTGTCCGGATCTGTCTGGGTCGTCGCGCCGGATGCGGGTCAGTGCTGGGCTATTGCCTCGCGGACGGCGGGCACCACCTCGAACGCCCACCGGTCGACCGTGTCGTCGCTGATGATGTCGCCGGGGCGGGTCAGGTAGACGAACGCACCGGCGCGGTGTTCGGTGACGGCGTAGGTCAGTTCCTCCACCCACTGGGTGACCGAGCCTCCGATCCAGCGGCCTTCCGCGGAGCGGGTCCGGGGCAGCGGGTCGCGGGTCGCGGGTCGCGGGTCGCGGGAGATGGTGCCCGCGACGTTGTAGATGGTGGCGATGTCGGCGGGATTTCGGCCCGCGGCCGCGGCGGCCTCGTCGATGATGGGCCGGCCCGGGCACTGCTCGAACATCACAACGGCACTGTGTACGTCGACGGGAATGCCGTCGAAGGCGCCGAGTTCCTGCCGATGGCGTACATGCTCGACTCGATCGACCGGATCCTCGACGGTCACGAATGGCGCACTACCTTCAGCGCCGAGAATCGAGCGTCGGGAATGCCCGAGGAAACACTTTACGGCCATGCCCACCAATGGGTTCCGATCGCTCACTCCATCGACGCCGGCATCTTGTTCGTCGAGCACCGCCCCGGACCGACCTACGGTCATGTCATCGAATTGAGTATCGGCTCGGGCGCTTTCGAAGGCACCCTGTGGGCCGAAACGCTGCTCGAATTCTTCGACACCCTCACGCACTCGCTCGACACTCGCACCCCCTTTCACGACCAGACCCCCAGCCTGCGAGAGTCGAACCTCACCGCGAAGAGCTACCTGCACTGGGACTTTGACTGCGACGAGTGAACCTTCCCGCTCGCGACACGCGCACACTGGCCGAAAAGCTGCCAATCGCCCTCGGAGACACCGATTCCCCGGATGTCTACCTGGACCAGGGCGTACCCGGCCTTGACCAGATCCCGGTCCTGGATAGCGCCCTGGGCCAGTCCGGCATCGAGTTGCATGATCGCGTGCCGGGGTCCGCCTGTTGGCCAAGGGATTTGGATGGGCCTCCAACGCGCGGGTCGCGGCAGATCAGTGCGTCCGGAGAAACGAGCATAGTCGTCGGATGATCGGTCGACGGCACAGCACTCAATAGCTGTCCTGCGGCACTCAGCAGGCAGTCGGCCTCGACGAGTTCAGTAGGCTGCCGACCATGAGTCCTCTCTGGCGCGGGGCAACCCGGATATTTCTGCGCAGCGGCCTGGTTTTCGGCATTGTGATGGCGCTCTATCTGGGATTGATTTCCGGCTCCGTGTGGGCTGGCGTGATCGCCGGATTGATCGGCGGGCTCCTGTTCGGTGCCATCATCACTGGACTGTCCATGATGCGGGCACGACGCGATGGCACCGGCCACGAGCTCGGAGCCGCGGTGCGCCAGCAGGTTTCGATCGACGTGCAGCGGCCCGCCGGGGAGGCGTTCGCGATGGCCGAACGAGTACTGGCCGAGGTACCGGCGACCATCACGCGGCGCGATCCAGCCGCTGGTGCACTCACCGCGCGCACGAAGGTGTCATGGATGAGCTGGGGCGAGAACCTGCAGGTGGTGGTGACAGAGCGGCTCGACGGCAGCACTGTGGCGGTCTCCAGTCGTCCGCGCCTTCCGATCACGACCGTCGACTACGGCCGCAATCTCCAGAACGTGCGGTCGATTGTGCGGGCGCTGACCGTACCGGCGTAGTGGCCAACCCGCAGTCGATAGGATCTCGCACAGGCGATGCGTCCGCAGGACCGCTCGAGATTCGGTCACGGTTCAGGCGCGGCCTGTCCGCCTTTGCGGGTGAGGGCGGCGAGGGCGGCTAGGTGAGCGTGGTAGGCGGTGCGGCCCTTGGGGGTCAGGGCCAGCCAGGTTCTGGGTTTGCGGCCGACGTAGCCCTTGGTGACGTCGAGGTAGCCGGCGCTCTCGAGTGTGGTCATCGCTTTGGACAGGGTGGATTTGTTGAGATCGCACATCTCGGCAATGACGAGGAATTCGGCCTCGGCGCAGCCGTCGAGGAATGCCACGAGCTTGAGGCGTGGCACAGTCGCGAACAGTTCGTTCAGTTCTTCCATGGCGCATGCCGCAATCGCGATTTCCACGACGGGCGTGCCGACACGTACCAAATCCACACGCCCAGAATCAGACTGGTCAGCAGCCGCGGCCACACCCGGTACTCGGAGTTCACCCAGACCAGGCACGGCACGATGACGAGCGCCAGCCACCACACGGCCTCGTCCTTCCACGGCGATGGCTCACGCGGGACGACCCCGCGTGCACGCCGCAGATCCCGCATCCACCAGAGGACCTTGAAATTCGCAACGATGATGACGATTCCGGCGACCACAAGGATCGCTCTGACTACCAGCGACAGATTGTCCTCGATCACCGTCTCGATCAGCAGCATGGCCAGCGCCGTGAGCACACCAGCCGCAACAGGCCCCCACCTGGGCACCGCAGCAGCCTCATGGGCCCGCCGGGTCGCGGCGGCTGCGGTGTCCAATGCCTGTTGTGGGGTCTGAGCGTCCTGCATGGATCAACCGTACGTACGCAGATTTCCATTTGGCAACTGATTTCCATGTGAAATAGGCGCACCTAGGTCGCTCATCGGCCTTACAGGGTGTTCGTCTGACAGGCCGAGGTCGGTGGGCACGCGTGCCGGTGACGTCGGAAGTGGTGGATGTCATTCGGCCTCGGCTGCGCGCTGGCTATCACGCGGGCGAGGGGGGCGGGGTGGTGCGCTGGTTCGGGACTCGTCCCAGGCTTGGCGGAGGCCGCTGATGCGGAGCGGAGGTAGCCGATCGCGGTGAGGCGAAATCTCACGATGAGGTCCGTTCTGTCGGGATGTGGGTGTCGGGCCGGTTTCGATGACACACCTCGCGGCGGCGACATCCGGTGGGGGTCAGACGCGGCGAGCGGGCGCGACAACTGGCCGCGGGCGGCAGTATCAGCTGAAGTACAGCACGTCGACCCCCGGAGCATTCTGCTTCACAGCTTGCTCCAGCCGCGTGCGATTCAATTCCCAGCCGATGATCCGCCTGCTCGCCGTGAACAGTCCCGGTGACGGGTGTGGAATGCCGAAATCATGGACGCCGTCTCGCCATGAGGCGGGCGGATTCGGCAATGCCGATGGTCGATCTCGCGTAGTCACGCAGATGTAGGTCAAGGGATAGCGCCCAGGTTCGGTCACCACCGCAACCGAGGTGAGCTGGGACCACGGAACGCGCACAATCTCTTTCCGGTGACCCAGGATCGGAGACTCGCCCAGGGTGATTCCGGTGGCGTCGACACGCAAGGCGACACGACGTGACCACGTCAGGTTCAGGATCTGGTAGAGGTACACCAGACCACCCCCGCCGAAGAACCCCAGACATGCGATCCGTAGCAGGAGCGGACAGCTGGGAAGGAAAGCAACGAGAGCGAATCCCGCGCACACGGAGATCGTCGATACATCCCGCACGGTGAAACCGAACCGAACCTCGTAGACCGGGTTGCCCACCTGCCCATCCTGATCCGTCACTTCGTACTCCTGCACCGGCCGATGGGACGGCCCTCGCCGAGGACGCTAACCGCTGGGCATTAACGAACCATTGGCATCCGCTTGGAACAGAGTGCGCAGGTGAAAGACATACTTTCCGGCCTACGGAGCACCAGCGCCCCACCACAGGTGGGGCGCTCGCCGTATCGCTATCCCCTTCGATCAGTCGGCGGTGAGCGGAACCGGGTCCAGGACTTCCCGGCGCGCCTCCGGCGCTTCCAGGCGCAGCGCGTCGGCGGAAGTGTCGTCGGGCTGGGTCTGGGATTCGATCTCCGCGCGCACCCGGGCCTGGTAGGTGCTCACCTCGCGGGCGATATCGGCCTCTTCCCAGCCGAGCACCGGGGCGACCAGGCGGGCCACCTGGTCGGCGCAGTCGACACCGCGGTCGGCGTATTCGATGGAGATGCGGGTGCGGCGGGCCAGGATGTCGTCCAGGTGCAGCGCGCCTTCGGCTGCCGCCGCGTACAGGGCCTCCACCTGAAGGTAGGCGGGGGCGGCGGTGATCGGTTGCAGCAGATCGGGTTTGCCGTCCGCCAGGCCGAGCACCTCGTCGATGAGGGAGCCGTAGCGGTTGAGCAGGTGCTCGATGCGGTAGGGGTGCACGCCGTACTTCTCGGCGAGATGCGGGACCTGGTTGAGCAGGGCGTGATAGCCGTCCGCGCCGAGCAGCGGCACCTTCTCGGTCACCGACGGCGACACCCGGCGCGGGATGTCCACCAGCGCCGCGTCGACGGCGTCGTAGGCCATCACCCGGTAGGTGGTGTACTTGCCGCCCGCGATGGCCACCAGGCCGGGCGCGATCCGGGCCACCGCGTGTTCGCGCGACAGCTTCGAGGTCTCGTCGCTCTCCCCCGCCAGCAGCGGGCGCAGGCCCGCGTACACGCCGGTGATGTCGGCGTGCGTGAGCGGCGTGACCAGCACCTCGTTGATGCGGTCGAGCAGGTAGTCGATATCGGCCTTGGTGGCGGCCGGATGCGCCAGATCGAGATTCCAGTCGGTGTCGGTGGTGCCGACCACCCAGTGGTTGCTGCCCCACGGGATCACGAACAGCACCGAGGTGGGTGTGCGCAGGATCAGGGCCGCGTCGCTGGCGATGCGGTCGCGCGGCACCACGATGTGCACGCCCTTGGAGGCTCGCACATGGAATCGGCCGCGCACATGCGACAGCGCCTGGATCTCGTCGGTCCACACGCCGGTGGCATTGATGACCACGCTGGCGCGGGCCTCGGTGGTGCGGCCGTCCTCGCTGTCGCGCACCTTCACACCGACCACCCGGTCGGCCTCGCGTAGGAAGCCGACCACCTGGGTGGAGGTGCGGATGGTCGCCCCGTAGTGGGCGGCCGTGCGCGCCACCGTCATGGTGTGGCGGGCATCGTCGACCAGCGTGTCGTAGTAGGTGACGCCACCGGTCAGCGCGCTGCGCTTGAGCCCGGGCGCCAGCCGCAGCGCCCCGTGCCGAGTCAGATGATGCTGTCCCGGAACGGATTTCGCGCCGCCCATGGTGTCGTACAGCAGCAGGCCCGCGGACACATAGGGGCGCTCCCAGCCGAAATGGGTCAGCGGGTAGAGGAACTTCAGCGGCTTCACCAGATGCGGTGCGAGCTTGGACAGCGCCAGCTCCCGCTCCCGCAGCGCCTCGCGCACCAGCCCGAACTCGAACATCTCCAGGTAGCGCAGGCCGCCGTGGAACATCTTGGAGGAGCGGCTCGAGGTGCCCGCCGCCAGATCGCGCGCCTCCACCAGCGCCACCTCCAGACCGCGGGTGGCGGCGTCGAGCGCAATACCCGCGCCCACCACGCCGCCGCCGATCACGATCACGTCGAACGGCTCCTTACCGAGCCGTTCCCAGGCAGCGGCACGCTGCTCCGGGCCCAGGAACTGAGAGTGCGGGTGCTTCGCCATGCTCGACTCCTCCGGCCGACCGGCGCGCCGGAGGCTCCGGCGACGCGGCATTCGTATCGATGACGCTCGTGGCTCTGGTGCGGTTGCCCACGGGTAACCAGACACCAGCCTAACGCGGTCGTTCGCGACAGGAAGGAACGACGGGGCCTGTGTCATCCGCCCGTATCGGCCCGTTCGCACGGTAGCCTGCTCCAATGCGTCGCTATGTGGCCGCCATCGATCAGGGTACGACCTCGAGCCGGTGCATCGTCTTCGACCAGCGCGGGTCGATCGTCGGCGTCGCGCAACGGGAGCACGAGCAAATCTTTCCGCAGCCGGGCTGGGTCGAGCACGATGCCGAAAGCATCTGGCGCAATACCGAATCCGTGATCGCCGAAGTCCTGGAGAAGACCGGCCTGAGCGCGAGTGACATCGCCGCCGCCGGAGTCACCAACCAGCGCGAGACCACCGTGGTGTGGGATCGCGGCACCGGCAAGCCGATTCACAATGCCATCGTCTGGCAGGACACCCGCACCGCCGCGCTGGTCGGCGAACTGGGTGGCGGTGACGGCCCGAACCGGTACGCCGATCGCACCGGCCTGCCACTGTCCACCTACTTCGCCGGTCCCAAACTGCGCTGGATTCTCGATCACGTGCCCGGGGCGCGGGAACGCGGCGAGAACGGCGAACTCTGCTTCGGCACCATCGACAGCTGGGTGCTGTGGAACCTCACCGGCGAGCACATCACCGACGTCACCAACGCCTCGCGCACCATGCTCATGGATCTGCGCACCCTGCAATGGGATCCGGAGATCTGCGCGGAATTCGGGGTGCCCGTCGCGATGCTGCCCACCATCCGCAGTTCGTCGGAGGTGTACGCGGACATCACCTCCGGTGCGCTGCGCGGCGTTCCGGTGGCGGGCATTCTCGGCGATCAGCAGGCCGCCACCTTCGGACAGGCGTGCCTGTCCCCCGGCGAGGCCAAGAACACCTATGGCACCGGCAATTTCATGCTGATGAACACCGGCACCACCCCGGTGTTCAGCGAGCACGGGCTGCTCACCACAGTCTGCTATCGGCTCGGTGCGGAACCGGCCGTGTACGCGCTGGAGGGCTCCATCGCGGTCACCGGCTCGCTGGTGCAGTGGCTGCGCGACAATCTCGGCCTGATCAGCACCGCCGACGATGTGGAGGAGCTGGCCCGGTCGGTACCCGACAACGGCGGCGTCTACATCGTGCCCGCGTTCTCGGGACTGTTCGCACCGCGCTGGCGTCCCGACGCCCGCGGCGTGGCGGTGGGGCTGACCCGATTCGCCAACAAGGGCCACTTCGCCCGAGCCGCCCTGGAGGCCACGGCTTTTCAAACCCGCGAGGTCCTCGACGCCATGCGCGCCGACGCGGCCGCCCAGCGGCTGGACGTGGAGCTGGTGACCCTCAAGGTCGACGGCGGCATGGTGGTCAACGACCTGCTCATGCAGTTCCAGGCCGATATCGTGGACGCCCCGGTGGTGCGCCCGGTCGTCACCGAGACCACCGCGCTCGGAGCCGCCTACGCGGCCGGGCTGGCGGTCGGCTACTGGGCGAGCACGGACGACATCCGCGCCAACTGGTCGGAGGACAGGCGCTGGAAGTCCACCATGACCGATACCGACCGCGACCGGCTCATGGCCGAGTGGAACAAGGCGGTGGAACGCACCTACGACTGGGTGTGAGCGGGCGAATCACGCAGGTATGAGCCGGAATCCGGCTCCGGCACCACCCCGCCGATCGAGGTCCGCCACGATCGCGGTCATGGCCGTCGCGCCGCCGGTGAGCCACTGACTGGCCACCAGCGCGTCCCCGACGACGATGGGAGCCCCGGAATCGCCGATGTTCTCGGTCACCGAATTCACCACATAGGGGCCGACGGTGCCGAGCATCACCCCGCACGTCAGACCGGTGGTGATGCCCAGCTTGCACAGCGTCGTGCCGGGCGGCGGCGGTGAGGCGATGCGGCGCACCGGATTTCCGACCACGGTGGGCAGCGGTGTCACCACGGACCGGTCGAAAACGATGACGGCGTAGTCGAGTCCGGGCCCGTTCGGTCCGGGCACGAGCGGATTGCCGCCGCTGATGAACTCCACCCGGCCGACCACGACGTCACCCGCGGGTGATACCGCCACCACCTCGTCCCCGGGCCACTGCCGCCCCTGCCGGTCGTAGACGCAGTGCGCGTTGGTGATTCCGATCAGATCGCCGTGGCGGTCGTAGCCGACGGCGGTGAGGGTGCAGAACCACATCCAGGTCGCCTCCGCCAAGGGCACGCCGTGCAGCATGGCCACCCCCATGCCGCCGCCGAGAGCGATGGCGGGGCGCGGGGCGGCCTCGGCGCGCACGACGCCCATACAGAGCAGCGCACCGGCCGCCAGCGCCGCGGCGAGACGGGAACGCCTCATGCGGCCGTCGAGCCGAGCAGGGAATCGCCGAAACCGCCGGGGACAGCACCGAATCGCACCGCATTCCTTCCGTCGACCGCACGGGAGCAGCCGTGATCCCGTGTCGGGGAAGACGATACGTTCCGGCCCTCGGACCGTGGACGGTCAGCCCCGCCCGGCGGCGTGGGCGCCGGCCAAGCGGTCGATCGCCCGGCCCAGGGTCTCCGCGTCGGAGGTGGTGAAGCACAGGCGCATGGCGTGGCTGTAGTCGGTGGCGACCGCGAAGGCCGAACCGGGCACGTACGCGACGCCCGCGTCCAGGGCGGCGGGCAGCAGGGCATCGGTATCGGTGCCGTCGGCGAAGTCCACCCAGACGAACATGCCGCCCGCGGCGTCGGTGCTGACCACAGCGTCGCCGAAGCGGGCGCGCACCGCGTCGACGAGCGCCTTGGCCCGGGAGCCGTAGGCGGTGCGCACGGAGTCGACATGCGCGGCCAGCCATTCGGCGTCGGCGAGGAGGTCGGTCACGATCTGCTGGGTGAGCGCGGAACCGCACAGGTCCGCACCCTGCTTGAGCAGCTCCACCGCACGGCACACCCGGGTGGGCGCGACCATCCAGCCCACCCGCAGCGCGGGTGCGAGGATCTTGGACGAGCTCGACAGCCGAATCACGTTGGGCGAGTACGTGGCCACCGGCTCGGGGGACGGCCGGTCGAACCAGAGCTCACCGTACGGGTCGTCCTCGATGATCCAGAAACCGTACGTCTCGGCGAGTTCGGCCAGTTCCCGGCGACGCTCCGGCAGCAGCGTGACACCACCGGGATTGTGGAAGTTGCTGACGGTGTGCACGACGGCGGGCCGCGCACCGCGGGCCAGCAGTTCGCGCAGGACGTCGAGGCGCATACCGTCGGCGTCCAGGGGCACGGCCTCGATCCGCGCCCCGGCGGCGCGAAAGACCTGCAGCGCACCGACGTAGGCCGGATCCTCGACCACCACCAGCGCACCCGGATCGAGCAGCACCTCGGCGAGCAGGGACAGCGCCTGCTGCGAACCGTGCGTGACGAACACCTCGTCGATCGGCACCGGGCGGGCCAGGCGGGTGGACTCACGTGCCGCCAGCACCTCGCGCAGCGGACCCCAGCCCGGCGATTCGGTGTACTGCAAGCGCGAACGGTCCGTGAGGGCGGCGTCGGCGGCGCGGGCGATGCGATCACGCGGCATGAGTTCGGCATCGGGCAAACCACCGGCAAGGCTGATGATGTCGGCGCGCGCGGTGAGTTTGAGCAGATCGCGAATCGCCGAACTCCGCAGCCCGTCGAGACGCTGGGACAGGGGTGGAGTGAGCGGCGACATGGACACCTCCGAGGGAAAGCCGGGGTTCGCGGAACTCCACTGTTTCACAGCGCTACCAGAATATGAAATGTGATTCTCATATTCTGAGATCTTCTGAGTTCGATCCGGTACCGGGGCGCGTACAGCGGCCGCACCCGCGCAGGCGGCGGGCCCGACCCGCCGCCGTCGCTCAGGGACGCTCGTTGATGGCGACGATCAGATGCCTGCCGTCCCGGTTGACCGTGGTGATGTGCTGCCGGTACACGGTGGTGGTGCCGTCCGGGCGGTGCTCGGTGAGGTCGGCGTCGAAGATGTCCGGGGTGATCTCCACAATGCGCAGGCAGTAGGTGGTGCCCGCCGGAATCACCTCGTCGATGGCCTGCTGAATGGTGTCGGCCGGGGAGATGTTCAACGCGTCCGGAGCCACGAACTCGCGCGCCTTGGTGCCGCTGCGCTGCGCGTAGAAGGCGTGCTGGAAGCCCAGGATCGCCTCCGCCCCGGAGGCGGTGGACCCCGGGCCGTTGCCGACCGTGACCTTGCCGTCCTTGCGGGCCGGGCAGCTCAGGGCGGCACTGCTCGTGGCCGCCGCCCCGGTGGTGACCGGAAGCGGATCGGCGGACGCACCGTCGTCGGATCCGCCGCCCCGGGTGATCAGCGCGACCGTGACGACCACGGCGATCAACGCCACGACCGCGCCCGCGACCAGCAGCAGCCGACCCCGCCCGCGGCTCTCCGGCTCGGGTGGCGGTGGCGGCGCGGTCTTCGGCGCGAGCATCTTGCCGATGGGATCATCCGCCCACGACAGCGATTCCCGTTCCGTGCCGGTGGATTTCGACGCCGAGGTGGACGAACGCGCCGGTTCCGGCGCGGTGGGTGGCGGGTAACCCGACTCGCCGCCACCGCGCAGCCACGACGACTCGCGACCGGAGTTGGTGGTATTGATCCCGCCCGCGACGGCCCAACCCGAGGACTTCTTCGGCGCGGGCGGCACCTGGTCGCCGGACAGGCGCACGGTGGCGTCCGAGTTGGCGGCGGAATCGAACCGAGCGGTCGGCGGCGCGGGAGCCGGTTCCGGCGCGTGGTACTGCGGTCCGTCCACCGGCCGCCACCCGATCTCGGGGCTGGGCGACGGCGGCGCGGCCGGAGTCCACGCCGCGGCACCCGAATCGGGGGCCTTGCCGAACTCCGACAGCGGCGGACCGAAATCGGAGAGCGGCGGACCGAAATCGGCGACCGGCGGGCCGAATTCCGTCAGCGGCGGGCCGAAACCCGCGTCTTCCGTGCCGTTTCGCGCGCTGTCGGGAAAATCGCGGCGCGACAGCTGCTCGGTCTCCTGCGCGTCCGGATCGGCCGTCGGCTCCGCGTCGGCCGTCACCGCATCGCGCGACAACTGCTCCGTGGGGCGCGACTCCAACCCGTCCGACTCCGGCGGGAGCCCGGACTGCGCGTTCGCGGCGTCCGCGGTCTCATCCTTGCCGGAACCCATCACCGGTGTCCTTTCCCCACGCATGCACTGAGGGCGGCCGCGAACGACCGCCCCCACGCGACAAACTCAGCTGCCGGATTCGACCCCGAGGTCAGTACTGGACCGAACCACCCCACTGGGTGGTCGCACCGCCGACCTCGATCGTCTGGGCGGGCAATTCGCCCTGCGGGAGCTTACCAATTTCGCCCAGCGCCGCCAGTGCCGCGGAGCCACCCGGCTGCAGACGGATCCAGCCTTCGGCGGCCGCCTTGGCCGCATTGGCCTGGGTGGTGTCCACGGTGAACTCGACCTTGCGGTCCTCGGCGCCGCCGCCACCGACGAAGCCGGTCACCTTGATGGTATTGGCCTCGATGAACTCCAGCGAGACACCGGCCTCACCGTAGCCGCCCGGGGTGCTGTAGCCGACGGTGCCGACGTAGCCGTCCAGGTTGCTGAAGTGGTGGGTGTTGGCCGCGAAACCGGGCAGCAGCGCACCGCCGTCGACGTTCGCGCCGACCTCGGTGTGCGGGCCCGTCATCTCCACCACGGGCGCGGCGGGAGCGGTCTCGACCACGGGGGCCTCCCAGCGCGGCTGCACCGTCTCCGGGCTCGTCAGGGTGTCGACCGGGGTCTCCTCGTCCGGCTGGACCGCCTCCGCGTCGGCCTCGGGGGCCTGCGCCTCCGGCTGCGCCGGAATGGTTGTGCCCGGCTGGCGCGGGGTGTTCACGGCGGGCTCGGCCGGATTCTGCTGACCCGGCACCGGCAGCGGCGCCACCCGCGGGGTGGTCACACCGGGCTGCGAAGGCGACGGCTGCGGCGTCTGGGCACCGGGCTCGGCCGGTGCGCCGGGGTCGGTCTGGGTGCCGGGCTGCGTCGTGCCGGGCTGCGTGGTCCCCGGCTGCGTGCCCGGGGTCTCCCCCTGCGGTACCGGCTGCTCCGGATTGACGCCCGGCTGGCTCGGCGTGGGCCGGTTCTCGGGCTTGCGGGTGTTGTCCGGCTGCGGGGCCGGGGCGCCACCCGTGCGGGGCTGCACCTCCGGGTTCTCGGCCTCACCCGGCTGCGCCGGCGCGGTCGGCGAGGCGTTGGGATCGTTCGGAACGGCATTGGCCGGGGTGGACATCAGTGTGGCCGCCACGGCCGCACCCGCCACCGTTAGGGAGGTGCTCACCTTCATGCGGTTCGGCTTGCGGTGCTTCACTTCTCGTGTATCCCTTTCGATCCCTCATCCCGCGCGCGTCACGCGGGTGACCGCGAGTTCGCACCGGTAGGGACCGGAAAGGGTTGCACCCCCGACAATCTCGCGATCGCCCGACCGATCGCTTTCCCGCCGCGAAGTGAATCACACTGCGCGGCCAGCGGCAAGGCGGCAGGTGTTCCCACCACCGGATGTTCACCCGTCAGTCGAGATCATCATGACGCATGAGCTGGCGCGCCGCCTCGGTAACGGAGCCGGTAAGGGAGGGATACACCGAGAACGTCTGCGCCAGATCGTTCACCGTGAGGTTGTTCTGCACCGCCAGCGCGATCGGCAGGATCAGCTCGGACGCGATCGGGGCCACCACCACGCCGCCGATCACCACACCGGTCGCCGGACGGCAGAAGATCTTGACGAAACCCCGGCGCAGGCCCGACATCTTGGCGCGCGGGTTGGTGTTCAACGGCAGCATGACCGTGCGGGCGGGAACCTCGCCGTTGTCGATGGCGGTCTGGCTGACGCCGACGGTCGCGATCTCCGGGCGGGTGAACACCGCCGAGGCCACGGTCTTGAGGCGAATCGGCTGCACGCCCTCGCCCAGCGCGTGGTACATGGCGATACGGCCCTGCATGGCGGCCACCGAGGCCAGCGGCAGCAGGCCGGTGCAGTCGCCCGCGGCGTAGACGCCCGTCGCGGTGGTGCGCGAGACGCGATCGACGCGCAGGTAACCCCCCTTGTCGAGTTCGATGCCGAGACGCTCCAGGCCCAGCCCCTGGGTGTTGGGCACCGAGCCCACGGTCATCAGGGCGTGCGAGCCGGTGACGGTGCGGCCGTCGGAGAGTTTCGCCACAATGCCGTCCGCGGTGCGCTCGACCGTGTCGGCGCGGGCGTGCTTGACCAGTTCCACACCGCGCTCGGCGAGGGCGTCCTCGAGCACCAGCGCGGCGTCGGCGTCCTCACCGGGCATGACGCGGTCGCGGGAGGAGACCATCTTCACCTTCACGCCCATCTCGGTGTAGGCGGAGACGAACTCGGCGCCCGTGACACCGGAGCCGACCACCACCAGGGTCTCCGGGAGTTCCTTGAGGTCGTAGAGCTGCCGCCAGTTGAGGATGCGCTCGCCGTCGGGCTCCGCGCCGGGCAGCACGCGCGGGCTGGCACCGGTCGCGATCAGCACCACCTCGGCCTCGAGCACGCGCTCCTGACCGTCGAAGGTGGTGGCCTTCACCAGGTGGGTGGCCAGACCCGGGGCCTGGTCGATGATCTCGCCGCGACCGTGCAGCACGGTCACACCCGCGGTCTGCAACTTGGTCTTGATATCCGAGGACTGCGCCTGCGCGAGCGCCTTCACGCGGGAGTTCACCTCGGCCAACCGCACCTGCGCCTGCGACGGGTGCACGGTGATACCCAGATCGCGGGCGCGCCGCAGATCGGTGCGCACCCCGGTGGACGCGATGAAGGTCTTGGACGGCACGCAATCCCACAGCACACACGCGCCGCCGATGCCGTCACTGTCGATCAGCGTGACCGGCGCCCCGTGTTGGGCCGCCACCAGCGCCGCCTCGTATCCGGCGGGGCCGCCTCCGATGATCGCAATGCGGGTCATTGTTCCTCCGCTTCAGCTCGGCAACCGGGATCTCCGGCGCCTACCAAACTGTATTTTCCGCCCTCCGCCTCGTTCCCGGCGGGTGCGGGCCGGTCAGCCCGCCTGTCGAACGCGTCACACTGTGTTTGATTTGCCCTCCGGGCGGATTCGCGCCGCGAATCGACCGGTGTCCGGATGCGGGGTGTTCGGCAGGCGGGTACAGCGGCGAAGGGCAAATCGGAGACAGCTGGAACATACGGGGGGCTACATTCGATAGGCTCTAACAGTGCCGATTTACGCCGCCTATGGATCCAACATGGATCCGGAGCAGATGCTCAAGCGCTGTCCGCACTCCCCCGTGTACGGAACCGGCTGGCTGGAGGGGTGGCGCCTCACCTTCGCCGGGGACGACATCGGCTGGGAGGGACCGCTGGCGACGGTGGTCGAGGAGCCCGGTTCGCGCGTGTTCGTCGTCCTCTACGACGTTCCCGACGACGATGAGGTGAGCCTCGATCGCTGGGAGGGCTCGGACTTCGGGATCCACAAGAAGATCCGGCTCCGCGTCACCCCCAGCCCCGGCACCGGCACCCAACCGGTGTTGGCCTGGCTCTACGTGCTGGACGCCTATGAGGGCGGCCTGCCCTCGGCGCGCTACCTCGGTGTGATCGCCGACGCGGCCGAAAAGGCGGGCGCGCCCGAGGATTACGTGCACGCGCTACGCACCCGCAACTCCAAGAACGTGGGTCCGGGCACCTTCGGCCTCTGACCCACCCCTCGCGCCCGTACGCGCATCGTTCCCGCCGCGGGCCCGGCACCGCTGGTCGGCGACAGGGGTGCCGACCCGCCTGCCCTGCAGATTCGATCGCCTGACCTACCGACACGAGCGGGCGACCTACCGACACGAGCGGGCGACCTACCGACACGAGCGGGCGACC
>NZ_BAGD01000040.1 GCF_000308635.1 Nocardia otitidiscaviarum NBRC 14405 | reverse complement strand
GGTGAGGCAACTTTTACAGCTTAGCTCAGCCAGCTCAACGGAACCAAATCCGCTGTTAGGTGGAGCTAGTGTGATCGTCAGGCGCTCCTCGTCCAACCTCGTTTCCCAGGCCCTCGGGGCTCCGGGTCGGTGTCCGTGTCGCTCTGACCTGGAATAAGTTACGTGGTGCTGATTCGCATGTCAAATCGCCTGGTAAACGGGTGTTTTCGCGATCATCGCAGCGACCGCCCCGTCACTCCGGAGCGCCGACCCGCTCGATCTCGGCACCCAGCGACCGCAGGTTCTCCACGAAATCCGGGTAACCGCGGTCGATGTGGAAGACGTCGTGCACCTCGGTCATGCCGTCCGCGACCAGACCGGCCAGCACCAGGCCCGCGCCCGCGCGAATGTCCGACGACCACACCGGCGCACTGGACAGGCGCGGAATCCCGCGCACCACAGCGTGATGACCGTCGGTGCGGGCGTCGGCGCCCAGGCGGATCATCTCCTCCACGAAACGGAAGCGCGCCTCGAAGATGTTCTCGGTGATCATCGAGGTGCCGTCGGCGATCGCGGCCAGACCGATGGCCATCGGCTGGAGGTCGGTCGGGAAACCCGGGAACGGCAGGGTCGAGAAGTTCACCGCGCGCGGACGTTCGGACTGCAGCACCCGGAACCCGTCCGGCTCGAACGAGATCCGCGCGCCCGCGGAGCGCAGCTTGTCCAGCACCAGGGACAGATGCTTGGGGTTGATCCCGGAGACGCGCACGTCGCCCTGGGTCATGGCGGCGGCGATACCCCAGGTGGCGGCGACGATGCGGTCGCCGATCACCCGATGGGTGACCGGTGACAGCTTGCGCACGCCGTCGATGGTGAGCACCGAGGTGCCCGCACCGTCCACCTTCGCGCCCATGCGGATGAGCATGTTGCACAGATCGACGATCTCCGGTTCCCGCGCGGCGTTGTCGATGATGGTCTGCCCCTCGGCGAGCACCGCCGCCATCAGGATGTTCTCGGTCGCGCCCACCGACGGGAAGTCCAGGCGAATGCGCGCGCCCTGCAGCTCGTCGGCGCGCGCCACCAGGCAGCCGTGCTCGATCTCGCTGGTCGCGCCGAGCAGCCGCAGTCCGGCCTGGTGCATGTCGAGCGGACGGGAACCGATTGCGTCACCGCCCGGCAGCGCCACCACGGCCCGCTTGCACCGCGCCATGAGCGGACCCAGGACGCATACCGAGGCGCGGAACTGGGTCACGGCGGGAAAGTCCGCGTGGTACTTGGGTTCCGGCGGCGTCGTGATGGACACCGTGCCGGCGTCGATCGTGACATCGCAGCCGAGACCGCGCAGCACCTCGGCCATGAGCGGCACATCGAGAATGTCCGGGCAGTTCGTGATCGTGGACGTCCCCTCGGCCAGGAGGGCAGCCGCCATCAGTTTGAGGACGCTGTTCTTGGCGCCCCCGACCGCAACCTCACCGACAAGACGCTTGCCCCCGGTCACCAGAAACCGTTCACTCACAGGGGTAGCTTATCCATCGCGAGCGGCGGGGCGCGCGTGTATGCGCCGCTGTGCCCCGGTGTGCCGCGATATCGGCCTGTCGGCGACGGATTTTCGTTTCGGCTCGGGAGTTCGGCGGGCGAATCAGTCGGTTCCGCCGCCCGGCTGCCACAGCACGTCGCCCTCGGGATTGGTGACGCGGCTGAGGATGAACAGCAGATCCGACAGGCGGTTGAGGTATTTCGCGGGCAGCACGCCGGTGTCGTCGGGATGCGCCGACACCGCCGCCCACGCCGAGCGCTCCGCCCGCCGCGCCACCGTGCGCGCGGTGTGCAGGAGTGCGGCCAAGGGGGTGCCGCCGGGGAGAATGAACGAATTCAGCGGGGCCAGGCCCTCGTTGAACTCGTCGCACCACCGCTCCAGGCGGTCGATATAGGTCTGGGTGATCCGCAGCGGCGGGTACTTCGGATCCTCGACCACGGGAGTGGACAGATCCGCGCCCGCGTCGAACAGGTCGTTCTGAATCTGGCGCAGGACCTTCAGGATTCGCTCGTCCGGCTGCCCCAGCGCGACGGCGACGCCGATGGCGGCGTTGGTCTCGTCACAGTCGGCGTAGGCGGTCAGCCGGGGGTCGTTCTTGGACACCCGCGAGAAGTCGCTGAGTCCGGTGGTCCCGTCGTCTCCGGTCCGCGTGTAGATCCGGGTCAGGTGCACACTCACACGACCACCGTAGCGCTGATCACAGCGCGACGACCCTAGAGACCGGGGCGGCGGCGGATGCGGTCGGAGGGTCGCGACTCCACCCAGGACAGGAAGGCGGCCCGCGCACCGCGGTCCAGGGCCAGTTCGTAGGTGCCCACGCCATCGGTGACCTCGACGATGCCGATCTCATCGGTCATGATGTCGAATTCGTCGCCGTCGGGATTGCGGCGGCCGCTCACCTCGATGCCGAGGCGGCGCATGGCGAAGTCCGGTCCCAGTTTCAGGCTGGAGAGCTTGTAGAAGACCAGGGTGTCCTCGTCGTAGCGGATCAGCCCGTGCCGCCACCCGCCGCCGTGGCCGCGGGCGGGCAGTGCGCGCACGATCGCGGCCGTCCCGCCGCGGCGCAGCATGACCAGCCGGTACGTGGAGGCCAGTGCCAGGCCGACGAGCAGCAGCACCAGAATGATCAGGAGAACCATCCCGGTCTGCAATGTCGCTCCGTCCCTTCACGTTCACGTCGCCGTCGAGCACGCGCCCGACCGTTGGCCGGACTCCGCTCGTGTGGTCGATAGTAGCGACCGCGCGAACGGTGAGCCCGGCCATCCGCCGAATGTGACGTATGCGCTGTTCAGCCCATGCTGAACGGTTGGCCCCAGAGCACCACGTTCCCGATG
This sequence comes from Nocardia otitidiscaviarum NBRC 14405, assembly GCF_000308635.1. Taxonomy (GTDB): domain Bacteria; phylum Actinomycetota; class Actinomycetes; order Mycobacteriales; family Mycobacteriaceae; genus Nocardia; species Nocardia otitidiscaviarum. The sequence goes on along the minus strand of NZ_BAGD01000040.1, from coordinate 44,048 downwards.
AAATTCGTGGTGTCGATCTCGGCGGCGACGAACGAGCGCGCCTGCGCGTAGCCGCCGCAGCCGTCCACCGAGAAGGTCTCGTCGATCCAGCTGACGCTGGCATGCGGACCCGGCACCTTGTTGTAGCGCTTGTGCGATTCCTGGCCGTAGTCGTCGGGCTTCTCGATATCGAGCAGCAGCCGGGACACCGCCTGGCCGGGCGCCACCGTGATGCCGCCGCCCACTGCCGCGCTCGGCGATATCGACCAGGCCCCCTGCGCGTCCTGCTCGGCGGTCGCGCCGCCGCTGTTGTTCCCGGTGACCGAGCCGATATCCACCTGGCAGGCCACCACGTAGCCGGGCGAGATCTTGATGGTGGCCGTCGCGGCGCTCGGCCCCGACAGGTCGACGATGCCGCGACCGGTCGCCCACACGTTCCGGTGGATCGGCGTGGCACCCATCGACGGGCTGATCTTCACCGATTCGCCGTCGATCCGGACGGTCACCGTGGTGCCGTCCGGCAGCTGCCGGGAGATCTCACCGCCCGGCAACGGAATGAAGGTGTCGGCCCGCGCCGTCCCGGCGGGCAGGAGCCCGAGCACCACCGCCGCCGCGACCGCCGTCCCGACCAACCTGCCGCCCCCGCGTACTGTCCCCATGCCGAACATGCGATCCCTTCGCGTCGTCAGTGGTGCGGTCAGCCGATGCTGAACGGCTGGCCGTAGAGGGTGACCTTGGCGTAATCCGTGCCGATGATCTCCACCACGGAGACCTGCCGGGCCTGCGCGTAACCGCCACAGCCCTGAATCTCCATCGGAACGTCCTGGTACTGAATGTCGTAGGTGCCGCTCTTGATGAGTTCGATGTTGTTGATGGCGACCCATTTCACCTCACCCGGCGACAGCGGAAAGCTGAATCCGACCGAGAGACTCGGGGTCGTGCTGATACCGACCGACGTACTGCCGCTGAACGAACCCAGCGCGACCTGGCAGCCGACGATATAGCCCACCGTCAGATTGGACGAGCCGTGTGTCCCGGAATTATTGGTACCCGGGAAATTTCGTGGTCCGTTGTTCGGTCCGACCTCCCCGTCCGGGGTCTGTACCTCGGCCGTCACGTTGCCGGAAACCCAGGTCGAACGCCCGGCTCCGTTGACCGCGAGCGATGGCGAAACAATCGCGCGCTCACCGCGACTGGTGATTTTCACCCCGGGGCCCTCGATATATCCGTCCGGCATCGGCACGACCACATCCGCAGCGGCCGACCCGGGTGCGAAGAATCCGATACCGGCGACGATCGCGGACGCCGCGATGGAAACAAACCTGCTCATTCACCCCTCGCGCATCGTGGCGAGGCCGCACCTACCCGAGGGCGACCGCGCTGCGCCAACTCATTGAGGTAATGCTGGAAAAGCAAGGCTGAAGAACCGGAATTGCCGAGACTCGGCGGCATGATTCTAACCACACCCGGAAAAAAGTCAGCGCGGCGGCCCCGGGAATTCCCGGAACCGCCGCGCCGCGAAGAGAACTCGGATCAGGCCTTGGCCTTCTCCAGGGCACGCACCCGGCCCTGTGCGACCAGCTTGGCGGCGTCGCCGGCCTCGCTGTCGGCGAGCACGGCACGCGCGGCCGCCTCGTCGATATCCGCCGCGAGCTCAGCGGATTCCGCCAGCACGCGCACCGAGGTGGCGGTGACGGAGAAGAATCCGCCGTGCACCGCCGCGATGATCTTCTCGCCATCGGTGGAGTGGATGGACACGGTGCCACCGTCGACCAGCTGGCCGAGCAGCGGCTCGTGGTTCGGCATGATGCCGATTTCGCCCTCCGTGGTCTGGGCACTCACGAAAGACGCGGTGCCCGACCACAGTCGCCGTTCGACGGCGACCAGATCGACCGACATTTCAGCCATGTGCGACTACTTTCCGGCGATCTTCTTCGCGGCCTTCTCGACGTCGTCGAGACCACCGCAGGAGTTGAACGCCTGCTCCGGGAAGTGATCGAACTCGCCCTTGCAGACGCGATCGAAGTCGTCGATGGTCTGCTCCAGCGGCACGACCGAACCCGGCTGACCGGTGAACTTCTCGGCCACGATGAAGTTCTGGCCGAGGAACTTCTCCAGACGACGGGCGCGGCCGACGAGGACCTTGTCCTCTTCGGAGAGCTCGTCCATGCCGAGGATGGCGATGATGTCCTGCAGTTCCTTGTACTTCTGCAGGATGCGCTTGACCTCGTTGGCCACCCGGAAGTGCCGCTCGCCCACGATCGACGCCTCGAGGATACGAGAGGTCGAGGTCAGCGGGTCGACGGCCGGGTAGATGCCCTTCTGCGAAATCGGACGCGAGAGCTCGGTGGTGGCGTCCAGGTGCGCGAAGGTGGTCGCCGGGGCCGGGTCGGTGTAGTCGTCGGCGGGCACGTAGATGGCCTGCATGGACGTGATCGAACGGCCACGGGTCGAGGTGATGCGCTCCTGCAGCTGCCCCATCTCGTCGGCCAGGGTGGGCTGGTAACCCACGGCCGAGGGCATGCGACCCAGCAGGGTCGAGACCTCGGAACCGGCCTGGGTGAACCGGAAGATGTTGTCGATGAAGAGCAGCACGTCCTGGTTCTGCACGTCACGGAAGTACTCGGCCATGGTCAGGGCCGAGAGGGCGACGCGCATACGGGTGCCCGGCGGCTCGTCCATCTGGCCGAAGACGAGGGCGGTGTCCTGGAGGACGCCCATCTCTTCCATTTCCAGGTGCAGGTCGGTGCCCTCACGGGTGCGCTCACCGACGCCCGCGAACACGGACGTGCCGGAGAACTCACGCGCGATACGGGTGATCATCTCCTGGATCAGCACGGTCTTGCCGACGCCGGCGCCACCGAACAGACCGATCTTGCCACCCTTCACGTACGGGGTGAGCAGGTCGATGACCTTGATGCCCGTCTCCAGGATCTCGGTCTTGCCCTCGAGCTGGTCGAAGGCGGGCGGCTGGCGGTGGATGCCCCACTGCTCGCCGTCGCGGCCCAGGCCCGGGGAGTCCAGGCAGTCGCCGAGGGCGTTGAACACGTGGCCCTTGACGACGTCACCGACGGGCACCGAGATCGGCTTGCCGGTGTCGCGCACCTCGACGCCGCGGACCAGACCGTCGGTCGGCTGCATGGAAATCGTGCGAACGATGTTGTCGCCCAGGTGCTGCGCGACCTCGAGGGTCAGCGTCTTGGCCACCGCGGACAGCGCGATGTCCGCGTGCAGGGCGTTGTACAGGTCGGGGATGGAGCCCCGCGGGAACTCGACGTCCACGACGGGACCGATGACGCGGGAGACGCGGCCGGTGCCGGCGCCAACCCGGTTCTCTTTGGTGACAGCTGCGGTCATTGGGTTCTCTTCCTGGGCTTAGTCGCTCGAGCTCGATGCCAGCGCGTTGGCGCCGCCGACGATTTCGGTGATTTCCTGCGTAATTCCGGCCTGACGCAACGAGTTCGCGGTCCGAGTCAGCGAATTCACCAGCTCGGTGGCGTTGTCCGTCGCGGCCTTCATTGCGGTGCGGCGCGCAGCCGACTCCGATGCCGCCGCATCGAGCAGCGACGCGTAGATCCGCGTATTGATGTACTTCGGCAGCAGCGCACCCAGCAGGGTGCTCGCATCCGGCTCGAACTCGTACTGGGCCGTGGGCTCCGCCGACGCCGAGTCGGTGAAGCTGTCGGGCCCCAGGTCGAAGCTCTCGTCCACGAAGCTCACCTGGATCGGGGCCAGGCGGCGGACCTCGGGGGTCTGCGTCAGCATCGACACGAAGCGGGTGTACACGATGTGCAGCTCGTCGACGCCCGCCATGGTGCCCACCCCGTTGGGGGTTTCGACCTCGCCGTCGGCGCCCGCCATGAACGCCTCGACCAGGTGGTTGCACGCGGCGGAGGCGTCGGCGTAGTTGGGCGACTGGGAGAAGCCCACCCACGAACCGGTCACATCGCGATCGCGGAAGGTGTAGTAGGTCAGGCCCTTCGCGCCCATGACATACAGCACCGGCTCCTTGCCCTCGGAGCGCAGCGTGGTCACCAGCTCCTCGGCGCGCTTGAGCACATTGGAGTTGTAACCACCGCACATACCGCGGTCACTGGTGATCACCAGGACCGCGGCGCGCCGCGGGTTGGGCCGCTCGGACAGCAGCGGATGGCTGAGATTGCCGCTCGCGCCCGCCAATTCGGCGAGCACCTTGGTGATCTCCTCCGCGTACGGCTTGGCGGCGGCCACCCGGGCCTGCGCCTTGCTGATTCGCGAGGTGGCGATCAGCTCTTGCGCCTTCGTGATCTTCTTGATCGAGCTCACACTACGAATACGGGAGCGCAGTTCGCGCACGCTTGGCATCTACTCACTCCCTTCATTCGTCAGTTCCGACAGTCGCATCGCTGGTCTCGATTACTTCTCGACGCGCTTGCGAGTGACCGACAGCGACTCGACCTCTTCGTGGTCGAGCTGACCGGCCTCGGGCTCGTTGACGACGCGCGAGCCGTCGGAGGCGAGGAAGCCCTGCTTGAACTTCTCGGTCGCGGACTTGATGGCGTCGGCGGGCTCGCCGTCGAGCGGCTTGGCGCCGCCCTCCAACGCGTCGAAGGACGCCTGGGTGTTGGCGTGCAGGAACTCCAGCAGCTCGGTGTTGAAGCGGCGCACATCGGCGACCGGCACCGAGTCGTAGTAGCCCGCGTCCACCAGGTACAGCGAGACGACCTGGTCCTCGACCGACACCGGGGCGTACTGGTCCTGCTTGAGCAGCTCGACCCAGCGCGCGCCACGCTCCAGCTGAGCCAGCGAGGCAGCGTCCAGGTCGGAGGCGAAGGCGGAGAACGCCTCCAGCTCGCGGTAGGAGGCCAGCTCCAGACGCAGCGAACCGGACACCTTCTTCATGGCCTTGGTCTGCGCGGCGCCACCGACTCGGGAGACGGAGATACCGACGTTGATGGCCGGGCGGACACCCTTGTTGAAGAGGTCCGACTCCAGGAAGACCTGGCCGTCGGTGATGGAGATGACGTTGGTGGGAATGAACGCCGAGACGTCGTTGGCCTTGGTCTCGATGATCGGCAGACCGGTCATGGAGCCCGCGCCCATCTCGTCGGACAGCTTGGCGCAACGCTCCAGCAGCCGCGAGTGCAGGTAGAAGACGTCACCCGGGTACGCCTCGCGGCCCGGCGGGCGGCGCAGCAGCAGCGAGATGGCGCGGTAGGCCTCGGCCTGCTTGGACAGGTCGTCGAACACGATCAGGACGTGCTTGCCCTGGTACATCCAGTGCTGGCCCAGCGCCGAACCGGTGTAGGGGGCCAGCCACTTGAAGCCGGCGGAGTCCGACGCGGGGGCCGCGACGATGGTGGTGTACTCCATCGCGCCGTGCGCCTCGAGGGCGGCCTTCACACCGGCGATGGTGGAGCCCTTCTGGCCGATGGCGACGTAGATGCAGCGCACCTGCTTGGTCGGGTCACCGGTGGCCCAGTTGGCCTTCTGGTTGATGATGGCGTCGATGCAGACCGCGGTCTTGCCGGTCTTGCGGTCACCGATGACGAGCTGACGCTGGCCGCGGCCGATGGCGGTCAGGGCGTCGATCGCGGTGATGCCGGTGGCCATGGGCTCACCGACCGGCTGGCGCTCCAGCACGGTGGCGGCCTGCAGCTCGAGCACGCGACGCTCGGTGGACTCGATCTCGCCGAGGCCGTCGATCGGCGCGCCGAGCGGGTCGATGACGCGGCCGAGGAAGTTGTCGCCCACCGGGACCGAGAGCACGTCGCCGGTACGGCGGACCTGCTGGCCCTCCTCGATGGTGTTGAACTCACCCAGGATGACCGCACCGATCTCGGTGGCGTCGAGGTTCAGCGCGACGCCCTGGACGCCGCCCGGGAACTCGAGCAGCTCGTTGGCCATCGCCGACGGCAGGCCGCTGACGTGGGCGATACCGTCGCCGGTGTCGGTGACGACACCGACTTCCTCGATGGAGGTCTCGGGGGTGTAGCTCTGGGTGTAGCTCTCGATCGCGCTACGGATCTCATCGGGGGAGATCGTCAGCTCCGCCATGTTCTTCCTGCTCTCGCTGTCTGGTCTCGAATGTCGGTGTGTTGGGGTGACTGCGCGCTCAGGCCAGGCTCTGGCGGAGTCGCCGCAGTCGTCCGACGGCGCTGCCGTCGATCAGGTCATCGCCCACGCGCACGACGACACCGGCCAGCAGGCTGGGGTCGACCTGCACGTGCACCGTGACGGGCTTGTCGTAGAGGCGCTGCAGTGAAGCAGCCAGGTGCTCCCGCTGCTGCGGTGTCATCTCGACCGCGGCGCGCACGTGCGCCACGATCTGGTCCCGCAGGGACGCCGCCAGATCGGACAGGTGGTCGAAGGCCGCGCCGACGCCATTGCCGCGCAGGCGGGCGACCGCCTGTTCGGCGAGCTTCGCCGTGGTGTCCTCGACCTTGCCGGTGAGCAGGCGGGCCAGCAGTTCCCGGCGCGCCGAGGCGGGCTTGCCGTGATCCGACAGCGCCTGCTCCAGCTCCGGGTTGTCCTCGACGATCCGGCCCAGCCGGAACAGCTCGTCCTCGACGGCGTCGATACGGCCGCGGTCGGCCGCGGAGCGCAGCAGCGCCTCCTGTCCGAGCAGCACGAGGGTGTCGACGAAATCGCGGGTCCGCGACCAGTCCTGGGCGACGGCGGTGGTGAGCACCGCCTGGGTGGCCGCGCTGACCTTGCCACCGAATACCCGTTCGGCGAGCTCGGCGCGCACCGAGCTCGACACCGACTTATCCGCGAGCGCCACACGCAGCGAACGCTGGTCGTCGAGTACGGCGACAACGGCGAACAGTTCGGAGCCGGTCGTTTCCGCGACAGTGTCGCTCCCGGTCAGAGCGGACCGAAGAGCTTCCCGCGCACGGGAACTCGCCTCGCGGCTCGCTGCGTACATGCTTCCCACTTTCGCGTCGTTACCTTCCGACCCCGATGCCGCTCTTCTCGTCCAGTTCCGCGAGGAACCGGTCGATGGAGGCGGCCTGCTTGGCCTGATCGGACACCGACTGCCCGATGATCTTCTCGGCCAGGTCGATCGCGGTCGCGCCCAGCTCCGTGCGGAGCTCGGTCACGATCTGCTGGCGCTGCGCCTCGAGCTGAGTCTGGCCGGAGGCCACGATGCGGTCGGCCTCGGCCTGGGCGTCCGCGCGCATCTGCGCGAGGATCTGCTGGCCCTGGGTGCGCGCTTCCTCACGGATGCGGGCGGCCTCGAGCCGGGCCTCGGCCAGCTGCTCCTGGTACTGCTGGAGGGTGGCCTGCGCCTCTGCCTGGGCCGCTTCCGCCTTGGCGATACCGCCCTCGATCTTCTCCGAACGCTCGTCGAGCACCTTGGTCAGGCGCGGGACGACGTACTTGTAGAAGACGAACGCGATGACCGCGAAGACGACCAACGACCAGACGATGTCGTATGTCGCCGGGATGAGGGGGTTCTGGTCTTCGGCCCCCTCAGCCGCGAGCAAGTGAATGCTGCTCATAAGTTGACTTCCGCAATCAGAAGATGAAGCCGGCCACGAGGCCGATCAGCGCCAGGGCCTCGGTGAAGGCGATACCCAGGAACATGTTGGTCCGGATGGTGCCCTGCAGCTCCGGCTGACGGGCGATGCCCTCGATGGCCTTACCGACGACGATGCCGACGCCGATGCCGGGGCCGATGGCGGCGAGGCCGTAGCCGATGGCGCCGTAGCCCTTGGAGGTGGTTTCGATGGTTTCCTGGGCCAGGTACGCGAGGCTCATGAGTCTTTCATTCCCTTTCTGTCGCCCACCCGCCGACGGCGGTGTGTAGCAGGTTTAGGTTGTCCGGTCGGTCAGTGAGAGTCGGCGTGCTGCGCGAGGCCGATGTACACGGCCGTGAGCAGCGCGAAGACGTAGGCCTGCAGGAAGACCACCAGGAGTTCGAAGAGGGTGAACGCGAACCCGCCGAGCAGCGAGAACGGCGAGAGCACCTTCATCCAGGCGGCGCCATCGAACAGGAAGAACTGGGTGGCGCTGAAGAACAGCACCAGCATGATGTGGCCGGCCAGCATGTTCGCCATGAGTCGAACGGTCAGGGTGAACGGGCGCAGCAGGAAGGTCGAGATGAACTCGATCGGGATCAGCAGTACGTGCATCGCGGGCGGCACGTTCGGCACCACGATGCTGGAACGCATGTAGTGGAAGAAGCCGTACTTCTTGATACCCACGTAGTTGAACGCGACATACGCGACCAGGGCGAGCACCAGCGGGAAGCCGATGCGGGCGTTCGAGGAGATGTTCAGGAACGGAATGACGCCGGAGATATTCAGGAACAGCACCGCGAAGAAGATCGACGCGATGAGCGGGAAGAACTTCTTTCCGGTTTCCTTACCCAGCACCTCGTCGCAGATCTGCTCCTTGACGAAGATCAGACCGGTTTCCGCGATGTTCTGCAGGCCACGCGGAACGAGTTTGGGGCTGCGGAATGCCAGCAGCATGAATCCCACCAGTACGGCAGCCATCAGGATACGAACGAGCATCAGACGGTCGAGCTCGAACGGCGTCCCCTCGAACAGCAGAGCTGGAGGGAAGAAGTCGTTAAGCGACGGCGCGTGGAACTCGCCCGCCGCCAAAGTGATGACGCTCAGCGTTCTCTCCCGTGTTCGGGCCGCGGGCCATAGTTTTCACCCGCGGTTCGATCGGACATTGACGATCTGGTGGGTCGACTCAGGTCGGCTCGAAGTTCGTCAGCAGCTGTTCGGGCATTTACCCGGGCGTCTGAGCGCGCGTCGGCGACATCGTCGACGGTGCAGAACCGGAACCCCGCAGGGCCCGGCACGGCTGTAAGCATAACCTGCCCCACCTGGGTCCACGAGGGACCCCCCTGTTGGTTCGGTTGCCTACAGGTAAAGAGTTTATCAAGTTATCTACGACAACGTGTAGGGGGTGGCCGGAAACAGCGAGTGAACTATCCCCTACCCCCTACCGGTCTTCCAGGTCGATGACCGGAACCCGTTGGCGCAGAAGGCCGTACGTCTCCGCGCCGAGCACGACGAGCAGGGCGCCGACCACGGTCAGGAACAGCGTCGGGCGACTGTAGAAGTCGAAATTCTGCAGCACCGCGACCACCACCAGGGCCACCAGGATCTTGCCGACCCAGCTGCCCAGCAGCACCAGGCCCTGAATACCGGAGTCGAAGCGGGCACTCAGCAGCACCGAGGCCGCCGTGGTGAGAATGAACCCGCCGCCGATCCCCGCGCCGAGCAGGGCGCCCCACAGGCCCGGCAGCCCGGCGAAGATCACGCCGAGGATGGCTGAAATCACCACGAGCACAATCAATCCGAAAATGCCGTAGCGCAGCGCGGCCCGGAGCGGAGCGTCCTGACCGGGATTGGATGCCGTAGTCACGCCGACCCACTTTACCCGCGAGCCGCGTCGGGGCCGCGCGGCGGTTTGCGACCGGCCTTCAGGGTCAGTTCACCCATGGACGGAACGGCGGTGATCACGAGGGCGAAAACCAGGCCGCCGGCGAACAGCAGCACCACCAGGCGGCGATCCATGAGCGACGAACCGACCGCTCCGAATGCGAGCACACTCACCCACAGGTAGATCAACAACACCACCCGGCGATGCGAATGCCCGATCTGGAGCAATCGGTGGTGCAGGTGCATTTTGTCCGGGGTGGAGAAACTCACACCCGCGCGCACGCGCCGCACGATGGCCAGAACAAGATCGAGTACCGGAATGAACATGACCGCGCCCACCAGCAACAGCGGCGACAACAGACCGACGATGTCGCGGGTGCCGTAACCCTGGAGCGGAATACGGCCGGACGCGCCGGTGGAGACCGCGGCGAGCATCAAACCGATGAGCATCGAGCCGGAATCGCCCATGAAAATCCGAGCAGGCTGGAAATTATGCGCCAGAAATCCCAGACAGCCGCCCGCGAGCGCCGCGGCCAGCAGCGCCGGCGGATAGGTGTCGGTGGAACCGCCCTGCTCGTAGAGCAAGCCCACGGTGAACACGAATACCGCCGCGGCGGCGATCAATCCCAGCCCAGCGGCCAGGCCGTCCAGACCGTCCACGAAATTCATGGCGTTGATCATGGTGACGGTGATGCCGACCGTGACCAGGCCGCCCTGGAGCTGATCGAGCACCACGGTGGTATTGGTGAACGGGTTGTAGATGGCGACCCAGCTCAGGCCCATCACGGCCATGACTCCGGCGGCGGTGACCTGGCCGACGAGTTTGGTGAGCCAGTCCAGCCCCCAGCGGTCGTCGATGATGCCGACCAGCACGATGAGCGTGCCCGCGACCACCACGGCCGGAATATCGGCGGGATAGTCGAAGCCGCGGCGCAGTGCGGGCAGCTGGTGGGCGAACAGCACGGCGGCCAGCACACCCAGATAGATGCCGACGCCGCCCATGCGGGGAATAGGCTTCACGTGCACGTCGCGCTCGCGGGGCACCGCCACCGCGCCGAACGCGATGGCCCCCACTCGGACTCCGCCGGTGGACAGATAGGTCACCACCGTGGCGACCAGCAGTACCAGCAGCAGCTCCCGCAGGGGGACCACCGCCGCCGTACTGAAAACACCTTGGCTCAGCAGGTCGCTACTCGACACCATCTACCGGGCCGTCACCGCGTTGCCTGCGAGACGAGCTCCTCCGGCGAGACGCCGAGCACCTCGGCGACCGCTGCGGTCGGCACCGCGCCCTCGCGCAGGATGCGCGGGGTGTCGGCGGTCAGGTCCACGATGGTGGAGGCCAGCGCGTGCTCGGCCTTGCCGCCGTCGAGGTAGACGCCGACGAGTTCACCCAGCTGGTCGCGCGCCTCGCCGACGGTGGTGGCGGGCGGCTGGCCCGACACGTTGGCGCTGGACACCGCCAGCGGCCCGACCTCGCGCAGCAGTTCCAGCGCGACCGGGTGCAGCGGCATCCGCAGCATGACGGTCCCGCGCGCGTCGCCCAGGTCCCAGGCCAGCGAAGGCGCCTGCTGCACAACCAGACTCAGCGCACCCGGCCAGAACGCCCGGATCAGATCGCGCGCCTGCGGGCGCACCGAGAACACCAGTCCGTCGATGGTGTTCCAGGAACCCACCAGCACCGGCACCGGCATATCCCGCCCGCGCCGCTTGGCCGCCAGCAGCGCGGCGACGGCCGAGCTGTCGAACGCGTCGGCGGCGATTCCGTAGAGCGTGTCGGTCGGAATGACGGCCAACCGCCCGGACTTCAGAGCGCTGCGCGCGGCAGTCAGTCCCGCGGCGCGCGAATCGGGATCGGCGCAGTCGTAGACGGTACTCACGCGCAACATCTTGGCACGGATGCGCTCTCGGCAAGTGTCAGGGGCTCGAGGCCATGGTCGCGGCCCCCGGCGCGCCACTGCGCGCGCTGCTCAGACGCGCAGCTCGGCGAGGTGCCGCCGCAGCGTTGCGCGCACCGATTCCGGGGTGCGGCGACGGGTGAGGACCTGGATCGTCAAACCGTCGGCCAGCGCGATCAGGTCCTCGCCCACCTGCTCGGGGTCGACCTCGGATCGGATCAGGCCGCCGTCGACGCCGAGCCGCAGCAGGAGGACGAGCAGTTCGGCCAGGCCCCGATAGTGGTCACGCTGGGCGGCGGCGACCACCGGATCCACTGCCGCCTGTGCACTGAAGGCCAGCCAGACACTCGCCTCGACCAGATCGGGGTCGTCGACGACGAGCATGGCGTCGAGCGTCTGCTCCACCAGGGTGAGCACCGATTCCGGCTCGGCCGACGCCGCGATGCGAGTCCGGGCCCGCTCGGCGACCCGCTGGTTCACGTGCTCCTGCGCGAATATCAGCATCTGTTGGCGGGTTTCGAAGCAGCGCTGCACCGCGCCCATGGACACCCCGGCCGCGGCGGCCACCTCGCGCAGGGTGGCCGCCTCCAGACCGCGTCGGCCGATGAGATCGCAGACGGCGTCGGCGATGAGCCGCCGACGGCTCTCGTGGTCCACGTGGCGAGGCATGCGGACATCGTAGCGATGCAGGCGCATCGGAAAAATGTTAGGTTCCGATGCAAACGCATCGAAACCTTCGACCGACAGGTGAGGAGAACGGGATGACGAGACGGGCGACCACCGGACTGTCGCGCCGAGGACTGCTGGGAGTGGGCGCGATGGGAATCGGCGCGCTCGCGGCCGGATGTGCGCGCAACGAGGGCACCGCCGGGGCGCGCGCACGTCCGACCATCGTGATCGTGCACGGGGCCAACGGCAATGGCGCGTCCTACGCCCCCTTGCTGGCGGAGTTGACGCTGGCCGGACACCGCGCGCTGGCGGTCGACCTGCCCGGACACGGGGCGGCGGCGCACTTCCCGCCGTCCTATCAGGCCCCGCAGGATCTCGCGGCCCTGGCCAGCGAGCCGTCGCCGCTGGCTGAGTTGCGACTGGCCGACAATGTGGCGCATGTGGTCGCGGTAGTGCGGGCGGCCGCCGCGCGGGGACCGGTGATTCTGATGGGTCACAGCATGGGCGGGGCGACGATCACGCGGGTCGGCAACGAGGTACCCGACAGCATCGCTCGGCTGGTCTATCTCACCGCCTTCTGCTGCGTCGAACTGCGCAGCGTGCTGGAGTGCTACCTGACGCCCGAGGCTGCCACCTCCCTGGCCACCACCATGCCCAGCGTCGGCGGCGATCCCCAGCGGACCGGCTTCACCCGAACCAATTGGCGCTCGGCGGATCCCGAATTCCTGGCTGCCGCCCACAGCTCGCTGGCCGAGGGCTACGACGATGCCGCGTTCCGGGCGGCGCTCAATGCCATGGAACCCGACGAGGCGTGGGCGGTCACCACCGACGATGCCCGCGGCGAGCCCGCGACCTGGGGCCGTATCCCCCGCACCTATATCCGCTGCACCCGCGACCGCACCCTGCCCCTCGCCCTCCAGGACCGCATGATCCGCGAGGCCGACACCGCCACCCCGGACAACCCCTTCGAGGTGTTCGACCTCGACGCACCGCACCTCGGCCCCCGCGATCCCGGCCCGCTCGCCGATATCCTCGTCCGGCTGGCCGACCGGCTGACCTGAGTTGAGCGGTGCACGGACCGGCGGCGGGCGGCCACCAGCGCGCCACCGGACACCGCGGCGACGGGTTACAGCCGCCGTGCGGGGCGGACGATCGCCGAGTCGGCCGTGCGGATCAGCGCGCCGGTACGACCGGGCAAACACCGGCGCGGTGACCGGATGCCGGCGCGCGCGGGCGAGACGTCGGAGGTGGGGGCGGGTCAGCCGGTGCGGCGGGCGGCGACGAAGCGAGGTTTTCCGGCCAGATCGGGGTGTTCGACGATGGCGTCGAAGCCGCCGTGGGAGTGGAAGAGGGCGGCGGTGTCGGAGCCGTTGGTGTCGTCGTGTTCCACAGCCGTGACGCCGTCGACCCGGAGCAGGCGGGCGATGGTGCCGATCATGGGGCGGATGACGGAGAGGCCGTCGGGGCCGCCGAAGAGGGCGCGGCGGGGGTCGTGGTCGGCGACCTCGGGGTCCAGTCGGGCCGATTCGGGGATGTAGGGCGGGTTGGCGACCACCACGTCGACCGTGCCGTTCAGGTGGGACAGCAGGTCGGGGGCGGTGACGTCGCCCGCGTGCAGGTCGATCGGGGTGTCGCCCTGATCGGCCCGGTGCAGGGCGTTGCGGCGGGCCCAGTCCAGGGCCGCCGGGTCCAGTTCCACGGCGTGTACCTGGGCGTCGGGGCGGGCGTGGGCGATGGCGAGGGCCAGCGCGCCGGAGCCGGTGCACAGGTCCACGACGACGGGCCGGTGTTCGTGGCCGACGGCCTCCAGCTGGGCCAGCGCCCAGGCGAAGAGCAGTTCGGTCTCGGGGCGCGGGATGAATACGCCGGGGCCGACCGCGAGGTCGATCTCGCCCATCGCGGCGGTGCCCGTGAGATGTTGCAGCGGAACACGTTCCGCGCGGCGGGCCACCAGCGCCCGGAAGTCCGCCAGCTGTTCGGGGGTGAGCAGCGGGACCATCATGAGGCGCATGCGGTCCACCCCCAGCACATGGGCGGCGAGCAGCTCCGCGTCCGTGTGCGGACTGTGCACCCCGGCGTCGGCGAGGGTCTCGACGGCCTCGCGGATCACGGCCCGCAGCCCGACACGTGGCTCCCCCGCCTCCCCGCGACTTCTGCCGATCAGTGGGTGCCTCGATTCTTCCGTCGCGGACCGGCGGCCGAGTGCCGCCCGCCTGCTGGGCGTACCCGGCGAGTTATCCATGATCTCACCGAATCCGTTGTCCCGACTCGAACTCGGGTAACCCGCGGACGGGAATGCGTCATTCCGCCGTGAGCCGGGCCGTGCGGTCGGCTTCGGCCAGCGCGTCGAGCAGGTCGTCGAGGTTGCCGTCCAGGACCGAGTCCAGATTGTGCGCCTTGAAGCCGATGCGGTGATCGGCGATGCGGTTCTCCGGGAAGTTGTAGGTGCGGATGCGTTCGGAGCGGTCCACGGTGCGGATCTGCGAGGCACGGCCCGCGGCGGCCTCCTGCTCGGCCTGCTCCTCGGCGAGGGCTTGCAGACGCGCGGCCAGTACCTGCATGGCGCGGATCTTGTTCTGCAGCTGCGAGCGCTCGTTCTGGCAGGTCACCACGATGCCGGTGGGCAGGTGGGTGAGGCGCACGGCGGAATCGGTGGTGTTGACGCCCTGGCCGCCCTTGCCGGAGGAGCGGTAGACGTCGACGCGCAGATCCTTCTCGTCGATCTGCACCTGCTCGACCTCGTCGGGTTCGGGGTAGACGAGCACACCGGCCGCGGAGGTGTGGATGCGCCCCTGCGATTCGGTGACCGGCACGCGCTGCACGCGGTGCACGCCGCCCTCCCATTTGAGCCGGGACCACACGCCGTCGCGGCTGGGCTCCTTGCTCCGGATGGAGAAGGTGGCCTCCTTGTACCCGTCCAGATCCGAGTAGGTGACGCCCAGCACCTCGACCTTCCACCCGTGCCGTTCGGCGTAGCGGATGTACATGCGCGCCAGATCGGAGGCGAACAGCGCCGATTCCTCGCCGCCCTCACCGGATTTCACCTCGAGCACCACATCGTCGGCGTCGTGTGGATCGCGCGGGGCGAGCAGATCGGTGAGCGTCTTCTCCAGGTCCTCGACCTGTTCGCGCAGGGCGGGCACCTCGGCGGCGAAGGACGCGTCATCGGCGGCCAGTTCCTCGGCCGCGGCCAGATCGTCACGCGCGGAGGTCAGCCTGTTGTAGGTGGACATGACCGGCCCCAGCTCCGCGAACCGCTTGCCGACGCGCCGCGCCGCGCCCGGATCGTTGTGCAGCGCCGGATCCGCCAGCTGCGTCTCCAGACCGGCGTACTCGGCCAGGATGTCGTCGATCGCGGACGGGGCCGCGGACTTGTCGGCCATGACATGTGCTCCTCGAGGGTGGTGTTATCGAAGCTCTGCAAACACAGCGACGCCCGACCTGCAGTGCAGGACGGGCGTCGGCGGGGTAGCTACTTGGCAGCCTTCGCGCGCTTGCCGTAGCGAGCCTCGAAGCGAGCCACGCGGCCACCGGTGTCCAGGATCTTCTGCTTGCCCGTGTAGAACGGGTGGCACTGGGAGCAGACCTCGACGGTGATGTGGCCCGACTCCTTGGTGCTGCGAGTCTGGAAGGTGTTGCCGCAGCCGCACACGACCGTGGTGTCCACGTACGTGGGGTGAATTCCTGCCTTCATGGATGTCCTTTCGATGGTCGCCGGGTCGCCCTCGACGACCGAGGACGTGAACCGGAACCGACTAGGCATGGTTGCCGACGGACCAGTATAAACGCCGCCTCGCGGGGCCTTGTTCCCGGTCCCTCCGGTCGTGCGCGCCAGGGTGGCAGCACCCGGACGAACCCTGAACTTCTCCCCCGTCCGGAGTAGTTCTCGCGGGCGATGTGCGCGACGACCGTAACCGAGAACATGGGGATGGTCGGATTTGTTCCGAATCCACCCCCAAGGAATTGCGGGCACGCATCTTTCGAGGGCTCGAGTCACCCCTGAAAGTCGAGTAGCCGTCTACTCAAGAATGCGAACACCGTTGTTCATAGTGTCGTGTCAGGTGGGAGGAACCCCCTACGAACAGAAAGGACAGCTGTGAACCGGACACACGAACGCCGAGCCGAGATCGTCGCGGGCGGTGTCTTCGCAGTACTGCTCCTGGGGGCGGTCGTGGGATGGTGCGCCAGGCCCGAACCCAACCCGACGGTGCATTCCCGCGCACCGCGGCCGGGCACCGGCGACCTCACCTATACGGCGGTCACGGCGTCCGGCGCACAGGTCGCCGTGACCGCCACCATCATCGGCTTCCTGATCATCGGCGCGGCCCTGATCGGCTTGTTCTTCTTCAGCCCGCGCCCAACCCCGAATACACCTCGGCGGCCCCGCCGTAGCGGAGCCGCCGAACTGGTTCGAACCGCGAGCGAAAGGGCGACAGGATATTTCGCGCCCTTCCGGCTCATGTCCTACTCGTCGAGTGCGCCCGGAGCGGTCTTCGAGACCTGCATGAGGAACTCGATATTGCTCTTGGACTTCTTCAACCGGTCGATCAGCAGGTCGATCGCCTGATGCGAGTCCAGGCCGGAGAGCACGCGCCGCAGCTTGTGGATGACCGCGGCCTCGTCGGGCGACATCAGTAGATCGTCGCGGCGGGTGCCGGACGGGTTGACGTCCACCGCCGGGAACACGCGGCGCTCGGCGATCTTGCGATCGAGCTTGAGCTCGGCGTTGCCGGTGCCCTTGAACTCCTCGAAGATGACCGTGTCACCGGTGGAGCCGGTCTCCACCATCGCGGTGGCGATGATGGTGAGCGAGCCGCCGTTCTCGATATTGCGGGCCGCGCCGAGGAACCGCTTGGGCGGGTACAGCGCGGTCGAGTCCACACCACCGGAGAGGATGCGGCCCGAGGCGGGCGAGGAGTTGTTGTACGCACGACCCAGCCGGGTGATGGAGTCGAGCAGCACCACCACGTCCTGACCCATTTCCACCAGGCGCTTGGCCCGCTCGATGGCGAGTTCGGCGACCGAGGTGTGATCGCTCGGCGGCCGGTCGAACGTGGAGGCGATGACCTCGCCGCGCACGGAGCGCTGCATATCGGTCACTTCCTCGGGACGCTCGTCCACCAGCACCACCATGAGGTAGCACTCGGGGTTGTTGGTCGCGATGGCGTTCGCGATGTCCTGCATGATCGTGGTCTTACCGGCCTTGGGCGGCGACACGATCAGGGCGCGCTGGCCCTTGCCGATCGGCATGATCAGGTCGATCACGCGGGTGGTCAGCTTGTTGGGCTGGGTCTCCAGCCGCAGGCGCTGATTCGGGTACAGCGGGGTCAGCTTGCTGAATTCCGGACGGCGCTTGGCGGATTCGATATCCGAGCCGTTGACGGTGTCCAGGCGCACCAGCGGGTCGAACTTCTGGCGCTGGTTGCTCTGATCGCCCTCGCGGGGGGCGCGCACCGCACCGGTGATGGCGTCACCGCGACGCAGGCCGTTCTTGCGGACCAGGTTCATCGACACGTACACGTCGTTCGGACCGGCCAGGTAGCCGGAGGTGCGCACGAACGCGTAGTTGTCGAGCACGTCGAGAATGCCGGCCACCGGCTGCAGGACGTCGTCCTCGCGGATCTCCATCTCGCGGGACTCACCGCTGCCGCCGTCGCGGTCCCGGCCCCGGCGGCGCTCGCGGAAGCGACGGCCGCGGCGGCCGCGGCCGCCTTCCTCGTCGTCTCCGCCGCGGTCGTCGCGGCGCGCGGTGCCGTTCTGGTTCTGCTGGCCGCCGTTCTGCTGGCGGTCGTTCTGCTGATTGCGATCGCGGCGGCGCTCGCCCTCCGACTCGGACTTGCCCTCGCCGCCGGACGCCTCGGTCGAAGTCCCTTCGGCGGCAGCGTTGTTCGCCGCGGCGGCACGCTGTTCGCGGCCCCGACGCTGGCGACCCCGACCACGCTGGCCTTCCCGGCCACCGTCCTCGCCATCGCCCGCGTCGCGCTTGGATTCCTGCGCGGGAGCGGCATCGGCGGCCTCGCCCTTGGGCGCGCCGCGCTTCGACGCGTCGTTCTTGGCGGTGTCGCTCTTGCCGGCGTCGCTCTTGCCGGCGTCGCTCTTGGACGGCTCGTTCTTGGCCGACTCGCCCTTGGACGGCTCGTTCTTGGTCTCGGCGGGGGCGTCGGCCTTGGCCGATCCGGACTCCCCGCTGGTCGGCGCGGTATCCGCGCCCTTGGTGGCCTCGGCATCGGCCTTGGCCTTCTCACCCCGGCCACCCTTCGCGGGCTTGCCCGCGGCGGCGGCTTTGGCGCCACCGGACTGATTTTCCTTGATGGCGGCGATGAGATCACCCTTACGCATCCCGGAAGTGCCTCGGATACCGAGCTCTCCCGCAAGCGCACGCAACTGCGGCAACAACATTCCAGTCAGCCCCGATCGTGCGACGTCGGTTTGTTCACTCATCTTGCTCGAACTTTGTCCGGAGTCACTTTCGCGGTCGCCCGAGGAATCGGAATTGGTATCCACCCCGGGTGTCGCGAGCAGGTCCGTATCTGTCACGGAAATCCTTTCCTTCCCTCGATTGCCGTGTGCCTTGTCGAGGGTTTCTCCTGCAATCCGGTCGTGTGCCGGACTCGGATGCCGCATCGCCTGCCCCGCCGGACCGGTGGTTTCGCCACGTGGTGGTGTGGTGCCACTGCGTGGTTTTCGCCACCGACTGCTGGGCTTCGCCACCGACTGCAAAAGGTGGGAGAGATCATTCCAGTTGACTGGCTACCCCCAAGTTTCGAGCTCGAGCCTCGAGCCTGAGCAAGGAGCCTCTGGAGCGATTGCCCTGATGAAGCACCGGCGTCTGACGCGCACGATGTACGGACCGCCCCAGGATAGCTCTCACCAGTTGCATCGGCAAGGCAGGCACGCTGTCAATCCGGCAATACGTCGGCGATCAGTCCACCAGCACGCCGTCGGCGATACCGGGTTCGACCACGCGCATGCCGTCGGCGGCGGCGAGTTCCCGCAGCTCCGCCGGGAATTCACCGGTACCCAGGGCCAATACCGTGGGTCCGGCGCCCGAGACGGTGGCCGCGATTCCGGCCGCGCGCAGCGTGTCGATCCATTTGGTGGTCAGCGGCAGCGCCGCGGCCCGGTAACCCTGATGTAGCCGGTCGGCGGTGGCGGGCAGCAGCAGGTCGGGACGCTGCGTCAAGGCCACTACCGCCAGCGCGGAACGGCTGGCGTTGAAGGCCGCGTCGGCGTGCGGCACGGTGTCGGGCAGCAAACCGCGGGTGTGCGCCGTGGAGGAGCGCTCGGTGGGGATGAGCACGAACGGCCGCAGCGACGGATGCGGATCCAGCCGAACGGCCCGGTAGGAGCGGGTGTGATGGTCCCCCACCCCATTGGCCTCGGCGTCGGCGGGAGGGCCGGTTTCGGTCCAGGACACCACGATTCCGCCCAGTACGCTGGCCGCGGCGTTGTCGGGATGCCCCTCGAACTCCGAGGACAGCTGCACCAGCGCGTCATCGCCGAACCCCAGTGCCGGATCGAACTTGGTGGCCAGGCCGCGCCCCGCGGCCAGTCCGCCCACCACCGCCGAGGCCGAGGAACCCAGCCCCCGCGAGTGGGGAATCACGTTGCGGCACACCACATCCAGCCCGTCGGCCCAGACGCCCGCGGATTCCAGTCCGCGCTCGATGGCGCGTACCACCAGATGTGAAGGGCCCCAGGGCACGTCGTCGGCGCCCTCACCCTCCACCTTGATGGTGAGACCGGATTCGGTGGTGCGCACCGTGATCTCGTCGTACAGACCGAGGGCGATGCCCAGGGAGTCGAAACCCGGCCCCAGATTGGCGCTGGACGCCGGAACCCGCACCGTGACGGTGAGATCCGCGGGCAGGGTCCGGGTCATCACTTGACCTTCGCGCGAACTCAACTCAGGCCAGCTCGAGCTCGTGGGCCACCGCAACCGGGTCGACCGCGATCGGTGTGACCTCCGGCATGCCCTTGAGGGCATTGTCGGGGTCCTTGAGGCCGTTGCCGGTCACCGTGCACACCACGGTCAGTCCGGCGTCCAGCCAGCCCTCCTTGCGGGCGGCGAGCAGACCCGCCACGGAGGCGGCGGAGGCGGGCTCCACGAACACCCCCTCGGTGGCGGCGACCAGGCGGTACGCCGCCAGGATCTCCTCGTCGGTGGCCGCGCGGAACGCGCCGCCGGACTCCTCCTTGGCGTTCATCGCACCGTTCCAGGAGGCGGGCGCACCGATCCGGATAGCGGTGGCGACGGTCTCCGGATCACGCACCGGAGCCCCGTTCACCAGCGGCGCCGCCCCGGCGGCCTGCACGCCCAGCATGCGCGGACGGGCAGCGATGATGCCGTCGGCGTGGTACTCGCTGTAGCCCTTCCAGTAGGCGGTGATATTGCCCGCGTTGCCCACCGGCAGCGCGTGCACATCGGGGGCCTTGCCCAGGGCGTCGACGATTTCGAAGGCGGCGGTCTTCTGGCCCTCGATGCGGGCCGGGTTGACCGAGTTCACCAGGCCGACCTCGGGGAAGTCCGAGGTGACCTTGCGGGCCAGCTCCAGGCAGTCGTCGAAGTTGCCCGCGATCTGGATGATGTCCGCGCCCAGCATGACCGCCTGGGCCAGCTTGCCCATGGCGATCTTGCCCTGCGGAATGAGCACCGCGCAGCGCAGGCCCGCCCGGGTGGCGTAGGCGGCGGCCGAGGCCGAGGTGTTGCCGGTGGAGGCGCAGAGCACGGCCTTCTTGCCGGAGTACTTGGCGTCGGTCATGGCCATGGTCATGCCGCGGTCCTTGAAGGAACCGGTCGGGTTGAGGCCCTCGACCTTGAGGTACACCTCGCAGCCGGTCAGCTGGGAGAGGTGATGCGCGGGCACCAGCGGGGTGCCGCCCTCGAACAGCGTGACCGCCTCCCAATCGGCGGGCACCGGGAGCCGATCCCGGTACGCGTCGATCAGACCGGGCCACGGAGTGTGCACGGGGACCCGCGCGGTCGTACTCATTCCTCGGTGCCTTCCAATCTCAGAACACTGGTCACGGACGTGACGGAGTCCAGTTCGGCCAACGCGGCAACGGTATCGGCCAGCGCGGACTCCTGCGCGTGGTGGGTCACCACGACCAGGCGCGCGCCCTCGTCGTGCCCCTCCTGGCGGACCGTCGAGATGCTGACGCCGTGTTTGGCGAATTCACCCGCCACCGCCTCGAGGACGCCGGTGCGATCGGCGACCTGCAGGTTCACGTGGTAGCGGGTGGGGGTGTCGCCGATCGGTGCGATCGGCAGCTCAGCATAAACCGATTCGCCCGGCGCGCGGCCACCGAAGAACTTGTTGCGCGCCGCCATCACCAGATCGCCCATGACCGCCGAGGCGGTGGGCGCGCCGCCCGCGCCCTGACCGTAGAACATCAGGCGGCCGGCGTTCTCGGCCTCCACCACCACGGCGTTGAACGCCTCGTTCACCGCTGCCAGGGGGTGCTTGCGCGGGATGAGGGCCGGGTAGACGCGCACCGAGACGCTCTCCTTGCCGCCCTCCTCCGGTCCCTCCACCACGCGCTCGCAGATGGCGAGCAGCTTCACGGTGCAGCCGACGGCGGCGGCGGTCTCCAGATCCTCGGCGGTGATCTTGGAGATGCCCTCGCGGTAGACGTCGGCGGAGGTCACCCGGGTGTGGAAGGCCACCGAGGCGAGGATGGCGGCCTTCGCGGCGGCGTCGTAGCCCTCCACGTCGGCGGTCGGATCGGCCTCGGCGTAGCCCAGGCGAGTGGCCTCGGCGAGCACGTCGTGGTAGTCCGCGCCGGTCTCGGCCATGGCGGAGAGGATGAAGTTGGTGGTGCCGTTGACGATGCCCACCACGCGGTTCACCCGGTCACCGGACAGCGACTGGATGAGCGGGCGCATCACCGGGATGGCACCGGCGACGGCGGCCTCGAAGTACAGGTCGGCGCGGCTGTTCTCGGCCGCGGCCGCGAGTTCGCCGGTGTAGTCGGCGAGCAGCGCCTTGTTGGCGGTGATCACCGATTTGCCCGCGTCCAGGGCCTGTTTGATCAGTGCGCGGGCCGGGTCGATGCCGCCCATGAGCTCGACCACGATATCGACGTCGTCGCGGGTGACCAGGGCCTCGGAATCGGTGGTCAGCAGTTCGGCGGGCAGGCCGCGGTCCTTGCCGAGGTCGCGCACCGACACCCCGCGCAGCACCACGGGGGCGCCGACGCGGTTGCAGATGTCGTCGGCGTGATCGCGCAGAATACGCACGACCTCGGTGCCGACCGTGCCCATGCCGAGCACCGCGACACCGATCGGGTGGTCCGTCCCCCACACGCCGTTTCTCGCAGCGTTGTTAGCCACCTCTGTCATGCGTTCACCTCCAAACTGAGTAGGTCCTCCACCGTCTCCCGGCGGAGAATCAAGCGCGCCTTGCCGTCCCGCACCGCCACCACGGCGGGCCGGGTGAGCATGTTGTAGCGACTCGACATCGAATAGCAGTACGCGCCCGTCGCGGCCACCGCGATGAGATCGCCCGGACCCACGTCGGCGGGCATCCAGGTATCGCGAATGACGATATCCCCACTCTCGCAATGCTTTCCGACCACACGAGCGACGACGGCGGTGGAATCGCTGGTGCGCGAGACCAACCGGCAGTCGTACTCGGCCTGATACAGCGCGGGACGGATGTTATCGCTCATGCCGCCGTCCACCGAGACGTAGCGGCGGCGGTTGCCACCGTCGAGGGTGACGTCCTTGATGGTGCCGACCTCGTAGAGGGTCACGGTGCCCGGTCCGGCGATGGCCCGGCCCGGCTCGACCGCGATGGTCGGCTTGGGCAGCCCGGCGTGCGCCGCCTCCTCGGTGACGATGTGATCCAGCTTGGCGGCGAACTCGTCCAGCGCGGGCGGATCGTCATGCGGCAGGTACGAGATACCCAGGCCGCCACCGAGATCCAGAATGCTGATCTGCGCGGCGCGTTCGGCCCCGAACTTGTCCACGGCCTCGCGCAGCACCCCGAGCATGCGCCGGGTAGAGATCTCGAAACCGTCGATATCGAAGATCTGCGAGCCGATGTGGCTGTGCAGGCCGACCATGCGCAGGTGCGACGACTCGAAGACCCGCGCGATGGCCTGCATGGCGTCGCCGCTGGCGACCGAGAAGCCGAACTTCTGATCCTCGTGCGCGGTCGAGATGTATTCGTGGGTATGGGCTTCCACACCCACGGTGAGGCGCACCAGCACGTCCTGCACCACGCCCGCGCTCTTGGCCACCGCTTCGAGCCGCTCGATCTCGATGAGCGAGTCCAGCACCACGTGGCCGACCCCGGCGCGCACCGCGGCCTCCAGTTCGGGAACGGACTTGTTGTTGCCGTGCAAGGCGATTCGCTCGGCCGGGAAGCCGGCACGCAGCGCCACCGCGAGTTCGCCGCCGGAGCACACGTCCAGCGACAGGCCCTCGTCACGAATCCAGCGCGCGATCTCACCGCACAGGAACGCCTTGGAGGCGTAGTGCACCTTGGCGTTGTCGCCGAAGGCGCGCACCATATCGCGGCAGCGGGACCGGAAGTCGTCCTCGTCGACGACGAACAGCGGGGTGCCGAATTCGGCGGCCAGCTCGTGCACGGGCACGCCCGCCAGCCGCACCACACCGTCGGCGTCGCGAGTGGCGTTGCGGGGCCACACATTCGCGGGCAGCTCGATCATCTGCCGGGCCGCGGTCGGGCGCTCGGGCAGATTCGGCGCGTGCGGGATGTCGGCGTGGCGGGGTCCGGCGGGGTGGGCACTCATCTACATACGCTCCGGGGCAGATACGCCTAGCAGGCCGAGGCCGTTGGCGAGAACTTGGTTGGCGGCTTTGACCAGCTCGAGGCGGGCGGCGTGGCGCGGCGAGACGGGCTCGTCGCCCTTGGGCAGCACGCGCATGTCGTCGTCGGACTGGAAGGGGTGGTAGGCCCCGGCGAGCTCCTCCAGGTAGCGCACCACCCGATGCGGTTCGCGCATCTCGGCGGCGGTGGCCACCACGCGCGGATACTCACCGAGGGTGCGGATCAGCTCGCCCTCGCGCTCGGCCGACATGAGGCCGAAATCCGGTGTCACCGAATCGAAGTCGAATGCCTTGGCATTGTCGATGATGCGGCAGGTGCGGGCGTGCGCGTACTGCACGTAGTACACCGGGTTGACGCTGTCCTGCTTGGTCCACAGGTTGATGTCGATATCGATGCTGGTGTTCACCGACGACCGCATGAGCGAGTAGCGGGCAGCGTCCACGCCGATGGCGTCGACCAGGTCCTCCAGCGTGACCACGGTGCCCGCCCGCTTCGACATCTTCACGGCCGCACCGTCTTTGAGCAGGTTCACCATCTGGCCGATGAGCACCTCGACCACGTCGGGGTTCTCGCCGAGGGTCGAGGCGACGGCCTTGAGACGGCCGATGTAGCCGTGATGGTCGGCCCCGAGCATGTAGATGCACAGGTCGAAGCCGCGCGACAGCTTGTTCTCCAGGTAGGCGATATCGCCGCCGATGTAGGCCGACTTGCCGTCGCTCTTGATGACGACGCGGTCCTTGTCGTCACCGAACTCGGTGGAGTTGATCCACCAGGCGCCGTCTTTCTCGTACAGGTTGCCCGAGGACTTCATCCGCTCCAGCGCCGCGTCCACCGCGCCGGACTCGAACAGCGAGCTCTCGTTGAAGTACACGTCGAAGTCGGTGCCGAAGTCGTGCAGCGACTGCTTGATCTGCGCGAACATCAGCTCGACGCCCTCGCGCCGGAACAGCTCGTGCCGCTGCTCGGCGGGCAGCTCGACGGCGGTGGGATGCGCGGCCACGATGGTCGCGGCGATCTCGCCGATGTAGGCCCCCGCGTAGCCGTCCTCGGGGGTGGGTTCGCCGAGCGCGGCGGCGACCAGCGACTTGGCGAAGCGGTCGATCTGCGCGCCGTGGTCGTTGAAGTAGTACTCGCGGGTGACCTGCGCGCCCTGCGCCGCCAGGATGCGCCCCAGGGCGTCGCCCACCGCCGCCCAGCGGGTGCCGCCGAGATGTACCGGTCCAGTGGGGTTGGCGGAGACGAATTCCAGGTTGATCTTGGTGCCCGCGAGGGTGTCGGCTGTGCCGAAGCTCTCACCCGCCGCCAGGATCCTGGTGATGATCGCGCCCTGGGCGGCCTTGGCCAGCCGGATGTTCAGGAAGCCGGGCCCGGCGACCTCCGCGGACTCGATACCCTCGGCCGCCGACAGCGCCTCGGCCAGCAGGTTCGCGAAATCCCGCGGATTCAAGCCCGCTTTCTTCCCTACCTGCATGGCCAGATTCGTGGCATAGTCACCGTGCTCAGGGTTACGCGGACGCTCCACCTTGACCTCGTCGGGCAGGACCGCAGGGTCGGATCCACGTTCGACAAGGACCTTCGCCGCGGTCGCACGAAGGAGATCTGCAAGGTCAGCTGGAGTCACGAGTCACTATCCTATGGTCTGAGCAGGTGAACGCCGTCAGCGGGCACCTCGCGGGCACGCGCCCGGCAAACGGGGCGGCGACGAGTCGCCACCCCGTCTGATTGTCCACACGTCGAAAAGAGCACAACAGCGATGCCGAGCAGGACCAGCGCCAAGTCGGCGAAAGCCATCAAGGCCGCGAGCAAATCCTCCACGTCGCCGCGGAAGGGAGGCAAGAGCGGGAAGTTGCCGACCAAGCGCAACATCCCGTGGCCGACCATCGGTGCCGCGGTGGTGATCATCGCACTCGTCGGCGCGCTCGCCGCGTACCTGGTGCCGAAGTATCACGCGCAGGAGGAGCTGAAGAATCCGTCCGCCTATATCGACGGCGTGGTCAAGAAGGACTATCCGGCGGGTCAGCACGTGTCGGCCGCCCAGCGGGTGGCCTACGACCAGACCCCGGCCTTCGGCGGCCCGCACGACAGTTCGTGGGCGGCGTGCACGGGCGTGGTGTACGACAAGGCCATTCGCACCGAGAGCGCGGTGCACTCGCTCGAACACGGTGCGGTGTGGATCACCTACAACCCGGACAGTGTGGACGCCGGGACCATCGACACCCTGAAGCAGAAGGTCGACGGTCAGCCGTACATGCTCATGTCGCCCTACCCCGGCCTGGACAAGCCGATCTCGCTGCAGGCGTGGGGGCACCAGCTGAAGGTGGACACCGTCGACGATGCCCGGGTGGACCGGTTCATCAAGGATCTGCGCCTCAACGAGAACACCTATCCGGAGGTGGGCGCCAGCTGCGCCAACCCGACCTTCGACACGGTGAATCCGCCCGCCTTCGATCCGACGCCGCCGGGCCCCGACGCGGTGGGCATGGACGGCAAGGGCGCGACCCAGGGATCCATGACCGATCCCACCGAGCTGGGCGGCGGACTGCAGGGCATCCCGGGGTTGGAGGGCCTGTCCGGTCTGGAGGGTCTGTCGGGTCTGCCGGAGGGTATTCCGAACATTCCCGCACCGACCGACGCGCCCGCGGGTGAGCAGCCCGCCGCGCCCGAGGACGCTCAGCAGCCCGAGCAGCCCGCGCCGGGACAGTGATGCCGCCCTTGTTGTCCCACAGCGATCCCCACGAGTCGGCCGACGACCAGCCCGCCGAATCCACCGCGACCGCCCGCCCGAGCCAACGCCCGGCGCTGGTCGTGCTGGGCGTGATCGGCGTGCTGCTCATCGGCTTCGCGCTGGGCGTGTTCGCGCGCATCCCCCTGGACGGCAGCTCCGAGCCGAATCCGAATGCCGTGGACATCGGCTTCAGCCAGGACATGTCGGTGCACCACGCCCAAGCGGTCGAGATGGCCGGTGTCGCACTGGCGGGTTCCGACGATCCGGCCATCAAGAGCCTGGCCTACGACATCCTCACCAGCCAGCAGAATCAGCTCGGGCGCATGCACGCCTGGTTGCAGCTGTGGGGCGAGCCGCTGCTGCCGACCGGCGGGTACATGGGCTGGATGGCCGACGCGGGCTCCTCGCACGGCCACGGCGGCGAGGCCGCCGCACCGGAACACACCGGCCCGGTGTCGACCATGCCGGGCATGGCGTCCCAGGAGGACCTGGTCGCCCTGCGCCAGGCCACCGGCACCGCCCAGGACATCCTGTTCCTCCAGCTCATGCTGCGCCACCACCTGGGCGGCGTGCCGATGACCGAATACGCCCTCGAACGCGCCGAGACCAGCGGAGTCCGCGATCTCGCCGAGAAAATGGCCCGCACCCAGGCGGGCGAGGTCACCCTCATGACCCGGATGCTCGACGCCCGCGGCGCCTCCCCCCTCCCCTACCCCTGACCCCGAACCGTCCACCGAGCACACGCGAAACGCCCGGTCCACACCTGTTTTTGGCCGAGACGCAACCCATGCGATACGCTTTCCCAGCCCGAGCGGAACACCCGCCCGGACATATCCCCGCCCTCGTAGCTCAGGGGATAGAGCGTTTGCCTCCGGAGCAAA
The DNA here is from genome assembly GCF_000308635.1 of Nocardia otitidiscaviarum NBRC 14405. Classification (GTDB taxonomy): domain Bacteria; phylum Actinomycetota; class Actinomycetes; order Mycobacteriales; family Mycobacteriaceae; genus Nocardia; species Nocardia otitidiscaviarum. The sequence continues at coordinate 16,712 of NZ_BAGD01000040.1, read as the reverse complement.
AGGCCGCAGGTTCGATTCCTGCCGAGGGCACATCAGAATCAGGCCCCTGACCAGCACTTCGCCGGTCAGGGGCCTTTTCGTGCCCGAGCGCGATGAGTCGGAAGAGGACGTTCGACATGGTCGACGTAGCTGTCAGCCCGGCGCCGGTGTGCGGCCGGGTTGGTGCGGACGTTTCGAGCGATGGATTCGTCCTGCTGGATCGCCTGCACCGGGGCGCGCGGGTTACTGCAACAGCCACCACAGCAGGACGACGACCAGGGCGACCATCGCGACCATGACGAGTGCCCTGGCTGCCCTAGGTAACTTCGCCAGCCACCGTTGAAACCTGCCCAGCAGGGAGGCGGCCCAGAGCTGAGCCTTCAACGCCCAATCGAACTGTGGGGCAAGCATGCCGAACGCGACGATGAGCAGCGGAAGCCCGACCTCGGGTAGCACTATCAGCAAAGGCACTACACACACGGCGAGCAGCAGGCCCCCGACAATGATGGCGGCTCGCACCACGACCGGACGCCGTTGGAACGCCCGCCGCTGATCCATCGCCCGGGAGTAGAGCTCGTCTCGTTCCTTTTCGTCGTCGCTGGCCGACCGATTGTCCGAGCCCTGCTCGCTGCTCATCCACGCGCCTCCGGTCGAGTGTGGTGTCTCGGTGGCAATCGCTGCCAGCAGCATAGGCCGGGTGAACCGGCAGCGGCTGCACGACGTGCCGTACTGCCTGCGGGTTCGGTCGGTCGTTGGTATTGGCACACAGTCACCGAGTGACCGCGGTGATGTCGCGCCTCCGCTTCGACTGGAACTGAGTGCAGTCGATCCGCCACCGGATCATGGTGGGCTCCGCCGTGTGGCGGTACCTGTGGGTGGAAACACTCGACAGGGTCGCTGATGGGTACGGCTTGTCATCGCGGGAACGGACGTTCTGGACGGTATGTTCGCGGGCATGTCCGCTACCGCATTCGCTACGACGAGCCCGCGCAGGAGGCGCGGTGGGTGGATGGCGGTGTTGGTGGCGGCGGTCGCGGCGGCGTCCACGCTGTATGCGCCCCTCGCGGGCGGCAATGCGGTGGGCGAGAGTCCGGATCTGCTCGCGTTCTACACGCCGGCGGAGGATCGGGTGGCGGGGCCGCACGGGTCGGTGATTCAGATGCGGTCGATCGACGGTGATCCGGGGGTGCCGGGGGCGCGGAACTATCTGGTGCTGTATCGGTCCATTGATCTGGGCGGCAATCCGGTCGCCGTGTCGGGGACCGTCGCGGTGCCGCCCGGGGAAGCGCCGCCGGGTGGTTGGCCGCTCATCTCCTGGGCGCACGGCACCACCGGGGTGGCCGATGGTTGTGCGCCGTCGCGCGACACCTCGCCCGCCTATCCGGCGCACGACTACACCTCGCTGGTGCGGCAGGTGCAGGCGCGCTGGGTGGCGGCCGGGTACGCGGTGGCGCAGACCGACTATCAGGGGCTGGGCACACCCGGGCCGCACGGATATCTGATCGGTGCGGCCGAGCAGCGGGCGGTCACCGATATGGCGTTGGCCGCCAGGCAGATCGAGCCCGCCATCGGCACCCGGTGGGTAGCGGTCGGCCATTCACAGGGCGGTCAGGCCGCGGTGTTCGCGAACGCGCAAGCCGCCGCCTGGGCTCCCGAACTGGAGTTGCTGGGGGCGGTGGCGCTGGCCCCCGCCTCGCATCAGGGCATCGGCGTGCAGGCATCGCAGCTGGCCACCACGGTCGGTGCGGCGGCGGCGCTGGGACAGGCCGCGGCCGGGACGACGGCCTTCCTGCCCTTGGTGATTCGCGGTGCGCAGACGGCGGCGCCGATCGACCCGGCCCGGTTCCTCACCCCGCGCGCCGATGCCATGCTGCCGCTGGCCGATACCGGCTGCATCGGGCAGTTGCGCGGCGCGGACCAGTGGGGTGGGCTGCCCGCCGGCGCGGTGTTCGACCGCGACGGCGACGTGTCCGCCCTGGCCCGCGTGCTCGACGAGAACGACCCCAGCTCACTGACTTTCACCCGGCCGCTGCTGGTGCTCCAGGGCCGCGCGGACACGACGGTACCGGCGCTGGCCACCGACGCCATGGTGGCCCAGCAGCGTCTGACCGGGCTGCCGGTCGAGTACCGCACCTACCCGGGTGTCGACCATCGCGGGGTGCTGGACGCGTCCTACCCCACCGCATTGGCCTGGGTCGACGGACGCTTCGGCCGCTGAGCGACGGGCGCGGTTGCGTATCACCGCGACCGCAGCGCGTACACCGCCGACATTCCGACGGCGCAGCAGCCGACAATGGCCAGCGCGGTCCAGCCCGCGGCGGGCGACGCGATATCGGCCGGGTCGCGGAACCAGCGCGGCGAATACGCCACCCGGCCGAAACTGTTGCCGCGCAAGGCAAGTACCAGGCACGGCACCACCAGCACCGCCACCGCCAGCACCGCGCTCGGCGCGGCGCTCGGCGTGACCGCGCCGAAGCAGTAGCCGACGATCAGGGCGAGGACGGTGATGCCGAGGATCGGGATCACCGCCGCCGGGGTGGCGGTCCGCCCCGCGGTCAGGGCGGCGAAGACGGCGAGCGCCGCGGCGGCCAGCAGTCCGGCCCACGGCCGCGGCCAGCGGCGGCCCGCCCACAGTCCGGCGGCCACGCCGAGCAGCGGGATGGGCATACTCCAATCCGGGCGCGGCACAGCGGTAATCGCGCTCCCGACATTGGCGGCGGCCACCGCCAGCAACACCAGCACGCCGTCGCGAGCGGGCAGCAGCAGCACCGCGGCCCCGGTGACGATCATGGCGACAGCGACCGCCAGCACGTTGTCGGCGAACGAATCCGCCTGGCGTGCAATCCATTCGGCGGCCACCACGTGCGAGGTGAGGAGCAGCAGCGCCGCGACGATCGGGCCGAGTGGCAGATCACCGTAATCGGGCTTGCCCAATGGTGATTCGAGCCGGTTCAACAGCGTTCCCGCCGCCAGCGCGAGGACTGCGAGGGCGATGAGCCAGACCGGCGGCGTATCGGTGGCTGCCCACTCGGCCAACGACGACGCCGTACCTGCGGGCAGCGCGGTGAGATCACCGATGAGGACCGCCGACAGGATGCCGGTGAGGAAGGCGTACCCGGTGGCGGGACGCCGCAGCGCCGCCACCGCGAGCGCACCCAGCAGGATGCCGCCGAACAGCGAGTCGACGTAGTTCACGGTGGTCAGCGCGGCGGCCGCGGCGGGGTCGCGGAGGTGGTCGACCAGCAGTATCGTCGCGCTGCCGAGCGCCGCGACCCATGCGGCGCGCACGCCCAGCGAGACGGCCAGGGCGGCGGTCACCACCGCGAGCACCGCTCCGGCGGCCGCCGCACGGGGCACGTTCATGACCAGCAGATCGACCTGGAGCGACGGACCGGAGCTGGTCCACGCGAAATCGAGCGGAGCCATCAGCAGCAGCCCGGCGACCGTCGCGCCGAGGAAGGCGGCCGACACCTCGATCGTCCACTCGTACCGGCGCAGGTCCGGCAGCGGGACCGCTCCTACCGGATGTGCCAACGCGAACTTCACGCCCATCTCGTCACCTACCCGATCGATGGTGCGAACGCCTCTCGCGCGACGGAGAGCGGATGTCGCCGGGGCTGTCAGGAACCGCGTACCGGGCCTGTTGCCGTGATGTTGCCCATCGCCGAGTTTACCGGTGAGGTCAGCCACGATTCACGCACGCGTCGACCACACGTTGGTAACAAGACGGTGGTGCCGAGCGGTCTAGCCCATGGTCACGAACCGTGACCTGTACATCACGACAGAAAGGTCCGACACCATGATGGTTTCGCCGGTTTCCGTACCCAGCAATCCGCTCGAGGCGCTGCTGCGCGCCATCTCGACCATGCTGTGCACGCTGTCCTCCGGCGGCGGCTGCGCGGTCATCCAGTAGCGCAACCGGTCCGATCGAAGAGGCCGCGACGTGGGAGAGATCCCCGCGCGGACTGTGCCCGGGGGCAGACGGGCACAGCCGAGCACCGGACCGAATCCGGCCGGAACATTCCGGCCGAACCACCCAACCGAAATTCGAACGGCCGTAAGGTCAGGCCGTCGGGGGAATCAGGCGCAGCGGAAGCGGTAGTCCGCGGTCTGCACCATGCCCGGGATCACGGCGAGTTGCACGGCGGGCTCACCATCGAGCGTGCAGCCGGCGGGCGTCGAAGTGAGCTGCACCCGGTAGCAGCCGGAGGCGACACCGAAGCTCCCGGCGCCGTTCGCCCCGGTGGTCACGGTCGCGAGCACCGGACCGCCCATGCAGTCGCTCACGTCCGCGGTGACGCCCTCGATCGGGAACCGATCGGCGGCGTGCACGGCGCTTACCCGGAGTGTGTTGTCGCCGGGGCCTTCGGCGGCGGCCGATACCGGAACCATGGCCAGTGCGGCCGCGGCGGTGACGATCAGCGTGGTGCGCAATGGATCTCCCTCGTGCGAGCGCGAGACCGCATCGGCGGGTCCCGCTGTTCTCGCGTCAATATAGGGGGCGCGACGGCACCGGTCACAAATTTCGGTGCGGCCACCGCGGTTACGCGGCGGTAGCCGGCACCGACGCCACGGCGGTGTCCGACTCGGCGGCGAAAGCGACTGCCGTGCCGAGCACTTCGAGCCGCACCCGCTCCCCCACCACCGGAGCGCCGACACTGATCCGGCGCACCTGGATGGGCGCGGCCGCACCGTCCAGGGCAATGGTGAGCATGACGTCCGCGCCGCGGAATTCCACCGCGCGCACCGTTCCGGTGCCCGGTTCGCCGTCCGACACCACCTGCGCCACCAGCTGTTCCGGCCGCGTCATCACGGTGACCGCCCCGGTGGGCGCGTCCGACCGCACGGGTACGCGGCCGAGCGCGCACTCGGCGACACCGGATTCGACGGTGCCGTCGAGCAGGACGCAGTCGCCGAGGAAGCGGGCGGTGAACAGGTCGGCGGGGGCGGCGTACACCTGTTCCGGCGAGCCCACCTGGGTGAACCGCCCGGCGCACATGACCGCCACCTGGTCGGCGAACGACAGCGCCTCCTCTTGGTCGTGGGTGACCAGAACGCTGGTCATGCCCGCGGCCCGCAGGGTGTCGGCGACCGCCTGCCGGGTGGTGGCGCGCAATCCGGTGTCAAGGGCGCTGAACGGCTCGTCGAGCAGCATCACATCGGGTTTGCGGGCCAGTGCCCGCGCCAACGCCACCCGCTGTTGCTGACCGCCGGAGAGCTCGTGTGGGCGGCGGTCGGCGTAGGCGGAGCCCAGTGACACCATGTCGAGGAGTTCGACGACCCGGTCGCGATGGCGGCGACGGCGACCGGACAGCCCGCCGTTGAGACCGTAGGCAATGTTCTGGCCGACCGTCAGATGCGGGAACAGCGCGCCGTCCTGGGCCACATAGCCGATATTGCGACGATTGGGCGGAATCGAGAAGCCTTCACGCACAACGGTTTCGGATCCGACCGCAACGCTGCCCGCATCGGGCGACTCGAATCCGGCGATCACCCGCAGCAGGGTCGTCTTCCCGCAGCCGGAAGCACCGACCACCGCGGTGGCGCTGCCGTTCGCGACGTCGAGGGTGATGGCGTCGAGCACCCCGGTGTGGCCGAAGGTCTTCGACACCCCGGATACGACAAGACGACTCATACTCCGGCCGCCTTCCTTGATTGAGTGAACAGCAGATAGGTGACCGGCACCGACACCAGGATCATGATCAGCGCGTAGGGTGCGGCGGCGGCGTAGTCGAGTTCGCTCGACAGCGACCAGAACCGCATGGCCAATGTCCGGGTGCCGATGGGGGCCAGCAGCAGGGTGGCGGTCAGCTCGGTGGCGACGGCCACGAACACCAGCGCCGCCGAGGTCGCGGCCGCGGGGGCGGTGAGCCGCAGGGTGACGCGGAAGAAGGTGGCGGGGGCGGACTTGCCGAGCGCCCGCGACACCTCCTCCAGACCCACCGGCACCTGGGCGAGTCCGGCGCGCACGCTCACCAGGGCGCGCGGCAGGAACATGAGGGTGTAGGCGGCCAGCACCATGGCGGTGGTCTGGTAGACGCCCGGCAGCCAGCGAATGGTCACGGTCACCATGGCCAGCGCGATGACGATGCCCGGCAGCGAACTGGTGATGTAATTGGCCCCCTCGATCAGCCGCGCGAACACGGTGTCCGAGCGCACCGCGATCCAGGCCACCGGGAAGGCGCACAGCGTGGTGATCACGGCGGCGGCGACCGCCAAACCGAGCGTCTGCCCCAGAGATTCGCCGATATCGGCCCAATCCCACACGGCCGCACCGCCCTTGCCGAGCCAGCGCAGTATGGTCCACAGCGGCACCCCGAGCGCGGCGACCGCTGTCGCGGCCAGCACCGCGAGCACCGGAATCGCGGTGCCGCCCAACCGGACCCGCCGCACGGCTCGCGGTGCGCCGCTGCCGATGCGGGCGTAGCGGGCCTGCCCCCGCGCCGTCGCCTCACCCGCCAGCAGCACCAGGCAGCACAGCACCAGCACGCTGGCCAGGCCGCTCGCCGCGGGCCCGGCGAAACTGGACTGGTACTGCTCGAAGATGGCCGTGGTGAAGGTGGCGAACCGCACCATGGCGAACGCGCCGTATTCGGCGAGCAGGTGCAGGGCGATGAGTAGACCGCCGCCCAGAATGGCCAGGCGCAACTGCGGCAGCACGATGCGGACGAAGACCGCCACCGGCCCGGAGCCGAGCGCCCGCGCCGACTCCTCCACGGCCGGATCGAGTCGCCGCAGTGTGGCGGCGGCCGGGAGGTACACCAGCGGAAAGTACGACAGGGTGGCGATGAGCACGCCCGCCCCGAGCCCGTGCAGCGCGGGGAACACGCTCACCCAGCCGTAGCTGTTCACGAAGGCGGGCACCGCCAGCGGCGCGGCGAATACCGGCCCCCACCAAGCGGATCCGGGGACGTCGGTGCGCTCCAGGAGCCAGGCCAGGCCGACGCCCAGCACCACGCAGATCGGCACGGTGAGCACCACCAGGCTCACCGTGTTGCGCAGCAGTTCGCCGACCCGGGCGCGGAAGATGAGCTGGGCCGTCTCGTGCGGTCCGGTCTCGAGGAGGGTGTAGACGATGTAGCCGAGCGGCACGAACGTCGCCGCCACCAGCAGCAGCGCGACGCCCGTGACGAATGGGCCGGGGCGGGAGCCGCGCCCCGGCCGGTCGACTACAGCGGTCCGGACGGTCATGGTTAGAGCAGACCGGCCTCGGTCATCAACTCGGTGACCTTCTTCGCATTCAGTCGGCTCGGATCGATCGCCGGGGCCTGGAGCGAATCCAGCGGCGGCAGTGCGGGATTGGCGGCCACATCGCTGGCGACCGGATACTCCATGGAGGTGCCGTCGCGCAGCACCTCCTGGCCGGCGCGGGAGACGATGAATCGGATGAAGCGCTGCGCCTGCTCCTGCTTGTCGCTCGACTTCAGCACGCCACCGCCGGAAATGGAGACGAATGCGCCCGGATCCTGGTTCTTGAAGTAGTGCAGCGCGGTATTGCCGCTGTTCTCCTTGGTCTTGGCCTGGTCGCGATACCAGTAGTAGTGGTAGATGACGCCGCCGTCGAACTGCCCGGCATTGACGCCCTTCATGGTGACCACATTGTTCTGCGACGGAATCGCGTTCTCCTTCATGCCCCGCAGCCAGGCGCGGGTGGCGTCCTCGCCCTTCAGTTCCAGCAGGGCGGCCACGATGGCCTGGAAGTCCGCGCCGGATACGCCCGCGCTCCAGCGGCCCTTCCACTGCGGCTGCTGGAGATCCAGCAGGGAGGCGGGCAGCTGGTCGGCGGCAAACTTGCCGGTGTCGTAGACGAAGACGGTGGCGCGCGCGGCGACGCCGGTCCACTTGCCGGTGGAGGGTCGGTAGGACGCGGGGACGGCGTCGAGGGTCTCGGCATCCAGGTCGGCGAACAGCCCAGCGTTCTCGACCAGGGCCATGGCCGGGGAATTCTCGGTGAGGAAGACATCCGCGGGTGAGGCCGCGCCCTCGGCGACGAGCTGATTGCCCAGGTCGGTGTCACCGCCCTGACGCAGGGTCACCTTGATGCCGGTCTCCGCGGTGAACGCCTCGGCCCACTCCTTGGTGAGCGACTCGTGCTGGGCGTTGTACACCAGAATCTCGTTGTCGTCCTCGGACGAGTTCGAGCAACCCGTGGCCGCGAGCAGCGTGAGGGCCGCGAGAGCACCGGATAGCAGTTTCCATCGGCCTGCCGTCATGACTGTCCTTTCCCGCCTCTGACCTGAGGTTTGGCTAACCAACCTAGCGTCTCATGGGGGCGGGGGAACCGGCACCCCCGACTGAACGGCGAGTCCGGACAGCGTCGCGGCCCCCCGCGGTACACCGCAGGGGGCCGGAATCGAGCGAGCGGCGGGATTCGAACCCGCGTGAACGGCTTTGCAGGCCGGTACCTAACCACTCGGTCACACCCGCATCGCCGTCGATACTCCCCCGTCGGCCCGAGCTCCGCGAGGGTTGGAATCGCGCTGATCGCAATGCGACCCATCGCCCTCCGACACCCGGTGCCGTCGGCCGGTCCATCGAAAACGGTCGCTCGTGCGATGATCGGTGCATGTCTCGGCCACGTCCCCTGCCGCTCGATCCCATCGAGGAGGCGCATCGCCAGTGGACCGAGCACGGATGGGGTGACGTCGCGGACGGTATGGCGGCGGTGACGTCACTGGTGCGGGCACAGCAGATCGTCATGGCCCGGGTGGACGAGGCACTGAAACCCTCGGGGCTGACCTTCTCCCGCTACGAACTGCTGATGCTGCTGAGTTTCAGCAAGACGGGCGCGCTGCCCATGGCGGTGGCCAGCGCCCGGCTCCAGGTGCATCCGACGTCGGTGACCAATACCGTCGACCGGCTGGAAGCGGCCCACCTGGTGAAACGGGTGCCGCATCCCAGCGATCGGCGGGCGACCCTGATCGAGATCACCGATGCCGGAAGGCAACTGGTGGCCGAGGCGACCGCCGCGCTGAACCGGGAGGTGTTCTCCCGACCGGGCCTGTCACCGGAACGTTTGCGGCAACTGCTGGAGTTGCTGGCAGAATTCCGACGCGCCGCCGGAGACTTCGATGCGGGCGACACGCCGACACGATGGGCCAGCCGGTAACCCTCCAGCATCCGGATAGCCACTTTCCTGCGCCATTGTCTTGGAATCGGGCCGCAAAAGGTTCACCATTGAGCCATGGTGCTGGTCCTCGGGGTATCGGCGGGCGCTTCGGGCGCGCGGGCGATGCTGACCCATTCCGACCAGCCCCACCTGCCCCCGATCGACCGCGTGCACGTGCCGCGCCGGGTGGGCGGTGCGCTGGAGGAGGCGGTTTTCGAGGCGATCCGCCTGATGCGCCAGTCGGCCGCGCGCCGCGACGAGTTCATCACCGGCATCGCCGCCACCTGCCGCAGCGCCACGGCGGCGGAGGCGGTGCGCGCCACGGCCGGGCGCAATCGCCTCACCGTGATCGACGAACCGGTCGCCCAACTGCGGTATCTGCGGTTCACCGGCCGACTACCCGCCGAGGGCTCGGTGCTGCTCTACGACCTGGGCGCGTCCGGGCTGACGGTGACCCAGATCGACTGCCGCGCCGATGCCATCCTGGCGAGCAAGCGCAGCACGGTACTGGGCGGTGACGGGCACGACGCGCTGCTGCGCTGGCTGCTGGCCCGCAACGGGGTGGGGGTGGATCTGCCCTCCAGCCGCCGCTACAAGGAGGCACTGGACACCGAGCGGGTGGTGACGGTGTGCGACCCCATCTCCGGGCATCGGGCGGTGATCACCCGCAGTGATTTCGCCGACCTGGCGGAGGCCGGGATCCACCATTCGGCGTCGTTCGTCCGGCAGATGATCGCCGAGACCGGGGTGCACCCCACCGCCATCGCCCTGCTCGGCGGCTGCACCCGGACGCTGAGCATTCGCGACGAACTCCAGCAGCAGCTGGACATACCGCTCATCTACGACCCGGAGCCGGAGTTCGTCTCCGCTCGCGGCGCGGTCCTGCTCGCCGCCGAACGCCCCTCCGCCCGCCGGGTGCGCAGTGTCCGGTTCGCCCCGATGGCCGCCGCCATGCGCGGTACCGAGGAGCCGGTCTCCCGGCGCAAACTGCTCGCCGCCGTCGCGGTCACCGCCACCCTGGGCGGCACCATCGCGGGCGTGCTCATGATGGATCGCAGCCATCAGGAAGGCGGCACCCCGGCCAGTCCGGTCGAGATGATCGGACCGCCGAAACCCGGCGGCTGAGCGCACCACCCCGGAGCCGTCGGGGCCGCGCCGGATACGACGACCGGCCCCGCATCCGATCCGGTGACCGCGCCGCGAGTTTTCCGCCCGCCGAATACGCCTGTGTCCCGCCGTGATTCACGGCGGGACACATGTTGTCGAGGAGAGCCGGGGCGCTCCGCTACTTGTGCGAGAAGTTCGCGGCGCGCTTCTCGACGAAGGCCGCCATCCCCTCCTTCTGATCCTCGGTGGCGAACAGCGAGTGGAAGACCCGACGCTCGAAGCGCAGCCCCTCGCCGAGGGTGGTCTCGAAGGAGCGGTCCACGGCCTCCTTGGCGATCATGACCGACGGCAGCGACATCGAGGCGATGGTCGCGGCCACCTCGAGAGCGGTGGAGACCAGGTCGGCGGCGGGGACGATACGCGAGACCAGACCCGCCCGCTCGGCCTCCTCGGCATCCATGTTCCGGCCGGTCAGGATGAGGTCCATGGCCTTGGCCTTGCCCACGGCGCGGGTGAGGCGCTGCGAGCCGCCCATGCCGGGGATGACGCCGAGCTTGATCTCCGGCTGCCCGAACTTGGCGGTGTCGGCGGCGATCAGCAGGTCGCACATCATGGCCAGCTCACAGCCGCCGCCGAGGGCGTAGCCGGCGACCGCCGCGATGATCGGCTTGCGGAAGGCGGTGAGCCGATCCCAGCCCGCGAAGTGGTCGGCGAGGAACATGTCCATATAGGACTTGCTCTGCATCTCCTTGATATCCGCGCCCGCCGCGAAGGCCCGCTCCGACCCGGTGAGCACGACCGCACCGATCTCGTCATCGTGCTCGAGCTCGTCGAGGGCGGCGGAGATGTCGGCGAGGACCTGCGAGTTCAGCGCATTGAGGGCCTTCGGCCGGTTGAGCGTGATCAGCGCGACGCGCCCCTTGCGCTCCAGCAGAATGGTCTCGAATTCAGGCACGCGTGTTCTCTCCTCCGGATCGCTTGCGGATATCGGTGACGATAGCCGAGAAGTCCTTGCCCGCTTCGTCCTGGTTGAAGCGGTCGTAGATCGCGGCGGCGAGCAGGCCGATCTGTCCGTCGACGCCATTGGCCGCGAGCGCGTTGGCCGCCAGACCCAGATCCTTGTTCATCAGCGCCGTGGCGAATCCGGGCCGGTAGTCGTTGTTGGCCGGGCTGGTCGGCACCGGGCCGGGCACCGGACAGTACGAGGTGAGCGCCCACGACTGCCCCGACGCCGTGGACACCACGTCGAAGAACTTCTCGTGCGTGAGGCCCAGCTTCTCACCGAGCACGATGGCCTCGGACAGCCCGATCATGGAGATGCCCAGCAGCATGTTGTTGCAGATCTTGGCGGCCTGGCCGACGCCCGCGCCGCCGCAGTGCACCACCTTGCCGCCCATGACCTCCAGCAGCGGCAGCCCGTCGGCGAAATCCGCCGCCTCGCCGCCCACCATGAAGGTGAGCGTGCCCGCCGCCGCACCGGCGACGCCGCCGGAGACCGGGGCGTCCAGCGCCCGATGCCCCGCCGCGACCGCTCGCTCCGAGGCGGTCTTGGCGTCGGCGACATCGATGGTCGAGCAGTCGATGAACAGCGTGCCCGGCTTGGCGGCGGGCAGGACCTCGTCGTACACATCCAGCACGACGCGGCCGTTGGGCAGCATGGTGATGACGCAATCGGCCTCGGCGGCGGCCTGTTTCGCGGTGTCGACCACCCGCGCGCCGTCGGTGCGCGCCTGCTCCTGTGCGGCGGGCACCGGATCGTAGGCCAGCACCTCGTATCCGGCCCGCACCAGATTCGCGGCCATCGGGCCACCCATGTGGCCCAGCCCCAGGAATGCGACTCGCTTGCTCATTTTCCCTCCGGTGCGGTCAATCCCAGTTCCTTGTCGCCCAATTCGGCGAAATACGTGTCCACCTCGGCCGCGCTGACATCGGCGAGGGTGGCCGGGTTCCACCGCGGGTTGCGGTCCTTGTCCACGACCTGCGCGCGGATGCCCTCCACCAGGTCGTGGGTGCTCAGCGAGGCCACCGACACCCGGTACTCCTCGTTCAGCACCTCCTCGAGGTGCGTCGCGGCGCGCGCGTTGCGCAGCGAGCGCAGCGTGACCTTCAGCGCCACCGGTGATTTGGTCAGCACGTCCGCGGCTGCCTTGGCGGCCTCGGGGGCGTCGTGGGTGCGCAGCCGCGCCACGATCTCCTCCACCGAGTCGGCGCTGTAGCAGGCGTCGATCCAGTCGCGCTGCGCCATCAGTTCGGATTCCGGTGCGGTCTGCGCGAATTTGGCGATGGCGGTATCGGCGTCGTTGTCGCGCAGCGCTTCCAGCAGTGCCGGAAGCTGCTCCGCGGGCACGAAGTAGTCGGCGAAGCCCGCCGCGATGGCATCACCGGCACTCATCCGCGCGGTGGTGAGGGCGACGTGGGTGCCGATCTCGCCGGGCGCGTGCGACAGCAGGTAGGTGCCGCCCACGTCGGGGATGAAGCCGATGCCGGTCTCCGGCATGCCGATCTTGGATCGTTCGGTCACGATGCGGTGGCTGGCGTGCCCGGACAGGCCGACACCGCCGCCCATGACGATGCCGTCCATGACGGCGACGTACGGCTTCGGGTAGCGGCCGATGAGCGCGTTGAGCATGTACTCGTCACGCCAGAACCGGCCGCTCGGCGAGTCGGCGGCGGCCGTATCGCCCTGCGCCACCGCGTTCTTGGCGTCATTGTGGATGGCGACGATATCGCCGCCCGCACACAGTCCGCGCTCGCCCGCGCCGGTGAGCACGACGGTGCGCACCTCGTCGTCGGCGGCCCACTCGCGCAGCGCGTCCAGAATGGCCAGCGCCATCGGATGATTCAGCGCGTTGATGGCCTTGGGCCGGTTGAGCGTGATCAGGCCGAGCCCGTCGCGCCGCTCGATCAGGACTTCCGGTTCGGCCGTATCGGTTCCTCGCACGCTGTTTCCTTTCACGCCGCCCCCACTACCGAGCGGGCGACGACCACCCGCATGATTTCGTTCGTACCTTCGAGAATCTGGTGCACCCGCAGATCGCGGACGATCTTCTCGACCCCGTACTCGGCCAGATAGCCGTAGCCGCCGTGCAATTGCAGCGCCTTGTTGGCCACCTCGAATCCGGCGTCGGTGGTGAATCGCTTCGCCATGGCGCACAGCTCCACCTTGTCGGGTGCGTCGGCGTCCAGCGCCGCCGCGGCCCGCCACAGCAGCGTGCGCGACGCCTCCAGTGCGGTCCGCATATCGGCGAGTTCGAATTGCAGTGCGGCATTGTCCAACAGCCGCGCCCCGAATGCCTTGCGCTGCGCCAGATAGGCCACGGTCTTGTCCATCGCCGCCTGCGCGCCGCCGAGTGAGCAGGCCGCGATGTTCAGCCGCCCGCCGTTGAGCCCGTTCATGGCGATCCGGAAGCCGCTGCCCTCGCCGCCGAGCAGGTTCGCGGCGGGCACCCGGGCATTGTCCAGAATGACCTGCCGGGTGGGCTGGGCGTTCCAGCCCATCTTCTTCTCGTTCGCGCCGAAGGACAGCCCGGGGGTGTCGGCGGGCACGATGAAGGCCGAGATCCCGCGTGCCCCTTCGGTTCCGGTGCGGGCCATGAGTACGTACACATCGGTGCTGCCCGCCCCGGAGATGAACTGCTTGACGCCGGTGAGCAGATAGTCGTCGCCGTCGCGCACGGCCTTGGTGCTCAGGGCCGCCGCGTCGGAGCCGACGCCGGGTTCGGTGAGGGCGTAGCTGGCCAGTGCGTCCATCGACGTCAGCCCCGGCAGCCAGCGGTGCCGCTGCTGCTCGGTGCCGAAGCTGTCGATCATCCAGGCCGCCATATTGTGAATGGAGATATAGGCGGCCACGGCCGGGCAGCCGGTGGCGAGCTGTTCGAAGATGCGCACGGCGTCCAGCCGCCGCAGCTGCGAACCGCCCACATCCTCGCGGACGTAGATGCCGCCCAGGCCGAGCGACCCGGCCTTGCGCAGCACGTCCACCGGGAAGTGTTTGCGCTCATCCCATTCCAGCGCGTTGGGGGCCAGGAGCTCGTCGGCAAAGGATCGGGCGGTCGCGGTGATCGCCTGCTCGTCGTCGTCGAGTAGGAACATGGGTCAGTCCATGGTCGGGATGACGAAGGCGTTGGACTCCTTGAGCCCGGCGGGCCAACGCTGCGTCACCGTCTTGGTCTTGGTATAGAAGCGGATCGAATCCGGGCCGTGCTGGTTGAGATCGCCGAAACCGGAACGCTTCCAGCCGCCGAAGGTGTGGTAGGCGATCGGCACCGGGATCGGCACGTTGATGCCGACCATGCCGACCTGCACGCGCGCGGCGAAGTCGCGGGCGGTGTCGCCGTCGCGGGTGAAGATGGCCACGCCATTGCCGTATTCGTGCTCGTTGGGCAGGCGCAGCGCCGCTTCGTAATCCTTGGCGCGCACAATCGACAGCACGGGTCCGAAGATCTCCTCCCGGTAGATCCGCATCTCCGGGGTGACCCGGTCGAACAGCGAGGCACCGGCGAAGAAGCCGTCCTCCGCGCCCTCGACCACCAGGCCGCGACCGTCGATGACGAGTTCCGCGCCCTCGTCCACGCCGATCTGCACGTAACTGTTCACCCGGTCCACGCCGTCGCGGCCGACCAGCGGGCCGAAGTCCGCGCCCGGATCGTCGGAGCGGCCCACATTGAGCTTGTTGACGCGCTCGATCAGCTTCTCGCGCAGGCGATCCGCGGTCTCCTCACCGACCGGCACGGCGACCGAGATGGCCATGCAGCGCTCACCCGCGGAGCCGTAGCCCGCGCCGATGAGCTGATCGGCCACATCGTCGAGGTCGGCGTCCGGCATGACGATGGCGTGGTTCTTGGCCCCGCCGAAGCACTGGGCGCGCTTGCCGTTGGCGGTGGCGGTCTCGTAGATGTACTGCGCGATCGGGGTGGAGCCCACGAACCCGACGGCGGAGATCCGCTCGTCGTGCAGCAGCGCGTCCACCGCCTCCTTGTCGCCGTTGACCACGTTGAACACCCCGGCCGGGAGCCCGGCTTCGACGAAGAGTTCGGCCAGCCGCAGCGGCACCGAGGGGTCCCGCTCGGAGGGCTTGAGCACGAAGGCGTTGCCGCACGCCAGTGCCGGTCCGGCCTTCCACAGCGGGATCATGGCCGGGAAGTTGAACGGGGTGATGCCCGCGACCACGCCGAGCGGCTGGCGCATGGAGTACACGTCGATGCCGGTGCCCGCGCTCTCGGTGTATTCGCCCTTGAGCAGATGCGGGATGCCGGTGGCGAATTCGATCACCTCGAGGCCGCGCTGGATGTCGCCCTTGGCGTCGGCGATGGTCTTGCCGTGTTCGGAGGACAGCAGCGCGGCGAGGGAGTCCATCTCGTCCTGCACCAGCGTCAGGAACCGCATGAGCACGCGGGCCCGCTTCTGCGGGTTGAACGCGGCCCACTCCCGCTGCGCCTCGGCGGCGTTCGCGATGACGGCTTCCACCTCGGCCGTGGTGGCGAGGGGCACCTTGGCCTGCACTTGACCGGTACTCGGGTCGTACACGTCCCCGAATTTGCCGGAGGTGCCGGGGACGTGCCGCCCGCCGATGAAGTGGGTGAGTTCGCGAACCATGCCAGTCCTGTTCGTCGTCGCCGTAGGTGTACGTGGCGATCCTATAGTTGGACATCCAAGTATTGACTGTGGGATAACTCACAAGATCATTCGCACGGCTCTGGCAATGTGCGGCAGATCACTCTAGAGTTGGTTTGACGTCCTACTATCTGGACACCAATGGAATCTTCCCGCGGAGGATGCGATGGTCGACCTGCACGTCCCGGTCCACCCGGTGCGGTTCGTGACCGCGGCGGCACTGTTCGACGGCCACGACGCGGCCATCAACATCATGCGCAGAATCCTGCAATCGCAGGGCGCGGAGGTGGTTCACCTCGGACACAACCGCGCGGTCAGCGAGGTCGTGGACGCAGTGCTCACCGAGGACGCGCAGGGCGTGGCCATCAGTTCGTACCAGGGCGGGCACGTCGAGTACTTCGAATACCTGGCCGCCGCGCTGCGCGAGGCCGGAGCCGACCACGTGCGCGTCTTCGGTGGGGGCGGCGGGGTGATCATCCCCGAGGAGATCGCGCGATTGGCGGCCTCCGGGGTGACCATCTTCTCGCCCGAGGACGGGCAGCGGCTCGGGCTGCCGGGAATGATCAACAAGCTCATCGAGACCTGCGATGTGGACCTGGCGCAGGCGCCGGTTCCGGTGGAGCAGGTGCTCGCCGGGGAGCGGGCCGCACTGGCGCGGGCGCTCACCTGCTTGCAGCAGGACGCCCTGCCGGAGGCCGACCGGGCCGCCCTGCGCGCCGCGGCGGCCGATCGGCGGGTGCCGGTACTCGGCATCACCGGCACCGGCGGCTCCGGAAAGTCCTCGCTCACCGACGAATTGATTCGCCGTCTGCGCAGCGACCAGCAGGACAAGCTGCGAGTGGCGGTGCTGGCGGTGGACCCGACCCGGCGGCGCGGCGGCGGCGCGCTGCTCGGCGACCGCATC
>NZ_BAGD01000041.1 GCF_000308635.1 Nocardia otitidiscaviarum NBRC 14405 | reverse complement strand
TGGGCGCCCTATTCGGACTCGCTTTCGCTACGGCTACCCCACACGGGTTAACCTCGCCACATACCGATGACTCGCAGGCTCATTCTTCAAAAGGCACGCCATCACCCCACCACAAGGGAGGGCTCTGACGGATTGTAAGCGCACGGTTTCAGGTACTATTTCACTCCCCTCCCGGGGTACTTTTCACCTTTCCCTCACGGTACTAGTCCGCTATCGGTCACCAGGTAGTATTCAGGCTTATCGGGTGGTCCCGACAGATTCACAGCAGATTTCACGGGCCCGCTGCTACTCGGGTGCCTACTACGGAAGCCGAGATGTTTTCGTCTACCGGACTCTCACCGTCTACGGTTGGCCATCCCAGACCAATTCGACTAACAACTCGGTTTCTCACTCCCGCCCAGCTCGGCAGAACTAGGAAAGTAGGTCCCACGACCCCGGCTATGCAACGACTGCCGTCTATCACACATAACCGGTTTAGCCTCATCCGCTTTCGCTCGCCACTACTCACGGAATCACTGTTGTTTTCTCTTCCTGTGGGTACTGAGATGTTTCACTTCCCCACGTTCCCTCCACACACCCTATATATTCAGGCGCGGGTAACACGACATCACTCGTGCTGGGTTTCCCCATTCGGAAATCCTCGGATCTCAGCTCGGTTGACAGCTCCCCGAGGCTTATCGCAGCCTCCTACGTCCTTCATCGGCTCCTGGTGCCAAGGCATCCACCGTACGCTCTTACACACTTACTAACAAAGATGCTCGCGTCCACTGTGCAGTTCTCAAACAACACACCCACCCAGAATTCCTCGGAGGACCTACCGGAGAACCGGCGGTTTCACTCGACATCCGAGTAGATCGTCTTTTGCCTGGAAAGAACGTCTGTTCTTTCAGGACCCAACAGTGTGTCGATATATTCACCGCGCTCGACCGCTGAGGACCGAGCATGATGCGATGAAGCTTGTCAGCGTTCCACCCATGAGCTTCAGCCGGACTACGTGTGAGTCCGAAACTGTCTCTGCCAGAAGCGATCTCGACTGTTCGAGAAGCTCACTGGAG
>NZ_BAGD01000042.1 GCF_000308635.1 Nocardia otitidiscaviarum NBRC 14405 | reverse complement strand
AAAACGCCCTATTCGGACTCGCTTTCGCTACGGCTACCCCACACGGGTTAACCTCGCCACATACCGATGACTCGCAGGCTCATTCTTCAAAAGGCACGCCATCACCCCACCACAAGGGAGGGCTCTGACGGATTGTAAGCGCACGGTTTCAGGTACTATTTCACTCCCCTCCCGGGGTACTTTTCACCTTTCCCTCACGGTACTAGTCCGCTATCGGTCACCAGGTAGTATTCAGGCTTATCGGGTGGTCCCGACAGATTCACAGCAGATTTCACGGGCCCGCTGCTACTCGGGAGTCATCCACGACAGAGAACACGTTTTCGCCTACCGGACTCTCACCGTCTACGGTTGGCCATCCCAGACCAATTCAGCTAACGCGATCTTTTCTGACTGTCGCTCAGCCCGGCAGAACTGAGAAGAATGATCCCACGACCCCGGCTATGCAACGACTGCCGTCTATCACACATAACCGGTTTAGCCTCATCCGCTTTCGCTCGCCACTACTCACGGAATCACTGTTGTTTTCTCTTCCTGTGGGTACTGAGATGTTTCACTTCCCCACGTTCCCTCCACACACCCTATATATTCAGGCGCGGGTAACACGACATCACTCGTGCTGGGTTTCCCCATTCGGAAATCCTCGGATCTCAGCTCGGTTGACAGCTCCCCGAGGCTTATCGCAGCCTCCTACGTCCTTCATCGGCTCCTGGTGCCAAGGCATCCACCGTACGCTCTTACACACTTACTAACAAAGATGCTCGCGTCCACTGTGCAGTTCTCAAACAACACACAAGCCCGACCTTTTACCCAGCACCAGCCCGAGAAAACTCTCGGCGGTATGACTGAAGATCAGCCTCGTCGTT
>NZ_BAGD01000043.1 GCF_000308635.1 Nocardia otitidiscaviarum NBRC 14405 | reverse complement strand
GCCACAGCGGCAGGTGCACCAGCCCGGGCTCGATCTGCGTCCAGTCGCCGAAGTAGGTGACGATCTCGTCGCGGGTGCGCAGCGAGATCTCGGTGGAGGTGCGACCGGACAGCTTCTGCCCCTCCAGCACCTCCGCCGGCTGCCCGTCGGCGGTGGCGTGGGTGATGGCCACGTAGCTGCCGGGGACACACGGCTTCAGCAGGCGCGCGACGGCGCCGGCCGGATCCGCCTCGTCCGGGACGAAATGCAGCACGCCGAGCAGCAGCACCGCCACCGGCTTCGAGAAGTCGATGAGTTCGCCGACCACCGGATCGGTCAGGATCCTTTCCGGATCGGCGACATCGGCCTGAATGATCCCGGCATTCGGATTGCCGTCCAGAATCGCGATACTGTGCGCCACCGCGACCGGATCGATATCCACGTACACCACACGCGCCTCGGGATTGCGGGCCTGGGCGACCTCGTGCACATTTCCGACGGTGGGAATGCCCGAACCCAGATCCAGGAATTGGGTGATGCCCTCGTCCACCAGGAATCGCACCAGGCGGCGCAGCAGATCTCGGTTCGCGCGCATGGTTTCGGCGATATTGGGAGTGAATGCTTCGATCTGGCGCGCCAATTCGCGATCGATCTCGAAATTGTGCATGCCGCCGACGAAGTAGTCGTATACGCGGGAGGCACTGGGACGATCCAGATCGATCCCCTCGGGAGCCCAACTCGGCCTGGTCATCGCGAACCCTTCTGACAGCGAAAAAGTAAACACATCGTTCGCCTCGTTCACACCATTCACCCGGAACGGTTGTGATTCGCCACGAACAATCAAGCGCCGCAATGGTATCCCAGCGGGAGGTGATTCGCCGCCGTACGACGGTAGGGCTACGATCGATCCCCATGGCGTGGGAAGCCGGGGGTGAGCGGTACTCGAGCGGCCCACACGCCGACCTCGTCGAGCAGTGGGTCGCCGCACTCACCCGTGGCACGCGCGATCACGTGGTGCCGATGAGTCGTGCCGAGACCCGGACGCTGCTCACCCGATTCGCCCGCGAACTCGACGCCGCCGCGCGGGATCCGGCATCGGATCGGCGGATCGCGGAACTGGGCGCGGAACTGGCGCGGGCCCACTTCGTCGGCGACGAGGTGCTCGGGCGCAGTGTCGCCGTGCTCGAGGAGTACTTCGCCGAGATCGCCGACGATGTCCCCGCCGACCGGGTGGCCATGCTGCTGGCCGCCTTCACCACCGGCTACGTGCGTGCCTTCCGCGCCTGGCTGCTGGCCGAACAGGAGAGCGTGCGCGTCGCCGACATCACCGCGCGCCGACTCGTCGAACAACGATTACGCGAGAGCGAGGCCCGCTTCCGGGCGGTCTTCGCACAGGCCGGAATCGGCACCGGACTCTCCGATATGACCGGCCGCATCATCGAGGTCAACACCGCGTTCGCGCAGATGCTCGGCTACACCCCCGCCGAGATGCTGCGCCTGTCCGTCACCGATCTGGGTCACCCCAGCGACGATCCCGGCATGTGGCAGCTGTATTCGGGGGTGCTGCGCGGCGATCTGGACAATGTGCAGCTGGAGAAGTGCTATCCGCACAAGGATGGGCACGGAGTCTGGACCAATATCAATGTCTCGCTCATCCGCGACGAGCGCGGCGAACCGCAGTACACCCTCATTCTGGTGGAGGACATCTCCGAGCGGCGGGCGTTGCGCGAGCGGCTACACTACCGCGCCAATCACGACCAGCTCACCGGACTGGCCAACCGCACCCGCTTCTTCGACGCCCTCACCACCGTGTTCGCCGACCCCGGCGTGCGCGTCGGGCTGTGCTACGTCGACCTCGATCACTTCAAGACCGTCAACGACACCTTCGGCCACGCGGTGGGCGACGAACTGCTCGCCCAGGCCGCCACCCGCCTCACCACCTGCGCCACCGGTCCCGGACAGCTGGTGGCCCGCATGGGTGGCGACGAATTCGTCATCCTGGTGCCGCACAGCGGTGGCGCGGACGAGGTGGCAAGCCTGGCCCGCTGCGTACTGAACGCCTTCTCCCGCCCCTTCCACGTGCACGGCTACCGGCTGTCGGTCACCGCCAGCGTCGGCGTCATGGAGGACCGCGCCGGACATACCACCGCCGAGGAACTGCTGCGCTCGGCCGACTCCAGCATGTACTGGGCCAAGGCCGCCGGGCGCGGCCGCTACGAGATCTTCGACGCCGCCCGCAGCCACCGCGAGCACACCCGCGTGGAACTCACCGCCGCCATGCCCGACGCCCTGGCGCGCGGGGAGTTCTTCCTCGACTACCAACCCATCGTGGCACTGGACGGGTCGGGCATGGTGGCGGTGGAGGCGCTGGCCCGCTGGCGGCATCCCGAACTCGGCATCCTGCCGCCCGCCCGCTTCGTGGACCTGGCCGAGGACAACGGCCATATCGGCGCGCTGGGCTCGCTGGTGCTGAATCTGGCCATCGCGGACAGCCGGGCGTGGAGCGAGCGCTACCCGGCGCTCACGCCGCTGGTGAGCGTGAACGTCTCGGCCACCGAGGTCTCCGATCCGGCCTGGCTGGACCTGGTGCAGCAGGCCATCGCGGACAGCGGACTGAAACCCGAACAGCTGCAACTGGAACTGACCGAACGCGCCTTCATGGCCACCACCGGGCGGCCGCTGCACGCGCTGCGCACGCTGGCCGAATCCGGGGTCCGCATCGCCGTCGACGACTTCGGCACCGGCTACTCGAATCTGGCCTACCTCGGGCGGCTGCCGCTGCACACGGTCAAACTGGCGGGCCCGTTCGTGCGGCACCTGCGCACCCCCGATGCCATGGAGGCGGCGGATCTGCGCATCCTCGAGACGATCATCGCGCTGGCGCACGATCTCGGGTACACCGTCACGGCCGAGTGCGTGGAGACACGACATCAGGCCGACCAGCTGCGCGCGCTGGGATGCGATACGGCGCAGGGGTGGTACTTCCACCATCCGATGCCCGCCGCGCGAATCACCGACCTGTTGGCCGAGGCGGAAGAGGCGGCGGCGCACCAGCTCTGACCGCGGCTAACTCTCCCGCTTCGCCCGAGCCCGACGCTTGCCCTCGTGCATGGCCTGCACCCGTGCCACCGGAATGGTGTGCCCCTCCTCGAGCAGATCGGCCGGAATCCGTTGCGGCGCGGGCATGTTCTCGGCCCACGGGTCGCGGTCGCCGAGGGTCTTCGGCACGGTGTGGATGGTGAAGTCGCGCGGATGGACACTGCCGAGATCGGGCCAGTCCACCGGGAAGGACACCGTCGTGCCCGGACGGATGCGGGGGCTGTAGGTGGAGACGACCGTGGCACCGGCCGCCCGGGTGGAGTCCAGGAAGACCTTGCCGCCCCGGTCTTCTCGAATGAAGGCGGTGGTGGCCAGCGCCGGATCGAGCCGTTCGGCACGGGCGGCGATGGCCCGGGTGACCGCGGCGGCGTCCTCGATGGGCAACCCCGGCTCGATCGGGACGAAGATGTGCACCCCCTTGGAGCCGCTGGTCTTCACGGCTCCCGCGAGCCCGTCGGCGGCGAGGGCGGCGCGCACGAGTTCGGCGGCCCGCACCACCACCGCGAAATCCTCGCCCGCCGGAGGATCCAGATCGAGGATCAGATGCGTCTGCCCCAGGCTGTGGTCCACCGGGACGAGGGTGGGGTGGTACTCCACCGCCCGCTGGTTGCCGAACCACAGCAGGGTGCGGATGTCGTCGCACAGCGCGTAGGTCACCTCGCGATGGGCGCTGTCGGCCCACAGGGTCACCCGGTTGACGAAGTCCGGCGTGTACTTGGGCAGGTTCTTCTGCATGAACGGGTCCTGCCCCGGTCGCACCCGAACCACCGACAGCGGCCGGTCGTGCAGCTGCCGGATGAGCCGGTCGGCCATGGCCTCGAGGTAGTCGATCAGGTCCCGCTTGGTCGCGTCCGCGCCGTCGAAGAGCGCGACGTCCAGGTTGGTCAGCCGCACACCCCGCCGGGTCTCTTCGGTGCCCATCGCCTCACTGTAACGGCGACCACCGTCATGCGGCGGCCACCCGATCACGCCAGGCCCGCGGTGGCATGCCGTTCTCGCGCCGGAACACGCGGGTGAAGTAGCCGGGATCGGCGATGCCGACCCGGCGCGCCACCTCGGTGACGGACAGGTCCGGATCGGACAGCAGGCGGCGCGCCTCGCTCATCCGGCGCTCGGTGATCCAGTCCTGCACGGTGCGTCCGGTGCGGCGGCGGACCAGGGTGGTGAGGTAGGCGGGGGTCATGCCGACGACGCGGGCCACATCGCGCAGCGACAGCGGTTCGCCGAAGCGCTCCTCGATCACGTCGAAGACCTCGGCCAGCACGGTCTCACCGCTGCGGCGCAGCTCGCCCACCACATCGGCGGCCAGCCGCGCCACGTCCACCAGCAGCAGGGTCAGGTGAGCGGTGGCGGCCTGCCGGTAACCGGCTGGGCGGGTGGACAATTCCGTCTCGATGGCGGCGATCGCGCGCTCCCACGTCGGCTGTCGGTCTGCGGGGAGGCGCAGGCGCAGCAGGCCGCCGGGGCGGCCGTGCAGGAACGGGTAGAGCAGCGGATGTCCCCGCCAGGCGGGCCAGGGCGCGCGGCCCTCGCCGCCCAGGATCGCCGGATCGAAGAAGAGGCCGCGGGCGTCGGTGAAGGTGTGGGTGTCGGTGCTGTCGACCACCTCACCCAGGCCGACCACGAAGATATCGCCCGCGCGCAGCTCGAACCGGCGACCGGCGGCACGCAGCAGGCCGCCGTCGCGGATCACGTAGAGCAGCACCGGGAACTCGTGGATGTGGGCGTGACCGGGGGTGGGGTGCGTCGACCGGGTGAAGCGGGCGACCGACAGCGGGGGCATCGCCGGATCCGGCCGGTAGCGGTAGACCGGCACCCCGGCCGCGTAGCGGACCGGCAGCGCATGCTCGGGCATGCAACGAAAGATAGTCCCATTACTGCCGAGAATCGACCAATTCACCAGACAATCGGGACCACACCATGGAGGTATGACGAAAAATAATCCCGCTTCGGATACCGATATCGTCCGTGCGATGGGCAACCGGCAGGACTATCTGCCCGCCGCCGGGCGCAACGGCCTGCTGCCCTTCTACGATCTGCTGACCCGGGCACTCGGCGTCCCCGCGGTCCATCGCACCCTGATCGCGCGGGCGGGGCTGCGGCCGGGCGCGCGAGTCGTCGAAATCGGCTGCGGCACCGGCAATCTCACCATGCTCGCCAAGGACACCCATCCGGGCATCGAGATCACCGGCACCGATCCCGATCCCCTCGCGCTCGCTCGCGCCGAGCGGAAGGCCAAGGGCCGCAGCGGGATCGACTTCCGGCACGCGTACGCCCAGGACCTCCCCTTCCCGGACGCCAGCGTCGACCACATGCTCTCCGCATTCATGCTGCACCACCTCCCCACCGACGTGAAGTCCGATGCGGCGGCCGAGGCACTGCGCATCCTGCGACCGGGCGGACAGCTGCACATCGTCGACGTCGGCGGCCGCATGACCACCGCCGACGGTTTCATGGCCCGGCGCATGCTGAAGGGCGGTCACGTCACCGACAATCTCGGCGACGGCATTCCGCGCCTGCTGCGGACGGCCGGATTCGACGCCGAGGAGATCAGCTCCACCGTCACCCGCCGCCTCGGACGCGTCACCTACTACCGGGCCACCCGCCCCGCATAGCGCACCCGCCACGCGAGAAAGGGGCGCGGGTCACCCCGCACCCCTCTGCTCACGACGGCGAGCCGCGCTCAGTCCGCCTGGTCGGGGAAATCCTTCTGCTGGTAGCCCCCGCGCAGCGTGCCTTCCACATACGCCGCCCGGCAGGCCCGCCGCGCGATCTTGCCGCTGGAGGTGCGGGGAATCGAGCCCGCGGGCACCAGCAGCAGATCGCGCACCGTCACGCCGTGCCGTGTGGCGATGGCGGCGCGCACCGCCTCGGCGATGGGCTGCGGATCCAATTTCGCCGCCCCCGTACCGCGTTCGGCGACCACCACCAGCACCTCACCGGACCCACCGGGGCCGGATTCGACCTCGGGCGGCAGCTGGTCGGCCGGAACCGAGAAGGCCGCGACGAAGCCCGGCCGCAGCGCGGTGCTGGCCTCCTGCGCGGTGTACTCCAGATCCTGCGGATAGTGGTTGCGGCCGTCCACGATGACCAGATCCTTGACGCGGCCGGTGATGTAGAGCTCGCCGTCGAGATAGGCGCCGAAATCCCCGGTGCGCATCCACTTCGCGCCCGGCGCGGTGCCCTCGGCGTGACTGCCCATGGGCTGGCGGGCGGTCAGGGTGTTGTGGAAGGTCGCGATCGACTCCTCCGGACGACCCCAGTAGCCGATGCCCATGTTCTGGCCGTGCAGCCAGATCTCACCGACCTCGCCGTCGGGGCGTTCCTTGCCGTTCTCCGGATCCACGATCACGGCCCATTGCGACAGCGCCACATAGCCGCAGGACACCTGGGCCACGGCGCTGTCGGCGTCCGGCTCGACCGGCGTCATGCGCCCGGCGTTGAGCTCCCCGCGGTCGACGTAGACCACGCGGGCCTCGTCCTCGCGCTTGGTGGCCGAGACGAACAGGGTCGCCTCCGCCATGCCGTAGCAGGGCTTGATGGCCGTCCTGGGCAGCCCGTAGGGCGCGAAGGCGTCGTTGAACTTCTTCATCGACGCCACCGACACCGGTTCGCTGCCGTTGATCAGACCGATCACATTCGACAGGTCCAGCTCCTCGCCCGGCTTGGGCAGACCGCGCAGGGCGGCGTGCTCGTAGGCGAAATTCGGTGCCGCCGCGAAGATCTCGGCTCCGTCCTGCTGCGCCGCCAGCTCCTTGATCCAGCGATACGGACGGCGCACGAACGCGCTCGGCGACATGATGGTGATGAACTTGCCGCCGATGGTCGGCAGGATCACCGTCAGCAGCCCCATATCGTGGAACAGCGGCAGCCAGGTGACACCGCGCGCGTTCTCGGTGATGCCGATGGCGTCGATCATCTGCAGCAGGTTGGTCGCCACCGCCCGGTGGGTGATCTCCACGCCCGCGGGGGTGCGGGTGGAGCCGGAGGTGTACTGCAGGTAGGCGACGCTGTCGATGTCGAGTTCCGGGCGCACCCAGGTCTGACCGACGGTGTCCGGAATCGCCTCCACGGCGAGGATGCGCGGCCGCTGCGGCGCGGGCAGGTGGCGGAACAGTTCCCGCACGCCCGCCGCCGCCGAACCGACCGTGAGGATGGCCGTGGGCTCGCAGTCGCCCAGCACCGCGTGCAGCCGATCCGAATGGCCCTGCTCATCCGGATCGAACAGGGGTACGGCGATATTCCCGGCGTAGACCGCGGCGAACATGCCGACGATGTAGTCCAAGCCCTGCGGGGCCAGGATCGCCACCCGGTCGCCCGGCCGCGTCACCTGTTGCAGCCGGGCCGCCACGGCCCGTAACCGGACGCCGAACTGCCGCCAGGTGAGCTCGTGGTACTCGCCGTCGCGTTCCCGCGAATAGTCGATATAGCGGTAAGCGAGATCGTCCTGATTCGTCTCGCTGTGTTTGTCGACGACGTCGATCAGGGTCCAGTCGCCCGTGATCTTGATATTGCCGTGCTCGTCCAGATAGTCATCGAAGGTCTCGCCGATCATTCCCTATCCTTTTTCAACGCACTCCATCGTGCAGTGACACCGAACAAAGATCGACACACACCAAAGCTGGGAAACAGTAGCAGGTGTGGTGATCGGCGACACTCAGTACCGGCCGAATGCCAGCGCGACGTTGTGCCCGCCGAATCCGAAAGAGTTGTTGACCGCGTAGTCGATTCGTCCCGTTCGGGCCTGTCCGTGCACGACGTCGAGATCGATTTCAGGGTCCAAATTGTCCAAATTCAGCGTGGGTGGGATCACCTCGTCACGAATGCTCATCACGGTGATGACCGATTCCAGCGCGCCCACCGCGCCGATGGAATGCCCCAAAGCGGATTTCGGCGCGTACACCGAGGCGTGGTTGCCGATCGCCTTGTGGATGGCGTTGCACTCGGCGGTATCGCCGATGGGCGTGGCGGTGGCGTGCGCATTGATATGCGTGACATCGGTTTTCGCGATGCCCGCGGTCTCCAGCGCCCGGGTCATGGCCCGCGCCGCGCCGGTGCCCTCCGGATCGGGGGCCACCAGATGGAAACCGTCCGAGGTGATTCCGGCGCCCATGAGGCGGGCGTGGATGGTCGCACCGCGCGCCTTGGCGTGCTCCTCGGTCTCGATCACCATGAGCGCACCGGCCTCGCCGAAGACGAAACCGTCACGATCCGCGTCGAACGGGCGCGAGGCCGACTTCGGGTCGTCGTTGCGGGTGCTCATGGCCCGCATCATGGTGAAGGCCGCGATGGGCAGGGCCTGGATGGACCCCTCCACGCCGCCGGTGACGACCATGTCGGCATCGCCCATGACGATCATGCGCCAGGCGTTGGCGATCGCCTCCGACCCCGAGGAGCAGGCCGAAACCGGGGTCGTCACACCGGCCTTCGCACCCAACTCCAGACCGACGCAGGCGGCGGGGCCATTGGGCATCACGCACTGCACGGTCAGCGGGGACACCTTGCGGTAGCCGCCCTTGGACAGCTTGTCGCGGGCCACGATCAGCGACTCCGCGCCACCGAGACCGGTGCCGATGGAGACGCCGAGGCGATTGGTGTCCACCTCGGGATTGCCGGCGTTTCGCCAGACCTCGCGGCCGAGGACCGTCGCCATCTGCTCGACATAGGACAGCCGCCGCACCTCGCCCGGGGTGAGGGAGGCGCCCGGGGACACCTTCAGGTGGCCGCCGATGCGCACCGGCAACTCGAAATCGTCGATGAAGGAATCGTCGAGAACATCGATTCCGCTCTCGCCGCTCAGCAGTCCCTTCCAGGTGGAATCGATATCACCCGCGATGGACGTGGTGGCCGCGAGGCTGGTGACGACCACATCGGGGAAGCCGTCCGCGCTCGTATAAGAACTCATCTGTCGCTCACTCTCCGTAACACGCCTGGTCAGTGGCCATAACGCCCCGCGCGCACGGGCGGCGGGAGCGGGAAAGCGGTGGTGCGGAAAAGCTCGATAACTACGGTCGCCGGAAGATTGCCCCACATTATCGGGCGTCGATCGAACCGGTCTCCCCGGCGACACGCACGTGAACCCTACACAACCCTCGCCTTGACGCCGCAGAACCCGTCTGGGACAGTGGCGACCAAGACGATCGGGTGTGGGTGTGAGGACGTGACTGTGGCCGGAACCAGACGCAAGGGGATCGCACGCGGGGCCAGACTGGCGGCCCTGCCGATGAGCATCATGGCCAAACGCGCCGCAGCCCTCGGTACCCGGATCATCACCGGGGCCGAGCGCGGCGAACTCGACGAGAAACTCATCGCCGAGGCCGCCGACCAGGTGTTCACGGTGCTCGGCGAACTCAAGGGCGGGGCCATGAAGGTCGGGCAGGCGCTGTCGGTCATGGAGGCCGCGGTACCGCCGCAATTCGCCGACCGCTATCGGGAGGCCCTGGTCAAACTCCAGGCCGAAGCGCCGCCCATGCCGGAAGCGGACACCTACCGCATGCTGACCCAGCAGCTGGGCACGCGGTGGCGGGACCGCTTCCGCTCCTTCGATCCGAAACCCGTGGCGGCGGCCAGCATCGGACAGGTGCACCGGGCGGTGTGGTCCGATGGCCGCGATGTCGCGGTGAAGGTGCAGTACCCGCACGCCGAGGAGTCGCTGAAGGCGGATCTGGCGCTGCTGAAGATGTTCTCGTCGGTGTTCAACCTCATCCTGCCCGGGGCGGATGTGAAGGAACTGGTCGACGAATTCATCGACCGCACCCATGACGAGCTCGACTACCGCATCGAATGCGACTATCAGCGGCGGTTCGCCAAGGCGCTGGGGCCGGACGATCCGAAGTTCTTCGTACCCAAGGTGGTCGCCTCCGCGCCCAAGGTCATGGTCACCGAGTGGATGGACGGGATGCCGCTGTCCAAGGTGATCACCGGGGGCGATCGGGAACAGCGCGACCGCGCCGGAATCCTGCTGTGGGAGTTGGCGGTATCGTCGCCCGCACGGTTCGGCATCCTGCACTGCGATCCGCACCCGGGCAACTTCCGGCTGCTCGAGGACGGGCGGCTGGGCATCATCGACTTCGGCGCGTGCACCGAAACACCCAACGGGCTACCGCCTTTCATCGGCGAGACCGCGCGCTACCTGCTGGCGGAGGACTTCGACAAGGCGGTCGACGTGGTACGCCGCTCCGGATTCGTGAAGGAGGGCACCACCGTCGATATCGGCCCGCTGCAACGCACCCTGGGTCCGCTGGTGGTCCTGCTGCGCGAGGAGGAGTTCCACATGACCCGGCAGGTGCTCCAGGATCAGGCGCAGCGCTCCATGGACGTGCGCAATATGTCGATCAACAACGCGCTGGCCTTCAAGGCGACACCGGAGTTTCCCGAGATGCCGATGATCGGGCGGGTGCTCGGCGGGGTGGCGGGCATCTGCGCGCAGCTCGACACCACGGGGCCGTTCCTGGCCCTGGTCCGCGAATGGGTGCCGGGGTTCGTCGCGACGGACGACGCGGAGCGCGGGTAGCGCGGCGTCGGGAGGTTCAGAACAGGGTCATGGGCTCCGTCGGTTCGGGTTCCGGCAGTGCCGCCAGTTCCGGTACGCGGGCACGCACCTCGTCGTGGAACCTGCGAGCGAGCGGTAGCGAACTCGCGTTGTCGGGAGTGTGGATGAACACGGTGGGCGATCGCCCCTCGCGTAGCCACTCCGCGGTGATCTCCAGCCAGGGCTGCCATCCGGCGACGGTGCGGTCGACATCGTCGCGGCCGTGGTAGCGGACGAGCGGATGATCGGTCAGGGCCTCGGTCCTGCGCGGCACCCTCGGCTTCTTCGACCGTGCTTCGACCTCGGCGGCGCTGCTGGCGGGGCCGTCGAACAGCACGGTGGTGTCGAAGGGGATCCATTCGGCGCCGACACCGGCGAGCGCGCGTTCCAGCTGGTCGGCGGATCGTTCGTCGGCGAAGAAGGCCGGGTGGCGGACTTCGACGGCCGTGCGGCCGGGCAGGGTGCGCAGGAATCGCGTGAGGGTGGGGACATCGTTCGGGCCGAAGGAGCCGGGAAGTTGGACCCAGAGTGCGTGCAGGCGTGAACCGAGTGGTTCCACGGCGTTCAGGAAGGTGTGCAGTTCCTGCTCGGCTCCGCGCAGGCGGCGTTCGTGGGTGACGGTTCTGGGGAGTTTGAGGACGAAGCGGAAGTCGGGGTCGGTCTGTTCGGCCCACTGCTCCACGGCTGAGCGGGCGGGGGTGGCGTAGAAGGTGGTGTTGCCTTCGACCGCGTTGCACCAGGTTGCGTAGCTGTAGAGGCGTCGCGACGGGGTGGGCTGGTAGTCGCGCCAGGCCGGGTGGGTCCACATTGCGCATCCGACGTGCAGTTGCATGAGACGACGGTAGCCGGAGGTGCCGCGGCGGCCGACCGGGTCTCGCCCTACGGGGGTGACTGCGCCGCCGCCGGTGTGGATCCCCGGAACCACCCGAAGGTCAGCGTGACAGCGCGCCGCCAGTTCTCGTACTCGGTCTCCCGCACCCCGGCGTCCATCGTGGGGACCCACTGCGCGGCCACCCGCCGATTACCGCGCAACCCCTCCAGATCCGGCCAATACCCCACCGCCAGTCCGGCCGCATAGGCGGCGCCGAGCGAGACGGTCTCGGCGACTATCGGCCGCTGCACGGGGATATCGAGCACGTCGGCGACGATCTGCATCAACAGGTTGTCCGATGTCATTCCGCCTGCCACCCGCAGGGATTCGGCGTGTAGCCCCGAATCCGCGTTCATCGCCTCCACCACATCGCGGGTCTGCCATGCGGTCGCCTCCAGCACCGCTCGGGCGATGTGGCCCTTGGTGACGTAGGAGGTGAGACCGATCAGCAGACCGCGTGCGTCGCTGCGCCAATGCGGCGCGTACAGGCCGGAGAAGGCCGGGACCAGATAGCACCCGCCGTTGTCTTCCACTGTGCGAGCGAGGGTTTCGATCTCCGGGGCGGAACCGATCAGGCCGATGTTGTCGCGCACCCACTGGACGAGCGAGCCGGTGACGGCGATGGGGCCCTCCAGGGCGTACACCGGCTCCTCGCCGACCTGGTAACCGATGGTGGTGAGCAATCCGTACTGTGAGCGAACCAGCTCCCGGCCGGTGTTCATCATCAGGAAGCCGCCGGTTCCGTAGGTGCACTCGGTCTCCCCCGGCGCGAAGCAGGTCTGCCCGAACAGCGCGGCGTGCTGATCGCCGAGCGCCGCCGCGATTCGGGTGCCCGGCACCACTTTTCGCGCCGTGCCGAACGATCCGGTCGAGGGCTCGATGCGCGGGAGTATCCGCTTCGGAATGTCGAAGAACCGCAGCAGTTCGTCATCCCAGCCCAGGGTGTCGATGTTCATCAGCAGGGTGCGGCCCGCGTTCGTGACGTCGGTGACGTGCTCACCACCGTCGACGCCGCCGGTCAGATTCCAGATGAGCCAGGTTTCCATGGTGCCGAACAGCACCTCGCCGCGGTCGGCGCGGGCCCGCAGGCCGGGCACCGTATCCAGCAGCCATCGCAGTCGGGGCGCGGCGAAATAGGTTGCCAGCGGGAGGCCGCAAAGTTCCCGGACTCGCTGTGCCGCAGAAGATTCGGACAGCTCACGCACCAGGTTCTCGGTGCGCACGTCCTGCCAGACGATAGCGCGGCCGACGGGCACGCCGGTGTGACGGTCCCACACCACGGTGGTCTCACGCTGATTGGCGATGCCCACGGCCGCCACCTGGTCGATCTCGATGCCCGAATTGCGCAGGGCGGCGGGCACTATGCGTTCGACATTGCGCCAGATCTCCTGGGCGTCCTGCTCCACCCAGCCGGGGCGCGGATAGTGCTGCCGGTGCTCGCGCTGGGCCACTCCGGCCAGCCGGGCGCGCTGGTCGAACAGGATGCACCTGGTGGACGTGGTGCCCTGGTCGATGGCCAGCACATACCGTTGCGTCATTCCGGGCTCCCCAGGCTGCGTTCGAATATCACTGCGCCGCACCGAGATCCCGTGAGACCGCGTGCGCCGCGTCGCGTACGCGGTCGACCAGGGTTCGGCGCGGGCGCGACTGGGCGTCGCAGAGCCGGTCCACGGGGCCGGAGATGCCGATCGCGCCGACCACCAGGCCGCCACGGGACCGGATGGGGGCGGCGATGCCCGCCTCGCCGGTGCGGAACTCCTCCATCTCACCCGCCCAGCCGGTGCGGCGCACCTCGGACAGGACTCGGCTCAGCGTGGTGCGGTCGGTGACGGTGCGGTAGGTCGACGCGGTCAGCGTCGCGCCGTGCAGGGCGGCGGCCAGGTCCGCGTCGTAGGCGAGCAGCACCTTGCCCAGGGCGGTGGCGTGCGGGGGCAGCGACTCCCCCAGGGCCAGTGCCTGTTCGGTGTTGTCGGGGCGGAAGACGTGATGCACGACCACCACCTCGCCGTGCTGGGGCGCGGCGATGCGCACCGCCTCCCCGGTGCGCGCCGCCAGCGCGTCGGCCCAGTTGATGGCGCGGGAGCGCAATTCGTTCGCGTCCAGGTAGCCGCCGCCGAGCTGGCCCAGCGCCGCGCCCAGGAAGTATCTGCCGGTCGCCGGGTCCTGGTCCACGAAACCGACGCCCTGCAGGGTGCGCAGGATGCCGTGCGCGGTGGGCTTGGCCAGGCCGAGCGCCGCGGCGATCTCGCCGACGCCCATGCGGCCGGATCCGCGCGCCAGCAGGCGGAGCACGGCGGCGGCGCGCTCGATGGACTGGATGGGACCCGGCACGTCACGAACCTAGCCGCTCGGGATTCGCCGGACGGTAGCGACACCTGTGACCGAACAGCCACCGAAACGTTCGACATTGTCGAACGCGTCCACTGTTGAGCGCACTCATCGACTCGTAGATTCGAGGTCGAGCGTGGCCGCCACCCGCGTCCACCAGGGCATACGACGGGCTCGAGGGTGAGCCTTTCGAAAGGGACACGATGAGCCGATACATCGGAGCCATCGACCAGGGAACGACGAGCACTCGTTTCATGGTCTTCGACCACGATGGCAACGAGGTCGCCCGCCACCAGCTCGAGCATGAGCAGATCATGCCGCACGCCGGGTGGGTCGAGCACAATCCGGCCGAGATCTGGGAGCGCACGCGCACGGTCGTCAAAACCGTGCTCACCTCCTCGAACCTCTCCGCCGCCGACCTGGCCGCGGTCGGCATCACCAACCAGCGCGAAACCACCATCGTGTGGGACCGGCGCACCGGCCGCCCCTACTGCAACGCCATCGTCTGGCAGGACACCCGCACCGATCGCATCGCGGCCGAACTCGACCGCACCCACGGCGAACTCATCCGCCGCAAGACCGGCCTGCCGCCCGCCACCTACTTCTCCGGCGGCAAACTGAAATGGATCCTGGAGAACATCCCCGGCGTGCGCGCGGACGCCGAACGCGGCGACGCGCTGTTCGGTACCCCGGACACCTGGCTGCTGTGGAATCTCACCGGCGGCATCCACGGCGGCGTGCACATCACCGACCCCACCAATGCCTCCCGCACCATGCTGATGGACCTCGAAACCCTGGACTGGGACGACGAACTGCTGGAGCTGTTCGGAGTGCCGCGGGCCATGCTGCCGACCATCGCCCCGTCGTCGAATCCGGAGATGTTCGGACTCACCAACCCCGACGGCCCGTTCAAGGGCGCGGTGCCGCTCACCGGCATTCTCGGCGATCAGCAGGCCGCCACCGTGGGACAGGTGTGCTTCCGGCCCGGCGAGGCCAAGAACACCTACGGCACCGGAAACTTCCTGCTGCTCAATACCGGCACCGATATCGTGCGCTCGCAGCACGGACTGCTCACCACCGTGGCCTACCGGTTCGGCGACGACGCGCCGGTGTACGCGCTGGAGGGCTCCATCGCCGTCACCGGTTCGGCGGTGCAGTGGCTGCGTGATCAGCTCGGCATCATCGCCGGGGCCACCCAGAGCGAACTGCTCGCCAGCCAGGTGGCCGACACCGGCGGGGTGGTGTTCGTGCCCGCCTTCTCCGGACTGTTCGCACCCTACTGGCGCTCCGACGCCCGCGGCATCATCATCGGCCTGTCGCGCTACAGCACCAACGCCCACATCGCCCGGGCCACGCTGGAGGCCATCGGCTACCAGACCCGCGACGTGGTGGAGGCCATGGAGGCCGACTCGGGGGTCAAACTCGACACCCTGCGGGTGGACGGCGGCATCACCGCCAACGAACTGTGTATGCGGTTGCAGTCCGACATCCTCGGAGTTCCGGTGTCGCGCCCCGTGGTTCGCGAGACCACCGCGCTCGGCGCGGCCTACGCCGCCGGGCTCGCGGTCGGATTCTGGAGCAGCACCGACGAACTCGTCCGCAACTGGCACGAGGACAAGCGCTGGGAACCCACCTGGTCCGAGGAGCAGCGCGAAAAAGGTTACGGCCGTTGGAAGAAGGCCGTGGCGCGCACCCTCGACTGGGTCGATCTCGACGACTGATCCACGGCCCCCACAAGACTTATCACCCTGGAGAACAAGGAGATTCCCGTGTCTGCACGCTTGGATCGCGCCTACCGCGACGACGCCATCGCGCACCTGGAGGACACCGAGATCGACGTCCTCGTGGTCGGCGGCGGCATCGTCGGCGCCGGGGCCGCCCTGGACGCCGCCGCCCGCGGCCTGAACGTCACCCTGGTGGAGGCCCGCGACTGGGCGGCCGGTACCTCCAGCCGCTCCAGCAAGCTCATCCACGGCGGGCTGCGCTACCTGGAACAGCTCGACTTCGCGCTGGTGCGTGAGGCCTTGAAGGAACGCGGCCTGCTGCTGAACAAGATCGCACCGCATCTGGTGCACCCGGTCTCGTTCCTGTTCCCGCTCCAGCACCGGGTCTGGGAGCGCGCCTACATCGGCGCGGGCGTCGCCCTCTACGACACCCTCGGCGGCGCGCGGGCGGTGCCCATGCACAAGCACCTGACCCGTTCCGGTGCACTGGAGTTGGCCCCGGCGCTCAAGGACGACGCGCTCACCGGCGCGATCCGCTACTACGACGCCCAGGTCGACGACGCCCGCTACGTCATGACGCTGGCCCGCACCGCCGCCAAGCACGGCGCGACCGTGCTCACCCGCACCCGGGTGACCGGCCTGCTGCGCGAGGGGCAGCGCGTGATCGGCGCGACCGTCATGGATCTGGAGACCGGCCGCGAATACAACGTGCGCGCCCGCAGCGTCATCTCCGCCACCGGCGTGTGGACCGACGAGATGAACCGGATGACCGGTGTGGACTTCCCGTTCCACGTGCGCATGTCCAAGGGCGTGCACATCATGGTGCCGCGCGAGCGGCTGAACATGGACACCGGCATCATCATGCGCACCGAGAAGAGCGTGCTGTTCGTGATCCCGTGGGAGCAGCACTGGATCATCGGCACCACCGACACCGACTGGGCCTTCGACAAGGACCACCCGGCCGCCAGCGCGGCGGATGTGCGCTACATCCTCGACCACGTCAACACCCTGCTGAAGGAACCGCTCACCGAGGACGACATCGTCGGCACCTACGCCGGGCTGCGTCCGCTGCTCTCGGGCGCGTCCTCGGACACGTCCAAGCTGTCGCGGGAGCACGCGGTGGCCGAGCCGGTGCCGGGCCTGTTCGTCATCGCGGGCGGCAAGTACACCACCTACCGGGTGATGGCCGCCGACGTGGTGAACGCCGCGGTCGAGGGGCTCGGCAGCGGCGTCGCCGACTCGGTGACCGAGCATCTGCCGCTGCTCGGCGCGGCCGGCTACCAGGAGATGCTGGCCGATATCCCGGGCGTCGCCAAGGACGCGGGCCTGCCGGTGCAGACCGTCGAGCACCTGCTGGGCCGCTACGGCGCGGTGGCCAAGGATCTGTTCGAGCTCATCGCCCGCGATCCCGCACTGCGCCACCCGATTCCGGGCGCGGAGGACTACATCGGCGCGGAGGCCGTCTACTCGGCCACCCACGAGGGCGCACTGCATCTCGACGACATCCTGACCCGCCGCACCCGCATCTCCATCGAGGTGGCCGACCGCGGACTCCGCGCCGCCGCCGCGATCGCCGAACTGGTGGCCCCGCACCTGGGTTGGGACGCCGAGCGGACCGGCGCGGAGGTCAACCGCTACAACGACCGGGTGCACGCGGAGCTGGCCGCCAACGAGGCCCGCGACGACGAGTCCGCGAACGCCGCCCGGCTGGTGGCCGCCCGCTGATCGGCCCCCGCCGCACCCCCTTCGCGCCGCCGCGCCGGAACGTCGGTTCCGGCGCGGCACAAGCGTTTTCAGCGCGCGCGAACGGCGGGGCGAATGTGGGATTTATCATGCCTCGTTCGAGATGATCGTGTGTGTTTCCAAGAGTTTGCTGAGTAAGAATCGTAGAGTCATTTCAGGCCCGGGGTCGCGTCCGCGTCCCCCCGCGGATCGGAGGCTCTATTCATGGATTTCGGCACGATATTCGCGAGTGAGGCACTAGGCACGGGCATCTTGATCCTGCTCGGCGCGGGTGTCGTCGCCAATGTGTTGCTAGCCAAGTCGAAAGGCTTCGAAGGCGGCTGGCTGCTCATTTCCTTCGGCTGGGGTCTCGGCGTTTTCGCGGGCGTCTATGCCGCCTACAAGACCGGCGGCCATCTGAATCCGGCCGTCACCATCGGCAATCTGTTCGCCGGATTCGACGAATACGCGCCCGGCGTTCCGGTGAACGCCGCCAACACCCTGGCCTATCTCAGCGGCCAGCTGGTGGGTGCGTTCCTCGGCGCGTGCGTGGCCTATCTCGCCTACAAACGACACTTCGACGCCGAACCCGACGAGGAGAAGAAGCTCGGGGTGTTCTCCACGGTGCCCGCCATCCGCTCGTACCCGTGGAACTTCCTCACCGAGGTGATCGCCACCTTCGTGCTCGTCTTCGTCATCGTCGCGTTCGGCAAGACCCCCAGCGGCCTGGGCCCGCTCGCCGCTGCCCTGCTGGTCGTCGGCATCGGCGCATCCCTGGGCGGCCCCACCGGGTACGCCATCAACCCGGCCCGCGACCTCGGCCCCCGCATCGCCTACGCGCTGCTGCCCACCCAGCACTCCGCCGAGGTGCCGCCCAAGGCCGTGTCGGCCGACCTCGGCGTCGGCGTCGGCGGCCACCGCGACCTGCCCGACCGCGAGACCGCCCACCGTAAGGACCCCGACTGGTCCTACGCCTGGGTGCCCGTGCTCGGCCCACTGCTGGGCGGCGCGCTGGCGGGTTTGGCCGCGCAGGTCTTCCTCTGAGACCTACCGCTGAGCCCTACCGCGCGGTGCCGTCTTTCGGGTGCGCGGTCGGGAAGGCGACGGCCGCCATGCGGGCGGCGTAGGCGTCGCCGTGCACGAGGGTGAACGGGGCGTAGTCGCGGACATGGCCTTCGGCCCAGTCCCACAGCGCCTCGGGATCGACGGCCACGCCACGCTGCAGGATCAGCCGCCAGCCCTCGCTGCGCCGCTCCCAGATATCACCGTCTCGGTCCAGGTAGAAGCCGGAGATCTCGGGTTCCACCATGGGCATCGCCTGGTCCCGCATCACTTCGCCCCCTGTCAGCCACTCGAATCGCGTCAACATTGCCAGGACCTCCTTTGAATACTTCCCCTTGGAATTATTCGCCATCGATCTTCCGATTCACTTCCAGCCTGATTCGCCAGGCGCGTCGCGAATGAAATAGGCGGGGGAATTTCGATGGGAGGACACAGTGGATTTCATGAACTCACGAGCTTGTGATGCATGTCATAACCCGCTCGAGCGGGGGAAATAGGCACCTGACTCGCCGCCGCCCACCACTGGACACGCGTTCGGACGACACCGATCCAGGGCAATTTCGAGTCCTCGAAACTGCGATAACCATTCGGCAACTATTCAGCATACTTTTGGCATCGCTGATTTGTGGGATGATAATCCTCTTTTGAGGCGGACGACCGGTACCGCCTACCCGCGCGAGAAGGGTTTCGGCGATGGCAGGACCGCACGTCAGGGTGCTCGGACCCCTGCACATGTCCATCGACGGACGCGAGGTCCCGCTCGGCACCCCGATGCAGCGCGCCGTACTCGGCCGCCTGATCGTCGCCCGCGGCCAGGCCGTCAGCACCGAACGGCTGATCGAGGACCTCTGGGCTGGATCACCACCACCCAAGGCGGCCACCGTCCTCCAGGTTCACATCCACAACCTGCGCCGCCTCTTCGAACCCGATCGTCCCCGCCGCGCCCCGTCGAGGTTCATCGTCTCGGAATCCTCCGGTTACGCCCTGCATCTGCCGCCGGACGCGGTGGACGCCTGGCACTTCGAGGAATTGCTGCGCGCCCATCAGGAACTGCTCAACGACGCCGACCAGCGCGCCGACACCCGCGACCGCAGCCACCTGCTGGAGAATGCGCTCGCCTGCTGGAACGGGCCCGCACTGGAAGCGTTCACCGATACGGAATGGGCTGTGGCGGAAGCGAATCGGCTTACCGACCTGCGCTTGACCGCGGCCGAACTCGATGCCCGCGCGAAACTCGATCTACAGCGCCCCGGCGATGTGGTCATCGAACTGCGGCAGCTGTTCGACGAGCATCCCGGGCGTGAGGAGATCGCCCGATTGCTCGCGCTCGCGCAGTATCAACTGGGTCAACAATTGGAGGCACTCGCCACCATTCGCCGCTGCCGCGAATTTCTCGGCGAGGAATTCGGCGTCGACCCCGGCCCCGGGCTGCGTGCGCTGGAAACCGCCATTCTGAACCACGCCTCGAATCTGACCGGGGCCGCCGAACTGCCGAGCAGCGCGACTGTCCCCGACGAGACCGGCACTGACCGTGAGAACGGTTGCGCCACGGACTATTCCAGTGCGCTCGCTCAGGTTATCGCGAGCGCGGAGACCGCGCGGGGCGGACGCCTGCGGCTGGTCTGGGTGGCCGGGGAGGCGGGATTCGGCAAGACCACCTTCGCCGAATCCGTACTGGCCCGGCTGCGCGGCAACGCCTGGACGGTGGCGGCCGGCTCCTGCCCGGAGGTGGATGGCGCACCCATGGCCTGGGCCTGGTCGGAGGTGGTGGCCGGATTGGCCGCCACCGCCGCACCGGAACCGGCGACGGATCCGTTCACCCTGTCGCGCACCGTGACCCGGCTCTGTGCGACCGCCGCGATGCCGGTCGCACTGCTGCTGGAGGATCTGCACCGCGCCGACACCGCCACGCTGCAGGTGCTGCGGCAGGTCACCAGCTGGCTGCGCGACGAACCGGTGCTGATCCTGGTGACGCTGCGGCGCTCCGAGGGCGGCCCCGACACCCACGCCACCACGGCGGCCCTGGCCCAGCACACCGCCGCGTGGCTGGAACTCACCGGCCTGGACCGGACCGGCACCCGGTCCGTCGCGCTGGCCGCGGGACTCACGGCGCTCGACGATGCCGGACTGGACCGGATGCACCGGCGCACGGGCGGCAATCCGCTGTTCGTACGGGAATCAGCGCGACTGCTGGCCGCGGGCGGCGATCCCGACGCCGTCCCCGACGCCGTGCGCGAACTGGTCGACAGTCGCATCGCGCGGCTGCCGTTCGGTGTCGCCGAGGTGCTGCGACAGCTGTCCGTCTGGGGCGACGAGGTGGAGCTGTCCCGGCTCGCTCCGGCCGCCGGAATACCCGAGGACGCGCTCATCGACATGGTCACGGCCGCCGAATCGGTGGGCCTGGTGCGCACCGACCGCGCGGGTCGAATCCGCTTCGAGCACAGCCTGATCCGTGACACCATCTATCGGGGCATTCCGTCGCTGCGGCGGGCGCGCATGCACTGGTCGGCGCTGGAGATCCTGGAGCGGCGGCGCCGCGACGGCCCCGCCGCGGCCGACCCGCTGCTGCTGGCCCGGCACGCCGTACTCGGTGCGAGCGCCGAGACCGCCCGCCACGCCATCGACCGGGTGCGGGCGGCGGCCCGTCACTGTATGGATCACGGGATGCGCTC
The DNA here is from genome assembly GCF_000308635.1 of Nocardia otitidiscaviarum NBRC 14405. Taxonomy (GTDB): domain Bacteria; phylum Actinomycetota; class Actinomycetes; order Mycobacteriales; family Mycobacteriaceae; genus Nocardia; species Nocardia otitidiscaviarum. The sequence continues at coordinate 62,380 of NZ_BAGD01000043.1, read as the reverse complement.
GGCGGCGGTGGAATTGAGCCACTCGGTCATCGAACTGCACGAGCTGGCCGGGCACGACGGCGAGCACGCCGACCGCCGCGACCGCACCGCACTGCTCGACGCGCACTGTGCACTGGTGACCGCACTGGCCGACAACGGATCTCAGCGTGACGCCCGGGCCGCCCGCGACCGGGCGCTGGAGCTGGCCGAACGGATCGGCGGTGACGAGCCGGTGATTCGGGCGCTCACCTGTTGGCGCGCACCGGTCATCTGGCCCGTTCGGGAATGGCGGGAATCGAGCGCACACATCTTCGAAGCCCTCTGGCGGGTACTGGATTCCGCCTCGGGCGCGGAGCGGGTGCGCTTGCTGCTGGCGGCGGCCTTCGAAATCGACGCGGAGAACCGCGAGAGCTATCACCACCTCAGCACCCAGGCGCTCGAATCGGCGCGCACCCTCGGCGATCCCGAGTTGCTCTGCGCCGCGGTCAATGCGGTCACCTTCATGGACTACGACTACGGCCCCGAGTACGCGGCGCTGACGGCGGAGCTGGAGGCCGTCGCCACCGCGGCCGGACTCCCCGAATACCAGGCGGTGGCACATCATCTGCGTTTCCGCAGCGCCTTCGCCGCCGGTGAGCTGGCCGAGGCCGATCGGCACGCCGCACTGGCCGTCGAACTCGCCGACGAGGGGCAGCTGCGGCCGCTGCTCGATATCGCCTGCTGTGCCGCGGCCGGTATGGAACTGCTGCGCGGCGATCTCGAACGCGCCGAGCAGCTGTACGGCGAATTCCGAACGCGCATAACGGATTCCGGACTGACCAATGCCGCCGAGGCCGCGTTGGCCGGTCGGGTGGCGCTCGCCTGGGCGCGCGCCGATCTGTCCGGCCTGGTCGGCGAGCTCGCACACGCCTACGCGGCGCTGCCGGACGTGCTGTCGCACATCTACGCGATCGCGCTGGTGCACGGTGGCGATCGCGACGCGGCGCGCGGGGTGTACGACGGAGCCAAGCCGCCCCAGGACGGCATCTATCCCATCACCATGTCGGTCTTCCGCGCGGCGGCCGCGATCCAGTTCGACGACGCGGACACCATTCGCGAAATGTACGACTACCTCGTACCGCATGCGGGCAAGATCGTCGGCCTGGAAATGGGAGTGGTGACCTTCGGACCGGTGGAGGCCGTGCTGGCCAGCCTGGCGATCGCACTGGACGATCACGAGGCCGCGCGCGCCCACGCCACCCGGGCCCGCGCCGTGCTGGACCGCGCCCGCACCGAGTTGCGGGCCGTCTCCCCGCCCCGGGTGGACGACCGCGCGACCGGCTGCCGCACCCGGACAACATAGGGAACGCAATCCCTACCGCTATTCAGCGGGGACATCCCTCGACGCGATTGTCGGATATGGCCAGCGCCGGTGACCCGCTGCGGGATCACCGGCGCTGGCCGAATTCCGGAGTTCCAGATTTCCGGACCGGCTTTTACTTCGCCTTGTGGTACGCCTCGACGATCTCCGCCGGGATACGGCCGCGCGAGGAGACCTGGTGGCCCTGGGCGCGCGCCCATTCGCGGATCGCGGTGCTCTCCTCCCGATCCACCGCGGGACGGGTCTTGCCGCTCGTGCCCTTCCGCTTGGAACGGCCGACCTTGCGGGCCTTCTCGGTCCACTGCTCCAGCGACCCGCGCAGCTTACCGGCGTTCTTCAGCGACAGGTCGATCTCGTAGTCCATGCCGTCCAGCGAGAAATAGACGGTTTCATCGGCCTTCGATTCGCCGTCGTAGTCGTCGACCAGAGTCACGGTGACTTTCTTCGCCATGGACTGCCCTTTCACGTTGATGCCGCTTTTCGCCGGAAATATTATGCCCGGGACGGATAGAATTCAAACCCGGCGCGATTGGAATTCGCAACCATCAGGCTATTCGGCTATTACCGGGCAGCCGGGTAGGAGCCGTGCGGCGTCACCGCACCCGGAATGCGGTCATCCGCCAACCGCGCCGACCACGGGCAATGCGGGCGGCCAGGGCGAAATGCCGGGCACCGCGGTCGTAGGCGGCGCACACCTCGGCGTGCACGGCATCGACCATCACCACATCGACCCTGGTCAGCACCGCCGTGCCGAGGGAGCGGCCCGGCACCAGCCGCGCGCCCACCAGGGTACGCACGGCCGCCACCACCCCGGAATCGGCGACCGCGGCCAGTTGCGCGACGGGTCGGCGACCGTCCAGCACTTCCACGGCGAACTGCACCGTACGCCATGCGAAATTCCGTGCCCCGGAACAAACTTCGACTTCGCTCGCGGCAATTTCCGGATGCGTGCCGCGCACCACCCGTTCCAGCCCCGGGCCCAGCGCGCGGGCATCATTGCGCGCCGTCCGGGTGTCATTGCGGGCCACCCGATTCCGACACGGCGGCGGGGATTGGGCGTCGAGCGTCACATGTGCGCAGCAGGGCGTCAGCGGCGGCTCCGGATCGGGCGCCGGGGACAGATACCGGCCTCGAAATGCCATATGCCCGCTCCCCCATTCACCGGTGGATTCCCGCGCGATGCGATTGCGCCAGCATCGCACGGTCCGACAGTTCCGTAAAGGACCTGATCACCGGCCTGACGGGCATTCACGGCGTGTTGAGCGCGGCTCGCCCCGACGGCGCCGGCTTCGCGCACTCGGCTCCCGGGTGCGGCCGCAGTGTCCTGCCCAGATCCGTGCGCAGCGTGGTGGCGACATCGAGCAGATAGTTCTGCCGCACCCGCCACGGATGCCGGTCGCCCTGGCGCGGGAAGTCCCCGATGGAGCGCTGAATGTACCCGGATGCCAGATCCAGCAGCGGTCGCTCGGCGAGCGGGCGGTCGGCATGCGGCGCCACGGCGGCGAAGCCGTTGCGATCCATATACGACAGCACCTTGCACACCAGGCGCGAGGTGAGGTCGGCGCGCAGCGTCCAGGAGGCATTGGTGTAACCGATGCACACCGCGAAATTGGGGACGCCGGTGAGCATGGTGCCCTGCCAGACGAAGCGCTCGTTCAGTCGCACCGGCTCGCCGTCCACGGTGAGGTCGATGCCGCCGAAGGCCAGCAGCCGCAGTCCGGTGGCGGTGACCACCACATCGGCTTCGAGCACCCGGCCCGACGTCAGCCGAATCCCCTCGGGCACGAAGGTTTCGATGTGATCGGTGACCACCTCCGCCCGGCCCTTGCGCATGGCCTTGAAGAAATCGGCGTTGGGCACCGCGCACAGCCGCTGATCCCACGGATCGTAGTCGGGCGTGAAATGCTCGGCGACCAACCGCTCGTCCTTCAGGATGCGCGTGGTCAGCCCGGTGAGCAGCTTGCGCGCGGCCTCCGGACGACGGCGGCAGTACTGGTAGAAGCCGATGCCGAACAGAATGTTCTTGGTGCGGATGACGCGGTGCGCCAACCGTGGCGGCAGCAGGGCCCGCAGCCGGTCGGCCACCTTGTCCCGGCCCGGCACCGCGGAGATCCAGGTCGGCGAGCGTTGCAGCATGGTCACCCGCTCGGCCCGCTCGGCCATGGCCGGAACCAGGGTGACGGCGGTGGCGCCGCTGCCGATCACCACGACCCGCGCTCCGGTGTAATCCAAGTCCTCGGGCCAGAACTGCGGGTGCACGACCCGGCCCGCGAAGTCGTCGACACCGGGGAACTCGGGTGCGTGGCCGCGGTCGTAGTCGTAGTAGCCGGAGCAGGAGTAGAGGAATCCACAGGTGAGTTCGGCGCGCCCGCCGTCGCGACGCTCCAGGGTGAGCGTCCAGCGGGCGGCGGCGCTGTCCCATTCGGCGGCAACGACCTTGGTGCCGTAGCGGATATGCCGGTCGATGCCGTTCTCGGTGGCGGTCTCGGTGATGTAGCGCAGGATGGACGGCCCGTCGGCGATGGACTGGGCATCGCGCCAGGGCTTGAAGGGGTAGCCGAGGGTGAACATATCCGAGTCGGAGCGAATACCCGGGTAGCGGAACAGATCCCAGGTGCCGCCCAGTGTCTCGCGGGCCTCGAGGACGGCGTAGCTGCGGTCCGGGTGCTCGGTCCGCAGGCGGTAGGCGGCTCCGATTCCGGACAGTCCCGCGCCCACGATCACCACGTCGAGGTGCTCGACCCGTTCGGTTGTGCGCTCACTCATGATCTCCAGTCTGGGGCCGTCCCGCCCCGGCTTCTTGACTGTGCGCGACAAGTATTTGATCCTGAACGACATGTCGGTCATCAGGTCCGCCGGATTGCGTGGCTTCCGCGCCACGGTCGCGGAACTCGGCGGCGACGCCGAGGAATTCGCGCGCGCCTGCGGGCTGCCCGTCACCGCTCTCGACACCGACGACCTGCTGGTCTCCGACTACGCGGTGGGCGCGGTGCTGGAACTGGCCGCGCATCGGCTGCGCTGCCCCGACCTGGGCCTGCGCATCTCCCGCCGCCAGGATCTGGCCATGCTCGGCCCGCTGGCCCTGGCCATCGGCAACTCCCCCACCCTCGCCGATGTCATGAACTGCACCGCCCGCTATCTGTTCGTGCACGCCCGCGCGCTGAGCCTGACGGTGGAACCGGACCCGTACGGGGATGAGCGGGTGATCGCCCTGCGCTACGGCGTGCCGCCGGGCACGCCGAACCCGGTGCAGGGCACCGATCTCGGACTGGCCTTCGTGCACCACACCATCCTGCAGCGGCTGGCGACGGAGCGGTACGGCCTGCGCTCGGTGGAGTTGCCGTATCGGCCCGCCGCACCGCTGTCGGTGTACGAGGAGTTCTTCGGCGCACCGGTGCGGACCGAGCGCCCCGCCGCACTGCTGCGCGTGCCCAGCAGCCTTGCCACCCGGCCGCTCTCGGGCGGGGACGCCCATCTGCACCGGCTGGCCATGGCCTTCCTGGCCGAACTCACCGGTGGTGCGGGCACCGAGATCGCACCGCGGGTACGGGCCGCGGTACAGCGGCTGCTCGGCACGGCCACACCCGAAATCGGCGCGGTGGCACGACTTCTGACGGTACATCCGCGCACGCTGCAACGGCGGCTGGCGGCGGAGGGCACCTCGTTCGCGGCCATTCTCGACGAGGTGCGCCGGGCCGAGGCCCGCCGGTATCTCACCACCACGGATATGCCGATGAGCCAGGTGGCCTCGCTGATCGGTCTGTCGGAACAGGCCGTTTTCACTCGCTGCTGCCGACGCTGGTGGGGCGTGACGCCGACGGCGGTGCGGCGCAGCGGAAGTCGCGGACCGCGATCGTGAGTCACGCGGTGGATCGGACAACCACGGCGGAATACCAACACAGTTCGCATACGGACGCGTGTCGTCGATCTTCGCTGGAAGTTTTCCGATAAGGATGGGAAGGGTGAATTGCCCCTCCTGCTCCTGGCCCTCGCCCGCTTCCGCCGTCTCCGGTCACCGTGGTGTGCGCTATCTGCGCTGCGTCTGCGGGCAGTGGTTGATCGCGGTGCACGGCAGAGTGGTGGGCACCGCCGGTGGCAGCACCTTCACCCGCACCGACGTGGTGAACGAGATCGTCGGAGCGAAGCGGTGATTCAGCGCACCAGGTAGATTCGCGCCGCCTGCACGCGGGTGCCGTGCTCGGCGAAATCGAGTTCCGCGATACCGCGACCGTCGGGAGTGTCGACGGTCGCGGTGACGGTGCGGCCCGCCGCGATGGGTTTGCGCCAGCGTAGCCCGGTCGCCCGCACGGCGAAGTCGTCGACCGACATGCGGTCTCCCACCGGCCATTCCAGCCGCGCCACCGGCGCGAGCACCGTGCGTACGCCCGTGGCGTCGCCGCGGCCGGCGGCGTCGAGCAGGCGCGCCGCGGCTCGCTTGCCGGCGGAGCCCACGCCACCGAACGCCCGCAGGAAACCGAGCGCGCCGCCGACGCCCTGATTGCCGATCAGCTGCGGGCCCAACTTCATTCCGGCCTTCATACCCGGCACACCCGCGCCCAGCAGTCGCGTGATCATGCCGGGCAGCTCCCAATGCGCGCGCAAGGCAGCGATTCTCAGTCCGCCGTCGACCTCGGCGATGTCGTAGCGCAGATGCATGGGCACCGGCAGCGTGACGCCGGTCGACATGGTGGTGTGGATGGTCAGATCGCGGAACACCGTCATGCCGCACACCACGTCGTGGTCCACCTCGAAGGCGATGTCGTTGGGCGCGATGAAGGTGTCGTAGAACCGCTCCAACGCCGCCCATCCCCGATGCGGGCGGGAGCCCACCGGATCCTCCACGCTCGCACCCTCCGCGAACAGGTCCACCCAGGCGGACCGGTCGTGGGCGGCGACCGCCTTCGGGGACGCCTCGACGGTCGCCAGCAGCTGCGCAGCAGTCGGATTCGCGGACACGATTCTCCTCCACGGTGTTGAGCTGGGCCGATGGTACCGGGCGGTAGGCCCGGAGGGAACGTGCGGGGAGGCGGCGGGGAGTCAAAGGGGCTCGGGGACAGTCGGTATCGTCGGTACCGTGCCCGCGTTCCGGCGAGCCGTCGCCACCCTCGTCGTACTGGTCGCCCTGGTTGTAGGAATCGGCATCGCCGGGGTGCCGGTGTTCGTCCATCCGCAGGTGGACCCGCTGCGGCCCGCCGACGCCATCGTGGTGCTCGGCGGCACGGCCTACGAGCGCTTCGATCTGGGCCTGCGGCTGGCGCGCCAGGGCTACGCGCCGGAACTGGTCATCTCGCGATCCACCGGCATCGACGACCACGTGATGGACCGCTACTGCGACGGGACGTTCGACTTCCGGGTGTCGTGCTTCGTGCCGGAGCCGTGGACCACCCAGGGCGAGGCGCAGGAGATCGCCCGGCGGGCCGACACCGGGCACTGGCGGCACATCATCGTGATCACCTACACCCCGCACGTCTCCCGCGCCCGGTACATCGTGGGCAAGTGCTTTCGCGGCGAGTTGACCATGGTGGCCAGCCCCGCGGACTCCGGTCCGCTGTTCTGGGCGTGGATGTACGTGCGCCAGTCGGCGGGGTACGTCCGGGCGTTTCTGCAGCCCGGCTGTTGAGCCGGGTGAAAGATGGGCCACGAACGCGCAATCGAGCGGTTACGATGAGCCCGGACAGTCACTGCGCGTCCGTCTCGGGGGTGGATGCGGGGATCGGAAGGACATTCCGGTGCGTATCGACGACCTGCGGGGGTTGCGGGACGAGGAGCTCTCCGCCGATGTCTGCGTGATCGGTTCCGGACCGGCCGGGTTGACCATCGCCACCGAACTGGCGGGGACAGCGCTGCGGGTACTGGTGCTGGAGAGCGGAGGCCGCGCGGAGCAGCCGGACACCGAGGAGCTCAACGACATCGACAATGTCGGTGCGCCGCGCTCCCTACCGCACCGCCATGCCCGCAATCGGGTGTTGGGTGGCAGCTCGCACACCTGGGCCGGGCGCTGCGCGCCCCTCGACGAGCTGGACTTCGCCCGGCGGGAATGGATTCCGGACTCCGGCTGGCCGATCGGCGCGAGCGATATGGAACCGTATCTGGAGCGGGCGGGCGCGCATCTGGGGCTCGGGCACGGGGTCGGGTTCACCGACGACCGGTTCTGGACCCTGGCCGGACGTTCCGCGCCCGCGGCCGAACTCGACCGGCGCTGGCTGCGCCCCTACTTCTGGCAGATCAGCAAGGACCCCGCGGATCCCTTCGACTGCAAGCGTTTCGGCAGACATGCCCCGGCGATCTCCGCCGCGAATGTCCGAGTCGTCCTGAATGCCACCGTGGCCCATATCGATACCGATCCGGACGGCACCCACGTGCGGGCGCTGCGCGTCTTGGACGCCGAGGGCGGCGAACGTCTGGTTGTCGCCCAGCGAATCGTGCTGGCGGCCGGGGGACTCGAGAATCCGCGCCTGCTGCTGGCCGCCAACCGCATCGTGCCCGCCGGACTGGGCAACCGGCACGACATGGTCGGCAGATATCTGCTCGACCATCGCTGCGGCACGGTCGGAACGCTCGATCCCGCCACCTCCGCCACCGCACGCGACCGCTTCGGCAAGTACGTCGTGAAGGGTCGCGGCGGGAAGCACACCTTCCTGCACGGCGTCGCGCTCTCCCCCGCGATCCAGGAACGCGAGGGACTGCTCAACTGCGCCCTGTGGATTCAGGAGGTGCCCGCCGACGACGACCCGTGGGAATCGGTCAAGCGGCTGCTGCGGGGACAGCTGACCCTGCGGGATACGCGCATCGTGTCGGCCCATCCCGGCCTGCTGCTGTCGGGGGTGCGCCGCCGCCTGGTGCACGGCACCGGACTGCCGCGCAAACTCGCCGAAGTGGAACTGCGCTGCATGGTCGAGCAACAACCCGATCCGGACAGCCGGGTCACCCTGAGCGACAAGGTGGATCGGCTCGGCATTCCCTTGGCCCGGGTGGACTGGAAGGTGCACGACATAGAGGACGCCACCGTCCGGCGCACCGCCGCCCTGGCGGCCGGCGAATTCGCGCGCCTCGGCTTCGATCCCCCGCACCTGCACCGGTGGGTGTGCGAGAACAGTTCGGAGCCGGTGCAACTCACCGACTGGGCGCACCCCACCGGCGCGACCCGCATGTCCGCCGACCCGCGCACCGGCGTGGTGGACGCGCGGTGCCGGGTGCACGGGATGGACAACCTGTATATCGCGGGCAGCTCCGTCTTCCCGACCAACGGGCACGCCAATCCCACACTCATGATCGTGGCGTTGGCGATCCGGCTCGCGGACACCCTGCGCACAGGGTGAGGGAGCCCGGCCCCTACTTCTGCGGCAGCGTCATATCCATGCCGCCGACGTCGGCGATCGTCCAGCCGTCGGGGTTGACCGTCACGTTGTAGGTGACGGTGGTCTTGACGCCCTGGGGATTCTGGGCATTGGTGCTGGTGACATCGAGGAAGACGTCGACCAGGTACGCGTCGCCGTCCCGACCGGTCACCTTGGCCGCGATGGGCGTGGCACTGGAGGTCCACTTCAGGACGGTGAGCGCCTCGGACAGCTTCGGCCCCGCCGCGTCGAACTGCTCGGACAGCTTGCCGGTGGTGTTCGCCTTCAAGCGGCCCTGCCAGGCGCCGAGATCGGCGAAGTCGATATTCGACGCACCGACCGCGTAGTCGGTGGCGACCTGCTCGGCGTGCTGCTCGGCGGCGGTCGCGGCATGGATGTCGTCGAGGTCGCCGCGCGCCGACAGCCACAGGCCGGTGGTCACGACGGCCACGGCGACGAGCACCGCCGCGACGGCCCCCGCCACCAGGGTGGACACCGGCAGCGACACGGTCTTGCGCGCGGTCGCCGCGGTGGCGTCGCGCTTCTCGGCGTCCTCGGACATCCGCTTCCTCCTACTACTTCACAGTCACCCGCACGCGCACGGCACCGTCACCGGTGTCGGCGAGCGCCTGCGAGATCAGGGTGCTGATATCGATCTGGGGTCCCGTGCTGCGCACCGCGTCCGCCAGGGGTTGCAGGGCGGGTGCGAGGGTCTTCAATTCGGGTCCGGCCTGCCGCAACCAGTCGTTCAGCCGGGCCAGGAAGGTAGCCAGCCCGTTGTCGGCCAGATACGCATCGGGTCCGGGGGCACCGTCGACCAGTCTACCGACCGCCTCGACCAGGGCGGTCAGAGCATGCGAGAACTCGACGAATGCCGGGGCGGCGGCTCCCGTGGCCTCGCCCATACCGTCGATATCGGCTGCCGCGGCCTGGAAGCTGTTCAGTAGCTGGGCGATCTTGGGCTCCCGGCTCATAATGGCCGCGGCCAGCAGATCACCGGACCGTTGCAGGGCGGGCATGGCGCCGTCGGTGCCGATGAAGGCATCGCCCAGGGTGCTCACCAGGGAGCCGACCGCCTCCGGGTCGAGCTGGTTCATGGTCTTGGTGACCAGCCGGGCGACCTCAGGGATGGACAGCGGCGGACGCACCGTGGAGGCGTCCAATCGCTGGCCGTCGGCGAGATACGGGCCACCTGAGCCGTTGGGCCGGAACTCCACGTACGGTTCGCCCAGCGCCGACAGGTGTTCGATGACGACGGTGCTGTCGGTCGGCACCCGCCGATCCGCGGCCACCCGGAAGCGCACCTCCACCCCGTCGGCGGTGCCCCGCACGGCGGTCACCTCACCGACCTCGACACCGGTCAGCAGAATCGGCGAACCCACCTCGAGCGATCCCGAATTCGGCAGCACCATGGCGGCGTCGGTGAACTCCGCGAACGGATCCGCCCGCACCACACCGAAGGTCAGATAGCTCGCGCCGACCACGGTGACGACGCCGATACCGGCCAGCGAGGCCAGCGATCCCCATTTCATCGCACGGCTCCGATCATGCGCAGGGTGGCGACCATGCGATCCACCTGCTCGTCCCTACCGACCGAATTCACCGACACCCCGGTGACGTTCACCTTCGCGCCCTGTTCGAAGAACGGAATCACCTTGTCCCGCAACAGCGCGATGAGCAGATTCAGATTGCCCGGCGCGGACAGGTCCAGCGGCGCACCCGACACCGCCAGCGGCACGAACGCCTGCGCGGCCGCATCACCCGAGGTGGCGATGGGGGCCAGCCAGGTCAGCGAGGTGCCCAGCGTGCCGAGCGCGGTGAACAGGCCCGCCACCCCGTCGATGGAATGGGTGATGCCGTTCATCTGGTCCACCGAGACCTGGCTCAGCTCATGGTCCAGGAAGCCCATCTTGTCGTGCAGCACCTGCGCATTGGTGCCGAGTCCGTTGAGCAGCAGATCGACCTGGTCCAGGTTGGCGGCCAGATCGACGGCGTCGGCGGCGAGCACCTGCGCGATCCGCTTGGTCTCGGCCGGATCCTGCGGCAGCACCGCGTTGAACCGGTGGATGATGTCCTGGAGTTGGTCGATCGCGCCGCCCTGGGTGAAGGTGGCCAGCGCGGCCATGGTGTCCTCGAGCTGCACCGGCGGCGCGGTGCGCTCGAGCGGAATGGTGCCGCCGTCGGACAGCAGATCGCCGAAACCGTCGGTCGGAGTGGTCAGCGCCAGGTGGATGTCGCCGAGCACGGTGTTCTGCCGCAGTTCGGCCACGGTGGTGGCGGGCAGCCGCACCGCGCGGGAGATGTCGACATCCACCACCACGTAGCCACCGCGACCGGCGGGGGCCTGCGCGGCGTCCACCACCCGCACCCCGGCCACCGTGCCGACCATCGCGCCATTGGCGATGACCTTCGCCTTCGCGGGCAGATTCAGCACATTGTCGAACTCGATGTGCAGCCGATAGGTGGGCCCCGACACCGTGGTGCCGGGCACCGGCACCGAGGCGGGATCGAAGCCACAGCCGCCGACACCGGCCAGCAGCGCCGCCGCCAGCACCGCGATTCCGGTGCGGCGCAAGAGTTTCGCCGTCATCGCGCACCCGCCGTTCCCAGCACCAGCTGAACCAGAGAAATCTCGACCATGCCGTTCGCCGCGCTCGCACACCGACCGGGTGCGACGGCGTCGATCGCCGCGCACACCTGCTCGGCGTCCGGCGCGGGCAGCGCCACCCGCGGCGACCCGTAGGTGATGCCGTCGGGACCGGTGACCGCCTGCGCCACCGAGGTGATCACCGGCAGCTTGCGCACCACCTCCGACAGCGAGCCGATATTCGCGCGCAGCAGCCGCACCATGGGCACGGCGTCGTTGAGCGCGTCCATGATCGGATCGCCCGCCAGCACGACCAGGTCGTTGAGCATCGGCAGCACCGCGCCGAGCCGGTCGACCAGCACCGCACCGGGACCGATCAGCTCGTCGCTGGCGATGGTGAGCGCCGGAGCCAGCCGCAGCAGCATGCTGCGCAGATCGCCCCAGTGCGTCTCCACCTTCTCCGCCACCGAGGCGAAGGAGTCGAAAATGCCCACCAGATGCGCGATATCGGCGTCCGGTGCGGCCATGGCCGCACCCAGCTTGTTGACGATGTCGTTGATCTCGCGGCCGGTGCCCCGGGTGGCGTCGTCGAGTGCGATCAGGCCGCGGCCCAGCGCGTCCGGGGCGTCGGGGCGCTGGATCTCGGCGGACAGATCCGCCAGCGCGGTCAGCGTCTCGGTGATGCTCTTGGGAGTGAGGGTATTGGTGATGGGCCGGGCCGGATCCCACAGCGCCCGATCCGCACCGCTGGACAGCACCGCCAGATTCCGGTCGGCCACAATCGATTCGGCGACGGTGGTGGCGGCGGCGTCGGCGTACACCGGATGGTCCGCGTCCACCGAGAAACCGACGGTCACCTTGCCGTTCTCCGGCTCGACCGAATCCACGGTGCCGACCGCGATGCCGCGCATGGTCACCTTGTTGCCCACGTACAGGCCCACCGCGTCGGGCATGATCGCGGTGTAGGAGATGGTCTTCTTCATCGGGTCGAAGATGACGACATAGCCGACCAGGGCGACGAGCACGATCACCAGCGCCCCGGCGACCGACATGAACGCCTGCGATCCGAGCATCCGCTTGAACATCAGCAGTCCCTCCCGGGCAGCGGTACGCAGATGGCGGCGGGCGCGGTGATGGTCCGGTCGGACCGGTCCACACCGACCCCGCCGTCGGGAATCACCAACTGCGACAACTTGTCCTGCAAACCCTGCGCGGCGGTGAGCATGGGCTGGAATTCGCCGCTGAGGCCGCGCAGTGCCGCCACCGCGTCGGTGACCCTGGTCTTCAGCTGGTCGTTCCACACCGGGCCCAGCACGGCCACCCGGTCGAGCACGCCGCTGAGCAGCCGGATCGCCTCTGCCATCTCGGCGTGCTTGTCCAGCAGTACCGTGACCAGCAGGTTGGCATTGTCCATGAGACGGCCGAGATCGGTCTTCGCGCCGTCGTACATGCGCACGTACTCGTCCAGCACCGCGACGGCGTTCGAGACCTGGGTGCGCTGCCGGTTCAACGCGTCGACGTAGGTGCCGAGCGTGTCCAGGGTGGTGCGCAGGGTGTCCGGCGCGGTCTCCAGCGAATCGCCGAGCGCGGTCAGATTGCGGTGCAGCGAGTCGCCGTCGAGCTGCTGCAACGGCGCGGCCGCGGCCTGGAAGGTCTGGATCAGGCTGTAGGGCAGCCGGACTCGGTCCGCGGGGATCGGGGCGTCGCCCAGCGGCCGCTCCCCCGCCGGGAACATCGCCACGTAATGGCCACCGACCACGGTGAGCATGCGGATGTCCAGCGAGGTCTGATCACCCACGAACACATTGGAATTCACGGTGAAGCGCATGACGACCCGGTCCGGCTTCAGCTCCAGCGATTCCACCTCGCCGACCGAGATGCCGGCGATGCGCACATCGTCACCGGCCTTCACCGACTGTGCCTCGGTCAATTCCGCGGTGTAGGTGTGCTTTCCGAACGGCACCACGTACAGCGCGCCCACCGCCAGCAGGCAGATGGCGAGCAGGATCGCGCCGACGACGCCGCGGCGCAGCTCCCGGCGCTTGCGGGTGTGGTCGTCGATGACCCTGCTCTCGCGGGGCAGCAGGCTCGACAGTCTCATCCGTTGCACAACACCACCCGCTGTCCGGAAACCAGCACCTGGAGCAGACCCGGCAGCTCCGCGGTTCCCCTACTGCACTGCGGTGTCCAGCCCGAGGCCGACGGCAGCGCGGCGTCCGCGGCGGCCAGCACCGCGGGCAGCCGCCCGAACACCGCCACCGCCTCCTGCGGATCGGGGAACAGCCGACGGATCAGCTCGTCCACGTCATTGCCCTCGGCCAGGCCCAGGGTGCGCAGCAGCGAGTCGACGGGGGCCAGCACCGACGGCGCGGTCACCGCGAATTGCGCCAGGCCGCCGATGTTCTCGCGCAACGATTCGAAGATGTCCGAGAGTCGGGCCAGCAGCGGCACCAGGTGGTGCACCCGGCCGCCGACCTTGTCCGACAGCTCAGACATATTGCGGATCAGGGTGCCGATCACCTGCTGGCGGTTGTCCACATAGGAGGCGAGTTGGCCGATGGCGTCCAGGGCCGGGCCGACGCCGCTGCCGTCACCCTCGATCACCGCCACCATGCTGGCGGTGAACTGGTTGATCGCCTCGGGGGAAATGGTGGCCAGCACCGGACGCAGGCCGTTGAACAGGCTGGTGACGTCGAAGGACGGCACCGTCTGCTCGACGCCGACGGTGGCGTCGGCGGGCAGGCGCACCCCCGGCCGCGGCTGCTGTTGCAGGTCGATGTAGCGCTGACCGGTCAGGTTCTGGTAGCGGATGGCCAGCTTGCTGTTGTCGTAGATGGCCGCGTCGGTCTTGACGGTCAGGCGCACGCGCGCCCGGGTGCCGTCCAGGTCGATGCTGCGCACCTTGCCCACCTGCACGCCGTACATGCGCACGTCATCGCCCACCTTGAGGCCGTTGGCATCGGTGAACAGCGCGTCGTGCGCCTCGGTCTCGCCCGCGACGGGCCGTTCGATGAGCTGGATGACCATGGCCAGCACGGCCACGATCACCACCGCGAACAGTCCCAGCCGCCAGGCGGCGGCCCCCACCTTCATCGGCCACCTCCCGCACCCAGGAGCGGCACCGCCACGGCGGGCACGCCGCGCAGATCCACTTCGACATTCAGCACCGGACCGTTCGGGGTGTCCGGCATGGCGGCGCGCAGCCGGTGCAGCAGTTCGGTCAGCTCGGCGGCGGTGCGCTGCGGCGCGGGCACCATCCGCGCCAGCACCGACAGGATGGCGGCGAGGGTGTCGGTGGTGGCCGAGAGCTGGGTTCCGGCCTGCCCCAGCGTTTCCGACAGGGTGGGCAGCAGCTTGTTCACCACGATGTCCACCCCGTGGTCGTAGGATTCGCGATCCTGTTGCAGCCGTTCGATACTGCGGATCACGTCGACCACCTCGACCGCCGCGCCCGCGAACCGGCCACCGCCGTCGAAGGCCGGGCCGAGATTGCCGAACAGCTGCGAGGGCGGCATCTTCTGGTTGTCCACCACGGTGCGCGAGGCGGTCACGATGGCCTGCGCCAGCGGCGTGAACGCCTCCACGTCGGCCGCGACCTGCGCGATGACCGTGGCCAGCTGCGGAGTCAGCACCGTATCGCCGACCTGCGACATACTGCGCAGCAGCGAACCCATGGTGGCGTCGTAGACGGCCGCCGACTCGGCGCCGGTGAGGTCGATCTCGGTGCCGGTGCGCAGCGGCGCGCCGCCCGCCCCACGGCGCAGCTCGATCTCGCTGATGCCGAACAGATTCTGCGGCGCGTAGTCGACCAGCAGCGAGTCGTCCAGACCGTACAACCGCGACTCGTCGAGCTGCAGGGCGATGCGCTGGGTGCCGCGCGCGGCGGGCGTGATCTCCACGACCTTGCCGACCAGCACGCCGTCCAGGCGCACCTGGGTGCCCGCCAGCACGCCGTCACCGATCTGCTCGGTGTGCAGCGAGATGCGCAGTCCCGTATCGGCGGTCATGGCGCGAATCCCGTACCAGGCCGCGGTCACGGCCAGCACCACCGCGACCGCGACGGCTCCCACCTTCATCGCCCGGCCGCGGTCCACCGCGACCCCGGGCATTCCGTAATTCGGCATCCCTACCCCGTGAACGTGATCGCCGAGTTGAAGCCCCACAGCGCGATGGACAGCACCATGTCGATGGCGACGATCGCCACGGAGCTGGCCCGCACCGCCTTACCCGACGCGATGCCCACGCCCTCCGGGCCGCCGGTGGCGAAGAACCCGTAGTAGCAGTGGATGAGGATGACCACGGTGGCGAAGATGGCCACCTTGATCACCGCCGCGATCACGTCGAATCCGGTGACGAACTGGAAGAAATAGTGGTCGTACACGCCCGCGGCGGACCCGTGCACCAGCGTGATCAGGCCGCGGCAGGACAGGTACGACAGGATGAGCGCGATCAGGAAGGTCGGGATGATGGCGACCGCACCGGCCAGCACGCGGGTGGTGACCACGAACGGCACCGAGCGCAGGCCGAGCGATTCGATGGCGTCGATCTCCTCGGAGATGCGCATGGAGCCGATCTCGGCGGTCATCCGGCAGCCCGCCTGCGCGGCGAAGCCGATCGCGGCCGCGATGGGCGCGAGTTCGCGCGTGGTCGCGTAGGCCGACACCAGACCGGTCACCGGTCCCATGCCGAGCATGTCCAGGGTGGCGAACGATTCCACCGCCACCGACGCGCCCATGACCAGGCCGAGCACGATCATCATGGGGACGGTGCCGCCGCCCACGATGACCGAGCCGCGGCCCCAGGTCATATTGGTGATGGCGCGCATGGTCTCGTCGCGATAGCGCTGCAGCGTCAACGGAATCGACGACAGCACCTGCCAGACGAAGGCCAGCACGAAGCCGAGATTCTCGATGCGGCGCAGAATCAGCCCGCGGCGGCGATAGAAGCGCGCGAACCAGCCGAGTCCCTTGGGGACGTAGGTCGATGTGGTCATGCCAGCCTCGTGGGCAGGAACATGGCGGTGATCTGGGTGGCGACCAGGTTCACCACGACGATGGACACCACCGAGAGCACCACCGCGGCGTTCACGGCGTCGGCCACACCGCGCGGGCCGCCCTTGGCCTCGAGTCCGCGCTGACAGGCGATGACGACCACCAGGAAGCCGAAGATGACCGCCTTCACCAGCGACACCCACACGTCGGCGGTGGTGGCGAAGGAGCCGAAGGTGGCCCAGTAGCTGCCCGGCGTGACGTTCTGGCCGCCGACCGCGACCGCGTATCCGGCGAGGACGCCGACGAAGATGATGAGGATGTTCAGCAGCGGGGCCACGAACAGCATGGCCACCATGCGCGGGATGACCAGCCGGTGAATCGGGCTGATGCCCATGGTGTTCAGCGCGTCGATCTCCTCGCGGATGGTGCGCGCCCCCAGGTCGGCGGCGATGGCCGCCGCGCCCGCGCCGCCGAGCAGGAAGCCGGTGGCCAGCGGAGCGCCCTGCTTGATGACGCCGAGCCCGCCCGCCGCGCCCAGCAGCGAATCCGCGCCGAGGGTGTGGATGATATTGCCGACCTGCACCGAGACGATGACGCCGAAGGGGATGGCGATGAGGATCGCGGGCAGCGCGGTGACGGTGATGAGCCGCCACGCCTGGATGATGGCCTCCCGCCACTGGAACTGCCCGCGCGCGATATCGCTCACCGCTCCGGTGACGGTCTCCTGGGCGATACCGGCGGCCCGTCCGAAGGTACGCAGGGAGGACACGACGGTTCCGGAGAAGTTGTCGCGCACGATCCGTGCGGCGGATGGGGTCGGTAGCGACCGGGTGTCGGGCTTCAAATCATTCTTCTCCGTGATCGGCAACACTGCCTGCCATCAAAGCTAATGGTTACGGGCAGTTACAACAAATCGGATTACGGTGTGACCGACACCGCCAAGCTACCGGCCGGTATCAACGTCGACCCCCAGGTCAAGAGACTATATCCGCATGTTAAGGCGTGTTCTGAAACCTGTTATCAGCGGTAACAGCTATCGCTGTGGCGGATATCACCGCCCCGGCGAACCGCCGGCATCGAGGTTTCGGAGCCCTCGGTCATGCCTCGGCCGCGCAGTAAGTGAACTGTCAGCAATCGCGATGGCCGTGCTCAGCGCCGTACGAATTCGCGTGAATCGGCTCCCCCGCACCGCTGGGAGGAGTTCACTGACGGTGTGGATCAGACAGTGACCGCGATCCTGGGGGCCATCGAAGCCGACGACTGGACCACATTCGCGAAACTCGTTCACCCCTACGTGCACTGGTCCGAGAGCGGCCACATCACCCGGGGCCGCACCCGGGTGATGGCCATGCTCGCCGGACGTCCGCACAACGGCGATTCGACACCACCCGCCCGCGCCTACGAGCTACGCGACGGACAGGTGTACCGCTGGACCTCGTGAACCTCAAGGGCTGACGGCCAGGAACAGGAAGCCGGAGAACACCACCAGATGCACACAGCCCTGGAGCAGCGTGGCCCGGCCGGGCACCACCGTGAGCGCGCCGACCACCACCGTCAGCGCCAGCAGCACCATCTGGGTGGCGCCGAGACCCAGCATGAGCGGCCCCTCGATCCAGATCGAGGCCAGCGCGATGGCCGGAATCGTCAGCCCGATACTGGCCATGGCCGAGCCCAGCGCCAGATTCATGCTGATCTGCACCCGGCCCCGCCGGGCCGACCGCACCGCCGCGAGCGCCTCCGGCAGCAGCACCAGCAGGGCGATCACCACACCGACCGCGGACTGCGGCAGCCCGGCCGACGCGATGGCGGATTCGATATTCGGGGACACGGTCTTGGCCAGACCGACCACGCCGACCAGGGCCAGCAGCAACAGGCCCAGGCTGGCCAGCGCCCGCCCACCGGTCGGCGGCTCCGCGTGCTCATCGTGAACGACGGCGGCAGGACCGCCCTCGACCGGCAGGAAATCGTCCGGATGCCGGACCGTCTGGACCATGACGAAGACGCCGTAGAGCACCAGCGCGGCCACCGCCGCGAAGGCCAACTGCCCACCCGAGAACACCGGACCCGGCTCACTGGTGGTGAAGGTCGGCAGCACCAGGCACAGGGTGGCCAGGGTCGCCACCGTGGCCAGCGCCGCGCCGGTGCCCTCGGCATTGAAGACCGCCACCCGCCGCCGCAACGCACCCACCAGCAGCGACAGACCGACGATGCCGTTGCAGGTGATCATCACCGCCGCGAAGACGGTGTCGCGGGCCAGCGATGCCGCCTTGTCACCGCTGGAGATCATGAGCGTGACGATCAGGCCGACCTCGATGACCGTCACGGCGACCGCGAGCACCAGCGCGCCCAGCGGTTCGCCCACCTTGTGCGCGACCACCTCGGCGTGATGCACCGCCGACAGCACCGCCCCTATCAGGGCCGCGCTCACCAGAATCACCGCTGCCCCGTTCAGATCGCGACCCCAGGAAACCGCCAGCACCAGGGCGGCGAAGAGGGGAACGAGCGTGGACCAGTGACGCAGACAGAAGCGGGCCATACTGTCCAGTTTCGCAGCTAATCCGGTGCATCCCCGGAAAGGAGAGCTTTACCTCGCTTGATTCATAGGAGGAATCACTTAGGCTGCGGTCGTGGACCAGACAACCGGGACGCCGGCACACCCGCACGAACCGCACGGCGAGGGGTTCGCGTCCAAGCTCAACTGGCTGCGGGCCGGGGTGCTCGGCGCCAACGACGGCATCGTCTCCACCGCCGGTCTGGTGGTGGGCGTCGCGGCGGCGACCACGGACGCCACCAATATCCTCACCGCGGGCGTCGCCGGACTCACCGCCGGGGCGATCTCCATGGCGGCCGGTGAGTACGTCTCGGTGAGCACCCAGCGCGACTCCGAGAAGGCGTTGCTGGCCAAGGAGAAACGCGAACTGGCCGAGCAGCCGGACTACGAACTCGCCGAACTCACCGAGATCTACCAGGCCAAGGGACTCTCACCGGAGACCGCGCGCAAGGTCGCCGAGGAACTCACCGCCCACGACGCCTTCGCCGCGCACGCCGAGGCCGAACTGCGTTTGGACCCCGACGAACTCACCAATCCGTGGCAGGCCGCGCTCTCCTCGGCCGTGGCGTTCACCGTCGGCGCGCTGCTGCCGCTGCTGGCCATCCTGCTGCCGCCGGTGTCATGGCGGATTCCGGTTACCTTCGCGGCAGTGGTTGTGGCACTGGCCATCACGGGTTCGGTGAGTGCGCGGCTGGGCGGCGGCAACCCGCGCCGCGCGGTGCTGCGCGTGGTGATCGGCGGTGCGCTGGCCATGGCCGTCACCTACGGCATCGGCCAGCTCGCCGGGATCTCCGGAATCTGACGCGCGGTCAGCGATTCGGGTACACCGCCTCGGCCGGAATGTAGTTCTCGGTGCCCGGCGGCTTGGGCACACAGACCCAGTCGCCGTCCCGGAACTCCCACGCCGAGATGACATTGTCGCGCGTGCAGTCGTCACCCACGCGACGGTCGGCCAGGTCTATCGGCGGCGCCACCGGGGTGGGAATCCGCACGGTGGGTGCGGGTTCCGGGGCCGACGCGGTGGTCGTCGGCGCGACCGCGGTCGTGGACGGCGCGGGCACGCTCGCGGGGATTCGCTCACCGCCCGTTCGCGTGTCGTCGCGACCGGTGAGCAGCATGCCCGCCGCGACGGCGAGCACCAGCACGCCCGCGATCACCACGACCACCGCGAGGGCGCGCGGTGTGATGTCACCATCGCTGTGTCCTTCGGTCATACCTGGACTCCTTCGATGCGCGGCCGCCCGGACTACGGGGCGGGCGGCGGGGGCGGCGGGGGCACCAGCCACGGCGGCAGGAACGGCACCAGCACCTCCGGGACCGGTGGCGGCGGGGGCGGGGGCGGCGGGGGTGCGGGAGCCGGTTCGGGGGCGGGCGGTGGCTCGGGCGCCGGTTCCACGTAGACCGGTTCCGGCGCGGGAGCCGGTTCCGGCGCGGGAGCCGGTTCCGGAGCGGGAGGCGGGGCCGGAGCGGGAGGCGGGGCCGGAGCGGGCGGGGCCTCGGCGGGCGAGCGGGCGGGTTCGGCGGGGGCGGTCCGCGTCGCACTCGACGCCGGGGGCACGGTGCCCTCCTCGGTCCGACCGTGACTGCCCTCGAACCAGGTCAGCGGATTGCCGCCGAGGACGGCGAAGGTGAGCACCAGCGCCGCCGCGACCATGAGACCGACGGCACGCGGCGGTACGGCACCGTTGGCGGACACGCCGAGCATGCCCTCGGTCTCCCGGGGGCCGCGCCCCTGTGTGCCGCCTGCCATTGCTGAGACTCCCTCGGTTCCAAACACCTGCTCCAGTGATCCGAAAAGCTCTTCCCCCAGACGCTACACAGATTTGCTGCAAGACAGAGGCAACAGATCCCAACGCTAATATTCCAGCTGAATATCTATTGCATGCGTTTGCGAGAAATTAGCGCAATGGCATTCGCCGAGCCGTGCTCACGCGCCGAAGATCGCGCGCGGATCACCCTGGTACCAGACATTGTCGATGCGGATGCGCCGCAGCAGCCAGCGTCCGCCATCTCGCACCAGCTCGACGTCGTAGAGGTTCTTCAGCAGGGCGAAGGTGTCGTGCTCGACTGTGAGCAGATGCTGCGCCTCCACCAGGGCGGTGAGGCGTGCGGTGTCACCGTCGACGACGATGCGTGGATTGGTGACCTGATGGGTGGTGTCCACGCGGCCGACGAAGCCGTCGAGGATGGTGGTGACGATGGCGTCGCGACCGGTCATGAGCGGGACGACGCCACCCCACGCCGCGGCGGCCGGCTGGAAGTCGAGTTCGGCGTCCACGGCGAAGGCCGAGGCGAACAGCTCCTTGTCCTGGAGATCCTGGCCGAGACCGAATCGGTACAGCGCATCCAGAATCTCGGCCCGGTCGGCGAGTTCACGAACGGTGGCCTCGGCGGTGTCGGCGGCGAGGGCGCGGGTCTCGGTGACGTACATGGTTCCTCCTGGTGGAGCGTTTATCGGACACCTACAACTTCGCTCGCCACGCGATCGGGAACAATGAGCACCTGCGCAATGATCATCAAGCCTGGATTAACGATCGAGGAGATGGCCCGGCATGCTGGAGCGGCACGAACTCGAGACGTTCCTCGTCCTCGCCGAGGAGCTGCATTTCGGCCGCACCGCCGAACGGCTGCGCGTCACCACCGCGCGGGTGAGCCAGACCATCGCGAAAATGGAACGGCGACTGGGGGTTCCGCTGTTCGAGCGCAGCAGCCGCCGGGTGCGGACGACACCGGCCGGGCGGGAACTGTACGCCGAACTGCGCCCGGCCTGGGATCGCGTCACCACCGCCGTGCGCCGCACGATGGACACCGGCCGCGGCCGCGCCGGCACTTTGGAGGTCGCCTTCGTGGACGCGGCGACCGGACAGCTGCTGGTGCGCGCCGCCGAACTGTTCCGCGCACGCCTGCCCGATGTCGCGGTGCGGCTGCGCGAAGCCCAACCGGCACAGGTGATCCCGTGGCTGCACGCGGGAGAGATCGATATGGCGCTGGATATGGTGCCGTTCCCGGCTGAGGGCATCACCGCCGGACCCGACCTCGTCACCGAGGCGCGCCTGCTGGCGGTGCCGGCCGCCCACCCCTTCGCCGACCGCACCGCGATCACCCTGGCCGATCTGGCGCGGGTCACCGTATTGCGGCTGCCGCCCGAGATCCCCGCGGCCATCCGCGATATCCGCACTCCCCCGGCCACGCCCGCGGGCCATCCGATTCCGGCCGGACCCACCGCCGCCACCTACAGCGAACTGCTCACCCTGGTGGCCGCGGGGCAGGGCGTCTTCCCGATCGGGGCGCACGCGCGCCGCTACAACGCCCGGCCCGACGTGGCGTTCGTCCCCATCCGCGACGCACCGCCGGTGCGCTGGGCGCTGCTGTGGCGCACCGCCGGTGAGATCACCGCGGTCCGCGAATTCGCGCGCGCCGCAGCCGATATCGCGGCGTAGCCGGATCGGACACTACTCGGCGGGTTCGATATCGCGGGCCGCGCCGTCCACCAGGCGGTAGACACCCGGTGTCAGGTCGAGCGCGAGCAGGGTGCGAGCGGCGGCCTCGTCGATGTGGATGCGCGGATCGTCCGGCATCCCGTCGGGGTAGTAGGTCCCGGGGCCGTAGAACTGCCCGTACCGCAGCACCACGCCGTCGGCCGCCAGCACCGACTCCTCCAGGAACTCGGCGGCCCGCTGCCCCTCACCACCCAACTCCCACGCCACGCTCTGGGCGATGACCCGCGGCGCTCCGGCCGCGGCGGCGGCCGCCAGCAGATTGCGGGTGCCCTCGACGCGAATCCGCGCGTTCGCACCCCGCCCCTCGGCGATCCGGGCCGGATCGTCGGGCAGATCGGTGAGCTGGTGCATGACCAGGTCCGGAGCGTAGGCGACGACGGCATCGGTCAATGCCGCGCCGTCGTACACGTCGCAGACCACCGGTTCCGCGCCCGCGGCGCGCAAACCGGCCGCCTTGTCCGCCGACCGCGTCATACCCGCCACCTGATATCCCGCCGCGATGAGCAGCGGAACCAGCCGACCACCGAGGACGCCGGTCGCGCCCGCCAGGAAGATGCGCATGTCACCGACCCTAGGGGACGTGACGACCGATGATCACTCCGGCCAGACCGGCGGACGCTTCTCGAGGAAGGCGGCCATGCCCTCCTTGGCGGCGGGGAGCTGCGATGCCTGGGCCATGGCCTCGAGCGCGATGTCGTAGGCGTCCGCCTCCGGACGATCCAACTGCGCGTAGACGGTGCGCTTGCCCAGCGCCTTGCTGGCGCGGCTGCCCCGGGTGGCGCGGGCCAGCAGTTCGTCCACGGCGGCGTCCAGATCCGCGAGCGGCACCGCGCGGTTGATCAGGCCCCATTCGGCGGCGGTGGCGGCGTCGACGGGGTCGCCGGTGAGGACGAGTTCCATGAACCGTTTGCGGCCGACCGAGCGGGCGACCGGTACCGCCGGGGTGTGGCAGAACCAGCCGCCCTTGCCGCCGGGCAGGGCGAAGGCGGCGGTGTCGGCGGCGATGGAGAGGTCGCAGGAGGCCACCAGTTGGCAGCCCGCCGCGGTGGCCAGCGCGTGCACGCGGGCGATCACCACCTGGGGGACGCTCTGCACGGTGCGCATGAGTTCGGTGCACAGGTGCAGCAGGTCCCGCACACCCGCGAGGTCCCGCGCCGCCACATCGGCGAAATCGTGTCCGGCCGAGAACACCGGCCCCTCGGCGGCCAGCACGATGCCGGTGGCATCCGACTCGCCCGCCGCTCGGAAGGCCGCCAGCAACTCCTTCAGATGCTGGTGGGACAGGGCGTTGCGTTTGGCGGGGCGATTCATGGTGATGCGGAGGGTGGATCCGGATCGCTGCACGTCAACCATGCCTTCGCAGGCTACCGGAGCGGGGGTGCGAGCCGCCGGGAAAGCGGAATCGGTGATTGCTTGCCGGTACGTACTCGTAGCCGTATATTCGTTTACGAGTATGGAGGTGTCAGGATGGCCCGCAAGCGCAAGGTCGGCAATCTGCTCGCCCTGGGCGTGCTGTCGGTCCTGGTCGAGCGACCCATGCACCGCTACGAGATCGCCGCCACGCTCGAGGCCCGCGGCAAGGACCGGGATATGGCGATCAAATGGGGATCGCTGTACACCGTCGTCGGAAATCTGGAGAAGCACGGCTTCCTCGAGGTCGTGGGCAGCGAACGCGACGGCGCCCGACCCGAACGCGTCATCTATCGCATCACCGCGGCCGGGCGCGCCGAACTCGCCGACTGGACCCGTGAACTCATCGCCGACCCACAGCCCGAGCCGCGCCGCTTCGTGGCCGGGCTCTCCGTCATGTCGGGACTGCCCCCGGACGAGGTGATCGATCTGCTGGGACAGCGCCTCACCACACTGGAGGCCGAGATCACCTCCGGCCGAGCGCAATTGGCCGATCACGACGACACCCTGCCGCGACTGTTCCTGGTCGAGAACGATTTCGAACTGGCCATGCTGGAGGCCGAGGCGGCCTGGGTGCGCGCCTTGCGCGACTCCTTCGCCGACGGCAGCTTCCCCGAGGTGGAGCTGTGGCGGCGCTGGTACGGCGAGGGCGCCTCCCCCGCCGACATCACGGCCGAGGTGAACGACCGGATCGAGAAGGGAGAGCCGACCAGGCCCGACACGAACTGAACGATACGTCCGGGGCGAACGCCCCTGATACCGACCGAGCCCCGACGAGGTGCGGCAACACCTGCGTCGAGGCCCGGGTAACACCGTCTCGAACCGACCCGTACGGGTGAAACCGGATCCGAGTTTGGCAACCACAGGATAACCGGGTTCACCTGGCATGAGCCGGTTCGGGTAGACACACCCGAGGAGAACCCATGTCCCCCATTCGCACCGCCATCGTCATCGGCGGCGGCATCTCCGGCCCGGTAGCCGCGACCGCGCTCCGCAGGGCGGGTATCGACGCCCGCGTCTTCGAGGCGTACCCGGGCCCCGCCTATGGCATCGGCTCCAGCCTGGGGCTGGCCCCCAACGGGGTGGCCGCACTCGACATCATCGGGGCCGGCGATGCCGTGCGGGCACTCGCCGTGCCGATTCGGCACCAATTCATGAGCGTCGGCGGCAAGCGGGTGCCCGCGCCGTCGCTCGCCGATATCGAGCCGATGCGCCAGATCGATCGCGGCGACCTGCACCGGGTACTGCACGATCACGCGGTCACGGCCGGGGTTCCGATCGAATACGACAAGCGCCTGGTCCGGGTCGAGGAGCACGCCGACGGCGTGACCGCGGTCTTCGGCGACGGCGGTACGGCGACCGCCGACGTGCTCGTCGGGGCGGACGGCATTCGCTCCACCGTTCGGGGCATCATCGATCCCGCGGCGCCGGGGCCCAGGTTCCTGCACATGCTCGGTTTCGGCGGAGTCTCCGAGTGCTCGGCCGAGATCCTTTCCGACAGCGTGGTTTTCGCCTTCGGAACCAAGGCGTACTACCTGTACTGGGCGCTGCCGGACGGACGCGTGGGCTGGGGCGCGAACCTGCCCTACGACCGGTACCTGTCGCTCACCGAGGCGCGGCAGGTGCCTACCGCCGAGTGGCTGCGCGTACTGCGCGAGACCTACGCCGAGGACACCCCCGGCGCGGAACTGGCGGCGAACACCCGGGCCGAGGACCTGGAGGTGGCCGGCGCGCTGCACATCATGCCGTCGGTGCCGCACTGGTACCGCGGCCGGATGGTGCTCACCGGGGACGCGATCCACGCCCCGAGCAACACCTCCGGGCAGGGTGCGTCCCTGGCCATCGAGAGCGCGCTCGAGCTGGCTCGGTGTCTACGCGACATCGCTGATCCGACAACGGCCTTCGCCACCTACGAGGCCATGCGCCGCCCCCGGGTGGAAGGCGTGGCGGCCCGGGTGGCGCGGATGAACCGAACCAAGGCGGCAGGGCCGATCGCCCGGCGGGCCATGTACCTGTTGCTGCCGCTCGTGGTGAAGATGATGGATCCGGAGAAGACTCTCGGACCCGAACAACGGTTCCGGATCGATTGGGACGCGCCGGTGCGCCCCGTCGCGGCGGCAGCCGGATGATCGAGGGCTCTCACCGCCGTCGGATCTGAACGCTGAAAGCAGTGCGGCCGTGGCCCTTTCCGTCAGGGTCACGGCCGCGTGCGCTAGGTCTTCAGCGGCAGCACATCCGGGCGATCGGCCTCGTCCAGCAGCTTGGTGGCGATATTGTCCAAGGCCCGGTCCAGCAGGGCGCGATCGTCGGGGTCGCTGAGATCCCAATCCACCAGTTGGGTGTCGAGCCAGGCGCGCCACGCCCCTTTGATCCGCTCGGCTTCGATCCGGCCGGTGTCGGTGAGGGTCAGCCGGTCGCCGTCGATCTCGAGATGGCCGTGCCGTCGCGCCCGCTCGTACAGCGGGGCGATCACTTCCGGCGGGATCCAGTGCGTGCGAGCGATATCCGTGAGCGTCGCGGCCCCGCGCAGCCGCTCGTACAGCCGGACCTGTCCCAGTGCCCACGCCTCGTCCGGGGTGAGCGAACTGCCCGCCGCGGCCGCGATCCGCGGTGTGGGGACGGCGTCCTCGCGCAGGCCGCGGATCACCCGCGCGACGGCGTTCTCCAACTGCACCAGGCGATCCGGGGAGTCCGGCACCGAGAAGCCGCCGCCCACATCCGATGCCTCGGCGCGCACGCTGTCGCGCAGCGGAACCTGTTTGAGCAGCCACGCCACCAGGAAGCCGAGCACCGCCACCGGCACCACCCAGCGGAACACATAGCCGATGGATTCGGCGTAGGCGTGCACGATCGGCGCGATCTCGGTGAACGGCAGCCGCCACAGCGCCTCCGGATTCGAAGCGACCTGCGGAGAAACGACTTTCGCCTCCTCCAGCGCCGCCGCCATGTTCGGGGTGAGCTGATTGGTGTACAGGGTGCCGAACACCGTGGTGCCGAAGGCGCTGCCGATGGTCCGGAAGAAGGTCACCCCGGAGGTGGCGGTGCCCAGATCGGCGTACGGCACGGTGTTCTGCACGACGATGGTGAGCACCTGCATGGTCAGGCCGATGCCCAGACCCAGGATCATCATGTACGCCGACTGCTCCCAGAATCCGGTGTTCTCGTCCATCGTCGACATGAGGAACAGGCCGACCGCCATCACCGCGGTGCCGAGGATGGGAAAGATCTTGTACGTGCCGGTGCGGCCGACCACCACACCCGAGAAGATCGAGGTGGCGAAGAGGCCGACCACCAGTGGCAGCGTGCGCAGTCCGGACGCGGTGGCCGAAACGCCCATGACGTACTGGAGGAAGGCGGGCAGGAAGGTCATCGCGCCGAGCATGGCGAAACCCACGATGAAGCTCAGCACCGAGCACACGGTGAAGACATTGCTGCGGAACAGGTGCATGGGCAGCATCGGCTCCTCGGCCCGCAACTCCACCGCGACGAAGGCCGCCAGCGCCACCGCCGCACCGACGAACAGGCCGATGATGGTGGGCGATCCCCACGCGTATTCCTGTCCGCCCCATTCCAATCCGAGGATCAGACAGGTGACGCCGATGGCGACCAGCGCGATGCCGAGATAGTCGACGATCGGTTTCACCTCGGCGCGCAGCGTCGGAATGAAGCGGGCCGCCATGAGGATCATGAGCACGGCCAGCGGCACGTTCACGTAGAAGCACCACCGCCAGCTCAGATGGTCGGTGAACAGGCCGCCCAGTGTCGGGCCGAGCACCGTGGTCAGGCCGAAGACCGCACCCAGCGCGCCCTGGTACTTGCCGCGTTCGCGCAGGGGGATCACATCGGCGATGAGGGCCATGGAGGTGACCATGAGCCCGCCCGCGCCGACGCCCTGGATGCCGCGCGCCACGATGAGCAGGGTCATGTCCTGCGCCATGCCGGCGACGATCGAGCCGAGGATGAAGATCGCGCCGCTCACCTGGAACACCAGCTTGCGGCCGAACAGGTCGCCGAACTTGCCCGCCAGCGCGGTCGCGATGGCCTCGGTCACCAGGTAGGCGGTCACCACCCAGGCCATATGGCCCGCGCCGCCCAGGTCGGCGACGATGGTGGGCAGGGCGGTGGACACGATGGTCTGGTCCAGCGCCGCCATGAGCATGCCGAGCACCACCGTCGCGAAGACGAGGTTCACACCGGCTCGGCTCACGGACGGGGGCGCGGCCACGCTGGCACCGGTCATCGGCCCAGTATCCGAGGCGGCGCGACCGATCTACAGCAACGACACGGCTAATACACCGGTATCAGGCGGCGCGCACGGCGTAGTTCCCCAGCGACGGCTCCAGCAGATCGAAGGCGGTGCCGATACAGCCGAGGATCGCGGTGGCGACAGTGTCGTCGTCCTCACCGGACAGCGTGCGGCGCAAGGTTTCTTCGAACAGTGCCCGGTGCACGCCGCCGAGTTGAGCGGCGGCGATCCGCGGCGTGATGTCGACCGCGCCGTCCACGCCGGTCTCCGCGGCCAAGGTCTCGGCGAGGGCGCGCTCGCGCTCCTCGTGAAATTCCCGCAACCGAGCCACCAGGGCCGGGCTGCCGGTGATGAGGCGGGCGAACTCCAGGCCGGAGAAGCCGACCACCGGGTTCCGGGCGGCGGCGTCGGCGAGGTAGGCGCTTCGCAGCGCGGCCAGGGCGGATTCACCCGCGCGCCGCTCCCGCACGGTGCGGGCGAGTCCGCTCACGAACTCGTCGTGCAGATCCAGGACGAGGTCTTCCTTGCGGGGGAAGTAGTTGGTGACGGTCATCTTCGCGACGTCGGCCGCCGCGGCGATCTCGGCGATGGTCACCGGGTCGAAGCCGCGTTCCAGGAACAGGCGGGTGGCGGTATCGGAGATGTTCTGCCTGGTCTGCAGCTTCTTGCGCTCCCGGAGGCCGAGCGGGGCCGCCGTCGGAGTCGAAGTCCGTGTGCTCATACCGACCAGCATATCCGATCTCGTCATAAATTCGATGTTGACATATTTTTAGGTCTGATCTAAGTTTGTCGTCATGAACCACCGCGCCGCGACCGTCAGCACCGCTTCCATCAGCACCGATGCCGTCCGGGATTACCTGCGCACGATCGGGCGCACGGCCCTGCTCACCGCCGAACAGGAGTACGAGTTGGGTGCGCGCATCGCGCGTGGCGGTCCCGACGGCCGCCGCGCGGCGGACCACATGGTCCGGGCCAATCTGCGACTCGTGGTCTCCATCGCCAAGCACTATCCGGTTCCGGCCGGATGGTCGCTGCTGGATCTCGTCCAGGAGGGCACACTCGGGCTGATGCGGGCGGTCGAGAAGTTCGAACACGAACGGGGACTGAAGTTCTCGACCTACGCGACCTGGTGGATCAAGCAGTCCATCGGGCGTGCGCTGGCCGACCGCAGCCGCACCATCCGACTGCCGGGGCACGTCTCGGAGGTGCTCAACCGGGTGGTGCGCACCGGGCGGATGCTGTCACAGCAACTCGGGCGCGAGGCCACCGCCGCGGAGATCGCGGCCGAACTCGAACTGGAACCCGAGCGGGTGCGTGAGCTCATGCGCCAAGGGCGAGAACCGATTTCGCTGCACACGCCGGTGGGCGAGGATGATGCGGAGTTGGGTGCGCTCATCGCCGACCAGGCCCCGGATCCGTCGGAGACCGTCACCTCGGGCGCCCTGCGCGAGCAACTGGCCAAGGCGCTGCGGACGCTGCCCGAGCGGGAGGCGCAGGTGCTCGCGCTGCGGTACGGGCTCGACACCGGTGAACCGCGCACCCTGGAGGAGGTCGGCCGGATCTTCGGGGTGTCGCGGGAACGAGTGCGGCAGATCGAGGCCAAGGCGATGCGGACGCTGCGACAGCCGGGACGCAGCGCACTGCTCGCGGATCTGCTGGGGTAGGTCACACCCGTCTGGGTCACATCATGACCAGGCGCTCTTGTGACCCGCGTCATGGCTGGTGCATACTCGAACCCACTTTTGAGACCAAGCGGACTCACATGAGCCCGCTCAGAGAGGTTCACCGTGGCACCACCCCGCATCCGCGCATCGAAAACGCTGGTCGCCGTCGCCGCCATCGCGGCGGCGCTGCCGCTGGCGCTGTCCGGGACGGCGGCGGCCGACCCCGTCCCGGACCCGCCGGCCCAGCCGGTCGAAGTTCCGGTCCGTCCGGCTCTGCCCTTCCCGCAGCTACCGCTGCCGCCCGGCTTCGATCCGGACTTCTACCGGCCCGCGCCCGAGACCTACCGCGACAAACAGCCCGGCGACATCATCGCGGCCCGACAGGTCAACCTCGCCAACCTGTCGCTCCTGCCGGTGAACATCGACGCCTGGCAGCTGTCCTACCGGTCCAGCGATTCGCGCGGCGAACCGATCGCGGCCGTGGCGACCGTGATGAAGCCGCGCGGCCACGTCGCCGACCGGCCGCTGTTCTCGTATCAGATCGCCGAGGACTCCACCGGCAACTACTGCATGCCCTCCTATCAGCTGCAAATGGGCTCGGTGCCCGCGCCGATCACCGGCTCACTGCTGGTGCCCGCGCAGTTCCTGGAGGTGCAGGCCGCGCTGGCGCAGGGCTGGGCCGCCGTGGTGCCGGATCACCAGGGGCCCGATTCCGCCTATGCCGCAGGTCCTTTGGCGGCGCACATCACCCTCGACGGCATTCGGGCGGCGCAACGATTCGCACCCATGGAGTTGCCGGGGACGGCGACCCGGGTCGGGCTCATGGGTTACTCGGGCGGAGCCATCGCCACCGGGCACGCCGCGGAATCGCAGGCCGACTACGCACCGGAGCTGAATGTGGTCGGCGCGGCCTACGGCGGCGTGCCCGCCGATCTGGCGGCGGCACTGCGACTGGCCAACGGAAACCTGTCCTCCGGACTCATTCTGGCGGCCGTGCTGGGAGTGTCGCGAGAGTACCCGCAGCTGGCGAATTTCCTGGAGCGGCACATCAATCCGCTCGGGCGCGGACTGCTGGCGATCAAGGATCAGCTGTGTGCGAGCTACCAGTCCTACCTGCTGCCGTTCGCGAACAATCTCGGCATGCTCGACGCCGATCCCTTCCAGGACCAGGGGGTGCTGGACGTGCTCGACGCGACCCGGATGGGCCGGGCGGTTCCGGAGATGCCGCTGTTCCTGTATCAGGCCAATATGGACTGGCTCATCCCCGTCGGCCCGGTCAACGACCTGGTGGACACCTACTGCGCCGATCCGAACGCGAGCGTCGACTACACCCGCGACCACTTCAGCGAACACCTGACCCTCGACCCCATCGCCGCGCCCCGCGCCCTGCTCTGGCTGAAAGATCGCTTCGCCGGAGTCCCCGCCAGCCCCGGGTGCCGGACCACCGATGTCGGTTCCATGACCCTCGACCCGGTCACCTGGCAGATCTGGGGCGAGACCGTCGGCACCACCCTCGCCGCCGCCTTCGGCCAGCCCATCGGCAGCCGCTGACGGCCCGTCCCGCCAATTTGGCGGCTCGCGTCTACCCATGAAACTTACTCTGGAGTAAGGTCGAGTGTGGGCCGCTGTCGGCGGCCCCACATCGAATCGGAACCCCCAGTGAGGTCTGACCCATGGCGTGGAAGCCCAGCGAGATCCCGGACCAGTCCGGACGTACTGTCGTGATCACCGGAGCCAACGGCGGCATCGGCGAGCAGACCACCACGGTCCTCGCGAGCAAGGGTGCCACAGTCATCATGGCCTGCCGCAATACCGCCAAGGCAGCGGAGATCGCCGACCGCATCCCCGGCGATGTGCGGGTCGCCGAACTGGATCTCGCCGATCTGAGTTCGGTACGCCGATTCGCCGACAACAGCGGCGAATTCGACGTGCTCATCAATAACGCGGGCCTGATGAACATTCCGTTCTCGCGCACCCGGGACGGATTCGAAACCCAGTGGGGCGTCAATCATCTCGGGCACTTCGCACTGACCGGGCTGCTGCTCGACCGGATCGGCGACCGGGTGGTCACGCTGGCCTCCATCGCGCACCGGCAGACCCCCAAGCTGTGGATCGACGACCTCAACTATGAGCACCGCCGCTACCAGCGCAACCTCGCCTACGCGCAGTCCAAGCTGTCGAACCTCATGTTCGCCCGCGAACTGCAACGCCGCCTGAGCGAATCCGGCTCCGCCAAGCGCTCCTACGGCGTGCACCCCGGCGTCTCGGCCACCGATCTGTTCGCGCGCACCGAGACCCCCTTGGACAAGATCTCCAAGCCCTTCGTCCGTATGATCGGCCACTCCCCCGCCCGCGCCGCGCACTCCTCCCTCTTCGCGGCCACCATGCCCGACGCCGACCCCACCGTGTACTGGGGTCCGACCCGCCTGTTCGGCAGCCAGGGGCCGGTCGAGCCCTCGCCCTCCAGCCGCCTGTCGCAGAATCGGGAACTCTGGAAGCGGCTGTGGGAGGAGTCCGAGCGTCTCACCGGCGTCACCTACAAGTTCTGATCCCGGGCACGGTGTCCGCTGCGCCACCTGCCTACTACGGGGTGCGTAGTAGGCGGGTACCGTGGAGGGCGTGTCCGCTCCCCACCGCCGCCCGGCGCTCATCATCCTGGTGGTCGTGACGGCCGTGGCCTGTCTGGGGCTCGGCTACTGGCAGTGGACGCGATTCGAGTCAGGCAACGGCACCGCGCAGAACCTCGGTTACGCCCTGCAGTGGCCGCTGTTCGCCGGGTTCGCGCTGTGGGCGTATTTCCGCTTCGTGCGGTTGGAACGCGACGCCGAAGCCGGGTCCGAGGCCGACGACCGATCCGAGCCGACGCCGCGGACCGAGACCACCGATGCACGCGGCGGTATCCGGGGCGTCCTGGCGACGTGGCGCGCCGCGCGGTCCGGACCGCGCGAAATACCGGCGGGCCTGCTGCCGGAGCGCCCCACCGCCGCCCGCGACGAGGACCCCGTCCTCGCCGAATACAACCAGTACCTGGCCGACCTGCACGCCCGCGATATCGAGGAGCAGATGCGCGGTGCGGGCATGCGCCCCGACACCGAGAGGAGCGCCGGGTGAGCACCCGCGACAACTCCGCCGACACCCCCACCCTGGCGCCCCGCCCCGCCGGAGCCGCGGCACCCGAGAAGATCCGCGGCGCGCTGCTGCGCTACCGGGTACTGGCCTGGATCACCGGCCTGTGGCTGCTCGTCCTCACCGGCGAGATGATCTACAAGTACGTGCTGCTGGAGGATTCCAGCACCGCTCCCGAGTGGCTGTTCTACATCGGTCAGATCCACGGCATCTTCTACATGCTCTACCTGGTCTTCACCATCGACCTCGGGATCAAGGCCCGCTGGCAGCCCATGACCACCTTCGCCACCGCCCTCGCGGGCACCATTCCCTTCCTCTCCTTCGTGTTCGAGCACAGGCGCACCCGAGAGGTGAAGACCACCTTCGGTCTGTGAGCCGTCTCCGCGCTCAGGCCCCGGACAGGGCCGCCAGGGCGGGGAGGAGCTGCCGCAGGGCGCGGCCGCGGTGGGACGCCGCGTTCTTCTCGGCGGGGGTGAGTTCGGCCGCGCTGACCGTGCCGCCGTCCGGGACGAACAGCGGGTCGTAGCCGAAACCGCCGTCACCCAGCGGCTTTCGGTTGATGACGCCCGGCCACTCGCCGCGCACCACCTCTTCGACGCCGTCGCCGACCAGGGCGCAGGCGGAGACGAAGCGCGCGCCGCGGCGCTCGTCGGGCACGTCGCCGAGCTGGGCCAGCAGCAGCCGGTTGTTGGCCTCGTCATCGCCGTGCACACCGGACCAGCGTGCCGACAGCACACCCGGCATACCGTTCAGCGCGTCCACGGCGATACCGGAATCGTCCGCGACACAGGGCAATCCGGTGGCGGCGAAACCGTCGCGGGCCTTGGCGAGGGCGTTCTCCTCGAAGGTCGCGCCGGTCTCGGGAGCCTCGTCGTAGGGCGGCACGTCGTTCAGGCCGACGATCTCGATGCCCGCGATACCCGCCTCGTCGAGAATGCGGCGCAGCTCCGCGAGCTTCTTGGCATTGCGGCTGGCGACCAGCACGCGGCGGCTCACTTCTTCTTCTCCTCCGGCTCCGGCAGCACACCCGGATACGGCAGCGCGAGCGCCTCCTTCTGGATGGCGAAGATCTGCTCGCAGCCCGCCAGCGCGGCGTCGAGCAGCTTGTCGAGGGTGGAGCGCGGGAAGGTCGCGCCCTCACCGGTGCCCTGGATCTCGACCAGGGTGCCGGTATCGGTCGCCACCACGTTCATATCGACCTCGGCGCGCGAATCCTCCTCGTACGGCAGGTCCAGCCGCACCCGGCCGTCCACCACGCCGACGCTGACCGCGGCGATGGCGCACGAGATGGGCTGCGGATCAGTGAGCTGACCGGCCGCCGCCAGATAGGTGACGGCATCGGAGAGCGCCACGTACGCGCCGGTGATGGCGGCGGTGCGGGTGCCGCCGTCGGCCTGCAGCACATCGCAGTCGATGGCGATGGTGTTCTCACCGATGGTGGACAGGTCGATGCAGGCGCGCAGCGAGCGGCCGATGAGGCGGGAGATCTCCTGGGTGCGGCCGCCGACCTTGCCCTTGACCGATTCCCGGCCGCTGCGGGTGTGAGTGGCGGCGGGCAGCATGGCGTATTCGGCGGTCAGCCAGCCCAGGCCGGAATCGCGCCGCCACGGCGGCACGCCGTCGGTGACGCTCGCGGTGCACATCACCCGCGTCTGACCGAACTCCACCAGCACCGATCCCGCCGGATGCGTGGTGAATCCCCGGGTGATACGTACGTCGCGGAGCTCGTCGTCCGCCCTGCCATCGGCTCGTTTCGACACGGACACAGCCTAGTGCGCGGCGGACTCGGTGACCCAGTGGGTCAGATGTCGAAGGTCTCGCCGGGCGACACGGCGTGGACGGGGCCGGTGAAGACGGCCTTGGCCTCGGCGATCACGTCTTCGCGGGAGGTCCACGGGGGAATGTGGGTGAGCAGCAGCTCGCCGACGCCCGCCTCGGCGGCGATCATGCCCGCCTCGGTGCCCGAAAGGTGAATGCCGGGTGGGCGATTGGCCGGGTCGTGGGTCCAGGACGCCTCGGAGAGCAGGATGTCCGCACCGCGGGCCAGCTCGTACACCTCGTCGCAGAGGGCGGTGTCACCGGTGTAGACGAGGGTGCGCCCGGTGGCGGTGGTGATGCGCAGACCGTAGGACTCCGGCGGATGGAACATGCGGCGGGCCTCGACGGTGTGGCCGGGGCCGAAGGCGATGGGTGCGCCGACCGACCACTGCCGCATATCGATGACATCGGACCAGTCGTCGCAGTCACCGCCGATTTCGGCGGAGGCGTTGCCGATCCGCAGCGAGGTGTCCGACGGCCCGTACACGACCGCCTTGCCGGACGGCGGATTGGGGTGATACCGACGCCACACCAGCAGCCCGGGCAGATCCAGACAATGGTCGGCGTGCAGATGCGTGAGGAAGATGTCGACCTCACCCGGATCCAGATACTTTTGCAGCGCGCCCAGCACACCCGGACCGAAATCGATGACGGTGGGCGTCATATCCGGGCCGGTGAGCAGATATCCCGACGCCGGCGAATCCGGGCCGGACACGCTGCCCGAACACCCGACGACTGTGAGGCGCATTCCCCCATGCTGCCACGCTGCTGTCTCATTCAAGGAGGGATCCCCCATATCGCCGACCGGATCCGCTGTCACCCCGACGACGCGAGACGGCCGGCGTTAGCCCCGCGACGATGACGACGTGCATCACCAGAGAGTACCCACCCGGCAACCAGGCCACCCATCGCCCCGAAAAGATGCCCTTGCCAAGAGATTCCGTCCTGTCCCGGCAGCACTCCCACCAGGATGGACCCGTACAGCAACCCCACCACCAGACCGATCACGATCTGGGTGGCGTTCCGGGCGAAGAAGCCCCGGGAAATCAGATAGGTGAGCCAGCCGAACACCAGCACCGAAGCGCCGATGTGCACCGAATTCACATCCCCGGTGAGCCAGGTGCCGAATCCACCGATCACCCAGATGATGGCCGTCGCCGCCAAGCCGCGCCCGATTCCGCTGAGCAGCGTGAGCAGGCCGAGAACCAGCACCGGCACCGTATTGCCGAAAAGGTGCTCCCAATTGGCGTGCAGTACGGGGGCGAACAGAATGCCGACCAGGCCCTCGTCGGTGCGCGGGCGCACACCCTCGTAATCGAGATTGTGCCCCGTTACCGAATCCACGCCCTCTACCCCGTAGAGAAGCGCGGTAAACGCAAGAATTATCGCAATGGCGCGCTGCCACAACAGCTTCAGCGCCGCGGATCCCCGCGTGCTGGTCTCGGGGTTGGTCAGCTGTCCGCGCAGTCGCCCGATCCGGTCCGGATCGAACGACGCACCCATGCCGGCACCGCCGCTCATGGCACGACCTCCTAGAACGCTCGTATCTTCGAGCGTACCGGGCGCGCTAGGCCCAGAGCTGACCGTCGAGCCGCTCCTCCGCCTCCTCGAGGGTGCCGTCGTACGCGCCGGTGGACAGGTACTTCCACCCGGCGTCGGCCACCACGAAGGCGATATCGGCGCGCTTGCCCGCTTTCAGCGCCTTCCGGCCGACCCCGAGGGCGGCGTGCAGGATCGCGCCGGTGGAGATGCCCGCGAAGATGCCCTCCTCCAGTACCAGTTCCCGGGTGCGGCGCACCGCGTCGTAGGGGCCGACCGAGAAACGGGAGGTGAGCACGGATTCGTCGTAGAGTTCGGGCACGAATCCCTCGTCGAGGTTGCGCAGCCCGTAGACCAGTTCGCCGTAGCGCGGTTCGGCGGCGACGATATCGATCTCGGGCAGCTTCTCGCGCAGGAAGCGACCGGTGCCCATGAGGGTGCCGGTGGTGCCCAGACCCGCCACGAAATGCGTGATCTCGGGCAGGTCGGCCAGGATCTCCGGGCCGGTGGTCTCGTAATGCGCCAGCGCGTTGGCCGGATTGCCGTACTGGTAGAGCATCACCCAGTCCGGGTGTTCGGCCGCGATCTGCTTGGCCCGCGCCACCGCCTGGTTGGAGCCGCCCGCCGCCGGGGAGTCGATGATCTCCGCGCCGAACATGGTGAGCAGCTGCCGGCGTTCCACCGAGGTGTTCTCCGGCATGACGCACACCAGCCGGTAGCCCTTGAGCTTGGCCGCCATGGCCAGCGAGATACCGGTATTGCCGCTGGTGGGCTCGAGAATCGTGCAACCGGGGGTGAGTCTGCCCTCGGCTTCGGCCTGCTCGATCATCCGCAACGCCGGGCGGTCCTTGATGGACCCGGTCGGATTGCGGTCCTCGAGTTTGGCCCACAGCCGCACATGGTCGTCGCCGTCCCAGCGGGGGGACAGGTTCTTCAGCCCGACCAGCGGGGTATTGCCGAGCGTCTCGATCAGCGACTCGAAGCGTGCCACGGTATTACGCGCCGCCCGCGACGGCCGGGAGGATGGTGACCGTGCCGCCGTCGGTGACCTCGGCCTCGAGCCCGCCCTCGAAGCGCACGTCCTCGTCGTCGACGTAGATATTGACGAAGCGGTTCAGCTTGCCATCGGAGAGCAGCCGATCCTTCAGCCCCGGGTAGTTCGAGTCCAGATCGTCGATGACCGCGGCCAGGGTCGAGCCCTCGGCCTGCACCCGCTTCTCGCCCTTGGTGATGGGCCGCATGATGGTGGGGATGGACACGGTGACCGGCATGGGTGCTCCTTGCTCGTTTCCTGCTGGCGTGGTCGCGCGGGGAATGCTCAGACGTCCACCGCGTAGTCGGCGACGACCTGAACCGGCTCCTCGGTGACCCGGCCGTCGATGATGCGGTAGCTGCGCAGTTCGTGCTGTTCGGGGTCGCGGGTGGAGACCAGCACGTAGTGGGCGTCGGGTTCGGAGGCGAACGAGACGTCGGTGCGGCTCGGGTAGGCCTCGGTGGCGGTGTGCGAATGGTAGATGACCACGGGTGCCTCGTCGCGGTCGTCCATCTCACGCCACACCCGCAGCTGTTCGGCGGAATCGAACCGGTAGAAGGTGGGCGAGCGCTCGGCGTTGATCATGGCGATGAACCGCTCGGGACGATCGGAACCCTCCGGACCGGCGATGACACCGCACGCCTCATCGGGGTGATCGGCGCGCGCGTGCGCCACCATCTTGTCGACGAGGTCGGCCTTGATCACCAGCACTGTCGCATTCCTTCCGCTCACCGGCCCTCAACAGTCGAGAATATGCGGCTATTCCCGACGAACCGGAACCGGGGAGGCGCGGGCGGTCAGCCCGGGAACAGGTCGGCGTAGGCCGGAACGCCCGCGACGGCGGTGGCGCTGCGGATGGCGTCGACCACCGCGCGCTCGACGCAGACGGCCGCGGCCGTGCAGAGCTGATCCAGGATCAGCAGTTCCGCCCCGAAGGCGGGCGGCAGGCGAACGCCCTGGTCGGCGGCCTGCACGGTACCGGTGGCGAGGGCGAACAGGGTATCGCCGTCCAGCGGGGAGTGGACCGGGCGGATGGCGCGGGCCAGGCCGTCGTGACCGGTGGTGGCCAGGCGGCGGCAGGCGGCCGGGCCGAGGTCGGCGTCGGTGGCCACCACGCCGATGGTGGTATTGAGCACAGTGCCCTTCACCGGCAGGGCGTTGGCGGCGGCGAGCTGTTCGGCGGTGGCGGGCCGCAGACCGAAATAGTCGGGACCGTCCGTGCCCGCGCCCCACGGCAATCCGGTGCGCGGGTCGAAGACCGAACCCACCGGATTGGCGACCACGAGTGCGCCCACGGTGACCCCGGCGGCCGGTCCGTCGGTGAAACGCACACTGGCGGTGCCGATTCCGCCCTTGATCGACCCGGCCCGCGCGCCGACGCCCGCACCCACCGACCCGCGCGCGAAATCCACGGCGGCCGCCTCGGCGGCCAGGAAGCCGAAGTCGGCGGTGGGCCGAATATTCCACGCCCCCACCGGAAGATCGAAGATCACCGCGCTGGGCACGATCGGCACCACTCGGCTCGGGTCGGCGGGATCCATCGGAATGCCCTCGCCGTGTTCCTCGTGCCAGCGCATCACGCCGTCGGCGGCGGCCAGACCGTAGGCGCTGCCGCCGGTCAGCAGTATCGCGTTGGCCTGGCGCACGGTATTCGACGGATCGAGCAGATCGGTCTCCCGCGTACCGGGACCGCCGCCGCGCACGTCCACGGCCGCGACCGCACCGCCCGGCGCGCGCACCACGGTGCAGCCGGTCGCCGCACCGGAGCCCAGGGTGGCGTCGGCGTCGAGCACGTGATGGTGCCCGACCAGCAGGCCGGTCACATCGGTGAGCGAATCGCGCGGTCCCGCAGCCGTGTTCACACCGCCCACGCTAGCGGTGCCCGCGGTCAGGGAGCCAGGGCCTGCAGCAGCGAGTCCTGCATCCAGGTCAGCCAGTGGTAGACGTCCAGGTGCGGGGCCCGGGGATCGTCCGGGTCCAGCATGTCGGGCGTGTCGGCGTCGATGCCCAGGGCGGTGCCGAGGGCGAGCCGGATGTCGTTGAGCGAGGTCAGCCAGGCATCGGCCTGCTCGGGCGAGAGGTTGATCTTCCCGCCCTGCGCCGGAACGGTGTCGAGGACCACCTGTCCGGCCGTGACCTTGGCCTCGATGATGTCGGGTTCGTGCAGGCTGCGCAGCGCACTGTTGAGGTCGGCGCGGTCGGCGTCGGGAGAACCGGGTTCGGGGCGGTGGAAGTCGGGCAGCAGGCGGCGCAGCCGGGGATCGTCCGGCGGGGCGGCATTGCCCATCTGTAGCCCGGTGAGGGCCGCGAGATCGTCCTCGGGGGCCTCACCCGCCCGTTCGGTCAGCAGCCCCGTGACCGCGCCGACGAGGGAACGCAATACCTCCGCCTCGTGGGCGTCCATTTCCGAGCGTAGTTTCGGCCCGCTCAGGGAGTTCTTCCTGCTCCACTTCCGCACGGGCCTACCGTAGTCGTCCGGATCAGTCGTCACGCTGCATGGTCGCCCACAGTCCGGCCGCGTGCAGGCGCTGTACGTCGTGTTCCATCTTGTCCCGCGACCCGGAGGACACCACGGCCTTGCCCTCGTTGTGCACCTTGAGCATCAGCTCGGTTGCCTTACCTTTGCTGTAGCCGAACAGCTTCTGGAAGATGTAGGTGACGTAGTGCATGAGATTGACCGGATCGTCCCAGACCACGGTCACCCACGGCCGGTCCTCGGCCTCCAGGATCTCGGTGTACTCGACCGCCTCGGGGGTCGCCTGCGCCGCCGACAGTGTCAGGTTCGCGCCGACCGGACCGGCGGCGATCCGGACAGCGTCTTCTATGCACAGACCCATAACACCCAGGGTACGACTTGACCCCGGAGAAACAACAGTCACCACAACACGCCGTGGATTCCCCCGCAACACGCGCGGCCACGCACGACAGCACCGGCATGCCGGACACGGCTCCCACCGCTGGGCGCAGTGCCGAGACGATGCCACCACACCGGGCAAGATGGACACGGTGAACGGGACTCCTTCCAGCACCGCACTGCTGACCGACCAGTACGAGCTGACCATGCTGGCGGCGGCGCTGGCCGACGGATCGGCACACCGGCGCTGCACCTTCGAGGTATTCGCCCGGCGCTTGCCGCACGGGCGGCGCTACGGCGTGGTCGCGGGTACCGGGCGGCTGCTCGACGCACTGCGCGACTTCCGTTTCGGTGCGGCGGAACTCGCGGTGGTCGAGCGCTTCCTGGACGCGGATACCGTGGCGTGGCTGCGCGACTACCGCTTCGGCGGCGATATCGACGGCTACCCCGAGGGCGAACTGTTCTTCCCCGGCTCCCCCATCCTCACCGTGCGCGGCAGTTTCGCCGAATGCGTCCTGCTGGAAACGCTCATCCTGTCGATCTACAACCACGACAGCGCCATCGCCGCGGCCGCCGCCCGCATGGTGAGCGCCGCCGGGGGCCGCACCCTGATCGAGATGGGCTCGCGGCGCACCCACGAACTCGCCGCGCCCGCCAGCGCCCGCGCCGCCTACCTGGCCGGATTCGACGCCACCTCGAACCTGGAGGCCGCCCGCGCCTTCGGCGTGCCCAGCGCGGGTACCAGCGCGCACGCCTTCACGCTGCTGCACAGCGGGGCGGACGGCGCGCACGAGGCGGCGGCCTTCCGCAGTCAGGTGGACGCGCTCGGCGTCGGCACCACCCTGCTGGTGGACACCTTCGACATCACCCGCGGCGTGGCCACCGCCATCGAGGTGGCCGGACCCGAATTGGGCGGCGTGCGTATCGATTCCGGCGATCTGGGGGTGCTGGCCCGGCAGGTGCGCGAACAGCTGGACGCGCTCGGCGCGACCCGCACCAAGATCGTGGTGTCCGGAGACCTGGACGAATACGCCATCGCGGCACTGCGCGCCGAACCCGTCGACGCCTACGGCGTGGGCACCTCCCTGGTCACCGGTTCCGGCGCGCCCACCGCGGGCATGGTCTACAAGCTGGTGGAGGTCGAGGGCGTGCCGGTGGCGAAACGCAGCTCGCACAAGGAATCCCGGGGCGGCACCAAGCGCGCGGTGCGGCTGTCCCGGCGCACCGGAACCATGGTGGAGGAGATCGTCTACCCGGCTGCCGGAGAACGCCCGGCCCCCAACGGTTTCGAGGTGCGCGATCTGCAGACGCCGCTGGTGCGCGGCGGCGAGGTGGTCGGCGATCCCGCCCTGGGCGACAGCCGGGAGCGGCTGGCCAAGGCGCTGGTCAGCCTGCCGTGGGAGGGGTTGAAGCTGTCGGTGGGCGATCCGGCGATTCCGACGACCTTCCTCCGCTGAGCCGGTGCGGCGCACGCCGCATGGACCCCTGCCCGCCCGGGCGGCAGAATGCATAGCGCAGGCAGCACCGCCGCAGTTCAACCGGGAGGTCGCCCCATGAGCCGAGCCCTGATCGTCGTCGATGTACAGAACGATTTCTGCGAGGGCGGATCGCTGGCCGTCACGGGCGGGGCGGCGGTGGCGGACCGGATCACCGAGTACCTCGGCGTCTCCGACTACGCCGCCGTCGTGGCCACCCGCGACTTCCACATCGATCCCGGACCGCATTTCTCCGATACGCCCGACTACCTGGACACCTGGCCGCCGCACTGCCGCGCGGATACGCCGGGTGCGCACTTCCACCCCAACCTCGACACCAGCCGCATCGAGCAGGTGTTCTCCAAGGGCGCCTATAGCGCGGCCTACTCCGGTTTCGAGGGCAGCGCCGAGGACGGCACCCCCCTCGCGGACTGGCTGCGCGACCACGGCATCGACACCGTGGACGTGTGCGGTATCGCCACCGACCACTGCGTCCGCGCGACCGCCCTGGACGCCCGCGCCGCCGGGTTCGACACGCGAGTGCTACTGGGCCTCACCGCCGCGGTCGCACCCGAGACCGCCGACCGTGCGCTGGAACAGCTGCGCGCCGCCGGGGTGGAGCTGGCGGGCACGCTGGAGAACTGAGTCACCGAAGCCGCGGACAACGCCGCAGCGCGGCGAAGCCGTGGACAACGCCGCAGCGCAGCCCTGCGCAGCGTGACGTCGGCAGCCGGATCCCGCGCGGGAGCCGATGCGCCTGCGGCCGGCTCGTCAGCTCGCCGCGCGGGAAGTCTCCTCGCTGTCGCGCGCGTGTGGCAGCGGCAGTACGTACCAGGAATCGTCGCGGTGATAATCCGGGCGCGGGGAGGCGTCCGGGTCGGCGGCCAGGCCCTCGACGCGGGTCCACTCGTCGTCGCCGAGGCTGATGTGGTCGGTGTAGCGGTAGTGGAAATGGCCGTGGAACAGGACCGCGGGGCGCAGAGTTTCGACCGCGCGCTGGATGCGGTCCTGGTTCGGTAGGCAGTCCGGGTGTTTCTTGCGGTCGAAATCCGGCGCGGCGGCGCGGGGCTTGTCGTGGGTGAACAGCACGTCCACCGGTGAGCTGTCGGCGTCGAGCAGGGCGTCGAGTTCGGCGTCGGTCATCTGCTCCTCCGGGAACCACAGCGTCCCGGCGGTGTGACGGACGCGGCGGGAACCACGGGCGCGCCGCCGCTCGCCCTTCGCCGCGCGCTGCGCCTCCCACTGCAGGCGGCGCTGCTTGTCCACCGAGTACGCCCCACCGAAGGCCGCGAAGCGGGTGTCCGCCCACGTCCACCGGTGTCCGCGCGGGGCGTAGCGCAGATTGCTGCGGCACCGCAGAAATCCCTCGTCGTCGAGCTTCTCCCCGTACAACTCGTGCACCAGCGAACTCTTGTCGTGATTGCCGTCCAGGAAGTACACGGTCAGATCCACGCGCCGCGCGGCCTTGTTCACCACGTCGAAGTACCGCCGCCCCGAG
This sequence comes from Nocardia otitidiscaviarum NBRC 14405, assembly GCF_000308635.1. GTDB lineage: Bacteria > Actinomycetota > Actinomycetes > Mycobacteriales > Mycobacteriaceae > Nocardia > Nocardia otitidiscaviarum. The sequence continues at coordinate 19,412 of NZ_BAGD01000043.1, read as the reverse complement.
GGCACGTGTTCCCAGGCCCCGAAGTCGCCGAGCGCGAAGACCCGATCGCATCCGCGCGCCGTCGCCTCCCGCAGGAGCGCCAGCGCGTGTTCGGTATTGCCGTGCAGGTCGCCGATGATGAGCACCTTCCCCATTCGCATATCCTCCCAGCGCCACCCGATTCGGTCACTCGCGTTTCGCACCGACACGCCCGCGCCGCCGACCGATCGGTCTCGCACGGACCGTCGGCTTGTCGGCCGGAGTCGCTACGCTGACGGCCGTGCCCGAACTCCCACCCGTGCCGAAACTGTTGTCCACCGCCGTCGAGGCTCTGGGTGGGAAGGAACGCACCGGGCAGCAGACCATGGCGGCGGCGGTCGCGCACGCCATCGACACCGGGGAGCATCTGGCCGTGCAGGCCGGGACGGGCACCGGCAAGTCACTGGCCTATCTGGTGCCGAGTCTGCGCCACGCGGTGCGCACCGGGCGCACGGTGGTGGTCTCCACCGCCACCATCGCGCTGCAACGGCAGCTGGTGGATCGCGATCTGCCGCGGCTGTCGGAGGCGCTGGCCACGCCGCTGGGCCGGGTGCCGCAGTACGCGATTCTCAAGGGCCGCAACAACTATCTGTGCCTCAACAAAATCAACAGCGCCATTCCGGACGAGCCCGCCGAGGCCGAGTTGTTCGACGCCTTCGCCATCTCCCGGTTGGGCCGCGAGGTGCAGCGGCTCAACGACTGGGCCTCCGACACCGAGACCGGCGACCGCGACGAACTGGCCCCGGGGGTGAGCGACCGCGCCTGGCGGCAGGTCAGCGTCTCCTCCCGCGAATGTCTGGGCAAATCCCGCTGCCCGTTCGGCGTGGACTGCTTCGCGGAGAAGGCCCGCGCCGAATCCGGACAGGCCGATGTGGTGGTCACCAATCACGCGCTGCTGGCCATCGACGCCATCAGCGGCATCCAGGTGCTGCCCGAACACGATGTGGTGATCGTGGACGAGGCGCACGAACTGGTGGACCGGGTCACCGGGGTGGCCACCGCGGAGCTGTCCACCGCCGCCATCAGCGCCGCCGCCAAGCGCTGCGCCAAACTCATCGACGAGCGGGAGGTCGATCGGCTGGAGAGCGCCGCCGAGGCGTGGCACGCCTTCCTGGACGAGCTGCCCGGGGGCCGCTGGGACACCCTGCCCGAGGGCGCGGCTCCGGTGCTGGCGCTGGTGCGCGACGCCGCCTGGAATGCCCGCACCGCGCTCAATCCACAGGGTTCCGGTGTGCCGCAAGGTGATCCGGAGACGGCCGCCACCCGCAATCAGGCCCTCGCCGCGGTGGAGGAGGTGCACGACGCCGCGGTGCGGGTGTTGGAGACGTTCGAGGAGTCCGATCCGGCCGCGCACCGCGATGTGGTCTGGCTGGCCGTGGACGAGATGCGCGGGGTCGCGCGCCGCACCCTGCACATGGCCCCGCTGTCGGTGGGCGGACTGCTGCGCAGCCGCCTGTTCGGCACCGCCACCGTGGTGCTGGCCTCGGCCACCCTCCAGGTGGGCGGTTCCTTCGACAATCTCGCAGTCACCTGGGGGCTGCCGCCGCAGGCCCCCGGACGGGTGGACGCCGCGCTCGCCAACGGCGCCCAGGCACCCTCGGATGCGGAGCAGGTGCGCTGGAACTCCCTGGACGTGGGCTCCCCGTTCGATCATGCCAAGGCCGGAATCCTCTATGTGGCAAAGCATCTCCCGGCCCCGGGCCGTGACGGCCTGCCGCCCGCCTACCTGGACGAGATCGAACGTCTGGTGACCGCCGCGGGTGGGCGCACCCTGGGCCTGTTCTCCTCCATGCGGGCGGCCAAGGCGGCCACCGAGATCCTGCGCGAGCGGCTCGACACCCCCGTGCTGTGCCAGGGTGACGACGCCACCGGCGCACTGGTGCGCAAGTTCGCCGACGATCCGGAGACCTCGCTGTTCGGCACGCTGTCGCTGTGGCAGGGCGTGGACGTTCCCGGTCCGTCGCTGAGTCTGGTGATCCTGGACCGCATTCCGTTCCCGCGTCCGGACGACCCGCTGCTGGTGGCCCGGCAGCGCGCGGTGGAATCGCGGGGCGGCAATGGATTTCTCTCGGTGGCGGCCAATCACGCGGCGCTGTTGCTGGCGCAGGGCACCGGCCGCCTGTTACGCAGTGTCGACGATCGCGGGGTTATCGCGATTCTCGATTCCCGTTTGGCCACCGCACGTTACGGCGGATATCTGCGTGCGTCATTGCCGCCGTATTGGGAGACTTCCGATCCCGAGGTGGTTGCCCAGGCTTTGCGACGCCTGACCGGATCACCCGCCGCCGCCTCGAAATAAACCTATCGACGAAAAACGCCGGTGTGAAACCACTCACACCGGCGCCGCTATACTTCCGAACAGAAGTAAATTGGCATGCGGTACTCCGATGACCCCCAATTCCCACATCGAAGTATCCGTGGTCCCCGCGCCAAGCCCTGCACGCGGCGCGGGGACACACAATCCTTAGAGAACCGCCTTCAGAATCAGCGTGAGCACGCCCGCCACAATGGCCAGCGCCACCGCGGCGATACCCCACACCACGCCCTGCCGGGCCCACGGCCGACCGTGGTCGAGCGAGAACCGGCCGGGACCGGTGAAGGCGAGTGCCGCGGCCGCGAGGGCGAACAGCGCGCCCATCTCCCACATCGCGAAGCCGTCGGACCAGGTGGCGTTGAGGATATTGACGGTGGTGCCGAGCACGATGGCGGCGGCCAGCGGCGTGAACAGCCCCAGCAGCAGGAGCAGGCCGCCGACGAGTTCACTCAGCCCGGCGAGGGTGCCGAAGAACGCACCGGGGTTGTATCCCATCTGGTCGAAGCCGGCGTTGGTGGCCTCGAGGCCGTAGCCGTTGAACCAGCCGAACAGCTTCTGGCTGCCGTGCACGGCGAACAGGCCGCCGAAGCCGACGCGGGCGATCAGCAGACCGATATCGGTGGCGGTGGCGTCCACGCCCTCCCGGGCCGCCAGCAGGGAGCGGGTCAAACTGGTACCACCGGTGGTGGGTGCGGTCATCGTCTTTTCCTCATCTGTCGACGTCGGGTCGTTACTTCGGCAAAGCATCCGGACCGTGGTCCGCTTCGCATTCAGTGGTAGCCAACCTACGGGACCGGGAGCCTATTCCGGAACATCCGAAATCGGATGTAATCCGCGTTACACCGACGCGGCGACGAGACGAACGCTATTCGGCGAGGAAGAAGAAGTACGCCAGGAATACCAGCAGCAGCGCCCACATGACCGGATGCACCTCACGCGCGCGGCCTTTCGCCACCATGATCAGCGGGTAGAACAGCAGCCCCATGGCGATGCCATTCGCGATGGAGAAGGTCAGCGGCATCATGACGACGGTGATGAAGGCCGGGACCGCGTATTCCAGCTTGTCCCATTCGATTTCCCCGAGCGCCCGGGACATGAGCACGCCGACGACGATGAGCGCGGGCGCGGTCACCGCCGGAACGCCCGCCACCACGGCGAACAGCGGGAAGAAGAACATGGCGATCAGGAACCAGAACGCCGTGGCGACGGCCGTGAGCCCGGTGCGGCCGCCCGCCGAGACACCCGCGGTGGACTCCACGTAGGCGGTGGTGGTGGAGGTGCCGATGATCGCGCCCGCCGCGGTGCCGATGGAGTCGGCGGCGAGCGCCCGCCCGGCCCGCTCGAGCTTGCCGTCCTTGGTGAGCATGCCCGCCTGGTGCGCGACGCCGATCAGGGTGCCCGAGGAGTCGAAGAAGTCGACGAACAGCATCGTCAGCACGACGATGATCATCTTCTCGTTGGTGAAGACGTTCGGCAGATTGACGATGGCCTGACCGAAGGTCTCGTCGAGCCCGTGCGGCAGGTCGACCACCGCGCTCGGCAGCTCCACCAGACCCGAGACCATGCCGACGACGGCGGTGACCAGAATGCCGTACAGCACCGCGCCCTTCCAGCGCAGCACCATGAACACGACCGTCAGCAGCAGCCCGAGCAGCGCCAGCAGCGTGGTGCCCTGATGGAAGTCGCCCAGATGCACCAGGGTGGCCTCGCTCGCGACCACGATGCCCGCGTTCTTGAAGCCGAGGAAGGCCACGAACAGGCCGATACCCGCGCCCACGGCCAGCTTCATCTGCATGGGGATGGCGTCGATGATCTTCTCGCGCACCTTGGTGACCGCGAGGACGAAGAAGATGATGCCGGACAGCAGGGTGCCCGACAGCGCCTCCTCCCACGGGATGCCCATACTCAGCACGACCGTGTACGCGAAGAACGCGTTGAGGCCCATGCCCGGGGCCAGCGCGACCGGATAACGCGCCCACAGGCCCATCACCAGGGTGCCGACCACGGCGGCCACGGCGGTGGCCGTGAAGACCGCCTGCATCGGCATGCCCTGATCGCCCAGCGGACCGCCGTCGCCGAGCACCGTCGGATTGACCGCGAGGACATAGGACATCGCCAGGAAGGTGACGGTGCCCGCCATGAATTCACGCTTCATGGTCGAGCCGTGGCGGCTGACGCCGAGATACTCGTCGATGCGCCCCTTGGCGCGCGACAGGACGTCGGTGGTCATCGGTGTTCTGCTCCAGTCGGCCGGATGGTGCGGGAGTGCCCCGCAGGCACGTTAGCCGCTCGCATACCGGACGACCGCATCCGACCCGGCGAATAGTGGGCAAATTATCAGGCCGGGTGGCGCGCCCGCTACGGGCTCGGCGTGGCGACCAATCCGAGCTCGGACGACGTGGCGAGCAAAGGATGCTCCGGCAGCACCCGAATGGTGTAGCCGACCGCGCCGGACAGCGGGACCGGGGTCCGCACCTCGAACAACTCGGTGCCCGATTCGGACCCGACGTGGTCCATCGGCACGGTCACGACATCGGACAGTTCGTCGATGGTCGAGACCCGGCCCAGCACCGCCTGCACCGTGACGTCCACCGGAGCGAGGCCGCCGAGGTCGATGCGGGCGCGCAGCGCCAGGGTCGCGCCGATGACCGGGGTGTCGGGCAGCCCGGAGCTGTCCACCTGGACGACCTTCACCGCGGGCCAGGCGGTCTCGACGCGGCGGCGGTACTTGGCCAGCGCGCGGGCGCCGCCGAAATCGTCGCGCGCGACCGCGGCACCGGCCGCGGCGGCGGGACGGTAGTAGTCCACCGCGTAGTCGCGCACCATGCGGGAGGCCAGCACCTTCGGACCCAGCGTCTGCAGGGTGTGGCGCACCATCTCCATCCAGCGCACCGGCATGCCGTCGCGATCGCGATCGTAGAAGCGCGGCAGCACCGAGCGTTCCAGCAGTTCGTACAGGGCGGCGGCCTCCAGGTCGTCGCGGCGGTGCTCGTCGCGGACGCCGTCGGCGGTGGGGATGGCCCACCCGTTCTCGCCGTCGTACATCTCGTCCCACCAGCCGTCCCGGATGGAGAGGTTCAGCCCGCCGTTGAGCGCGGACTTCATGCCCGAGGTGCCGCACGCCTCCAGCGGGCGCAGCGGATTGTTCAGCCACACATCGCATCCCCAGTACAGGTAGCGGGCCATGGACATGTCGTAGTCGGGCAGGAAGACGATGCGGTGGCGCACCGCCGGATCGTCGGCGAAGCGCACGATCTGCTGGATGAGCGCCTTGCCGCCGTCGTCGGCCGGATGCGATTTGCCCGCCACCACCAGCTGCACCGGACGGTCCGGATCCAGCAGCAAGGCGCGCAGCCGGTCCGGATCGCGCAGCATGAGGGTGAGCCGCTTGTAGGTGGGCACCCGGCGGGCGAAACCGACGGTGAGCACATTCGGATCGAAAACCTCGTCCACCCAACCGAGTTCGGCCGGTGCCGCGCCGCGTTCCAGCCAGGACGCCCGCAGTCGGCGGCGCACCTCGGCCACCAGGATCCCGCGCAGCGTGGTGCGGGTCGACCACAGTTCGCCCAGGTCGACGTCGCTGAGCCGCTCCCAGCCGCGCGCCTCCTCCACCAGCTCGTCACCGATGAGTTCGCGGGCCTTGTCGATCCATTCGCGGGCGGCCCAGGTCGGGGCGTGCACACCGTTGGTGACCGAGCCGATGGGCACCTCGGCGGTGTCGAAGCCCGGCCACAGCGGGTTGAACATGCCGCGGCTGACCTCGCCGTGCAAGCGTGAGACGCCATTGGCGCGCTGGGCGAGTCGCAGCCCGAGATGGGCCATATTGAACACCGACGGATCGTGCTCGCGCCCCAGGGCCAGAATGCGGTCCACCGAAACCCCGGGCAGCAGCACCGATTCTCGCTCACCATGGGAGCCGCCGAAGTAGCGGCGCACCAGTCCGGCCGCGAACCGGTCGATCCCGGCGGGCACCGGGGTGTGCGTGGTGAAGACGGTTCCGGCCCGCACCGCGGCCAGCGCGGAGTCGAAATCCATTCCGGTGGCCATGAATTCACGAATGCGCTCGACGCCCAGGAATCCGGCGTGGCCCTCGTTCATGTGGAAGACGTCCGGATCTGGCAGGCCGTGCGCCCGGGTGTAGGCGCGCACCGCGCGCACACCGCCCACGCCCGCCAGTATCTCCTGTTTGATGCGGTGGTCCTGATCGCCGCCGTACAGCCGGTCGGTAACGGCGCGCAGTTCCGCGTCGTTGTCGGCGATATCGGAATCCAACAGCAGCAACGGGATTCGGCCCACCTGCGCGATCCAGACCCGGGCCCGCAGCACCCGGCCCTCCGGCATGGGGACGTGCAGCAGCACGGGCGCGCCGCCCTCGGCGAGCAGGCGCAGCGGCAGGCCCTGCGGGTCCAGGGCCGGGTAGTGCTCGGTCTGCCAGCCGTCGGCGGACAGCGACTGGCGGAAGTAGCCGGAGCGGTACAGCAGGCCCACTCCGATGAGCGGCAGCCCCAGGTCCGAGGCGGCCTTGAGGTGGTCGCCGGCCAGAATGCCGAGTCCGCCGGAGTAGTTGGGCAGCACCTCGGTGACACCGAACTCCATGGAGAAGTACGCGATGCCGCGCGGGCGGTCGTGTTCGGGTTGCCGCTGGAACCAGCGCGGCCGGGTCAGATAGTCACGCAGGTCGGCCGCCCCCGCGTCCACCCGGCGCACGTAGTCGGTGTCGGCGGCGAACTCGTCGAGTCGCGCCGGGGGCACCTCGCCCAGCATCCGCACCGGATCGCGGCCCACCTCCACCCACAGCTCCGGGTCGAGCGCGGCGAACAGATCCTGCGTCGGCCCGTGCCAGGACCACCGCAGGTTGGTCGCCAGCTCGGTCAGCGCGGACAGCCGCTCGGGCAGATGGGCGCGAACGGTGAATCGACGCAGTGCCTTCACCCGCTCGACCCTACCGGGTGGCCGCGGGGCGGCGGGCGGGCGACGGCACGGCTCACACCGCGCGTTCGGCCCTCGGCACGAGCTTCTCGCGAGCAACCGATAACGTGTTCTCATGACTGAGCAGCAGGTCGAGTCGGTCCCGACCGCCGAGCACCACGAAGGCGGGTTCCGGCCGATGGCGGAACTCGCGCGGGACAACTCCGCGGGTGGACCGCACTACGGGGAACTGATCGAGCAGGTCCGCGAGCTCATGGACAAGGTGCGACTGTGCTCGCCGAGCGATGACGTGGCCCTGGATGCCATCGCCATGCTGAAGCAGCTCAACGACCGGCTCGACGAGGCCGTCGTGGACGAGTGGTCGGCCCCGACCTGGCGGCGACACGATCTGCCCTCGCGCGGCAATATCACCCTGCCTCCGTTCTGGATCGACCGCGCCGCGAGCGACGGGGTGGACGCCCGGCTCACCTTCCGTACCTTCCATCTGGGCGGCAATGCGGCCGCGCACGGCGGGCACATCGCGCTCGCCTTCGACGACCTGCTCGGCATGACCGCCGCCGTGCACACCAAACAGGTCACCCGCACCGCCTCCCTCACCATCGACTACCGCTCCATCACCCCGCTCGACACCGAGCTGCGGGTGCACGGCCGGGTGGAGCGCGTGGAGGGCCGCAAGGTGTACGTCCGGGCCACCATGTCCGACGGCGACCGGCTGTGCGCCGAGGCCAACGGGCTGTTCATCGTGCTGAAGCCCGGACAGGCGTAGCGGGCCGCGATGCCGCCCACTCCGGCGACGCGGTGGCGCAACCGGTAAGTTCGGGAGCGTGACCGGCCGCATCGCCATCGATGACACCGCCCCTGCCATTCCCGGCGGCCGACCGGCGAAAGCCGTGGTCGGCGAGGTATTTCCGGTGCGGGCGGTGGTGTGGCGCGAGGGGCACGCCGCGGTGGCGGCGACACTGGCGGTGCGGGCGCCCGGCTCCTCCCGGGCCCGTCGATTCCGGATGGCGCCGGACTACCAGCCCGACGTGTTCAACGGCGTGTTCACGCCCACCGCACCCGGCCTGTGGACCTACCGCATCGAGGGCTGGAGCGATCCCGTCGCCACCTGGCGCGCGGCGGTGGAGGCCAAACTCGCGGTCGGGCAGAGCGCGGCCGATCTGGCCAACGACCTGGAGATCGGGGCGCGACTGCTGGAACGCGCCGCCCAGGCGGTGCCGAAGAAGCAGTGGGAGACGCTGCGGGCGGCGGCCGCAGCCCTGCGCAGCGACGTACAGCTGCCCGCGCGGGTGGCGCCGGCCTTCAGCACCGAGGTGGGCGAGATCCTGCGCGCCACCCCGCTGCGCGACATGGTGACGCGCGGCCCCCAGCACACCGTGCTGGTGGAACGGCAGCGGGCGCTGTATGGAGCCTGGTACGAATTCTTCCCGCGTTCCACGGGCGGCTGGGACGCGGAGGGCAGTCCGGTGCACGGCACCTTCGCCACCGCCGCCAAGGAGCTGCCCCGCATCGCGACCATGGGCTTCGATGTGGTGTACCTGCCGCCCATCCATCCCATCGGCAGGGTGAACCGCAAGGGGCGCAACAACTCTCTCACCGCCGAGCCCGGCGATGTGGGCTCGCCGTGGGCCATCGGCTCCGACGAGGGCGGGCACGACGCCGTCCACCCGGCCCTGGGCACCGAGTCCGACTTCGCCGACTTCGTCTCCGCCGCAGCGGAATTGGGTATGGAGGTGGCGCTGGATCTGGCCTTGCAGTGCGCCCCGGACCATCCGTGGGTGGCGGCGCATCCGGAGTGGTTCACCACCCTGCCCGACGGCACCATCGCCTTCGCGGAGAATCCGCCGAAGAAGTACCAGGACATCTACCCGGTCGATTTCGACAATGATCCGGACGGGCTGTACGCCGAGATACTACGGGTGGTGAAGCACTGGATCGGCCTGGGTGTGCGGATCTTCCGGGTCGACAATCCGCACACCAAACCGGCCGACTTCTGGGAGTGGCTGATCGGCCAGGTGCGTCGCGAACACCCGGACGTGATCTTCCTGTCCGAGGCGTTCACCCGCCCGGCCCGCCTCTACGGCCTGGCCCGGCGCGGATTCAGCCAGTCCTACACCTATTTCACCTGGCGCACCAGCAAATGGGATTTCATCGAATTCGGAAAAGAGCTGGCCGCCAAGGCCGATGAGGCGCGGCCCAACCTGTTCGTGAATACGCCCGACATCCTGCACGAGAGCCTCCAGCACGGCGGGCCCGGCATGTTCGCCATACGCGCGGTGCTGGCCGCCACCCTCGCACCCAGCTGGGGCGTGTACTCCGGATTCGAGCTGTTCGAGCATCAGGCCGTGCACGCGGGCAGCGAGGAGTACCTCGACTCGGAGAAGTACGAGCTGCGCCCGCGCCGCTTCGCCGAGGCGGCCGCGCGTGGAGAATCGTTGGAGCCGTGGATAACCCGGCTCAACGAGATCCGCCGCGCCCATCCGGCGCTACAGCAGCTGCGCTGCATCCACTTCCACCACACCGACAACGACGCGCTGCTGGCCTACTCCAAATTCGACCCCACCACCGGGGACGCCGTGTTGATCGTGGTCAACCTCAACCCGTTCGTTGCCGAGCAGGGCATGGTGTCGCTGGATCTGCCCGCCATCGGCCGCGAATGGCACGACCGGCCGGTGGTGTACGACGAGGTGAGCGGCGAGGAATACCACTGGGGCCAGACCAATTACGTGCGGTTGGATCCCGCCCGCGCGGTGGCGCACATCCTGAACCTGCCCTCGGTGCCGATCCAGGCCCGCCAGGAACTGGCGTACCGGCACAGCTTCCACTGAGCACCGGACCCGACCGCGCGCGTTCAGGCTCCGGTCTGCGAAGCGGCGGCGGCCGGTTCCAGCTGTGCCAGCGACAGCGGATGCCGGGGCGGGCGGTTCAGCACCCTGGTGGAGCGCACCCGCAGCCGCTCGTCGACGTGCAGCAGCTCGCCCGGCCGCAGCAACCGCCAGCCCGGATCCTCATCCATGCGCTCACTGGCCACCACCACGGCCGGATGCCGCGCGAGATGCCCGCTGCGCGCCCGGATTCCGGTGCGGCCCGCATGGTCGAGATGCCGGTCGCCGCCCGCTCCGCCCGCGGCCCGCTCCAGCACGTACAGCTCGTGGGTGGCCGGGTAGCGCAGCGCCCACAGCTCGGTCGCGGTGGTCAGCACCAGGTTGAGCGCGTACACCGGCAGCCGATCCGCGATCCAGGCGACGGCGTCGGCGATGCCCGCGGTGACATCGCCGTCGTACTTGTCGATGCGCTTGGTGATCAGGGCGAAGAACCGTTCGGAATCGGTATCCCCCTGCACCAGTTCGCGATACGCGCCGAGTTCGGCATCCAGCTCGGACAGACCGTGCAGCACCCCGTTGTGCGCGAACAGTCGCTTGAACTGCTGGAACGGATGGGTGTTGCGCGGTTCCACGGCCCCGGTGGAGGCGTAGCGCACATGGGCGACGAAGGTGGCCGACGCCCGCTCCCGCGCCTCCCTGCCGAACCGGGCGTCCTCGTACGCGGCCAGCGGCTGCTTCTCGACCAGCGGGGTGCCATCGGCGGCGAAGGTGCCCAGACCCACCCCGTCCGGCTCCCGCCGGCTCTGCCGCGCCAGGCTGTCCGGCGCGTCCAGCAGCCAGAAGGTGGCCTTCACCCGCTGCGGCGCGGCCGACAATCCGAACAATCGACACATCAGCGCTCCTACCCGAGCGTGGTTCGAGCGTTCCGTATCCACCCTCGATCGTAAACGCCGCGGCCCGCCCACCGGCGAACCCGCCCCCGCTCGGCGCTGCGGGTGCGGCGTCCGCTTGCCTCGGCGCGCCGGTTCGACCCCGCCGCGCCGAGTGCCGCGCAGTAAGTTGGCAGATGTGTGCGCCAGCCGTGAGCCCGTTCGCCCGGAACGCCCCGCATGAACCGTCGTGACCTCATGCTGTTGGCGGCGGGCACCCACCCGGACCCGCATACGGTGCTGGGTGCGCATCCGCACCCCGGTGGCACGGTGATCCGGGCGCTGCGCCCGCACGCCGACACCGTGGCGGCCCGCATCGGCGACGCCGACCATCCGCTCGCGCACCTCGAACACGGGGTGTTCGAGGGCGTGGTCCCGTTCCCGGAGCTGTGGGACTACCGCCTGGTCACCTCGTATCCGGGCGGGCGCACCACCGTGGACGCCGACGGCTACCGCTTCCTGCCCACCCTCGGGGAGCTGGATCTGCACCTGATCGGCGAGGGACGACACCAGCGGCTGTGGGCGGCGCTGGGCGCGCATCCGCGCCGCTACACCACGCTGGACGGCGAGGTGACCGGCACCTCGTTCGCGGTCTGGGCCCCGAACGCCCGCGGGGTGGCGGTCATCGGCGACTTCGACGGGTGGAGCGGGCACACCGCGCCCATGCGGCGGCTCGGCGGCTCCGGCGTCTGGGAGCTGTTCGTGCCGGGGCTGGGTCCGGGCGACAAGTACAAGTACCGCGTGCACGGCGCCGACGGCCGGGTCGTCGACCACGCCGATCCGCTGGCCTTCGCCACCGAGCCACCGCCCGCCACCGCCTCGGTGATCACCGCGAGCACCTTCGAGTGGGGTGACGACCGGTGGCTGCGCGCCCGCGCCCGGCTTGATCCCACCCGCGCGCCGATCAGCGTCTACGAAGTGCACCTCGGCTCCTGGCGGCCCGGCCTCGGCTATCGGGCGCTCGCCGAGCAGCTGGCCGAATACGTTGCCGCCCAAGGCTTCACCCATGTGGAGCTGCTGCCGGTGGCCGAACACCCCTTCGGCGGCTCCTGGGGCTACCAGGTCACCTCCTACTACGCCCCCACCGCGCGATTCGGCTCCCCCGACGACTTCCGCTGGTTCGTGGATCACCTGCACCGCAAGGGCATCGGCGTCATCCTGGACTGGGTGCCCGCCCACTTCCCGCGCGACGAATGGGCACTGGCCCGCTTCGACGGTACCGCCCTCTACGAACACCCCGACCCGCGTCGCGGTGAGCAACTCGACTGGGGCACCTATGTTTTCGACTTCGGCCGCAACGAGGTGCGCAATTTCCTGGTCGCCAACGCCCGCTACTGGATCGAGGAATTCCACATCGACGGTCTGCGGGTGGACGCCGTCGCCTCCATGCTGTACCTGGACTACTCGCGCCCCGAGGGCGGCTGGGAGCCCAATGCGCACGGCGGCCGCGAGAATCTGGAGGCCGTCGCCTTCCTGCAGGAGATGAACGCCACCGTGCACGGCCACCATCCGGGCGTGCTCACCGTCGCCGAGGAGTCCACCACCTGGCCCGGCGTCACCCGCTCCACCGAGGTCGGCGGGCTGGGCTTCTCCATGAAATGGAATATGGGCTGGATGCACGACACGCTCGGCTATCTCGGCCACGATCCGGTGCACCGCACCTGGCACCACAACGAGATCACCTTCTCGCTCACCTACGCCTGGAGCGAGAACTACGTGCTGCCCATCAGCCATGACGAGGTCGTGCACGGCAAGGGCACCCTGTGGACGCGCATGCCCGGCGACGATTTCGCCAGAGCGAGCGGCGTACGCGCCCTGCTGGCGTACATGTGGTCGCATCCGGGTAAGCAATTGCTGTTCATGGGACAGGAATTCGGCCAGTTCCGGGAGTGGGACCACGACCGCGGCCTGGACTGGTACGAACTCGACAACCCGCTGCACCGGGGCATCCACACGCTGGTGCGCGACCTCAACGAGCTCTACACCGGGCATCGCGCGCTGTGGAGCCAGGACACCTCACCCGGCGGTTACTCGTGGATCGACGCCGACGACCGCGACCGCAATGTGCTGTCGTTCCTGCGCTACGGCAGCGACGGCACCATCATCGCGTGCGTGTACAACTTCTCCGGCGCCGAGCACCCGGACTATCGCGTGGGATTACCGGGCGACGGGCGCTGGCGGGAGATTCTCAATACCGATGCCACAGCCTACGGCGGCAGCGGAATCGGGAATCTGGGCGGGGTGTCCGCGGACGGCGAGCCTCGCCACGGCCGTCCGGTGTCGGCGGCGGTCACGCTGGCCCCCAACAGCGCGCTGTGGCTCACCCCGGAGTGAGTCTCCCGCCTACCCCTCATGGCCCCCGGAAACGGGGGCACGGACATTCGGGTCTGCCGAGATCGGTTGGCATGTAGTGGATTTGACCGTGCGGCGTCGCAACCGAAACGTAACACATTCAGATACACCGAAGAGGAACAGATCTCCATGAAGAAGCTGGGTACCGCCATGTTCATCGCCGCCGCCGCGGCCGGATTCCTGGGCGCGGGCGCCGGTATGGCCGCCGCCGACGTCCCGGTCACCGTCGCGCCGGTCGTCGCGCCCGGCGAGCCCGACCCGAGCGGCACCGGCTCGTCCTCGGCCCTGGTCGACGTGATCAAGTCGCTCAGCACCATGAGCGCCAACTCGGGCACGACGCCGGACGCCTGATGAAACGCACCGGTTCCCCCACTTCGGGTGAAGCCGGGGAACCGGTGCTGGTCGATGCGGCCGCTACCGACCGGGTCAGTAGAGCGCGGCGGCCAACTTGCGCCGGGCCGTCACCACGATGGGCTCGGCCGGATCGAACAGTTCGAACAGTTCCAGCAGATGGGTGCGGACACGGGTGCGATCATCGCCCGCGGTGCGCTTCACCAGCGCGATGAGACGCTCGAAGGCCTGCTCCGGCTGCTGGTTGAACATTTCCAGATCGGCGGCGGCCAAGGCCGCGTCGAGATCCGCCGGATCGGCGTCGGCCTTGGCGACCGAACTCGGGTCCAACTCCTGGACCCGGGCCACGAACTGCACCTGGCGCAGCGCGGCCTTGGCCTCGGCATTGCCGGGCTCGGCATTGAGGATGGCCTGGTACGCGGCCTCGGCGGTGGCGAAATCCCCACGCTCCAAGGCTTCTTCGGCCGCCACGAAGCGCGGGTCCTCCGGCGCTTCCGGCTCCCCCTCGCCGCCCTCGCCGACACCGGGCAGTTTGCCGCGCACCGCGTCCACGACGGCGGCGAGCCACTGCCGCACCTGCTCCTCCGGCTGGTTGCCGGTGAAGTCGGCGAGCGGCTGCCCCGCGGCCACCGCGACCACCGTCGGGATGCCCTGCACCCCGAAGGCCTGCGCGATGCGCATATTGGCCTCGGCCTCGATGCTGGCCAGATCCCAGTCGGTGGTTTCGGCGGCCAGCTTCTCCAGCAGTTTCACCAGTTCGATGCTGCCGGGGCTGCGCTGGGAGTACAGCGCCACCACCACCGGCACCTGGGTGGAGCGGCGCAGCACCTTGGTTTCGAAGTCAGCCTCGGTGACGGCATGCCCCTGGGGAGCGTCCCCGCTCACCGCGGGCTGCTTCAATGCGGACAGATCCACCGCACCGGACATAGCGGCGGCGACGGCGGCTGAAGGTCGTCGTGCAGGTCGAGTCACGACATCCAGTCTGTCACGAACGCGTCGCGGCCGGGGCGGCGCCTTCCGCAGCGGCGCCCGCGCTCAGTTCACCCAACTGCCCGGTACGGACGGCCCAGCGCTCGAACCAGACGGTGGCGAACGGCGGAATGCTCGCGACCAGCGCCAACAGCGTGGTCCGGCGGCTCCACTCCAGTTCCCGCGCCGCCAGCAGGGCGATGAGCACGTAGAAGATGAACACGCCGCCGTGGATCGGACCGAAGATCTTCACCCCGACCACGATCTGCGGATCGGTCACGCCGAGATTCAAGGCGTCCAGCAGGCGCGGAATCCACTTGAACGCCATTCCGATCAGCAGACCCGCCCAGGACACCGCCTCGAGCACCGCGAAGAATCGGAAGCGCTTCGCCACCGTGCCGAGATCGAAGAAATCACCCATGCGGACCATTGTGCCCTGAGACCTACGACACCTTGTAGTGGAGGTGGTCACAATGGTCCGCCGGAGTGCTAGACGCGGACGATCAGGGCGTCACCCTGGCCGCCGCCACCGCACAGCGCGGCCGCGCCGACGCCGCCGCCACGCCGCTTCAGCTCGTAGGCCAGGTGCAGCAGGATGCGGGCGCCGGACATGCCGAGCGGGTGGCCGATGGCGATGGCCCCGCCGTTGACATTGACCTTCTCCGGGTCGATGCCGAGCTTGCGGGTGGACGCCACGCCGACGGCGGCGAAGGCCTCGTTGATCTCCACCAGATCCAGATCGGAGGGCGAGAGACCCTCCCGTTCACAGGCTTTCAGGATGGCGTTGGCGGGCTGGTCCTGGAGGGTGGAGTCCGGTCCCGCGACCACACCGGCCGCGCCGATCTCGGCGATCCAGGTCAGGCCCAGTTCCTCGGCCTTGGCCTTGGACATCACGACCACCGCGGCCGCGCCGTCGGAGATCTGCGAGGCGGTACCCGCGGTGATGGAGCCGCCGGAGCGGAAGGCCGGACGCAGCTTGGCCAGCGATTCGGCGGTGGTGTCGGCGCGAATGCCCTCGTCCTCGGCGAACACGATGGGGTCGCCCTTGCGCTGCGGAATGGAGACCGGCACGACCTCGTCGGCGAACACACCGTTCTTCCAGGCCGCGGCGGCCTTCTGGTGCGAGGCGGCGGCGAAGGCGTCCTGATCCTCGCGGCTGATCTTGTCGGTGTCGTTGCGCTGCTCGGTGAGCGCTCCCATGGGCTGGTCGGTGAAGATGTCGTGCAGGCCGTCGTAGGCCATGTGGTCCCGCAGCGTCACGTCGCCGTACTTGAAGCCCTCGCGGCTCTTCTCCAGCAGGTGCGGGGCCTGGGACATGGACTCCATACCGCCGGCGACCACGATTTCGTACTCACCGGCGCGAATCAGCTGATCCGCCAGGGCGATGGCGTTGATGCCGGACAGACAGACCTTGTTGACGGTCAGCGCGGGCACATCCATCGGAATTCCGGCCGCCACGGCCGCCTGCCGCGCCGGGATCTGCCCCGCGCCCGCGGTCAGCACCTGGCCCATGATCACGTAGTCGACCTGTTCGGGCGTCACGCCGCCCTGCTCCAGGGCCGCCTTGATGGCGATGCCGCCCAGATCGGAGCCGCTGAAGTCCTTCAGCGATCCCAGCAACCGCCCCACCGGGGTGCGGGCGCCGGAGACGATGACGGTGGTGGTCACGATGAGCCCTCGCTTACGTCGGATGATCGGACCCCTGCCACAGTCGAGGCCCTACTCAAAGGTAACCCGCTGCCTCCCGCCCCTCTTCCTCAGGTGCGCGCTACCGTGCGGTACGTGAGCAACACCGAAAAGCCCGAATTCGTCCCCGCGGAGTATGTGACCGCCGTCGACCACGTCGGCATCGCCGTTCCCGATCTCGATACCGCCGTCGCCTGGTACGCCGAGAATCTCGGCATGGTCGAGACGCATCGGGAGATCAACGAGGCCCAGGGCGTGCACGAGGCCATGCTGTCGTGCCCGGGCGCGCCCGCGGGTTCGAGTGCTCTCCAGTTGCTGGCCCCGCTGAACGCGGACTCCACCATTGCCAAGTTCATCGACCGAAATGGGCCCGGCCTGCAGCAGCTCGCATACCGTGTCACGGATATCGAAGCTGTCTCCGAGTATCTGCGTACACGGGGCTTGCGTTTGCTGTACGAGGCCCCGCGCGGCGGAACAGCAGGTTCCCGCATCAATTTCATCCACCCGAAGGATGCTGGCGGTGTGCTGGTCGAACTGGTCGAGCCCGCCGCGAAAACTACTCACTAGTACCGACATCCACGACGGGAAAGAGGCTGTAACAACATTCGCGGTCGGGTCACCATCAGTGGTCGACAGGCTGTAGTTTGTGGGGCATGTCGTCCACTGAGCCCGATCGTAATCGCTTCGTCGCTCTGCCCTTTACCGTAGTGCGGAAGGGGTATGACCGTGATGAGGTGCGCAACTACTTCGACCGATTCGACGCCGAGCTAAGGGTAACCGCTACCGATCGCGACGCCGCTGCCGCCCAGGCCCGAAACCTGGCCGCGCAGTTGGAAGACGCGCGCGACGAGATCGATGAGCTGCGCAAGGAGGTCGACCGGCTCTCGGTGCCGCCGACCACCGCGGAAGGTATGTCCGACCGCATTTCCCGCATGCTGCGCCTGGCCTCCGACGAGGCATCCGAGGTGCGCGCCCAGGCTCAGGCCGAGGCCGCGGAGATGATCTCGATCGCCGAACAGCAGGCGGCCGAGATGCGCGGAAAGTACGAATCGCTGCTCTCCGAGACCAAGGAGAAGCGCGAGGCGCTCGAGGTCGAGTTCGAGCAGACCCTCGCCAATGCCCGCGCCGAGGCCGCGAAGATCATCGACGCCGCCAATGCCGAGGCCGACCGCATCACCAAGGAGTCCGAGGCCAAGCGCAAGGCCGCGCAGCAGGACTTCGAGGTCACCATGGCCGAGCGGCGCACCAAGCTCACCCGCGCCATGGAGGAGCTCGAGGCCACCTCCCGCGCCGAGGCCGCCCAGCGCATCAAGGACGCCACCGACGAGTCCAACCGCCTCATCACCAACGCCACCAACACGGCCGATCGCAAGATCGCGCACGCCAAGGAGCTGGCCGAGGAAATGCGGGTGCTGCGCGGACGAGTGTTGGCTCAGCTCTTGGGCATTCGCGGTCAGCTCGATTCGGTTCCGGCCATGCTGGCCGCGGTCAACCGCGAGAGCGAACTGCTCGACGGCAACCCGGAGCCGCGCTCACTGCAGAGCAAGCAGTCCGGTCGCAAGGCCATCCAGGACTCCAAGTCCGAGTCCGAGGAAGAGCAGAACGTCGACGAAGAACAGCGTGAAAACGCCGAGGTCTCCAGCTAGTCCCTCACATTCGACGCCGACCGGGCGACACCCATCCACTCCGAGGCCGCCCCCGCACCGGGGCGGCCTCGCCTATTTCCGCGCCTGTTTCCGCCTGTTGTTTCAGATACCGCGCAGTGGACGCGTAGCAGCTTCGACTAGGACCAACGGCGGGTAATTCGCCTGGTATGTCGGCCTTTCCAGCAGCCGGTGTGCCAGTGGCGGCGGTCGTCCTGGCCTCCGTAGGCTGGCCAGGCGACTATGTGGGCGACACCCGGCATGATCTCCTGATCGCAGCCGGGGCAGCGGTAGCGCTTGACGGCGCGGGTGCCGGGCACGGTACGGACGACATACATCTCCCCGCCCGGCCCCTCCTCCTGGCGGCCGAAGACATCACCCAGCGGGCGCGGTTCCGGGTGGGACCGCGCCGACTGCTGGGGTCTCGGCTTGCGACGGGGCATGATCCGAGGTTAGAACAGCCGGAATTCGTCGCTCTCGGTGCCACGCAGGGCGTCGTAATCCAGCGTGAGGCAGCGGATCCCGCGGTCGGTTGCGAGGGTCTTGGCCTGCGGCTTGATCTGCTGGGCGGCGAAGACTCCGGTGACCGGGGCCAGCAGCGGGTCGCGGTTGAGCAGCTCCAGGTAGCGAGTCAGCTGCTCAACACCGTCGATCTCGCCGCGGCGTTTGATCTCCACCGCCACCGTCGCGCCGTCGGCGTCCCGGCACAGGATGTCCACCGGGCCGATGGCGGTCATGTACTCGCGGCGAATGAGTGTGTAACCCGCGCCGAGGGTTTCGATGTGCTCGGCCAGCAGCTCCTGCAGATGCGCTTCGACCCCGTCCTTCACCAGACCCGGATCCACACCCAGCTCGTGTGAGGAGTCGTGCTCGATCTCCGCGACGGTGATGCGCAGCTCCTCACCCGCCTTGTTGGTGACCACCCAGAGCTTGGCCGCCTCCGTCTCGCTGTCGCGCTCCTCCAGCCAGCACGGCGGGCTCATCCAGTTCAACGGCTTGTACGAACCGCCGTCGGAATGCACCAGCACCGAACCGTCCGCCTTCATGAGCAGCAGGCGACGAGCCATCGGGAGGTGAGCGGTGAGACGGCCGACGTAGTCCACTTGGCAGCGAGCAATAACGAGGCGCACCGGGACCACTCTAGTGCCCGAACCCGGCCGGAAATGCCAGGGGGCAGGGGAATTCGACGGTTCTTTCTCCGGAAACGCGGAAGGCCCCGACCGTGTGGTCGGGGCCTTCGCGAAGGATGTTCCGGCGGTGTCCTACTCTCCCACACCCTGTCGAGTGCAGTACCATCGGCGCAGGTGGCCTTAGCTTCCGGGTTCGGAATGGGACCGGGCGTTTCCCCACCGCTATAGCCGCCGTAACTCTATGAAACTGTCACACAAAATCGTGT
>NZ_BAGD01000044.1 GCF_000308635.1 Nocardia otitidiscaviarum NBRC 14405 | reverse complement strand
ACCTGCTCGCCCCGGGTGCGGGTCTGGCCGACGCGCTGGCAGCACTGGCCCGGGCGGGCCTGCACCGCGACAACGCACCGCTGATCGAGGTCTACTTCAACTATCTGCGTGCCAACTCCGCCGTCGCCACCGCCGAGGTGGTTCCGGTGAGCACCGGATTCTCCGACCTCGATCTCATGGTGGCGGTGCTACCCGACACCGGGCAGGTGTGGTTCACCTACAACACCGACATCATCGATGAGCGCACCTGCGCCGCCTTCGGCGCGGACTACCTCGATACCGTCGCGACGGCGATCGGCGATCCGGACGCGGCGGCGGTTCCCGGTACCGCCGCGCGGGAAGCCGCCGCGCAGACGCACGAGACCCCGCCCCCGGCGGCACCGAGCACCCATCGCATGACGCGCCCGCAGCCGGATACGGCCGCGCAACCGGCGTCGTCCGGCCCTAGCCCCGAATCGGACTCACGGCGTGCGCCGCAGAGCCTCCGGGTCGCCGTGAGCGCGACATTCGCCCTCGGCAGACTGCCCGAACTGTTGACGGCGGCCGCCGCCGACACCACACCGGTCACGGTCGTGGAAGCGCCCTACCACCAGGTGCTGTCCAGCCTGCGCGATCCGTCGGGCGTCTTCGCGCCGGGGGCGACGCAGCTGGGTATCGTGCTGCTGCGCGGATCGGATCTGGAGCGGTTCGGCGCGATCTCCGATGAGCTGCTGGCCGAACTGGCCGCCGACCTACCGGCGGCGGTGCGGGAGGTGGCCGAGCGCACGCACCGGCCGATGCTGGTCGGCATCCTGCCGTCGGCTCGGGCCGAGCAGCGGTTCCTCGATTGGGAGCGGCTGGTTGCCGAACGCCTGCGCGCACTGCCGGGCGTGGCGGTGTTGGAGGCAGACGCGTGGACGCGCCATCATCCGGTGGACGAGCCCTTCGATGATCGGGCCGAGGTGTTGGCGCATCTGCCCTTCTCTGCCGAATTTCAAGCGGCCGTAGCGCTCACCCTGGCGGCGACCGTCGACGCCGTCACCGAACCCGCGCCCAAGGTGATCGCGGTGGACGGCGACGACACCCTCTGGAGCGGCGTCGTCGGTGAGATCGGCTCCACAGCGGTCGTTTTCGACGGCGCACGACTGATCCTGGCGCAACGTCTGGCCGAGTGGCGGGCGGCGGGGACCCTGCTGGTGTTGCTGACCAACAACGACGAGGATGTCGTCCGGGCCGTGCTGGACCGCACCGACAGTCCGTTGCGCGCTGACGATTTCGCGGTCGTCTCGGCGGGATGGGAGCCAAAACCCGAACGGCTGGAGCAGGTCGCTCGCACCCTGCGACTCGGCTTGGACAGTTTCTGCTACCTCGACGACAACCCGGTGGAGGTCGCGCGCATGCGGGCGCGAATGCCCGAGGTGCTGGCGGTGACCTGTCCTCCCGCCGACGAGCTGGAGGCGTTCCTCACCCGCCTGTGGCCGCTGGTGCCGGTCCCGGCCACAGCCGAGGATCGCGCCCGCGCCGACTTCTACCACCGGGAGCGCGAGCGTGACACCGCGCGGGCGGCAATGGAATTCGCGGACTTCCTGAACTCGCTCGAGCTCGCGGTGACCGTCGAACCGCTCACCGAGGCCACCGTGGAACGCGCCGCCCAACTGGTACGGCGGACCACCCAGTTCACCCTCGCCGCCGTCACGGCCGACGACCTCGAATCCTGGCGAAGCGACGGCGAGGTCTGGACCGCGACCGCCCGCGACCGCTTCGGCGACTACGGTCTGATCTCGGTGCTCGCGCTGCGATCGGACTCGGACGCCCTGTGGATTCGCGGCTGGCAGCTCAGCTGCCGTGCCCTCGGCCGTGGTATCGAGGAACGGCTGCTGAGTTGGGTGGCGGACCGGGCCGAGGCGCTCGGGCACACCGCTGTCCGCCTGGCGGTGGAACGCACGCCACGCAATGAACCAGCCCGCCGCCTGGCCGTCCGCCTGCTCGGCGGCACCCCGGACGAGCGGCGGCTGGAGGTACGGGCGACACCGGAACGGCTGCGGCGGTTCCGGTCCTGGGACGTCCGGCCCGACGAGACGGAGGCGACCGGTGAGCGCAACTGATGATCGAGTGCCGGCGCGCGAACCGGCCGTGGACCGGCGCGCCCGCGCCGAGAGTCTCGAACGAGGCACCGGCGCAATGGATATCGCCGCGCTGCTCGACCGGTCGGCATCGGCGGCCCGCACCGACGGCGGCAGCAACGCGGCGAAGGACGATGCCACGGCCGCTCTCCCGCGGATCACGCCGACGCCGGTCGATGGTGTGCGCCGCTGGGATGTCGATGGGCTGGCGGCGGCGATCACGACTGTCGCGAACCGGTTCACCGATACGCCCATCGATGCCGATACCGATTTCTTCGACGCGGGCGGCACCTCCGTCGCCGCGGTCGAACTGCTCGCGGCGCTGACCCGGGAACTGGATATCCATCCGGACCTGGACACCGTGTTCTTCGACGCGCGCCCCCGCAGGCTGGCCCGCCGGTGGCTGGCCGACCATCCGGAATCCACCGCACCACAGCCGAACTCGTGTTCCGAGCCGGACACCGACGACCTCGCGCAGCTCTTCGCCGATCTCGCCGACGCCGACCGGCTGCCGATCATCGCAGCACCGGAGCGCGTCGTCCCGCGCCACATCCTGCTGACCGGGGCCACCGGATTCCTGGGCAGCCATCTGCTGCTGGATCTGCTGCGGCACAGCGATGCCCACGTGGTCTGCCTGGTGCGCGCCGAGACCGACGACCAGGCCGCCGTCCGGCTGGAGCAGGCCGTCCGCCGCTTCGCACTGCCCTGGTCGCGGGAGGTGCTGCGCCGGGTGACGCCGCTGGCGGGCGATCTGCGCGAACCCCGGCTCGGGTTGTCCGAGCGGCGGTGGCGCGAGCTGGGCGAGGACGTGGACTCGATCGTGAACGCGGGTGCGGCCGTGGACTTCCTGCGCGGCTATCCGTCGCTGCGCCGCACCAATGTGCTCGGCCCGCTGACCCTGGCGGAACTGGCCGGTACAGGCCGACCCAAACCGCTGCACCACATCTCGTCCCTGGCCGTTTTCAACGGCACCGAGGCCGCCACCCTGGGCGAGGACGATCCGACCGCCCACGTCGCCGCCCTACCCATCGGATACGACCGCTCCAAATGGGCCGCCGAGGCGGTGCTGCGGCGGGCGAGCGAGCACGGCTTGGTGGCGACCGTGTTGCGCCCCGGTGGCATCGGCGCGCACCCGGATACCGGTGCGCACAATCCACGCGATCTCAATGCCGGAATCACCGCCGCGCTCATGCGCTTTCGCGCCGTGCCAGGATTCCGCCACCTCAATGCGGCCCCTGTCGACTGGGTCAGCCGGGTGGCCGCCGGAATCGTCACCACGCCGAGCGCCTGGGGTCACACCTACCACCTCACCGGCGTGCCGACCACGCTGGAACGGCTGCTGGCCGAAACCACGCTGGGCGGCTTGGGCGTTCGCGTACAGCACTGGGAGTGGTGGTGCGAGGACGTGATCCGGGCGATCGAGGACGGTCCAGTACCGGAACTGACGTCGCTGGCGCAGGTTCTACGCAGTCCCGTCGCCCGGCGGCAGCTGGCCGCCATGGTCACCGCTCCGCCCGCGACGGCCGCCCGCACCGACGCCTTCGTCGCCGCCCACGGCCTGCCCGGACCCGCCTCCGGGCCGGCGGCCCGGGGGAAGATGCTCGAAACCTTGGCCGGTGTGGGTCCCCTGCCCGGCGAGGAACCCTATCTGCGCTTCGCCGAAACCCTGTCCGGCACGATCGGAGCGGTCGGCGAGGCCGCCGATATCCCCTGCGAGCTGCGGCTCGCCCTGTCCATCGCCACCAGTGCGCAGATGTTCGGTGCCCGCACCCTGGACGTCACCGGCGAGCTGACCTGTGCGCGACTGCACGACGAACCGCTCACGGTCGACGGCACCGCGACGGTGCGACCGCACGACGGCATCCCGCTGCGCGGCGAGACGCGGCATCCGATCATGCACTACCGGTTGGCCCTGCGTGCCGCCTCCGGCGAGACGTGGTGGCTGCACGGATACAAGTTCGCGGCGGTCCGGCGACGGCTGGTGCGCCAACTCGGCAGCCAGGTGGTGGAGATCGGCCGCACCGGCGAGCCCGCCGCCTTCACCGGTGAGGTCACCGTGCCCATGCACACCTACCTGCCCGACCAGATAGACGGCATCCGGATCGATCCCCGGCTGTCCGAACGCCAGCAGCGTCTGGCGAAACTGCTGTGGCTCAGCTGGTTCGGCGGTCAGCTCGGCAAGAGCCTGCTGGAGCCGATGCTCCGGGTGGGCACCGACCTGCTGGATCTGCGCCGCGCGCTGCGGAAGGAGCACCGTTGAGGAATCTGTCCGCCGTTTCGCCGGAATACGCGGTGGCGGAGGAGTTCTCCTTCCGCACCGACGACGGCATCGACCTACGACTGCGTCGCATCGGCCCCGCCGACGCCCCCGCGGTACTGCTGGTGCACGGGCACGGAATCTCGTCCGATATGTTCGCGCTACCCGAGATTCGCAATGCGGCAGCGGTACTCGCGGATGCGGGTTACCAGTCGTGGCTGCTGGACTGGCGTGGCAGCGCCCGGCTGCCCTACAACGAATCCGGCCCCGACTACAGCCTCGACGATGTCGCCCTCTACGACCTCCCGGCGGCGGTGGCGCGGATTCGGGAGCGCATCGGTGACCGGCCACTGTTCGCCGTGGCGCACTGCGTCGGCGCGCTGGCGCTGGCACTGAGTCTGACCGGCGGGCTGCTGCCCGGACTGGCGGGCGTGGTCGCACAGGGCGTCTTTCTCACGCCGAAGGTCAGCACCTCGGCACGGATGCGCGTGCTGGTGGGCAGCGGGCTGCTCGGTTCCCGCGTCACGCATATCGAATCCGACTTCCGCAAGGTCGGCCTGTGGTCGCGGCGCACGCTGCTCTATGCCGCCCTGTCCCGCAAGGGCGAATGTCCGGATCCTACCTGCCGTATGGTCCACCACGGCTGGGGTATGGGCGGCGAACTGTTCGAGCACGACCATCTGGACACGCGCACCCACGACCGGCTGGCCGAACTGTTCGGCGCCATACCGCTGTCCCTGTTGCCGCAGCTGCGACAGATGGAGTTGGCGCACGCGGTGCTGCGCTGGCATGTCGACGACGACCGCTACCGCGCGCTGCCGGAGAACGCGCTCGACCGGGCCGATCGCATCGACTGCCCGGTGCTGCTGCTGTCGGGTAGCCGCAACGGTGCCTGGCTGGACTCCAACAAGCTGTGTTCGGAGGTATTGTCGGCGCGCAATCCGGAACTCGATGTCCGCTATCGCGAGATTCCGGGTTACGGCCACCTCGACACGATCATCGGCCGGGGCGCGGCCCTCGATGTCTTCGGGTATCTGATCGATTTCCTCGACGAGCTGTCAGCTCGGCAGGCGTAGCGGCAGACCGGCGGACTCGTAGATGGCATCGATGACGGTCATGGTGGCGACGGCGTCGTCCGGTCCGGTGGCGACCGGCGCACCCCGCAGCACCGCGGCGGCGAAGGCGTCGAGTTGATAGTCGTAGGACGTGCGCCGGGCGAATCGCCGTACCCGCCTGCCCTGCTCGGTGCGGATGATCAGGGCGTGTCCGACGTGCGGCAGCACCGGATTCCACAGTCGCATCCGGCCGCGCTCGCCGGTGACGGTTGCCGCGATGCGCAGCACGTCCGACGACCACATGGAACATTGGATACGGCCGGTATGCCCGGAGGGGAAGCGCAGGTCGGCGGTCATGGCACGGTCGATCTCCGGTCCGCGCGACTTCGCCCGCGCCGCCAGCACCACCGGCTCCTCGCCGCCGAGCACGCGTGCCAGGTGCACGGCGTAGCAGCCCGCGTCCATCAGGGCACCGCCCGCGAGCCGGTAGTCGTAGCGGATATCGGAGAACTTCGGCAGCGGGAAGCTGAACGCCGTCTCCACCCGCAGCAGCCGCCCCAGCTCCCCGGAGGCGATGATCTCCTCGGCCGCCGTCACCAGCGGGTGATAGCGGTAGTGGAACGCCTCCATCACCACGCGATCGGAATCTGCTGCCAGCTCGGCGATCTCGCGCGCCTCCGCGGCGTTCGCGGTGAACGGCTTCTCGCACAGCACATGCTTCCCGGCCCGCAGCGCGGCGGCGGTCCAGCGGCCGTGCAGGCCATTGGGCAGGGGGATGTACACGGCGTCGACATCGGGCGCGGCGATCAGTGTCGAATAGCTGTCGTGGACGCCCGCGATGCCGTTCTTGGCGGCGAACCGATCGGCTCGCGCCCGATCGCGCGCCGCCACGGCGGTGACGGCGACCTCCCGATTCCGGCGGGCGGGTGCGATCAGGGCGGCCGGTGCGATGCGGGCCGCACCGAGAATGCCGATCCGGAGTTCGGGGCGCGATTCTGCGGTCACCCCGCGACACTAACACCGGCGCGCGCACCGAGACCGAGCCGACATCGTGACAATGGCAACGAATAGCCAAGTACCCCAGCGGATTACGAACGGAGACGAGAGCATGCGGATCGCTTTGCTGACGGCGGGCACCCGGGGCGACCACCAGCCGTACCTCGCCCTGGCCGATGAGCTGCGCACGCGCGGGCACCGGGTCGAGATGACAGCCACCGAGAACTACGCGGATGTGGTGCGCCGCTCCGGATTCGAACCGCACGTGATCCCGTTCAATTCGGCGGAGCTGCTGGAATCCCCGGCCGCGAAACGCGGCCTGTCCTCCGGCAATCCACTGCCGTTCGTGCAGATCATGCGGGATACGGTCAAGATCATGGCGGGTGAGCGCGGTGAGCGGATGCACCGGGTGCTCAGCGAAGCCTGCGCGTCGGCCGAGGTGATCGTCTCGTGCGCCTCCACCCTGCCGTGGGCCATGGAACGGCGCGAGAAGACCGGCCAGACCGTGATCGGCGGCCTGCCCTATCCGCTGGAGCGGACCGCCGAATTCCCGTCGTCGTTCATGGTCAAGCAGATGGTGTCGTCACGTCGGCTGCGGCTGGCCAGCTATACGGCCTTCGAAGTCGCCTACGGGGCGGCGTATCACAAGATGGACCGGCGGGTGCGGGAGATGATGGGCCTGCCCGGCAAACCCCGCAATCCGTTCCGCCGCATCCGCGAGGACGCGATTCCACTGGTGCACATGGTGAGTCCGGTACTGCTGCCGAAACCCGCCGACTGGCCGGACCGCTCGACCATCGTCGGCGCGCCCGTACTCCCGGCGCGGCTGCGCGGGGCGTGGGGTGAGGCGCGGGTCGACCCGGAGTTGGACGCATGGCTCGACGAGGGCGAACCGCCGATCTACTTCTGCCTCACCGGGATGCCGATTCTCGACCCGACCGGCAGCTGCGATCTGATCGCAGCGGTGTGCCGCCGATTGGGCGCACGGGCGCTGGTGACGGTGAAGGGCGAGGGCTACCCCCGGGGTATCGGCCACGACCGGCGACTGCTCGTCCTGGACTCCTTCGACTACGACCGCGTGCTGCCGCGCTGCCGGGCGGTGGTGCATCACGGCGGCAGCGGCAATACCCACGACGTGCTGCGGGCCGGCTTGCCCGCGGTGGTGATCGGGGTGCACAGCGACCAGTTCTTCTACGGCTGGCGGATTTCCGCGCTCGGTATCGGCGCCGATTTCCCGTATCCGAAGCTGACCGAGAGCCGGCTCTACGACGCCCTGGTGCGCACCCTCGCCCCCGAGGCCCGCGACCGCGCCGCCGAACTCGGACGGCTCGTGTCCGCCGAGAACGGGATCAGCGCCACCGCGGACGAGGTGGAACGTCTCGCCGTCACGGCATCGGCCTGACCATGGCCGATACCCTGCACATCGCCATGTTCACCGACTTCCACCCGGACACCCTGGGCGGCGTCCAGACCGCCCAGCGGGCGCTGTGCGACGGCCTGCGCCGCCTCGGACACCGGGTGACCGTCTTCTGCCCGCCCGCGCCGGGATCCACGACACCGGACGGAAATACGGTGCTCCTGCGCACGACGCCGTTCTCCATGTCGAACGGGCTGCCGGTGGCCCTGCCGACCCGAGCCAACCGCCGCATCGTCGACACCGCGTTCGCCGCGCGCGGGCCGGTGCACATCGTGCACGCGCTGACCACCTACGGCTGCGGAATCGCCGGTGCGCGGGCCGCCCGCCGCCACGGGGTACCGGTCGTACAGACCATGCAGAGCCGTGACGATCTGGTCATCGAGAAGTACTCCCCCGCACCGCTTCCGGCCGCGTTGATCATGCGGCTGCTGCACGGCTGGTTCGTGCCGCTGGACCGGCGTCCGGCCGCCACCGGCGACGGCCGGGTCGCACGGCTGGCCTGGCGTCCCCTGATCGCGCAGGCCCAGGCGGCGGATCGAGTGATCGTGCCCACCGAACACTTCGCCCGCCGCCTCACCGACCGCGGCGTGGACCGGCCGATTCACGTGGTGTCCAACGGAATCGACGATGCCCTGCTCGACCGTGCCCGCGACACCCCGGCGGCCGGCACCGCACCGGGCGCACCGTTGCGGGCACTGTGGTGCGGTCGCCTGTCCACGGAGAAGCGCCCGCTGGAGGCCATCGAGGTGATCCGGCGGGTCGGCAACGCCACGCTGGACGTCTACGGCGGCGGGCCGCTCGCCGATGCCGCCCGCGCCGCCGTCACCGACGCGGATCCGGGCGGCCGCGTCCACCTGCACGGGGAGGTCGACCAAGCCGCCTGCCTGCACGCCATGCGCACCCACGACCTACTGCTGCTCACCTCCGACTGCGACACCCAGGGCATGGTGCTGCTGGAGGCGGTGGCCATGGGTCTACCCATCGTCTACTGCGATCCGGAACTGACCGAAACGGTGCCCACGACGGGCGGCGTCCGCACTGCCGACCCGTCCGTCGAATCCTTCACCGACACACTGCGATCCCTTGCCGAGGACCGCGAGCGCCTGACGGCGGCGCGGGTCGCCCTCGCCGCCCATTCCGACGAACCACGGCAGTCCCGCCATATCGACCGCGTCCTGGCGGTCTACGCCGAGGCGCTGAGCGCCGCGACTGGCTCGTCCCGCCGAAGCTGAACGTCCTCCGCGTGCGCGGTCACCGCAGCGCGGCCTCCAGAATCGGCCAGGAGCGGTGGAAGGTGTCCTGCCAGTACATCCAGGAATGCGTTCCGGCGGGCTGGAATTCGACCGTGGCGGGGATGCCCAGCTCGGCCAGGCGGCCCGCCAGCCGGTGGGTGCACAGGTTCGTCGCGGCTTCGATCATGCCCCCGAGCACGATCTGATTCGCCAGGGTGGCGGGTTCGCCGCCCACCAGCGGATTGGCGAGGGTGTCCGCGCGGCCGGGCAGTCCGGTCGCGCTGGAGATGTAGATGGTCTTGCCGCGCAGCTTGTCGGCATTGAGTACCGCGTCGTGGCGCAGCCAGGCGGGATCGTCGGGCTCACCCCACATATTGCGGACGTCGGCGTCGGCACGGGCGAGAACGAGTTCGATGTAGGTGCGGCTGATGGCGTCGCTGGTGGAGGCGCAACCGCTGTAGGACGCCACCGCCCGGTACAGGTCGGGGGCGGCGATCGCGAGATTGAGCGCCGACGTGGCCGACATCGACACGCCCGCGATGGCATTCACACCGGTGGTGCCGAGGGCCGCGTCGATGACGGGCGGCAGCTCGCGGGTGAGGAAGGTCGTCCACCTGTGACGGCCGATCTCGGGATCGTCGGCGTACCAGTCGGTGTAGTAGGAGAACGCGCCGCCGATCGGGGTCACCACATTGACGTTCTTGTCGGCGAGAAACTGCACGATATCGGTCTGCCGATGCCAGTTCGCGCGGTCCTCACCGCCGCCGGCGCCATTGAGCAGGTACAGCGTCGGCCGTGGCTCGCTGGTGTCGAACGCGGTGATCACGTGCAGTGTGATGACGCGGGCCATGGACGGTGAGTAGACGTGCATGATCTGCTGCCGCTGTCCCGCCCGGTCGGTGAACACCAGTTCGGCCGTGGCGGGATCGGCTGCGGCGGGGTCGGCCGCGGCCGTGCCGGACGCGCCGGACAGTCCCGCGGCGACCAGGAGGCAGCCGATCGCCACCAGTATCGACAATCTTCTCTCGCGCATTCGTTCACCCATCATCGCTCGTACGACGCACCGCCGCCCGCCCCACCATCGGGGCGGGCGGCCGCACTGCGGACCGTCAGCTGCCCAGGAACTTGCGCAGCGTCTCGGCCAGCACATCGCTGAACGAGCCGGTCGAGCTGAGCTGGCCGTCGTTGGATCCGAGGCCGTTGTCGTCGAGGCTGCCCAGCACGGTCTCACCCGGGTTGGCACCGCGCGCGGTGAAACACGCGGTCAGATTCGGCATCTCGTTGCTCACGCCGACCGTGCCCGCGACACCCACACCGCCGCTGGTGATCTGCTGGCCCGCGCGCAGGTTGTCCGGCACCGGGTAGGTGATGTGCAGGGTCACCGGATTGCCGGAGTTGACGAACCAGCCGGTGCTGGTGACCTTCCAGCCGCCCGCGTTCGGGGTGGCGGTCACATCCTCGGTCTGCTGGCCCCGGCCCGCGTGGTACGCGGTGACGGCGACCTTCACCGGCGCGCCGAAGCCCGCGGGCGGGAAGTCGGTGATGGTGTTGACGTACGGGTTGCCGATGCCGGTGGTGCCGATCTTCACGTCGTAGGTCACCGTGGTGCCGATGCCGATGCTCTCGGCGCTGGCGATCTTCTCGTAGGTGTGGGTGATCCCTACGGTGCTGACGTCCTTCTTGGTCTGATAGCTGCGCACCTCGCAACCCCCGTCCGCCGTGGCGATGCCGGTGGCGGCGCTCAGTCCCGCAAAGACGAGCGCGGTGGACGCCGTGAGTGCGGTCATCCTCGTGGTTCGGAACATAGTTCTCCTCGAATTGTCCCGAAACATGCTCCGGGACAAGGCAATACCAACAGGGCCCTGCGGACGGCCCCGGGGCGCCGGTGGTCACCCGGCGGCCAAGTTAACACAGTTAACTGGTCCCTCGTCCAGAAATCGGCCCAATTAGAACTATGGATGTTTCAGACAGTCGAAAACGCCCCTCGAACCGGCTCATCCCATCTACACGAATCACCAATGCGAAGGACGGATGACAATGCCCTCGATTCAGGTTGCGGTGTGCGGGCCCAGGGATTGCACGTCGGCCGACGCCGACACACCGGCGGCGGCGGTGGCGACCCGCTTTGTCGTGCCTTCCGCCGGTCAGGTGAGCTGCCTGCGACGCCGGGCGAGCAGGATGGCGAAGGCGGGTACGCCGAGCAGGGCGGTGACCACTCCGACCGGTACCTCGCGGGCACCGAACGCACTGCGGGCGAGGGTGTCCGCCCAGACCATGAACACCGCGCCGAGCAGTACCGTGACCGGCAGCAGCCGGGCGTGACCGGGGCCGACCAGGAAGCGGGCGGCATGGGGCAGCACCAGGCCGACGAAGCCGATCGCACCGGCCGCGCTCACCAGCGCCGCCGTCACCACGGCCGTGATCAGCAGCAGCAACAGCCGGGTCCGGCCCACCGCGACGCCCAACGTGGCAGCGGCATCGGAGCCGAAGGCGAAGGCGTCCAGCGTCGGCGCGTACCACAGGCAGAGCACGCAGCCGACCGCGACGACGGTGGCGCAGACGACCACATCCGACCAGGTCGCCCCGGCCAGCGAACCGAGCAGCCAGAACAGCACGCCGCGCGTCTGTTCGGCATTGGCCGACCACAGCACGGTCAGCGAGGTCAGCGCCGAGAACAGTTGCGTACACGCCACACCCGCGAGAACCACCCGGTCCGGGGTGCCGCCCGCGGCGTAGGCCAGGGCCAGCATGAGCGTGAACGACAGCACCGCGCCCAGGAACGCCCCGCCCGACAGCGTCAGCGCCCCCGCCCCGACGCCGACCACCGCCACCAGCACAGCGCCGGTGGACGCGCCCGAGGAGACGCCGAGGACGAAAGGATCGGCGAGCGTATTGCGCAGCAGCGATTGCAGAATCGCCCCGCACAGCGCCAGCCCCGCCCCGCAGATCGCCGCCAGCACCGCACGCGGCAAGCGCAACTGCCAGACGATGCCGTCGGCCAGTCGACCGGCCGACGACGTCCCCAATCCGAGATGCTGTCCGATGATGGAATACACATCGCGCACGGATATGTCGGCGGGGCCGATGGATACCGTGACGGCTATCGAAAGGCACAGCAGGACAGCGCACGCCAGGCAGATCGACGCCGCGCGGCGGGTGCGGGTCAACGCGCTGTCGCGAGACCGTTCGCCAACTTCTCGATGGCGTCGATCTCACGGATTCCCGGATCCAGCTCCGAGCCGGTCATGACGACGTAGCGCTTATCCTGTACCGCCCGCATCCGGTTGGTCGCCGGATTCGATTCCAGGAACTCGATTTTCGTGGTCAGCGCGTCGCCGTCGATGCGCTGGCGGCTGAGATCGGCGAGTACCAGCACATCGGGATCGCTGGCGACGACCGCCTCCCAGCTGATCTCGGGCCAGTCCTCGCGCTCGTCGGCGAAGACATTGCGCGCACCCACCTCGCGGGCGTACATACCGGGGGCGGAACAACATCCGGCCATGTAGGGGGTCTTGATTCCGGAGAACCAGAAGGCGACCGTCGGCTCCGAGGTCGCGTTCAGCTTCGCCGTCGCCGCCGCCAACCGCCCGCGCAGCTCGTCGACCAGCCGCGCGCCCCGCTCCTGCACATCGAAGATGCGGGCCAGTTCGGTGATCTCCTGGAACAGCGTCTCGATGCCGAGCGGTTCGGTGCGCGTGACGGTTTCGCCCTCGACCGTCGCCCCCGTGCACACCGACGGCGACTGATAGGTGGGAATGCCGAGCTGCGCGAACCGCGACCGCTCCGCCACCACGGCGGAAGTGAAGGTGTGCGCGCTCGCCGAAGTCACCAAATCGGGTTCGGTGGCGAGCACCGCCTCCAGCGACGGATCGTTGTCGGCCAGCCGGGGCACCGTCGCATTGTCGGCCGCCAGCTGCGGCAGCACCGGATCGAACCACGTCGACGTGCCCACCATGCGGTCGGCGAGGCCCAGCGACAGCAGGATCTCGGTGGACGCCTGGTACAGCGAGGCCGCCCGGGTGGGCGCCTGGTCGAAGGTCACCTCCACACCGCAGTTCTCGATGGTCAGCGGATAGCTGGTGCGGCCCGGAGCCCGCGGGGCGCCGCTGGCGGCGGTCTCCGCCGTATCGGCCGCGCCACCGCAGGCGGTCAGCCCGGCGACGAGGCAGCCGACCAGGCCCAGGAGCGAAAGCAGCCGTGTCGGGCGCGTCGTCGATGTCATGGCGAGCACCGTATCAAGATCGATGATGACGATATCCACGCCCGGACTTGCGGGTTAACCATCCGAGGTCCCGCTAGACCAGACGGAGTTCCTCGACGGGCGTGGTCAGGGTGGTGCCGTTGATCTCGCAGTACAGCAGGCGTTCGGTAATCGAGACACTCATGGCATTGCGACGGTCCAGCGTCGCGGCGGCCGCGTCGACGAAGGTTCGATCCAGGCTGTAGACCGGGATGTCCTCGGCGCGGTGGATCTTCTTGCCGACGAGTTGAGCCAGCACCTTGGCGGGGTCGCGATGGTGGGTGTAGACGGCGGCGCGGTCGGCGAGTTTGCTGCCACGGTGCAGTCTTTCGGCGTCGGGTGCGCCGACTTCGATCCAGGCGGTGATGCGGCCGGTGAGGTCGCGGACGAGGACCGCGGGTTCGTCGGTCGAGGAGACGCCGCCTTCGCTGAAGGCGATGCCCTCGGTGTATTCGAGGCAGTAGGCCAGCAGCCGGGTCAGCATGAACGCGGGTGTTTCGGATGGGTGGCGAGCGACGCGTAGCTCGACCTCCTGGTAGACGCCGCGATCGACGTCGGCCAGGTTGACGGAGAAGTTGTACATCGTCGCACTCAGGGCCATAGGCGCAGAAGCATAGTCGTGGGCCGGTTCGGGTCCACCGGCCACGCGGTGCTGTGATCCGCGGCACTCCACTCCGAAGCGGCTTGACCTGAATGATTGTTGAGGTTTCAGGATGGTCTCACACGAACTGCACAGCTTCGACTCAGGAGATCATCATGACGACCACGACCACCACCCGCACCGCCCGCGACGCCATCACCGTCCCCGCGCTGAGCCGCCCGGTCGCCGTACTCGGCTCGATCACGGCCGCCGTCGCGGTCAACCTGGTTGTCTGGTTGATCGGTGCCGCCGCGGGCGGTTCCTTCGAAATGACGAACGAGGGCGTGACGCAATCCGTCGCGCCGGGCGGCATCGTCATCCTGACCGTCGTTCCGATGCTGGTGGGCCTCACCGCCGCCGCACTGCTGTCCTACAAGTGGGTGGGCGTGCTGCGAACCGCGGCCGTGATCGGTTCACTCCTGGCGGTCGCGACCATCGCGCTCACCGTCGACGCCGATTTCGACACCGCCTCCACCATCGCCCTGTCGATCACCCACCTCACCCTGGTGCCCGCCCTGGTCATCGCCACCGAGGGCATGCGGCGCAAGCTGATCGAACGTTGAGCAGGCGACACGGCCCGCATCCACCACGGATGCGGGCCATTCGCGTACCGGCGACAACAGGCCGTGGCGGTCACAAGGCCGCGAACAACGCGCCCGCCGCGGCGGGATCGGCAGTGCGGCCGGTATCGGTGAAAAAGACTGTCATAGCGCCGAATACCTCCTCGGACATACGAAAGGCTCGAAATCCACAGGGGCCGGGTGGACCCGGCATCGACCGGGCCCACCCGTAACGGAGGAGTCGAACGAAGCGTTCGCGAGGGAAGATATCTGCCGTGTCGCGGCGACCGACGCGGGTCGCCTGCTGCGCCACAACGGTGACCGTGCACAGCGGGTCACCCGATCACGAAGGTGTCCGCGGAGTGCCGGAGGCAGGCGTGACAACGCGTGTCGGCCGCGAAACGGCTGTCGAGCGATTCGAATGGACAGGCACCACCTCACTTCCGTGCGCGACTGATATCTCGGCGTCTGCACGACGCGAGTTCGGGGCCCGTCGCCGGGTACGGGTCAGGCGTTGATGGCCTGGCGCTCGCGCTCGGGGCGGGCGACTTCGATCTTGCGTGGCTTGGCCTGTTCCGCGATCGGAATGACCAAGCGCAGCACGCCGTCTCGGTAGTCGGCGCGAATCCGCTCGGTATCGAGGCTCTCGCCGAGGAACAGCTGTCGGCTGAACACGCCGCGGGAGCGTTCCGCGGCGATCATCGAACGGTCCGAGTCCAGTTCCGGGCGGGTGGCCCGCACCGTCACCACATTGCGTTCGACATCCAGATCCAGGGAGTCCGGGTCGATGCCGGGCAGATCCAACTCCACCAGGAACTCGTCGCCGTCACGCCAGGCGTCCATCGGCATCACCGCCGGACGTGCCGCCGTGCCGAACACCTGCTGCGTCCACCGGTCCAGATCGCGGAACGGATCCGCGCGCATCAGCATGGTCGCCACTCCAACTCACTCCAATCTCATTCGAAGTGGATTAGATAACTTGTGTCTGCTGACATAGATATTATTTAGCACTCCCCACAGGAGAGTGCAAGCCCTACTTCGGCGTCAGTCGCCAGCCCCGCGCCCGTTCCCGTTCCGTCAGAAGTGGCGGTAGCGGCCGGGGGAGGTGAGGTTTCGCTCTACACTGACCGCGTGCGCATTCGACGTCTGATCGCCCTGTCCGCCTGTGCCGTCTTGACCCCGCTCGGCGTGGCCGCCTGCACCTCGGAGGGCCCCGGATCCAAGACCGAGTGCCAGGTCAGCGGCTGCACCATCACCTTCGACCGGGGTGTGAACGCCAAGGCCAGCGTGCTGGGGGTGGAGGCGGAACTCGTTGCCGTGAACGGCAATCTGGTGACGTTGAAGGTGGCCGGACAGGAGGTGTCGGTGCCGGCCGGGGAGACGCAGCCCGCGGACGGCATGAACGTCTCCGTGCAGGAGGTCACGCCGGATCAGGTCGTGGTGAAGATCGCCACGGGTATCCAGACCAACTGACCGTTCACGGCGCGGGCTCCAGGGCGGGCGGCCGCCATTCGCCGCGCAGCACACTCGGTTGCGGCGCGTACAGGCGCATGGTCAGCGAGAACGGTCCCGCGTCCGGAATGGGCAGCCAATTGCCCGGCGGGACAGCGGAACCGGGATGCTCGTACTGCACCGCGATCTCCAGCGACCCGTCCGGATTCGGCACCGGCGGAATATGGTGACCGACCGAGTGCACGCCCGAGGGATGCGGGATCAGGAAGCCGTCGCCGTCGTAGGCGGTGATCGACCAGAAGGCGTCCACGGGCGGGATCTGATCCGGCGGGAAGCGCAGCCGGTAACGGTTGGGCGTGCCGTCGGTGTCGGCCAGCCCGTCCAGATTCGGATAGATCGCATGCTCGGGCAGATTCGCGCCCAGACCCTGCTGGGCCACCCGGGCGCGCAACCGGTAGTCGGTGCCGTAGTCGCCGAGTTCGGTGGAGTACTCCCAGCCGTTGGCGACCGTGGTATCCGGATCGGTGTAGGTCGGGAGCTGCCGCCGGGCGGTGGCCACCCCCGCGGCGAGGTCGGCGGCGGAGATCCCGGTGACCGCTCCCCCGGGCCGGATGCCGATCCGCGCGAAACGCGCCAGGGCGGGCGCGTCCTCCGGCGCGGGCGGATTCACCGCCATGAGCGCGCACAGGCGGGTGAAGAAGCTGCTCGCGTCCATGCTGCCGACCCGGAAGGCGGGCGGGGTCGTGGTCTCGACGGGTTTGACCGATCCCTCGGGGGCGGGCCGCCCGGCCAGCCAGTCACCGAGTGGCACCAGCGCCAACTCGCGTTGACGGGCCCGCACCGCGGGCACATCCTCGACGCCGTCGACCTGGATGCGGCCGATCAGCCACACCGTGGGCGTCGGCATCTCCAGGCGTACGGCGTCGTCGGGCACCTCTCCCGCCCACCCCGGCCCGGTGACCACGTACGTATAGGGCGGTCCGGGCGCGTCGGGCCCCACCCGCGGCTGGATGCTGCCCGGACTGTGCACGGTATTGGTCCAGGCGTCCAGGAACTGCATCACCCAGAACCGGCCCGATTCCACCGCGGGCACCCGCAGCACGATCGGCTCCGCGGCCAGATCCAGCCAGGAGATGGAGTACAGCGTGTCGATATTGACGCGCACCAGATCGCGACGGGCCGGGGTGGGCAGGCTGTCGGCGTGCAGGAAGCGATTCGTCGGGACAATGGCCTCGAACGCGGTGCGGGTGGCGTCCATGAGCACCAGCGGGTAGCCGAAGACGTAGGCGTCGGCGGCGATCCCCCGGAGATCGGCGGCGTCGGTCGACGTCGCACCCGCGCCGTCGTCGGAACGTCCGCAGGCGGCCAGGGTGACACCGGCCGCGGCGGCCAGCCCGAGGACGGTGCGGCGCGAGACGCGCGTCGACAACCGATCGAGTTCGCCGTTCATGGCCTCCCATTCTTACCCCGCCGCACCTTCGCCCCTTCACCCGATTCGGGTGAAGCGCCTGTGCAACGGATCAGGAACGGCTGACCCAGCCGCCGATCATCTCCGCGGTCTCGTCGATGAGCCGGTCGCGGTCGAGCTCCGGCGGCGGTTTCAGGCCGATGCGCAGGGCCGCGGCCAGGCCCGCATTGGCCATGACGAAGGCACGGACGTCCAGATCGTGATCGGGCAGCGGCCCCAACTGCTGGAGCAGGTAGGCGCGGGTGAGCAGCAGCAGGCGGCGTTCCAGGCCGCCGAAGCCCGCGCCGTCCACCGTCGCGTCGGCGGTGAGCGCGCGCACCAGCGGCTCCCGCTCGGCCAGCACCGCGACGATGGCGCGCAGGCTGGTGGCCACCGAATCCCGTGGGGACAGGCCCATGCCGTCGAGTACGGCCGCGGTGAACCGCTCCTCCAGTTCCGCGAGCAGCCGGGCCCGCAGCACCTCCACGATCTCGTGTTTGTCGGTGAAGTAGCGGTAGAGCGTGCCGATGCTCATATTGGCGCCGGCGGCGATCCGATTGGTGGAGGTGTCGGCGATTCCGCGTTCGGCGAAAAGTCGAGCCGCGGTCGCGACGATGCGCTCGCGGGACTCCCGGGCCCGCTCCTGCATCGGACGTTTACGCCGGTGATTTCCGGTTTCAGCCATGGAACCGGTTCGCCACGAAAAGTGAGTAGAACCTGAGCATCAGCTCACTTTACGCTGCAGACATGGCCCGCGAGAATGTGATCCCCACCGAATTCCATTACTGGGACCGGCTCGCCGATCCTCGGGTGCAGCAGGCGCGCCGCATGTTCCGCACCGTCTTCCGATTCGACCCGCAACCCTCGGAGGACCTGGTGCGCGCCTTCGGGGAGGCGTATTACCAGGCCGACCCGGTGGCCGAGGCGTTCGTGGACGAGGTGTACCTGGGTGAGCCCGGCCCGAAGGCGGGCCGGGCCATGCTCGACCGGGCCCTGGAGTACGGCGTGGATTCGGTGCCCGACGCACCACCCTCCCTCATCCGGCTGTTCGAGGAGTTCGAGACGCCGCCGGACTGGCTGGACCCGGAACTGGTCGCCCAGGGCGCGCAGGTGTTCCGACGGTGGGGCACTTCGGTATTCAGCTTCGCCACCACCAGCACCCTGGAAATGTATTCGGAGAGCTCCATCGCCAAACCGCTGTCCTACACCGGCGGCTACGCGGGCGACCGGGCGCACAAACGGCAGCTGGAGACCGTGCGCTTCTGGATCGACGTATCCGAACCCGGCGGACTCGACCCCGGCGCTCGGGGACGGCAGACCGCCATGCGGGTCCGGATCATGCACGTATTCATCCGCCGCAAGCTCATGGCCCGACCGGAATGGGACTACGACGCCTGGGGCGTGCCGATCAGCGTGGGCGACGCGACGCTCACCCTGATGGGCGGCAGCGTGGTACCCGGTCTGGCGCTGTGGAGCATCGGGCACCAGACCACGGTGCGCGAAATCGAAGCGACACTGCACTTCTGGCGATACGTGGGACATCTGCTGGGTGTACAGCCGCGGTGGTACCCGCGGGATTTCCAGGAATCGGTGCGGCTCATGTTCGCGGCCTTCGTCAAGCGCGCCCACACCGCGGGCACGGACGGCGCGGAGCTGGTGGAGTCGTATCTGCCCGCCTTCGAACCGAAGCCCGGGACGCCGTGGCGCAAACGACTGCGCGACGAGATCAACTACCGGATGCAGATCGGTTACACCGGCGTCTGGCTGCTGCCGTCCACCTACGCGCGCCACACCATGCCGCGCCGCTTCCCCTGGGTGCTGCACCCCATCGTCCAGGCCCCACTCATCTTCGGCGCGGAAACCCTGCGGCGCACC
Organism: Nocardia otitidiscaviarum NBRC 14405; assembly: GCF_000308635.1. Taxonomy (GTDB): domain Bacteria; phylum Actinomycetota; class Actinomycetes; order Mycobacteriales; family Mycobacteriaceae; genus Nocardia; species Nocardia otitidiscaviarum. The sequence continues at coordinate 98,219 of NZ_BAGD01000044.1, read as the reverse complement.
ATCCCCGGACTGGATGCCGTCGCCGACCGCGTGCAGCGCCACCGGCGGGAGCAGTGGTACCGCAACGAGGTCGGGGACCGCGCGGCGGAATTCCAGCCGGTCGAGGAATTCCGGCGCTGAGCCCGGTGGCGCACACGTCGACGTGACGCGCATGCGATCGGCTCGGCACAGGGTGAAGCCGGGCTCCCTCCGCAGCTGGGAGCCCGGCCCCCTGTCGACACACCGGTGTGGGCGGTGGGCCGACGTCTACGCGCCGGGTGGCGCGGGGTCAGTGGGCGTGGCGCACGGCGTCCAGCGCCCGGCCCAGCAGGTCCAGGCCGTGGTCGAGCTCCTCGTCCGTAATCGTCAACGGTGGCAGCAATTTCACCACTTCGTCCTCGGATCCGGAAGTCTCCACCAGCAATCCCATCTCGAAGGCGATCTGGCTGACCTTGGCGGCCTCGGAGGCTTCCGCGAAAACCAGCCCGTGCACGAGGCCGCGGCCGCGCGTGGACACGCCGTCGAAATGCGCGACCAGGGCGGTGAGCCCGGTGCGCACCCGCTCCCCCTTCGCCAGGGTCGCGGCTTCCAGCGCGCCGTCGGACCAGTAGTGGCGCAGCGCCGCGGCACCGGTCACGAAGGCGGCATTGTTACCGCGGAAGGTGCCGTTGTGTTCGCCAGGCGTCCACTGGTCGAGTTCCCGCTTCATGAGTACCAGCGCCATGGGAAGTCCGTATCCGCCAATGGATTTCGACAGCGTCACGATATCGGGGGTGATACCCGCGACCTCGAAGGAGAAGAACGGGCCGGTGCGCCCGCAACCCATCTGCACATCGTCGACGATGAGCAGGATGCCGCGCTCGGAGCACAGTTCGGCCAACTGTCGCAGCCATTCGGCGCGCGCCACGTTCACCCCGCCCTCACCCTGCACGGTTTCCACGATGACCGCGGCGGGGCGGTCCAGGCCCGAGGAGGAGTCGTCGAGCGCCCGGCGCATCCAGGCGAAATCGTCTGCCGCACCGAGGTAGCCGTCGTAGGGCATGGGGGTGGCGTGCACCAGCGGCACACCCGCGCCCGCACGCTTGGCGGCATTGCCGGTCACCGCGAGCGCGCCCAGGGTCATGCCGTGGAAGGCGTTGGTGAAGTTCAGGACGGTGCCGCGGCCGGTGACCTTGCGGGCCAGTTTGAGCGCCGCCTCCACCGCATTGGCTCCGGTCGGGCCGGGGAACTGCACCTTGTAGTCCAGCTCGCGCGGGTCGAGGACCACCTCGCGCAGGGATTCCAGCAATCCCCGCTTGGCCGCGGTGGACATGTCGAGGCTGTGCGTGACCCCGTCCGCGAGCAGGTAGTCGATGAGCGCCTGCTTCAGGATCGGATTGTTGTGCCCGTAGTTGAGCGCGCCCGCCCCGGCGAAGAAGTCGAGATAGTCCTTGCCGCTCTCATCGGTCAGCCAGGCCCCCCGGGCGGTCGCGAAGACCGTCGGCCAGCACCGGCAGTAGCCGCGCACATTTGATTCGAGCGTCTCGAACACGGTCGTCTCGGCGGTGGTCATGGGCGTCCTCGCAGTGCAGCAAAGTGAAACGTGACTGTTTCTATCACTGCGGGACGGCGGATCGGACCGTTTTCGCCGAATCCCGGCGGGGTGGCCAGAATAAATCCTTTGCGCCATCGGCGCGGCCACCATACTGTCGACGTCTTGTGCGTGCTGACGTAGGGATCTACTGGCAGCTGGTCCGGGCGGGATTCCGCCGACAGTCCTATTACCGATTGGCCATGGTCGCGGGCCTGATCACCAATGTGGTCTTCGGCTTCGTCCGCGCCGCCGTGCTGATGACCGCCGTGGACAGCGGCAGTGATTTCGGCGGCTACGACGAAGGCACCATCGGCGCCTACACCTGGCTGTCGCAGGGACTGCTGGGCGCCATCGCATTCTGGGGCGTGCCGAATATCGTGGAGCGCATCAAGTCCGGCGATGTCGCCATCGACTTCCTGCGCCCCATCGACATCCAGCTGGCGCACCTGGCGGAATACTTCGGACGCGCCGTCTACACCCTGCTGCCGCGCGGGCTGCCCAGCGTACTCATCGGCGCGATCACCTTCGGACTCGCCGTGCCCGCCACACCGGGACCCTATCTGCTCGGCGCGATCAGTCTCGTCCTGGCCATCGCCGTATCGTTCCTGTCGCTGTTCACCGTATGCCTGGCCGGGTTCTGGGTGGTGGAGACGCGCGGACTGCGGACGCTGCACATGATCCTCGGCACCTTCCTGGCCGGACTCTTCGCACCGGTGCACCTGTTCCCGGAGTGGCTGCGCATCCTGGCCTACTGCACGCCGTTCCCGTCCATGCTGCAATGGCCCATCGACGTGCTCTCCGGGCGCACCGTCGGCTGGCACGCGGTGGGACTGGTCGGGGCGCAACTCTGCTGGCTGTTCGCACTGCTGGCCGCCGGGCAACTGTTGCTGCGCGCCGGACAGCGCAAGCTGGAGGTGCAGGGTGGGTGAGGCGCCCTCGCGACTGGCTCCCTATCGGGCCGTGCTCGCATCCCGGCTGCGCGCGCAACGCGCCTACCCGCTGTCGTTCGGGCTGGACCTGTGCAGCGCGCTCCTCATCGGCCTCGTCGAATTCGCGGAGATGTACGTGATCTTCGCCAATGTGCCGCGGCTGGGCGGGCTCGACCTCACCGCCATGCTGCTGCTGTTCGGCCTGAGCAATACCGCCTTCACGGTGGCGGACATGCTGGTGGGACACCTCGACACGCTGCCGAACTACATCCGCATGGGACAGCTGGACGCGTTCTATCTGCGCCCGCAGCCGCTGCTGCTGCAATTGGCCACCAGCGATATCGCGCTGCGCCGCATCGCCCGGCTCGCGGTGGCGGTGACGATCCTCGGCCTCGGCATCGCCCACAACGACATCGACTGGACCCCAGCGCATCTCGCGTTGTTCGCACTGACGCTGCTGTCCGGGATCGCGATCTTCGCGGGTTTGTTCGTCTGCGCGGCGGGGCTCCAGTTCTATCTGATCGACGGCGCGGAGCTCACCAACTCCTTCACCTACGGCGGCTCCTACGCTTCGATGCAACCGACCTCGGTGTTCCCCACACCGATGAAACTCATCTTCGGATTCCTGGTACCCGTGGCCTTCACCTCCTATCTGCCGACCATCGCACTGCTGGACCTCCCCGGCCCGGCCATGCTGCCGTCCTGGCTGGCCTGGGCCGCACCGCTGGCGACGATCTGGGTGTGGGCGGCGGCGCTGGGACTGTGGCGGCTGGGGACCAGGCACTACCAGGGAGGCGGCGGATGACCGGACAGATCATCGATATCGAGGAACTGACCAGGACTTTCGTCCTGCGCCGCCGCGAGGGGCGTTGGCGGCGACGACGCGAGGAGCTGACGGCGGTGGACGCCATGAGCTTTCGCGTCGAACCGGGCGCCGCGGTCGGCTATATCGGCGCGAACGGGGCCGGGAAGTCGACCACCATCAAGATGATCACCGGCATACTGGTGCCCTCGTCCGGGACGGTGCGCACCTGCGGGCTCGATCCGGTCCGGCAGCGGCGGGAACTGGCCGCTCGAATCGGGGTGGTGTTCGGACAGCGCTCCCAGCTGTGGTGGGATCTGCCGCTGCGCGAATCCTTCTCGATTCTCGCGGCCATCCACCGGCTGCCCGAGTCGGCGGCGCGGCGACGCCTGGACGAACTCGTGGAGCAGCTGGAGATGGCCGAGACCCTGGACACTCCGGTACGGCAGCTCTCCCTCGGGGAGCGCATGCGCGCGGAAGTCGCCGCGGCCCTGCTGCATTCGCCCGAGCTGGTCATCCTCGACGAACCGACCATCGGCCTGGACGTGCTGTCCAAACAGCGTCTGCGCGAATTCCTGCGCCACGAACGCACCCGGCGCGGCACCACGCTGCTGCTCACCACCCACGATATGGGCGATATCGAGCGACTGTGCGAGCGCGTCCTGGTGGTCGACCGCGGCCGTCTCGTCTACGACGGCTCGCTGACCGGACTGGCCGCCACCGTCGGTGCGCAGCGGGTGCTGACCGTGGACCTGGTCGAGCCCGCCGCCGAACTCACCGACCTGCCGGGCGCGAAACTGCTCGACAGCGAGGGCGCGGGGCTGCGGCAGCGGTTCGCCTTCGACTCCGAGCGCACCACGGCCGCGGAGCTGCTGGCCGCCATCTCGGCCCGCACCCAGGTGCGTGACCTGTCGCTGGAGGAACCCGATATCGAGGATGTGGTGCGGCGCATCTACGAATCCAGCGCGAAACCGCTCGGCTCGTAACAATCCCCGCGATACCGCCCGCGGCGACCGGCCGAACCGCCGCGGCTCTCGCGTACCGCCGACACGGCGGTGAGCCGATGGACATCTCGTTGTTTCCCGCCGGACCCGAACTCCACATCCCGCCCGAGCAGGATCGTGTGCGCATGTGACATGCCGTCCTCGACACGGTAACCGATCGAGCAGGAGTCGAATGGTGTTATTCCGACCTGCGGCATTGCTGCCGAACGGTAGCGGGAAGCGCGCGCTGGCAACCGCATTGGTACGGCCGCGCACGATCCGCGCCCGGCTGCGGCGCATCCTGCTGGTATCGGTGGCGATGGTGCTCGGACTGCTCGCGATCATCATCTCCCGGGAGGTCGCGGCCTACCGCGACACCGGGTCGACCGTGCGGGCGGTCACCCTCGCCCTGGCGGTCCAGAATCTGGTACACGAGGCGCAGCGCGAGCGCGGCCTCACCAATGGGCTTCAGGGCGGCGATGATTCGCTGCGGCCGGTGGTGGAGCAGCAGCGCGCCGCCACCGATAACGCCCTGCTGGCGCTCGAACGCGCGGTGGCCGCGCGGCCCGCCGGTGCCGACCAGGTGCGTTCGGCACTCACGCATGTGGCCGGATTGAGCGCCAACCGCGCCGACGTCGACGCCCGCCGCATCGACCGCTCGGCCTCCTTCCAGTTCTATACCGGCGCCATCACCGCACTGAACCAGGCCCGGCCCGGACTCGACAAGGCCCGGGACACCGAACTGTGGCACGGACTCCAGGCGCTGTACGCACTCGGCGACGCCAAGGAATACACCGGACAGGAGCGCGGGTTCCTGCACGGCGTCTTCGCCGCGGGCGGCTTCGAACCGGGCGAATACGTGCGGTTCCTCGATATCCGGGCCGCCAAACAGGCCGCGATCACCGCCTTCGACCGCGACGCCACTCCCGAGCAGCGCGCCCTGCTCATCGCCGCCATGCGTTCCGAGGACGCGGTCGGTGCCGGCGCTGCCGAGGCCGTCGCCATCGCGTCCACCGCGGGACCGCTGCTGGAACCGGTGAGCACCGCCGACTGGTGGCGGCAGATGACGGCCGTCGTCGACCTCGAACACGAGGTGCAGCAGTCGGTCGCAGCCGATATCCGCGCTCGCGCCGACACCCTGCGGGACCGGGCCGCGCTGCTGCTGGGCGGGTACGTGCTCGCGGCGCTGCTGGCCGTGCTGGCACTGGTGGCGCTGGTGGTGGCGACCGTGCGCTCCATCGTGCGGCCGCTGGCGCGACTGGCGTCGGAAGCCGACGACGTGGCAGGTCATCGGCTGCCGGAACTCATCGCGGCCTGGCACCGGGATGCGGACGCGGACCCCGCGCCGCCGCCACCGGTACGGGTCAGTGCCGGGGCGGGCGAGGAAATCGTCTCGGTGGCACAGGCTCTCGACCGCGTCCAGACCACCGCCTTCGACCTGGCCTCGGAACAGGCGCTGCTGCGGCGCAATACGACCGAATCCCTGGCGAATCTGGGACGGCGCAATCAGAATCTGGTGCGTCGCCAGCTCGGGCTGATCAGCGAATTCGAGCGGGCGGAACTGGATCCCACCGCACTGTCCAACCTGTTCGAACTCGACCATCTGGCCACGCGCATGCGCCGCAATGCCGAAAGCCTGCTCGTACTGGTCGGGGAGGCCAGCCCACGGCGCTGGTCGGAGCCCATTCCACTCAGCGATGTGATCCGGGCCGGGCTGTCCGAGGTGGACGACTACCGCCGGGTGGTGCTGCGGCGGGTGGACGAGATCGCCGTCGTCGGCTCGGCGGTCAGCGAGGTGGCGCATATGCTCGCCGAACTCATCGAGAACGGATTGTCCTTCTCCCCACCGGATCTGGAGGTGGAGATCTACGGGCGGCGGACCGGCCAGCGCTACCTGATCGCCATCGTCGACCACGGCGTCGGCATGCCGCCGGACCAGCTCGCCATCGCCAATGCCCGCCTGCGCGGCGAGGCCGACTTCCTCGTCGCCCCCACCCGCTTCCTCGGCCACTACGTGGTCGGCCGCCTCGCCCGCCGCCTCGGCGTGCAGGTGGAGCTCACCATCTCGCCGGTCAGCGGCGTGGTGGCGCGACTGCTGCTGCCGCCGGATCTGGTGGTGGACCAGCGCGCGGAGCAACCCGCACTGACGGCGAAAGACACTGCGCCCCAGAAGATCAGCGCACCGTTGACACGGGAATCGAACGGCGCGGCCATCCTGCCGCACGTGTCCGAGGACTCGCCCGCGCCGGTGCGGCAGTCGGGGGACGCTCCGGGGTCGGCGGACCCGGCGTGGCCGACCCCTGGCCGCCACCACCGGCCCGGACCTGTCGCCTCGACGACCGGGCACCGGTCCGCCCCCGCGACCAACGGCGCGGCCACCTGCGAGCGGCAGTCGTTCCCACTCGACCACGCACCGACCGATCGGACAGCGGGCCCGTCCCCGGTAGTCGAGGTGACGAACCCTCTGCCGGGCAACGCTTCTCGGATTGAGGACGAGGCGAACGGCACGGAGGTGCAACGCACTCGAAACGGGCTCGTCAAGCGGAACCGGAAGGCTCGGGGGCACACCGGTGCGGCGGAGAGCGTGCACCCCGCGCCGACCCGGCAGCCCAGCGCCGCGCTCGCACAACGCTCCCCCGACGAGGTGCGCGGCATCCTCGCCGGATTTCGTGCCGGGCATCAGCGCGGCGCGTCGAACACCCAGGAGGACCGCAGGTGACCACCCACTACACCGAGACCGATCCGCACACCTTCAACTGGCTGCTCGCCGACTTCGTCCGCACCACCGACGGGGTGCGCGACGCCGTCGCGGTGTCCTCGGACGGACTGCTCATGGCCATGTCGGCCGGACTGGACCGCACCGGCGCCGACCGGCTCGCCGCCATTGTCTCCGGCCTCACCAGTCTGAGCCGAAGCGCGTCCCGCAGTTACGATTTCGACGGCCTCCGGCTCATCATGATCGAGATGGGCCGGGGCTTCCTGCTCGTCTCCGCCATGGCCGACGGCAGCAGCGTCGGCGTCATCGCCGACAACACCTGCGATGTCGGACTGGTCGGCTATCAGATGGCGGTGCTGGCCGACCGCGCCGGAGCGCTGCTCACCCCGGCGCTCATCACCGAACTGAGAGAGTCGCTGTCGCGATGAACGATCGGCAACGGCTCCCGGACCCCCGCATGATCGCGCTGAACCAGCCCGCGGGCTGGGCTCGGCCCACCACCGCCCCGCGCGACAGCCAACTCCGCCCCGACCCCGCCGACGAACTCGTGGTACGCCCGTTCATGGTGACCGCGGGCCGCACCACCCCGCTGGTGGACGGTCTGCGCCTGGAGACCCTGGTTCGCGCCACCCCCGCCGCGCTGTCCGCCCCGCTGCGCTTCGAACTCGAACGCGTGGTGCGGTTGTGTCAGCACACCCACTCCATCGCCGAAATCGGCGCGGCCCTGCGGGTTCCGGTCGGCGTCGCCCGCGTGCTGGTCAGCGATCTGGTGAGCGCGGGCCACGTATCGGTCAGTGGGGCCGATGAACTGTCCACCGCCGCCATCGAAAGGATCCGGGACCTTGTCCGGGCACTCTGAGCACGTCACCGCCGCACCCGCCCTGGCCTCCTCCGTGAAGATCGTCGTGAGCGGCGGCTTCGGGGTCGGCAAGACCACCTTCATCGGGGCCATCTCCGAGATCGAGCCGCTGGCCACCGAGGCCGCCATGACCGAGGTCTCGGTGGGCGTGGACACTCCCGGCCGCGACACCGGCAAGACCACCACCACGGTGGCACTCGACTTCGGCCGCCTCACCCTGGACCGCTCCCTGGTGCTGTACCTGTTCGGCACGCCCGGCCAGGAGCGCTTCGAATTCCTCTGGGACGATCTGCTCGACGGTGCCCTGGGCGGCGTCGTGCTGGTGGACACCGACCGGATCGAGGACTGCTATCCGGTGCTCGACTTCTTCGAACGGCGGCGCACCCCATTCGTGGTGGCGGTCAACCGATTCGACGCCGGGCAGCGGTTCGAACTCGACGAGGTGCGCGAGGCGCTGGAAATCGATCCGGCCATCCATCTCATGGATTGCGATGCGCGCGACCGGAAATCGGTGCAGGCGGTGCTGGTCGCGCTGCTGGAGCAGGTCCTGCTGCGCCGCCGCGCGCCCGCGCTGGCGGGATGAACACGGCTCGCACGAAGACCGCCCCGGATGCGCTCGCATCCGGGGCGGTAGCCCGAAAACCCTTCGCGGGCGGTATCAGCCGCCGAAGGAACCCGTCCAGAGGGTGCTCAGAATGCCGTGCAGCGCGGCCGAACCGGTGCTGAACAGACCGTTCAGGGCGGCGCTACCGGTGTCGATGATAACCGGGATCATGGAATCAACCTCTCTGTCGTATGGCGCCCCCGGCGAGGATTTCCCGCCGTGGACGTGACCACACTGCCGACGCAGACTTACAGCGCACTGGCCGGTAGCTGAGAGATCGCTGAGTCCCGTTGTGGGTAGTGTCACCGTAACGAAAGCCGATGCGCGCCTATCCCGGCGGCTGCGCCCCGGCCGAATACAGACTCACCTCGCCGTCCTCCCCCAGGAAGGCGTTGACCAGCATCGTCGCCGAGGTACGCAACTCGTCCGGCTCGGGCGCGGCGGTGGTGATGGAGATCTGCGGAATGGCGGCCCAGTTGACGACATAGCGCTCCGGCGGGCCGTTGTCGGTGGACAGGTGCGCGAGCCGGAACACCGACACGGTCCGGCGAACCATGAGCGTGCGCACCACTTCCGCGATTCGCTCCGGGTCTTCCAGAGCGAACATGAAACCGAAGGTCAGCTCCGGTGAGGACACGTATGCTGGCACGAATATCGAGGCTATCCCCGCGGACCCGTCCGGCCCGGTCGCCACGCCCTGCGGATTGCCATCGATGCGCCTGGCGATCACCGGGCCGCATGCGCCGACGGTCCCGGCGCGTGGCCCACCCGCGCCGGCAAGCCGGGCACTCAGGTGTCGAATCGCCTCGAACCGCACCCCGTGTGTGACCGTCCCGTAATGGTGTATAACGATTCCCCGGCAGCTTCGGCGAATCGCGCGCCCGCTGGTTGCGCGTCTCCGACAGTCGCGCCAACCTGAATATGTCCCGTATTTCGGACAGTCTTCTCATCGCATCGTCGCGGATTTCCCGGTTTCTTCACCGTGTCGTTTGAGTGGTGGGCTGTGCGTTCCGCCATACGGGGCTGCGCCGGAGCCGAGGGGAGCCCCTCCCCGAAACCCCCTCGGCCCTGGCGCATCCAACACCACAGACAGTCGAGGGTGGAAGTATGACAACCGACTACGGCGCAGCGGTTTTCGGGGACGAGCTACCGGTCTCCGGGACGCGGCTACCCGCGCCCGCCACCCTGTTACGCGCCTTCCGCGAACCCGTCACCACCGAGCGCCCGGACCGGGAGGTCCTGGATGCCGCCCACGAGCTGGTGCGATGCCACGAATGCCGCCGCCACGCGCAGCAGGCCGCGCACGCCACCGGCGCGACTCCCCGCCGGGTCGCCGAGTGCAGCCAGCTCGTGGAGAACATCGACGCCCGCCGCGGCGAACTCGTCGAACGCATCGACACCTGGGTGGCCGCCAATATCGCGCATCGCAGCGGAGCCTCGCTGCACACCGAGACCCTGGGCGCGGTCATCGATCGAATGGCGGCGAAATGGGTTGCGGCACAACAGGCTTTGGGCATGCCCAGCAGTTCCGCCCGGCCCCCCACGGCCGACGGCCGCCCCCGCCCCCGCACCGGACCCCATCGAGGTGACGGACCACCGGTCCACACCGGCGACGGCCCACGCGGCGGTGCCGACGATTCCGCACGAGGCAATGGCACCGGCCGGGAACACATCGCCAGGAACGGCGACGACGCCGCGCGGCGCAATGGCCGGCGCGGCGTCGACCGGGAAACTCATCTGCTCTGGTATCGCCTGGCCGAGCTGGCCGACGGCTACCGGGATCTGATCACCGACGTGGCCGAGCACCGGCGTCGGCTACCGGTGTGGTGACCCGCGCGGATGATCGGTCGCAGGACCCGGCGACACGGGGCGTCGCCGGGTGGCGCGCCGTTATGACGGGTCAGTAGTGGCGAGGTTCAACCACGACCTCGGCGTCGATGACGTCGCCGGACGGCGAACGCTTGGTCGAGATATCTTGCGGCGCAGCGCTATCCGCGTCATCGTCGCGACCATCGGCACTGCTCGCCGCATCACCCTCCGCGGCACGCTGTGCCTCGGCGTCCCGGGCGGCGGCCGCGGCGGCCTCACGCATCTCGATGGCGTCGGTGATCCAGTCGCCGATCTCGCGGGTCACCTCGGCCACGGTGCCGGTGATGATGTTCGCGATATTGCCGACGTGCTTCGCGCCCGACGACGTCAATTCCTGGATCAGATCCTTGTTGCTCTCGAATTTTCCGATCATCTAAACGCCCACTTCGCTCGGCTTCCCCCGCCGCATGACGATAACACCCGGCTGCGGCGACTTCTTGACGAGGAAGTCCGGCAGTGCCAGCTTGAACAGCTTTGCCCACACCGAGCCGATCTGCTTGCCGAGCCGACCGGTGTTGTACGGCAGGCCGTACTTCTCGCACAGCGCGCGGACCTGGGGCGCGATCTCCGGGTAGCGGTTGGCGGGCAGATCCGGGAACAGGTGGTGCTCGATCTGGTGCGACAGGTTGCCCGACATGATGTGGAACAGCTTGCCGCCGGTGATATTGGCCGAACCCAGCATCTGCCGGACGTACCACTCACCGCGGGTCTCCTCGGCGGTCTCCTCCTTGGTGAACGTCTGTACGCCGGAGGGGAAGTGCCCACAGAAGATGATCGAGAAGGCCCATACGTTGCGGATCAGGTTGGCGGCCGCATTGCCCGCCAGCGTGGACAGGAACAGCGGCCCGGTGAGCGCCGGGAACACGATGTAGTCCTTGAGCACCTGCCGCCCGGACTTGCGCCACTGTCCGATCAGCAGCGGCTTGATATCCGCCCACTTGCGCTTGCCCTGCACGATGTTCTCGGCCTCGAGGTCGTGCAGCATGACGCCCCACTCGAACAGCACCATCAGCCAGAACGCGTAGATGGGGTTGCCGAGGTAGTAGGGGTTCCACTTCTGGCCCTCGTCGATACGCAGGATGCCGTAGCCGATATCCCGGTCCATGTCGTGGATGTTGGTGAAGGTGTGGTGCATGTAGTTGTGCGAGTGCTTCCACTGGTCGGCGGGGCAGACCGTATCCCACTCGAACACCCGCGAGTTCAGGCCCGGCTCACGCATCCAGTCGTACTGGCCGTGCATGACGTTGTGGCCGATCTCCATATTGTCGAGGATCTTGGACACGCCCAGGGCGGCCACGCCCGCCAGCCAGAACGGCGGCAGGAAGCCCAGGTACATCAGGCCGCGCCCGGCGATTTCGAAACCGCGCTGCGCCTTGATGATCTTGTAGATGTATTCGCGGTCGCGCTCGCCCAGATCGGCGACGACACGGGCGCGCAGTTCGTCGAGTTCGCGGCCGATCTCCTCGACCTGCTCGGCGGACAGGACCAGGGGTCCCGCGGTGGTTTCGGTCAGAATCGCCATGATGAACCCTCCTTTTCAGATGGCGATGTCAACGTCCCCGACCGGGGCGTTGATGCAGAGCTGGATGGGCTGATCCGGGTCGCTGTCGAGCTCCCCGGTGCGCAGGTTGCGGGTGCACCCGCTGGTCTTGACCGCCGTGCAGGAGAAGCAGATCCCCATGCGGCAGCCGTATTCGGGCGTGAGTCCGGCGGCCTCGGCCTGCTCGAGCAGGGTCGCGCCGGAATTGGCGGCGGTGACGCCGCTGCCGGAGAAGGTGACCTCACCCTCGGCGGCGTCCGGATCGGCCGGTGCCACCGAGAGCGTGAACTCCTCGCTGTGCAGGTGGTCGGCCAGTTGCTCGGCCTCGTAGACGGTGCGCACGGCGTTCATGAGCGCGGGCGGGCCGCACAGGTAGGTCTCGGCGTCGGCGAACCAGGGGGCGAACTCCTCCAACTGGTCGTAGGAGAAGCGGTGCCCCGGATCGCGTTCCGGATACAGCAGCTCGATGCGCACATTGCCGTGCTGCATGGCGATGGCGTCGAGTTCGGCGCGGTGCGGCACCATTTCCGGAGCACGGTTGTAATGCAGGAAGACGACCTGGCCGGCGTAGCTCTCGGCCGCCAGCGTACGCAGCATGGACAGCACCGGGGTGATGCCGCTGCCACCGCTGATGAGCACGATCTTGTCCGGGCGCGGGTCCGGCAGGTGGAACACCCCAGCCGCCGGGGACAGGTCCACCACCATGCCGGGAATGGCGTGCGCGTTGAGGTACTGGGAGACGAGGCCGTTCGGGTGGGCCTTGACGGTGAGTTCGATATGCCGGTCGCGGCGGTTCTGCGTATTCACCGGTGAATAGCAGCGGGTGTGGCGCACCCCGTCGATGACCACGCCGATCTGCACGTACTGGCCCGCCAGGTGTCCGGTCCACTGCCGGGTGGGGCGCAGGGTCAGGGTCACCGAGCCCTCCGCGCTGCCCGGCCCCGGATGACGGCGCACGTGGGTGATCTCGGCGCGCATATCGCGCACGGTCAAGGTCGGGCGCACCAGCTCGAGATAGCGGTCCAGCGGGTGCGGGCTGGTGAGCGTCTGCACCAGTTCGAGCAGTCCAACCATGCGGGCCTCCTGTCGCGTCGCCGAGTTCGCCTCGGCGCGCCCCGTCGATCTTGCGGTGCACCGGGAGCACTAGCTCGCCAACTTTTCGGTGCACATCTGTACACTGAACTAGTCTGCCGAGTACCCAGCCTCGAGTGCAACCAGCAGTTCGTGTGACCCACGCGACATCTCGTGAAGGAACTGAATGTGAACGCATGTATGCTCATCGACGTGAGCGAGCAGGCAGCTACCCGAGTCGAACGCAAGGAACGCACCCGCGCCGCGCTCCTCGAAGGCACCCTCGCTCTCGCCGCCGACCGCGGTTTCGCCGCCCTGAGCCTGCGCGAGATCGCCCGCTCCGCGGGCATCGTGCCGACCGCCTTCTACCGGCACTTCACCTCTCTCGACGAACTCGGCGCCACCCTGGTCGATCAGGGCGTGCGCGAACTCCGCCTGGCCCTGCGGGAACTGCGCCGCACCCCCGACGCCCGTCTGGCCGAGACCGTCCGCTTCGTCTTCGAGCAAGTCGACGGCAAGGAAGATCTCTACGGATTCCTGCTCCGCGAACGCCACGGCGGTTCCGCGGCCCTGCGCGGCGCCATCTCCGTCGAACTACAGCTCATAGTCCGGGAACTGGTGGTCGACCTCTCCCGCATCCGCGCCCTCGACACCTGGTCCCACGACGACCTCGAACTGGCCGCCGACCTCATCGTCTCCACCGTCGCCGCCCGCATAGCCGACTACATCACCGCCGCCCCCCGCGACCGCGCCCACCTGATCGACACCGCCGTCCGCCAGGTCCGACTGATCTCCCTCGGCATGAGCGCCTGGCGCCCGTGAGCCGTCAGTCGGCGCGCAGCGCGGGGGCGCGCACCGGCAGCAGGGCGAGTAGGCCGATCGTCAGCACCAGCAGCAGGCCGACTATGCCCGCGCGGTCGGCGTCGAAGGCGTAGGCGAAAAGGCCGAAAAGGGTGGGGGCGAGGAAGGATACGGCTCGGCCGGTGGTGGTGTAGAGGCCGAACATCTGGCCTTCGCGGCCGGGTGGGGCGAGGCGGGCGAGGAAGGAGCGGGCGGAGGCTTGGGCGGGGCCGACGAAGACGGTGAGCAGGAGGCCGAAGATCCAGAACATGAGGGGGCCGGAGACGGCGAGTAGGGCGGTGCCGCAGATGATCATGGACACCAGTGACACCACGATGACGGATTTGGGGCCGACGCGGTCGTCGAAACGGCCCGCGACGACGGCGCCGAGGGCGGCGACCACGTTCGCGGCGATACCGAACAGCAGCACGTCGGCGTCGGCGATGCCGTAGACGTTCACGGCCAGGACCGCGCCGAAGGTGAAGACGCCGGCCAGGCCGTCGCGGAAGACCGCGCTGGCCAGCAGGAAACCGACCGTGCGGCGGTCGACGCGCCAGAGTTCACGCAGGTCTCGCCACAGCACCCGGTACGAGGTGAGCAGGGCGCGCCACCAGCCGGTCAGTCTGCTGCCGGTCCGAACCCGCACGGCCGCACCGGGATCGGCGTCGGTACGCGGCAACTCCGGAACCAGGAACAGCACCGGCAGGGCGAAGGCGGCGAACCAGACGGCCGCCAGCACCGCCACCAGCCGGATGTTCAGGCCGGTATCGGTGGGGACGCCGAACAGACCGCGGAAATCGCCGTCACCGCTGATGAAACCGAAATAGCAGATGAGCAGCAGCAGGATGCCGCCGAAATAGCCCATGGCCCAGCCGAATCCGGAGACGCGGCCCACCGTGGCGGGCGTGGAGACCTGGCGCAGCATGGCGTTGTAGGGGACGTTCGCGAGTTCGAAGAAGGCCGAGCCGAAGGCCAGCAGCACCAGACCCAGCCACAGGTAGTGATAGTCGTCGCGCACGAAGAACATGAGCGACATGCTCAGCACGGTCAGTCCGGTCAGAATCGCCAGGGAGAGTTTGCGTTTGGCGGTGGCGTCGAACCACTGACCGCTCACCGGCGCGGTGAGGGCCACCACAAGACCCGCCGCCCCCAGCGCCCACCCCAGCCAGGCGCTCGCCGAGATGTCACCGGGCAGATTCTCGCCCACCTTGTCGGTGAGGTACACCGAGAATACGAAGGTGAGGATCACGGCATTGAACGCCGCCGAACCCCAGTCCCACAGCCCCCACGCGACCACCTGCCCGCGGCCACTGGCCTGCCCGACCGTCGCCTGACCCGAAACCTCCGCCATCAGCGCAGGGTATGCGACGAATCGGAAACGGCGGCGGGAAACACGCCACCGTGCACGCGGCGGCCCTGCGGCCGTGCCCAGGCTCACTATGCACCGAGTTGCATAGTACAAGTCGTCGCAGTTATTCTCGGCACATGGCCCTCGAACACGCGTTGCTGGTATCGCTGACCGAGCGCGCCAGTTCGGGCTACGAACTGGCGCGTCGCTTCGACAAATCCATCGGCTTCTTCTGGAACGCCACCCACCAGCAGATCTACCGCGTTCTCAAGCGTATGGAAGAGCATGGCTGGGTGAGCGCCGAGGCCGTGGCACAGGACGGGCGACCGGACAAGAAGGTGTACACGGTCAGCGACGCCGGGCGAGCCGAACTCACCCGCTGGATCGCCGAACCGCTGGATATCGGCCCCATGCGCAACGAGCTGGGCGTGAAGCTGCGCGCCGCCTCACACGGCGACATCCCCACGCTCTGCACCGAGGTGGCCCGCCTGCGCGATCAGCACGCCCAACGACTGGAGCTGTATCGCGCCTTCGAGAAGAAGGACTTCTCCGCACCGGATCGACTCTCCGGAACGGCCCTGCACCAGTACCTCGTCCTGCGCGGCGGCATCCGCGTCGAGGAGGGGTTCGTCGACTGGTGCGATGAAATCCTCGCCGCCCTGCGGCGGGACACGGACCCGCGAGGCGACACAGCCCCGTCGCCCGCGCCTTGAGAAAGGCAGTGCTCAGCGATGAGTAGTTATCCGCACCTCGTCGAACCGCTCGACCTCGGATTCACCAGCCTGCGCAACCGGGTGGTGATGGGTTCCATGCACACCGGCCTGGAGGATCGCGCGTGGAACACCAACAAGCTCGCCGCCTACTTCGCCGAACGTGCCAAGGGCGGTGTGGGACTCATCATCACCGGCGGCTACGCCCCCAACCGCACCGGCTGGCTGCTGCCCTTCGGCGCGAAACTGACCAATAAGACCGAGGCGTACCGGCATCGCGCCATCACCAAGGCGGTCCACGCCGAGGGTGGCAAGATCGCCCTGCAGATCCTGCACGCGGGCCGCTACTCGTACATGCCCGGCAGTGTGTCGGCCTCCTCGATCAAGGCCCCGATCAACCCCTTCCGCCCGCGCGCCCTGTCGTCCAAGGGCGTCGAGCAGACCATCGACGACTACGCGCGCTGCGCCCAGCTGGCCAAGTTCGCGGGCTACGACGGCGTCGAGATCATGGGCGGCGAGGGCTATTTCATCAACCAGTTCCTGGTGCCGCGCACCAACAAGCGCAAGGACAAGTGGGGCGGCAGCTCCGAGAACCGCCGCCGCATCGCCGCCGAGATCGTCGAGCGGGTGCGCGCGGCCACCGGACCGGATTTCATCATCGTATTCCGGCTCTCCATGGCCGATTTCGTGGAGAACGGCCAGACCTGGGACGAGATCGCCGCTGTCGCAAGGGATGTGGAGGCCGCCGGGGCCACCATCATCAATACCGACATCGGCTGGCACGAGGCGCGCGTGCCCACCATCGTCACCTCGGTGCCGCGCGCGGCGTTCGTGGAATGGACCGCGAAAGTCAAAGGCATCGTGAGCATTCCGGTGTGCGCGTCGAACCGCATCAATATGCCCGAGACCGCCGAGGAGATCCTCACCCGCGGCGACGCCGACCTCATCTCGCTGGCCCGCCCGCTGCTGGCCGACCCGGACTGGGTGGTCAAGGCGCAGGAGGCGCGCACCGACGAGATCAACACCTGCATCGCCTGCAACCAGGCCTGCCTCGATCACGCCTTCCAGGCCAAACACGTGTCCTGCCTGCTGAACCCGCGCGCGGGACGCGAGACCGAACTGAAACTGCTGCCCACCCGGCGCACCCGGCGCTTCGCCGTGGTCGGGGCGGGCCCGGCCGGACTCTCCGCGGCGGTCAGCCTGGCCCAACGCGGTCACCACGTGGACCTGTACGAATCCGATGACAAGATCGGCGGCCAGTTCGACATCGCCCGGCGCATTCCGGGCAAGGAGGAGTTCACCGAGACCATCCGCTACTACACGCGGATGATCGAGGTCGCGGGCGTGCGCCTGCATCTGGAGACCCGCGCCACCGCCCAGCAGCTCATCGACGGGAACTACGACGAGGTCATTCTGGCCACCGGCGTGCGGCCCCGCATTCCGAAGATCCCGGGCATCGACCACCCGAAGGTGCTCACCTACGCCGAGCTGGTGCGCGACGGCAAACCGGTCGGCAAGAAGGTGGCCGTGATCGGCGCGGGCGGCATCGGCTTCGACGTGAGCGAATTCCTCACCGTGGAAGGGCATCCCAGTCTCAAGCTGGACGAGTGGAAAGAGGAGTGGGGCGTCACCGACGACGAGAACGTGCGCGGATTCGTCACCACCCCCAAGCCCTCCCCCGCCGCCCGAGACGTCGTGCTGCTGCAACGCAAGACCTCGTCCTTCGGCAAGGGACTCGGCAAGACCAGCGGCTGGGTGCACCGGGCGGCGGTGAAAGCCAAGGGTGTCGAGCAGATCGGCGGCGTGAACTACGAGCGCATCGACGACCGCGGCCTGCACATCAGCTTCGGCGAGAAGCGGGAGCGGCCGCGCGTCATCGAATGCGACAACGTGATCCTCTGCGCCGGACAGGAATCCGTGCGGGAACTGGAGGAGCCGCTGCGGACGGCGGGCGTGCGGGTGCATCTCATCGGCGGTGCGGACCTGGCCGCCGAACTCGACGCCAAACGCGCCATCGAGCAGGGCACCCGCCTGGCGGCGGCGCTGTAATGCCGCTGCTGACCCGCCTCGGCCTGCCCGGAGACGAGCGGGCCTGGGCCGCACTCGGGTTCACCGTCACCGACGGCACCGTGCGTATCGGCCAGGTGACGTGCACCTTCGGCGAACCCGCGTGGGGCTTCGACGAGGTGCACGCCGACCCGGCGCTGCTGGATGTCCCGGCCCTGCTGGATACGACCGACGCACCGCCCGCGGCGCCGCATCCGAACGGCGTGACCCGCGTGGACCACATCGTCTACTGGGTCCCCGACCTGGACACGGCGGTCGAGGACCTGAACGCGGTCCTCGGCGTGCCCCCGCGCCGCCGCTTCCACCCGCGCGGCCCCGACGGCCCGGAAATGGCCTTCTACCGCGTCGGCGAAGCCTTCATCGAGGTCGTCACCTCCGGCCTGCCCCGAGCCCTGGTCGGCGTCGCCTTCATGGCCGACGACCTGGATGCCACGGTCACGGCCGTTCGCACCGCCGGCGGCCCCATCGGCGACCCCAAACCGGCGGTCCAGGGCGGCCGCATCGCCAGCGTCTGGCGAGGACATGTCGACTGGGGCATTGCTTTCATGGAGAAGTAGACCGCAGACGCGACAACTGATCTCGTGAGGCGATGGGAACTCGTCGGGTACGCCCAGCATGGTTTCGGCACTCACCGCCGGCGCGCGTGCACGACTGGCGACGGCTGTCAACCGCGCGCTGAAGGTTCGGGGAGGCGGGTAAGCTCGCCAACCGTGAGTCTTCCCGCACCCACCGCTGACAACCGTGCCGTCGTCACCGGAGCCTCGTCCGGTATCGGCACCGCCCTCGCCACCGAGCTCGCGTCGCGCGGCTACAACGTCATCCTCGTCGCCCGGCGCGAGGATCTGTTGAACCAGCTGGCGCAGCGGCTGACCGAGAAGTACGGCGTGATCGCCGAGGTGCGGGCGGTGGACCTGTCCGATCGGGAGCAGCGGGCTCCGCTGGCCAAGGAGCTCAGCGGCCGCGATATCGCGATCCTGTGCAACAACGCCGGGGTGGCCACCTTCGGGGCGCTGGCCGACCTGGATCTGGACTACGAGCGCGACATCATGGAACTCAATGCCGTCGCCGTGCACGATCTGTCCCTGGCGGTGCTGCCGGGCATGCTGGCGCGGCGCGCGGGCGGCATCCTGATCACCGGTTCGGCGGCGGGCAATATGCCCATCCCGAACAATGCCACCTACGCCGCGAGCAAGGCGTTCACCAATACCTTCTCCGAATCGCTGCGCGGTGAACTCAAGGACACCGGCGTTCACGTCACGCTGCTGGCCCCCGGCCCGGTGCGCACCGACAATCCGGATCAGGAGGATGTGGGCAACAAGATCCCGGACTTCGTCTGGGTCTCCGCCGCGCACGCCGCCAAGATCTCCATCGACGGCCTGGCCCGCAACCGGATGCGCATCGTCCCGGGCGTGCTCAGCAAGGGGATGAGCCTGGCCGGGCAGTTCGGCCCGCGTTCCATCACCTCGGTGGTCGCCGGCTCGGTTTACAAGAAGCTGGGCAGCTGACCGGCTGAGGATCAGGAATCCGTCAAGATCGACCGGGAGGCCGTCAAAGCAGCGTTACCGGATGCGCCGGTCCCCCGGAACCGGCGTAGTCCTGACATCGGCCCCGCATACCGAACGGCGGGGACGACAGCTGGAGACACCGTGACGCTGCTCGACATGTTCCCCTCCCTGGGATCGACGATGGTGCCGCGACTGGCCCCGTCGGTCTGGCCGACCGACACCCACTACGACACGGACGGCCGCATCACCGTCGGCGGGGTGGCCCTCTCCGATATCGCCGACCAGTACGGCACCGCCACCTACGTGCTCGCCGAGGACGAGGTGCGCGCCCGCTGCCGCGCCTACCGCAAATACTTCCCGGACGCGGAGGTCATCTACGCGGGCAAGGCGCTGCTCACCCGGGCGGTAGCGGAATGGGTTACCTCCGAAGGGCTTTCGCTGGACGTCTGCTCGGCCGGAGAGCTCGCCATAGCCCTGGCGGCCGGTGTCGATCCCAAGCGAATCATCCTGCACGGCAACGGGAAACCGTTTCACGAGATGCAGGCGGCGGTGCGCGCCGGTGTCGGTCGCATCGTGATCGACTCGCTCACCGAGATCCCGCTGCTGGCCGCGCTGGCCACCACACCGCAGCGGGTGCTGCTGCGCATCTCCCCCGATATCGACATCGACTCGCATCCGGCCGTGCGCACCGGCGTCGCCGACCAGAAGTTCGGCTTCCCGGTGGGCAGCGACCTGGCCGCCGAAGCGGTGGAACGCGTACTGCGGCAACCGAATCTGCGCCTGGTCGGCTTTCACTGCCACCTCGGATCGCAAATCCACGACACCTTCCCGTTCGGGGAGGCGGTACGCCGCCTGGTCTCCGCCATGGCACGGGTGCGCGACGACCACGACCACCTGCTCACCGAACTGGATCTGGGCGGCGGGCACGCGGTGGCCTACCGGTGCGGTGACGCCGAGATGAACCTGCCCGAACTCGCCGACATCGTCGAGGACGCCCTGGACGCCGCCTGCGCGCGCTACGGCTTCCCGCGCCCGACGATCGCCGTCGAACCCGGCCGCGCCATCGTGGCGCGGGCCGGGATCACGCTGTACCGGGTGCTGTCCATCAAGCGGATCGACGACGGCCACACCTATGTGACGGTGGACGGCGGCATGAGCGACAACCCGCGCGTGGCGCTGTACGGCGCGCGCTACGACGCCGTGGTCGCCAACCGGCACACCGTCGGCCCGGAGATGACCGCCACCGTCGCGGGCCGCTACTGCGAAGCGGGCGACATCCTCGCCGCCGACGTGCGTCTGCCCGCCGACCTGCGGCCGGGCGAGGTGCTGGCGATGCCGTGCACCGGCGCGTACCACCACAGCCTCGCCTCCACCTACAACGGCGTCGGCCGCCCACCCATCGTGGCGATCGGCGGCGGCCGCTGCCGCGAACTGCTGCGCCGCGAGACGGTCGACGACCTGCTGCGCCGCGACGTGGGCTAGCGGCGGGCGGTCACCGCTTCCTGGTGCCGAAGATGCTGCGGCCGATCTCGCGTCCGGCCACGGTGGCGGCGGAGCGCAGGAAGTTCTTGAAGGCCGCGTTGTTGACGATCTTCTCGGCCATGGACTCCTCCACCGGCTCGGCCCGGCGGGAGCGGGAGCGTGTGGGCGCGGGTTCGTCCTCGGCCCGCTCCGCCGCGGCGGCGACCTTCTCGGCGAGGATCTCGTAGGCCGAATCCCGGTCGACGGTCTGGCCGTATTTGGCGTACAGGGTGCTCGACTGGGCACGGGAGCGGATGCCGTCGTCACCGATGGTGTCCATGAGCGAACGCGGCGGCTGCATACGGGCCCAGGCCACCGGGGTGGGCGCGCCCTTCTCCGACAGCACGGTGACCACCGCCTCGCCGATACCCAGTGAGGTGAGCGCCTTCTCGAGGTCGTAGGTGGCGGTCTTCGGGTAGGTGCGCACGGTCTTGGACAGCGCCTTCTGGTCCTCCGGGGTGAAGGCGCGCAGCGCGTGCTGGATGCGCGCGCCCAGCTGCGAGAGCACCGAGTTCGGGATGTCGGTGGGCAACTGGGTGCAGAAGAACACGCCGACGCCCTTGGAGCGGATGAGCTTCACCGTCTGCTCCACCTGGTCCAGGAACGCCTTGGACGCGTCGTTGAACAGCAGATGCGCCTCGTCGAAGATGAACACCAGCTTCGGCTTGTCCATATCGCCGATCTCCGGCAGCGTCTGGAACAGATCGGCCAGCACCCACATGAGGAAGGTCGAGAACAGCTGCGGCCGCGCGGCCTGCGAACCCAGTTCGAACAGCGTGATCACGCCCTGACCGCCCGCGGTGCGCAGCAGATCCGCCGGATCCAGTTCCGGTTCGCCGAAGAAGGTGTCACCGCCCTCGGCCTCCAGGTTCACCAGGGCGCGCAGGATCACGCCCGCCGTGGCGGCGGAGACGCCGCCGATACCCTTGAGATCCTCCTTGCCCTCCGGGCTGGTGAGGAACTGGATCACCGACCGCAGATCCTTCAGATCCAACAGCGGGAAGCCGTTCTTGTCCGACCAGTGGAAGATCAGGCCCAGGGTGGATTCCTGGGTTTCGTTGAGTCCCAGCACCTTCGACAGCAAGATCGGCCCGAACGAGGTGATGGTGGCGCGAATGGGCACCCCGATGCCACCGGTGCCCAGCGAGACGAACTCGCACGGATACCCGGTCGGCTGCCAGTCCGGATCGCCGGTATCCTCGGCACGCTTCAGGATCTTGTCATTGGACTGTCCCGGCTGCGCGAGCCCGGACAGGTCTCCCTTGATATCGGCGAGCACCACCGGCACCCCCGCCGCCGACAACTGCTCGGCGATGCCCTGGATGGTCTTGGTCTTACCGGTGCCGGTGGCCCCTGCGACCAATCCGTGCCGGTTCATGGTCTTCATCGGAATACGCACGCGCGCGGTCGGATTCACCTCACCGTCCACGATGACGGTGCCCAGCTCGAGGGCGAGCCCCTCGAAGGCGTAACCGGCCGCGATGGCCTCCGCCGGAGCCGCCGCAGCGTCCTCAGTCGCCGCAGCGTTCTTCGTCGCCGCATCCGATTCCGCCTCGGCCGCCTTTGCCGCGTCTGTTGTCGCCGCAGCCTTTGTCGCCGCAGCCTGCTCCGCGGCTTCCTGTTCGGCCGCTTCCCGCTCGGCGGCCTCGGCCGCGGCGGCCGCCTCCGCCGCGACGCGCGCCGCTTCCTCCGCGGCCTTGCGGGCCGCCGCTGCCTTTTCCTGCGGGGTTGTCATCGCGCCGTCCTCCGTTGATCTGCCACTGCCTGCTCTGCCGAACACACCGCCGAACAACAAACCGACCGCCTGATAACGCGCGGATCTGCCGCAAACAGTATCGCGCGGCCGGTCCTCCACCCCGCCCCGACGCGGCCGAGAGACCGGCACCCGTGGCAGCGCGCAGCCGTCAGGCAACCGCGCCACGCCCGCGCGGCGATGCATCGCACGCCCGGCGCACCCGCACGGCATGGACCCACACCGTCGCGCCGGATCGGAACGGCCCGCATCGCGCGACGCCACGCTGAACACGCTGGGCCGACGCCATCCGGGTGCGCCCGGCGGACCACGACCGAACGGCTACTGTGTCTCCGGTGAGCGACAAGTACCTGGTGTGGATCGACTGCGAGATGACGGGCCTACGGCTCGACAGCGACAAGCTGATCGAGGTGGCCGCGCTCGTGACCGACAGTGACCTCAATATCCTCGGCGACGGCGTGGACATCGTGATCCACGCCGACGATGCCGCGCTGGCCGCCATGCCGCCGGTGGTGACCGAGATGCACGCCCGCTCCGGGCTGACCGAGGAGGTCCGCCGCTCCACCGTCACCGTCGCCGAGGCCGAACAGCAGATCCTCGACTACATCAAGCAGTACGTGCCCACCCCGCGGACCGTGCCGCTGGCGGGCAACTCCATCGCCACCGACCGCGGTTTCATCGCCCGCGACATGCCCACCCTGGACGCGCATCTGCACTACCGCATGATCGATGTCAGCTCCATCAAGGAACTGGCCCGCCGCTGGTACCCCCGCATCTACTTCGGCCAGCCGGAGAAGGGCCTCGCCCACCGCGCCCTGGCCGATATCCGCGAATCCATTCGCGAGCTCGAGTACTACCGCCGCACCGCGTTCGTCCCCGCCCCCGGCCCCTCCACCGCGGAGATCGCCGCCGTGGCCGCCGACCTGACCGGCACCGAATCCCGCCCCGGAAACACCCCCTCATCAGCCGATTAGGAACTGGACGCCGGTTCGCGCTACGATCTACCGCGCCGGAAGTTACCGGCGATGGTGACCGTAGTTCAGTTGGTAGAGCACCAGGTTGTGATCCTGGCTGTCGCGGGTTCGAGTCCCGTCGGTCACCCCGAGCGGAAGCCCGGTCCATCGCGGACCGGGCTTCTCGCATATCCGGCCCGAATGTGTTTCCGGCCGCAGTGCGCCATCGGGGTTTTCGCCCACCATGATCGTGGGAATCCCCAGGGGACGGGAAATCCATGAGGACGGATGCGAAAGATGTTCGGTAGGAATGCTGTTGCCACCACCGTCCTGGCAGTCGCGCCGCTGTTCGGCGCCGCCGGGACCGCGGTATCCCCCGCGTCTCCCACCACGGCGGAACCGGAGTCTCCGGCCGAGGTCGACGTCAAGGGCATGCTGCGCGATCACCGCGGGCGCGTCGGCGAGCAGGCGCGCGTCTACGGTCTCGTGTACTCCGACGCGGCGGTATGGACGCTGGCCTTCGTGTCCGGCGCACCGGAGGAGTACTACACCATCAACGGATCCCGCGCACAGGTGGTCGGCACGGGCGGCGACGCCGTCCGACAGGGGGACGTCTTCACCGGCACCATCACCCTGACCGGCAAGGACAATCTCGGCGATCCGGTGGTCCGGCTCGACGACGTGACGATCATCGGGCACCGCTGGGAATGACCGCCCCCGGCGTCCGGGGCGCACCGGAAACGCTGTGCCACAATGCGGCATGACCATCAAGATCGACGCATTGGACTCCGCGCTGCTGGCGGAGCTGGCGTCCGACCCGCGTGCGCCGATTCTCGAACTGGCGCAGCGGCTGGGCATCGCGCGCAATACCGTGCAGGCGCGGATGAAGCGGCTGGAGGCCGCGGGCGTCGTGGTCGGTTACCCGCCCAGTATCGACCTGCAGGCCATCGGCTTCGCGGTACACGCACTGCTGGGCATCGAGCTCGATCAGAACAAGATGGATGCGATCGTGGCGGCGCTGCGGGAGTTCCCGCATGTCCTCGAGGTGCACGCGACCACGGGACGGTCGGATCTGCTGGTGCGCATCGCCGCGGAGACCCAGCAGGATCTACTGGAGATCATCCAGCGGGTGCATGCCATTCCCGGCGTGAAGCACACCGAGACCATGCTCGCGCTGGCGACGCCGATCCCCTACCGGGCCCTGCCGCTCGTGGAGTACCTGACCGGCCGACAGTAATGTGACCGGCGACACCCGCACTCGAGCAAAATGACGCGCGATCCCGAGTGCCCTAGATCACTTTTGAGCAATCTGATCAACGTTTTGCCCGACTGTTGACACAGATCACACCTTCACGGCAGATTTCGCTGCACCGATCGCTAGTCCCTTCGTTCGCAGCTCACGATCTGGGTTGTGGAAAGTGTGGTGAAGAGTTCATGACCAGCGTTGCCTGCCCGTCCTCGCTACCGCAGGCCGAGCCGACCGCGCCGTACGACCTCGCCGACCGGTATCGCTCCGGGGCCGGACCGGTCCTGCTCACCGGTGTCCAGGCCATCGCCCGGCTGCTGGTCGAACAGCATGTGCGTGATATCCGCGCGGGCCGTCGGGTCGCGACCTTCGTCTCCGGCTATCAGGGCAGCCCGCTGGGCGGCGTGGACAAGATGCTGCTCGGCATGCCGAACGTGCTGGCCGAACACGACATCACCTTCGTGCCGGGCCTGAACGAGGAGCTCGCGGCCACCTCGGTGTGGGGCAGCCAGGCCGATCTGCCCGCGGGCACACCGACACATGACGGCGTGGTCGGCGTCTGGTACGGCAAGGGGCCCGGTGTGGACCGCGCCACCGACGCGCTGCGGCACGCCAATATGTACGGCGTCAACCCGCGCGGCGGGGTGCTGCTGCTGGTCGGCGACGATCCGGCCTCGAAATCGTCCACGGTGCCCGCGGTGAGCGAACGTTCGCTGGCGGCCATGGGGATTCCGGTGCTGTTCCCGCGCAACGCGGAGGAGATCATCACCATGGGCATGCAGGGCGTGGCGCTCTCGCGCGCCTCGGGCTGCGTGGTGGCCATGAAGATCGTCGCCGATGTGGCGGACGGCGCGTGGACCGTCGATGCCTCGGTCGCGGACCGGCCGTTGACGGTGCCCGAGATCACCTGGGAGGGGCGGCCTTTCGTCTACCGCCAGCGGCCCATGGCGGCACCGACCGACAGTGTGCTGGCCGAGGCCGACCTGTACGGTCCGCGCTGGGAGCTGGTGCGCACCTTCGGCGCGGTCAACGACCTCGATGTCATCGAGGTGAACCCCACCGATGCCAAGATCGGAATCGCCGCCACCGGAACCACTTTCGACGCCGTGCGGCAGGCGCTGCTCGATCTCGGCGTCGACGACGCGGCCCTGCACCGCGCGGGCATCCGGCTGCTGCGCATCGGCATGCCCTATCCCCTCGGCGCGGCGCGGATCACCGAGTTCGCCCGCGGTCTCGACCAGCTCATCGTGGTCGAGGACAAGACCGCCTTCATCGAAACCCAGATCCGCGAAATCCTCTACGGCACACCCGATGCCCCGCGCGTACTCGGCAAGCAGGACGAGCGCGGGGCGCTGCTCATGCCCTTCGACGGCGAACTCACCCCGGGTCGCCTGCTCGGCCCGCTGCGCCGGGTGCTGCGCGACCACGTGGAATTGAAGAAGGCCGCGCCGCCGCCGCTGTCGCTGGAGGTGCTGTCCGCCAAGCGCACCCCGTACTTCTGCTCCGGCTGCCCGCACAATCGCTCCACCGCGCTGCCCGAGGGCTCCATCGGCGGCGGCGGAATCGGCTGCCACACCCTGGTGACCATGTCCGGCCGCGACGACAGCGCGGTGACCGGGCTGACCCAGATGGGCGGCGAGGGCAGCCAGTGGATCGGCCAAGCCCCGTTCACCGATGTGCCGCACCTGTTCCAGAACATCGGGGACGGCACCTTCTTCCACTCCGGGCAGCTCGCCGTGCAGGCGTGTGTGGCCGCGGGCGTGAACATCACCTACAAGCTGCTGTGGAACGAAGTCGTCGCCATGACCGGCGCACAGGACGTCGAGGGCGGGCTCACCGTCGCGCAGCTCACCCACAAACTCGCCGTCGAGGGCGTCGAGCAGATCATCATCTGCGCCGACGAACCCAAGCGGCACAACCGGAAAGCCCTCGCCAAGGGCACCCTGCTGTGGCATCGCGACCGGCTCGACGAGGCCCAGCGGATGCTGCGCGAGATCAAGGGCGTCACCGTGCTGATCTACGACCAGCACTGCGCCGCCGACGCCCGCCGCCAGCGCAAACGCGGCAAGCTCCCCGTGCGCAACACCCGCGTGGTCATCAACGAGGCCGTGTGCGAGGGCTGCGGCGACTGCGGGGTCAAGTCGAACTGCCTGTCGGTGCAGCCGGTGGAGACCGAATTCGGCCGCAAGACCCGTATCGACCAGACCTCCTGCAATACCGACTACAGCTGCCTGGACGGCGACTGCCCGTCGTTCGTCACCGTCGAGCTGACGCCGGAGGACAAGCAGAACCGCAAGCGGGACAAGCAGCTCGAACCCCCGACGGTGCCCGATCCGGGGCTGGGCGCGCCGCGGCGCACCCAGAACGTGCTCATCGCCGGTATCGGCGGCACCGGTATCGTCACGGTCAACCAGGTGCTGGCCACCGCCGCGCTGCGAGCCGGATACCAGGTGGAGAGCCTCGACCAGATCGGCCTGAGCCAGAAGGCCGGACCGGTCATCTCCCATCTGCGGTTCTCCGCAACGGAATTGGAGCCGTCCAACCGGCTCACCCCGGGCAGCGCGGATTGCGTCGTGGCCATCGACCTGCTCACCGCCGCCGACCCCAAGAACCTCCAGTACGGCGATCCGGCGATCACCGTGGCGGTCGCCTCCACCAGCCAGACCCCCACCGGTGACATGGTGTACGACAAGTCGGTCGGCTACCCGGCCACCGACTCGCTGCTGGAACGACTGGCGTCGGTGTCGAATTCGCTGCGGCAGTTCGACCATCTGGCGGCGGCGCAGCAGCTGTTCGGCAATACCGCCGCGGCCAACTTCCTGATGGTCGGCGCGGCCTTCCAGACCGGCGGTCTGCGCCTGCCCGCCGCCGCCATCGAGGAGGCCATCGGCATCAACGGTGTCGCGGTGGCCGCCAATATCGCCGCCTTCCGGTGGGGGCGGGTCGCGGTCGCCGATCCGGCCGCCTTCCAGGCCGCGGTCGAGCCCGCCCGGCAGCGCCGCGAGCGACCCGCCGTGCCCGCGAACCTGTTGGCCGACACCACCTTCGACGGTGAGGTGCGCCGACTGGTGGAACTGCGCGCCGCCGAACTGGTGGGCTACCAGAACGCGAAGGTGGCCCGGCGCTACGTGGAGACGGTGCAGTTCGTGTGGGATGCCGAGCGCACCGTCACCGAGCGCACCGACTTCAGCGCGGCCGTGGCGCGCGGACTGCACAAGTTCACCGCCTACAAGGACGAGTACGAGGTCGCCCGGCTACTGGTGGATCCGGACTTCCTCGCCGACGTCCGGGCGCAGGTGCCCGGCGGCGCGAACCTCACCTACAAGCTGCACCCGCCGGTGCTGCGCGCCCTCGGCCGTAAGAAGAAGATCGGTCTCGGCCCGAAATCGCATGTGGCGCTGAAGGTGCTCGCCAAGGGCAAGGCGCTGCGCGGCACCAGGCTGGACCCGTTCGGCTACGCCCACGTGCGCAAGGTGGAGCGGGAACTGCTGTCCCACTACACCGCCATGGTGCGCCGCCTCGCAGTCGAGCTCAGCACCGACACCTACGACACCGCCGCCGAGGCCGCCGCCCTGCCCGATGTGGTGCGCGGCTACGAGGACATCAAGCTCGGCAATGTCGAGCGCTACCGCTCCGCACTGCGCGAACTCGGCATCGAGTTCTGAACCGACTCCACCACCGTCACACCCGCACGTCATACCGCCGTGTCTGCCTACGCCACATCCCTTGTGCCCGAATGCCATTCGTGACGCACGGACACCCGCCGCGAACCCGCGGCACCCGACACCGCCACACCCCGGCGGTAACCACCGCCGCCGCACCCCGGCGGCAGCCAGAAAGGAACCATTGTGACCGCGATGCACACCGACGCAGGGGTTTTCGCCCGCTCGCACGAAGTGAGCGCCCGAAGCCACGAACAGGTCGTGTTCTGCGAGGACGACCGGACCGGACTGAAGGCGATCATCGCTATCCACTCGACCGCGCTCGGCCCCGCGCTCGGCGGCACCCGCTTCTACCCGTACGCCAGCGAGGCCGCCGCACTCGAGGACGTGCTGCGGCTGTCCTGGGGCATGACCTACAAGGCGGCCGCCGCGGGCGTGAATCTGGGCGGCGGCAAGGCCGTCATCATCGGTGATCCGGCCGTACACAAGACCGAAGCGCTGCTGGCCGCCTACGCGCGGTTCGTGGAAACCCTCGGCGGCCGCTACATCACCGCCGGTGACGTCGGCACCAACACCGACGATCTCGACATCATCGGCAAGCACACCGGCCACGTGACCGGCCGCAGCAAGGCCGCGGGCGGTTCCGGTGACAGCGCCCGGCTGACCGCCCTGGGCGTCTTCCACTCCATGCGCGCCGGTGCCGAATCCGTCTGGGGCCAGCCCACTCTCGCGGGCCGCACGGTGGGGGTCGAAGGCGTCGGCAAGGTCGGCCGCGAACTCATCGCACTGCTGCTCGAGGACGGTGCGGAGGTCTGCGTCACCGATGTGAACGAGGCCGCGCTGCAGCAGGTTTCGCAGGCGCACCCGGCGGTGCGGCTGCTGAGTTCGGTGGCCACCGCGCCCGTGGACGTGTACGCGCCCTGCGCGCTGGGCGGCACGCTCACCGCCGCGAGCGTGGCCGATATCGAGGCCAAGCTGGTCTGCGGCGCGGCCAACAACCAGCTGGCGACACCCGCGGTGGAGGACGCGCTCGGCGAGCGCGGCATCACCTGGGTGCCCGACTTCGTGGCCAACGCGGGCGGACTCATCCAGGTCGAGGGTGAACTGCGCCGGGCCGACGCGGCCGCCGTCGAAGCCGATGTGACCCGCATCTTCGAACGCTGCCGCGACATTCTCGCCGCGGCGCGAACCGAGGGCATCGGTTCCGGCGCCGCCGCCAACCGATTCGCCGAGCGGCGACTCGACGCCATCCCGCGCGCGATCTGACAGCGCCGCAGGGAGTTTCAGAGAGGAGACAACAGTGGCGATCGCGAGCGGATTACTCCGCACCAAATCCGTCGAACAGTCGATTCGGGATACCGATGATCCGGATGCCAAGCTGCGCAAGGATCTGACGGCCCGTGACCTCACCATCTTCGGTGTGGCCGTGGTGATCGGCGCGGGCATCTTCACCCTCACCGCCCGCACCGCGGGACACGTCGCTGGTCCGTCGGTGTCGCTGGCCTTCGTATTCGCGGCCATCGCCTGCGGGCTCACGGCGCTGTGCTACGCCGAATTCGCCTCGACGGTGCCGGTGGCGGGCAGTGCGTACACCTACGCCTACGCCACCTTCGGTGAGATCATCGCCTGGATCATCGGCTGGGATCTGATCCTGGAGTTCGCGCTCGCGGTCTCGGTGGTGGCCAAGGGGTGGTCGCAGTATCTGGGCGCGGTGCTCGGCACCGACGCGCCGATCCTCACCATCGGATCGATCCACTTCGACTGGGGCGCGGTCGCGATCATCGCCGCCGTCGGCGTGCTGCTGGCCACCGGCACCAAACTGTCCTCGCGGGTCTCGGCCATCGCGGTGGCCATCAAACTCGGCGTGATCGCGCTGGTGCTGGTGGTCGGTGCGACCTATTTCAAGGCGTCGAACCTGTCGCCCTACATTCCGCCCGCGCAGGAGTCGGAGAAGGCCGAGGGGCTGCGGCAGTCGCTGTTCGCCTTCCTGACCGGTTCCGGCGGCACCAGCTTCGGCTGGTTCGGACTGCTGTCGGCGGCCAGCCTGGTGTTCTTCGCCTTCGTCGGCTTCGACGTGGTCGCCACCACCGCCGAGGAGACCCGCAACCCGCAGCGCGATATGCCGCGCGGCCTGTTCGGTTCGCTGGCCATTGTGACCGTGCTGTACGTGGCCGTCTCGCTGGTGCTCACCGGCATGGTGTCCTACACCCAGCTCCAGGGCGAGAATGCCACCCTGGCAACGGCTTTCGCCATCCACGGCGCGACGTGGGTGAAGAACATCATCGCCATCGGCGCACTGGCGGGCCTGTCCACCGTGGTCATGGTCATGTATCTGGGCCAGACCCGGGTGCTGTTCGCCATGGCGCGCGACGGGCTGCTCCCCCGCAGTCTGGCCCACACCGGCTCGAAGGGCACGCCCGTGCGGCTGACCGTCATCGTCGGCGTGGTCTGCGCGCTGCTCGCGGGTTTCGTGGACTTCGGCACCCTCGAGGAAATGGTGAACATCGGCACGCTGGTCGCCTTCGTCATGGTTTCCATCGGCGTGCCCATCCTGCGCCGCACCCGACCGGACCTGCCGCGCGGCTTCCGCGTCCCGTTCGTCCCGGTCCTGCCCATCGTGGCCGCGCTGGCCTGCCTGTGGCTGATGGTCAACCTCTCCATCGAGACCTGGCTGCGCTTCGTGGTCTGGATGGCGCTGGGCATCATCATCTACTTCGCCTACAGCCGCCACCACTCGGTGCTGGGACGTAAGCGCGATCTCGACGACCCCGTCGTCACTCCGGTGCGGTAGCCACCCGCCGAACGCGGAAACCCCGGCCCGATCATGAGGGGGGCCGGGGTTTCTCGCCGTCTCAGCGCTGGAATCGCGCGACGAAGGGCGTGTCCACGCCCACCGCCTCGCCGAATTTCAGGGGTCCGCCGGGAATGCCGAGCGGTTCGTCGCGGCCCGGCAGGGTCTCGCTGAAGAAGCGGGCGTTCTCGGTGACGAACTCCACCTGGCCCGCCGGCACATCGTCCTCGTAGTAGATGGCCTCCACCGGGCAGGCGGGTTCGCAGGCCGAGCAGTCCACGCATTCGTCGGGCTGGATGTAGGCCATGCGGTCGCCGACGTAGATGCAGTTGACGGGGCATTCTTCGACGCAGGCGCGGTCCAGGACGTCGACGCAGTCCGCGCCGATGACATAGGTCATGGTGTCTCCTCGGGAAGTGTCGCCCCTCGAGCCTCCGGCCGGCGCACGCTTTCCGGTAGCCACCGAATCGGATGCACCCCATAATCGACGCTTATGAGTCTGCCGCCGGGAATGCCCGACCTCGAGGTGCTGGATCTGCTCGCCTCGGTCGGGGAACTGGGCAGTCTGGGCGCGGCGGCACGGCGGCACGGCATCACCCAACCCGCGGCGAGCATGCGGATCTCGGCGCTGGAGCGACGGCTCCGGCTGCGGCTGCTCGATCGCGGCCCCACCGGCTCCGCGCTCACCGAACCGGGGCGGGCGGTGGTGGACTACGCGCGCCCGATACTCGCGGCGGCGCACACCTTCGCCGCGGGCGTCGCCGCCCTGCGCGCGGCCGACCGGCCGAGGTTGCGGATCGCGGCGTCGAAAACCATTGCCGACCACCGGATGTCGCACTGGCTCACGGCGCTGCGGGAGGCGCGGCCGGAGGTCGCGGTGGCCCTCGAGGTGGGCAATTCGCGACAGGTGGAGGCGTGGGTGCGTGCGGGACAGGCCGATCTCGGCTTCGTCGAGGGCCCCCACCCCCCGGCCGAACTCGGCAGCCGGGTGCTGGGGGCCGACGATCTGGTCGTCGTGGTCGGCATCGCGCATCCGTGGGCGCGGGAGCGGGTGCCGGTGACGGCACGGGAACTCGCGGGGACCGCACTGCTGTGGCGGGAACCGGGTTCCGGCACCCGGGACACGCTCTGGGAGATCTTGGGCGCGCAGACCGAACCGGCGCCGCCCGCCGCCGAACTCGGCTCCGCGGCGGCCATCCTCGCCACCGCCCGCACCGGTATGGCACCGGCGGTGCTGAGCCGCCTCATCGCCGACGCCGACCTGCGCAGCGGGGCACTGGTCGAGATTCCGCTCACCGACGCGGTGCTCACCCGCAAGTTCCGGGCCGTCTGGCGCAAGCAGTCGCCGCCCGCCGATCCGGCCGATGTGCTGATCCGCTGCGCCGAGCGCTTCGAACAGCGCCGCGCGGCGGACTAGCGCGCAGCTCGCCGGCATTCCGATGAAGAAATTGTGGTTGAAACAACATCGCTTCGAATTTGTGGCGCGGCCCACTCGATCTTCGTAGACTTCATCCGAACACGGGGGAGGTCGGGGCCCCCGAACCAGCTCGATCAGAAAGACCGCACTTGTGAATCGTTGCGCCGTAACCACATTCCTGGCGACCGCCGCCATCCTCACCGCCGCTCCAGCCACCGCCTCCGCCGTTCCCCTGGAACCGTTCGTCCCGGCCACCGACGTGGCCGACGATCCGATGGAATCCGAGGTCACCGGCTCCGGCTCGGTGCAGAGCAGCGGTTCCACCGGCGGGCTGGTCACCAGCGGCTCCACCGGCACCGGATCGTTCGGCCTGCCGAATCTCGACAAGCTGCTGTTCGGACCGTTCGACACCATGTGCGCGGTCACCGGCAGCGCCTTCGCGCTGGCGGGCAAGGCCGGACTGGGCTGCGATCTCATCAAGGACAACAAGCCGCCGCAGACCATCGCCACCGCCGCCGCCATCATCTAGGCGCGGCGCTTTCTGACAGAGCGCACGAAAAGGGGCTCCAGCCGTCGAGCTGGAGCCCCTTTCGCTGGAATCAGCGGTTGTCGTCCGCGTTTCCGGCCTTCCAGGTTTCCCACGGGATATTCCAGTCACCCAGGCCGTCGACGCCGGAGAGGGTGCCGCCGACGGTGTTCTTGATGATGGTGATGTCGCCGCGCTTGGCGTTCTCGTACACCCAGCGCGCGTTGGCGGGGCTCAAGTTCAGGCAGCCGTGGCTGGTGTTGTACGAACCCTGCGCACCCACCGACCACGGAGCCGAGTGGAAGAAGATGCCGGAGTAGGAGATGCGCGTCGCGTAGTCCACCGGCGTCTTGTAGCCATCGGGCGAGTCGACCGCCACACCGTAGGTCGAGGAGTCCATGATGATCTTCTCGTGCCGGTCGGCCACGATGTAGATGCCGTTGTCGGTGGGTGTGCTGTTCTTACCCATGGAGGTCGGCATGGTGCGGATCACCTCGCCGTTCTTCTCCACCGTCACCTGCTTGGTGTTGTCGTCGGCGGTGAAGATCACGGCATCGCCGATGGTGAAGGTGGACGTGATGTCCGCGTCACCGACCAGTCCGTTGCCCAGATCCTTGCCGTACACGTCGACCTCGATGTCGACCTTGGTGCCCGGAGCCCAGAAATGTTCGGGCCGCCAGCGCACCTCGCGGTTGTTCACCCAGTAGAAGGCGCCCTCCACCGCGGGTGTGGTGGTGATTTTGATCGCGTTCTGCGCGGCCTTGCGGTCCGGGATGTTCTCGTCGAACTGGATCGCGATCGGCTGTCCGATACCGACCACCTCGTTCTCACCCGGAATCAGGTACGGGTGGGTGCGATTGTTCGGCGAGATCGTGGTGAAGCTCATGCTGGTGGTGTTCGCGCCGCCGAGCCCGATGGCGTCCACGGTCAGCTGGTAGGTCCGCCCGAAGCCCAACGGCTCGGTCAGCGCCCACGACTGCCCGTCGGCGGCCAGCTCACCGCTGACCTCCCGCCCCTCCGGATTGAGCAGGCTCACCTTGTTGATCTTGCCGTCCTCGACCTTCAGCACCAGCGGATCACCCGGCGACACCCCGATCTGCCCGTCCTTGACCGGCGCGACGAGCTTCGGCTTGATCAGCTCGCTGATCGGATTCGAGTCGATGGCGACCGCGGACGAATCCGTCCCCGACCCGGATGAACATGCCCCCAGCGCCAGCACTAGCGCCGACAGCACGGCCACTGCGCCCAGCAGCTTCCGCGATCGGCGTCGGCCCTGACCATTCCTCATATTCACAACCCCACTTCACGTCTCGGTGCGTGCGCGGGGTCCGCTGCCTACCCCGACTACGCCTGCTCGACCCACCACGCCTGCGGGGAGCGGTCGAGACACGATCATTCTGCCAGGCCCCACGGACACCGGCACACGACCACAACCACCCTCCACAGGGCTCGCCCCCTTCATCCGTTCCCGACCCCATTCCGTTAACACGGATGATCACATCCGTCCACCGCAACAAAAACCCCAGCTAGACCCCACGATTTCACTTTCAGAGCCACAGCCTGTTAAGGTTTCTTCCGCACCGCAGAGCTCCCGAAACACCGGCGAGCACACGGCACGCGCCATTAGCTCAATTGGCAGAGCAGCTGACTCTTAATCAGCGGGTTCGGGGTTCGAGTCCCTGATGGCGCACAGAAATCAGCCCCTGACCTGGCAGTGCCGGTCAGGGGCTGCGTAGTTGTCACCGGGGTTGTTGTCACCGGGGCGAATCGGACCGTGCTCAACTACCGGCAGCCCATGTCGCCCCTCAGCGAAGATTCGTTAGGGCGCGGTCGACGACGCCGCCACCTAACTGCTCTCGAGGTCCTCTCTGAGCTGCTGTACCTCGCGCTCGAGTCGATTGCGCCACAGCGGGCAGTAGCGACTGATCGGCATGTCGGCGACGGCGCGACTCTGAACCGCAGTGAAGCCGAAACGCTGGGACAGCTTGGCGGCGAAGTCGTCTTCATTCGTCGAGGATTGCGCGAGTTGCATCACCTCGGCACCGTGGTCGACAGCGTCCATCAGAGCAGTGAGAACCGATATTCGATGCTCCTCGAGAAACCGCTCTTCGTCCTGCACCCGCCGGGAGGACCGGCGGAGGATTACTGCCTGAGTACGAAATCCGTTGCGGAAACAGCAAGCTTCTTTGCTGCCCGCTGTCTACCGCGGGCACGCTCGAGTCATGAAGCGAGACAGCACCACCGACAGTCTTCTCGATGTCGTCGTCATCGGCGGTGGCGCCGCCGGCCTGACCGCCGCGCAGGTGCTCGGACGTGCCCGCCGCACCGTCGCGGTGGTCGACAGCCACGCCCCTCGGAACGGGCCCGCCGCACTCATGCACGGGTTCCTGTCGCGCGACGGAATGCAGCCCGCCGCCCTGGTCGCCACCGGACGACAGGAAGCGCGCGAGTACGGCGTCGATCTCGTCGACGAACATGTCACCGAAATCTCTTGGCGTGGAGTCGATCCGGGCTTCGTTCTGCGGTTGACCGATGGCCGAGAACTCGAGACCCGGGCGATCCTGGTCAGCACCGGACTCCGGGACGAGCTGCCGGACATCCCCGGGCTGTGGCAGCGGTGGGGCATCGATGTCCTGCACTGCCCCTTCTGCCACGGCTACGAGGTCCGCGACGAACCGATCGGCGTCCTGGGGGGCGAGGTCCGAGAGCTGTCCATCCACCAGGCCCTGCTGCTCCCGCAGTGGTCGAGCGATGTGGTCTTCTTCCTCAATGGCATCGAGCTGACGGGCGGTGAACGAGCTCGCATCCGAGCTCGCGGTGTCGAGATCGTCGAGGGGCCCGTGCGCGGCATCGTCGCCAGCGATGATCGGCTCCGCGCGGTCGAGCTCGGCGACGGGCGACTCGTCCCCCGAGCAGTGCTCTTCGTGGGCCCCAGATTCGTACCCAACGACTCCCTGCTGACCGGAATCGGATGCGATGTCGGACCCCACGGTTTCGTCACAGTGGACGGCACCGGCCGCACCAGTGTGCCGGGCATCTGGGCGGCCGGAAACGTGGCCGACCCGCGAGCGCAGGTGATCACCGCCGCGGGCGCCGGTTCCGCCGCCGCGATCGCCATCAATGGATACCTCCTCGACAGCGATGTCGCCGCGGCCCTCGCCCAGCGAGACCGAGTGCCATCGGACGGCAACTTCTCGCCTGCGATGGAACGAGAGGTCAGCGCGATCGTCCTGCGCGCGAAGCGTTCCGACCCCCGCTCATCGCTGTCCTAACACCACATCTCGCACGACAGCACGGTCACGCACCCGCGTGACCGGCGCCGAACCGACGAGCGCACCACCCGACCATCAACCACTGCAAGAGGAGCAACTCAGATGAAGAACCACGAGAAGACAGCCACCGATGTGCGGCTTCCCACCGTGTGCGCCCCGGGCGAGGGCCTGCGCGTCGCATCGGGCGGGATCGTCTACCGCTTTCTGGCCACCAAAGCCGAAACCAACGACAAGTACTCCCTTTTCGAAGCCACTCTGCGTCCCGGGGAAGGCTCGCCGTTCCACGTGCACAGCCGCGAGGAGGAGGCGTTCTTCGTCCTGGACGGCGAGGTCGCCTTCTATACCGAGGCCGAACGCGTCCCGGCCGGGCCGGGGACGTTCATCAACGCTTCGATCGGCGTGGTTCGTGGTTTCCGCAACGAAACCGACCGCAATGCGCGGATGCTCATCCTGGTGGCGCCCTCCGGGCCCCACCGCCACAATGATCACTGGCGGACAGTGAGGGACTACCTGCTGTACATGGGGCTGCTCATGACTTCCATCCGGAACGCCGCCACCCGGATCGTGGGGACCAGCCTCGACCGGGCCGAGCTCGAGGCGACAACCAGCGGCCTCTGCGATCGGTACCGGCGCGCCAGCCTCCGCACACCGATCGCTCTTCATCGACTTCGCGAGGTGCAGAAGCGATTCAGATCGACGTTCGACCACGTCGACGTATTGCTGTCGCCCGCGGTCGCGCACTCGACGCCAATTCTCGGCCACCTGTCGCCGGATCAGCCGTTCGATTCGTGGTTCGAGCGACTGAGCGCCTTCGACTGTTACGCGCCGCTGAACAACATCTCGGGCACACCTGCCATCACACTCCCTCTCCACCGAACACGATCGGGTCTGCCGCTGGCATCACACTTCTCGGCGAATATCGGAGACGAACGCACCCTGCTCGAACTGGCCTTCGAACTCGAGGAGGCGATGCCGTGGGCGCGAATCGATAACCAGCCACAGCCGATCCCGGCCCCCGACGAGGTCGGGAGTATCGATACCGGCCGAGATACCGCTCGTCGGCCGGGGTGATCGGAATCTCGATATCTCTGAGACCCATCCGCCCGTCCCTTGTACAGCACCGATAAGCCTAGGTAATCAACAGTCGCCGAACCGGGGTTGTTCAGCGAGCGCACACCGGGCAGTCTGGGCATCCGTTGGCAACCAACAGAACGGACCTTCATGCGTAATTGCTTCCGCGCCAGTGTTTTCGCCATCATCCTCGCGGCCGCTCCGGTGGCCGCCGTCGCCCCTGCCGGGGCGGTCTCGTCGGATGAGTCCAGGCCGAACGCGGCCCAAGCAGTGGGCGATCCCTGCTACAACCCTCGTGATCTGCCATCCCACCTCTTCTGCTTCCTGACCCGGATACCGATCCCCAGCGGTCTCTCGTCCCAGTGATCGGCGGCCACGACACGACGCGGGCGCGTTAGCGGTGTCGGTGCGCCGACCGACGGCACGGTTCGTACGCTGACCACATGATGCCGATCATGTCCTGTTCACCCGTATCGCGCGGAGGTGGGCGCGATGTTTGAGTCACTCGGGATCACCGTCGAGGGGGCGCTGGCGGTCGTGTTCGCGACCGCCGGGATGTACTTCGTGATGGTGGTGCTGGTGCGGCTGCTCGGGCAGCGGGTGCTGTCGGGGATGTCGAGTTTCGACCTGGTCGCGGTGATCGCGTTCGGGGCGGTGATCGGGCGCGCGGCGTTGGGGGATTCGCCGCGCCTCGCGGGTGGGATCGTCGCGCTGGTGACGCTCATGACGATCCAGGCGCTCGTCGGCGTGGTGCGGGGTACGCGGGTCGGTTCCCGGGCGGTGGTCAACCGGCCGGTATTGCTGATGGCGGGCCGGGAGGTCCTGGAATCGCATATGCGCACCTGTCATGTGTCCCGCGCTGAGCTGTACTCCCGATTGCGGCAGGCGGGCATCGCGCACACCGAGGACGTCGGTGCGGTGATCTTCGAACCCTCCGGCACCATCAGCGTGCTGCGCGCGGGTCGGCCCATCGACCCGAACCTGCTCACCGGTGTCGTCGGCGCGGAGCTGCTCGACCAGGACCCCACACACCCGTGACCCGGCCGATTCGCCGCCGCCGCAGCCCGCGTCGCCGGGTCCTGACAGGTCCGTGGTCGCACCGCCGACACCTCGCTGCCGGAAAACACTATGGTCGAAGCTGCCGCAGGTCGGGCAGCAGCCGGTCCCGGCAGACGATTCGCTGTGTCGAGGAAATAGGACGAGGAGGAAATCACGATGGGTGTCAGCCTGGCCAAGGGTGGCAATGTCTCGCTGTCGAAGCAGGCACCGAATCTGACCGCGGTGGCGGTCGGGCTCGGATGGGATGTGCGGTCCACCACCGGTACGGACTTCGATCTCGACGCGAGCGCGTTGGCGTGCGGCGCGGATCGGAAGGTGCTGTCGGATCAGCACTTCATCTTCTACAACAACCTGCGGTCGCCCGAGGGGAGCATCGAGCACACCGGCGACAACCTCACCGGTGAGGGTGAGGGCGACGACGAGGTGATCAATGTCGATCTGGCGAATACGCCGCCGACGATCACCAATATCTTCTTCCCGGTGTCGATCCACGAGGCCGCGACGCGGCAGCAGTCGTTCGGGCAGGTTCGCAATGCGTTCATCCGGGTGGTGGATCGCAGCAACGGCACCGAGCTGGCGCGCTACGACCTCACCGAGGACGCCTCCACCGAGACCGCGATGGTGTTCGGGGAGCTGTACCGCAATGGTGCGGAGTGGAAGTTCCGGGCCGTCGGGCAGGGGTACGCCTCGGGACTTGCGGGCATCGCCCGCGACTACGGGGTCAATATCTGAGGCCGGCCTCGGCCACGGCCCGGGCGGGCAGACCCGCACGCTCCCAGGACCATCCGCACGATTCGACACGACATCCGCTCGATGCCAAGCTCTCCGGGGTTCGAACTCCGAAAGAGAGTGTGGCGGTGGAGGATACGGTGGGGTCTGCAACCCGAGCAGACTGGCGGATGGCCCTGGAGCGGTGGGTCGACTCACCGCGGGTACGCAGCGCGACAACCGCGCTCATCCTGGGCAATGCGGTGGTGCTCGGCGTCGAGACCTCCGCGGCGGCGCGGGCGCATGCCGGAGATCTGCTGGCGGGCCTGGACCGCGCCTTGCTGGCGTTCTTCGTGGTGGAGCTGCTGCTGAAGCTGATCGCCACCGGACCGCGGTTCTTCCGATCCGGTTGGAACATCTTCGATTTCGCGATCATCGGCATCGCGCTGGTGCCCGCCGTGGGGCCGCTGTCGGTGCTGCGCACCCTGCGGGTGCTGCGGGTGATGCGGCTACTGTCGACGGTGCGGCGGCTGCGCATGCTGGTCGACTCGCTGGCTCAGGCCCTGCCCGGCATCGGCTGGTCCGCGGCGCTGCTGGGACTGCTGTTCTACGTGTTCGCCGTCGTCGGCACCGAGATGTTCGGCCAGCGGTTCCCGGACTGGTTCGGCGATCTCGGCCGCAGCCTCTACAGCCTGTTCCAGATCATGACGCTGGAAAGCTGGTCGATGGGCATCGCCCGCCCGGTTATGGCCGAATACTCCTACGCCTGGCTGTATTTCGTGCCGTTCATCCTGCTCACCAGCTTCGTGGTGCTGAACCTGTTCATCGCGATCATCGTGAGCGCCACCCAGGAAATCCATGACCAGGATCAGCGCGCCGAGCTCGAGGCGCGCGAGACGGCCGCGCACGCAGAGCGCCAGGAAATGCTGGAGCTGCTGCGTGCCGTGAACGCCCGGCTCGACGCGCTCGAACGCGGCCTGGACCGAGAGCGACTGGTGTAGAACGCCTTTCCGGTCGGGCGGAGCGGTCAGTTCACCCAGGGTGGTTCGACCACGGTGCCGTCGAGCAGTTCTCCGGTGAAGCCGACGGTGGTGGACACCAGCACGGTGGCGGGGCCGTCGGAGTCATTGCCGAGGGCGATGGTCGAGCCGGTGGGGGCGACGGCGGCGTCACCGGGGGCGAGGGTGGTGGTGACGCCGTCGATGGTGAGGGTGATCGCGCCGTCGAGCAGGACGAAGGCTTCCTCACGCAGAATGCGGTGCGGGACACCGGCGGTGGCGGGGGCCACTTCCACTTTCCAGACGCAGACCTCCGCGCTGCCGGAGGACGGGCGGATCAACGGGGTGAAACGGGAGCCGTGCAGGTGGTGGACGGGTACTTCGGCGGCACGGACTACGGACATCGGAACTCCTATTGGTCAAGCAACTTGTCTAAATAGTCAAGCTTGTTGACCTTCTTGTCAAGTGCCAAAATCTCCCCTATGCCCGCTTCCGCCCAAGACCTGCCGCTGCTCCTGCTCGCCGCCGCCGCGGAGGTCACCGATGCGATCCATGCGGGCGTCGTGGCGGCCGGATTCACCGACGTGCGGCCGACGCACGGGTTCGCCTTCGTCCGCATGGCCCCGCACGGGGCCACGGTCGGCGAGATCGCCGAACACCTCGGGGTCACCAAACAGGCGGCCAGTCAGCTGGTGGACGAGCTGGTGCGCAAGGGCTACGCGGAGCGCAATCCGCATCCGCTGGATTCCCGCGCCCGGCTGATCACCCTGACCGAGCGCGGATGGGCCTGTACCCGGGCGGCCGATGCCGCCGCGGCGGACCTCACCGCCCGCTGGGCCGCCACACTCGGCGATTCGACGCTGGGCGCGCTGCGGGACGTGCTGGCGCAGGTGGTGACGCCGGGACGGGTCCGACCCGCGGCCTGGTGAGTGCGGATTCGCCGATCAGGTGAGACCGGCGAGATCGGCCAGCACCTCCGAGGCGGTCACCTCCGTCACGGTGCCGAGATCGCCTGCGGTGAAGCAGATCTCGGTAATCTTCTGGACAGGGTGGATGTCGACGGCTCCGACCACGATGCCCGGATCCAGCTCGACGACCAGCTTCAGCCCCGCACCCAGCACGCGGTACAGGCCCGGCTGGACGCCGCCGTCCTGCGCGGCCGCCCGGTCCCAGCCCCGACGGGTGAGTCCCAGCAGCGCACCCACCGAGACCTCGACCCCCTCGAACCGCCGGATCCGGCGCGTGGCGCGCTCCTCCGGCGTGAGCGCGTACACGGGCCGCCCGAGCTGCCGGAACGGTTGGGTTATCTCGTAATCGGCGAAGACCTCACCCCAGCGCGCGACCGCGTCGCCGAGTTCGAGCGGGTGGGCGATGCCGATACGCGCCGATTCCGGGAGCCGCACCGGCGCATCCTCGATATCGGTCGGCGTGAAGTCCTCCGCCAGGCGGAAATTCGTCTCACCGGTCGTCCACACCAGACGGCGTGCGAGATGCCGCAGCAGCGGATGCGTCACCAGGTACCGGTCGAATTCGGCTGTGCTCCAGCGGCGCTGCGTGATCATCGCCCGCTCCAAGCGGCGAATCTGATCGCCGACCACACCGCGCGCGGACTTCTTCAGCACACCGAAGCGCTCATAAGCGGCGGGTGCGAGCTCGCCGTCGTCCTTGACGCCGGGTTTGGGCAGCGTCTTGCGCCGGGTGCCCGACTCGTCGATCACGAACGGCGCCAGTTGCTCGTCGAATCCGACGGTGAAGCGGCGTGACCCGTAGTCGAGCAGCAGCGTGCCGTCCGCGTCCAGACCGAGGTCGGGTACGAGGCGATCGGCGAGTTCGTCGGCGGTCAGGCCGCGTGCGGTGGCGGCGAGGTGCAGACAGCCTTCGGCCGTCGTTCGCTGGCCGGGAGCCTTGGCGCGCTGGGAGATTCGGTGCAGGTGCAGCAGCGCGGTATCGGTGCCGATGGCTCCGAGCACACCGATGGCGTGCTTGTCGCTGCCCGCCCCCGGCCAACGCAGCAGCAGCGCGCCCAGCCGCTCGACGGCCGCGTCATCGGCCAGCCAGCAGAACTGGTCGACGACCCAGGCGTTGCGGCCGGGCATACGGGCGTGCAGCCACTGCTCGAACAGCGCCCAGCCGAAGTCGGCCAGCGTTCGGGAATCACACCGCTCCACGGCTTCTCGCAGCCCTGGATAGGCCTGCGCGGGACCGTTCCACCGGTAGCCGGGCGACAGGGCGAGCCCGCCGATCAGATTGTCCCGCGCGGTCGCGGACAGGGGGCTGCCGTCGTGCAGGCGCACCTCGGGCAGCTCGTCGCGATTCAGCCAGGGCAGCTTCGGTGGTTTGGCGGGTTTGTCCACCGGCCCGGCCTGCACGACCTCGGGTGTCTCGGCGCTCAGCAGTCGCGCGATTCCGGCCGCCGCCTCCTCACCGAACACCCGGGCAGCCGCCACCACCTCGGCCACTCCGTGTGCCTCGGCGATGAGAGCCAATGCGGCCGTGGCCTTTTCCCGCGGAACGCGGCGCTTGGCGAGCGCGTCGGGCACCAGATAGGGCACGGCCGTGAGACCGTGCCGGGCGAACCAGCCGCGAGCGATCCGCTGCGCCGATTTCAAGCGCACCAACCAGTCGGCCATCAGGCGCGCCACCTCGACCTCCAGGAAGGGCACCAGCGCCGGACCGTTGTCGTAGGCGTTGGACTTGGCATTCGAGGCGATGACGTGCAGCGCGTCGCATTCGAACCGGGCGGCCAGCATCCGAAGATCGTGGCCCGCCCCGATTCCGGTGAGGCGCGGTTGCCACTCCGGCAGCAGCGGTGCCACCAGTTCGACCGGCGCGGCACCGAACATATTCGCCTGATACGAGGGGCGGGTGATCGCGCCGTCACGGTAGGCCCGCACCACCTGACCCCAGTCCTCGGCACCGCTCAGGGCACTGGCCGGGCGCAACCGGTCCGCGAGCCGAAGCCACCCCTCCCGTTCACCCGGTTCCCAGACGGCGCTCCGCTCCGTGGGCGGTTTCAGGCCGGGTACCAGCGGTATCTCCTTCGCCCGCTCGGCTGCCGCCGCCGCGACGGCGGCCCGGGCCTGCTGCTCCCACAGCGGGTCGACGAACAGTTCGGGCAGTGCTGCGCTCATGCGTGTCGATCTTCCGTTCTCCGAGCAGGTTTCAGGCAGTATGCCGCAGCGTCCCGACACCCGGCCCGGTCGTATCGCCACCGATGGTTCGGTCGCCGCGGCGCTGTCGGTGGCCGGGACTACCCTGGGATCGCCCCCATCCGAAAGCCTGGACCATGAACGACGCCGAGAACGACGACTACGCCCACAGCAAGGCCGCCGAACACGCGCGCCTGGACAAGGCGCGGCGACTGGCGGCGTATGTCTGGCTGCGCGATATCAGCAGCGCGGAGCTGCGGGAGCTGCCCATGGCGCAGTTGCGCAAGCTGGCGCGGGAGGCGGGGGTGAATCCGCCCGGCAGCGAGGAGACGTGGCAGGTGGTGGCGCGGCTGCTGGACGCGAAGGATGCGTGGGCGACGCGGCATCCGGACCATCCCGCGGCCCGGCGCAGCCATGCCGACGAGAAGATCACCTGGGTGAAGCCGCCGGTGAAACCGTGGGTCACCGGCGAACACTGATCCGCCCGTCGTGCCGCCGTCGGCCGGACGAACGCGGTGCCGGAATCATGTCGGCTCTTGACAGCAAGAAATGAACTGGCGTTCACTGCTTGC
Source organism: Nocardia otitidiscaviarum NBRC 14405 (assembly GCF_000308635.1). Lineage (GTDB taxonomy): Bacteria > Actinomycetota > Actinomycetes > Mycobacteriales > Mycobacteriaceae > Nocardia > Nocardia otitidiscaviarum. The sequence goes on along the minus strand of NZ_BAGD01000044.1, from coordinate 54,126 downwards.
GTGTCCCCCGATGACCAGAACCATGCCGGTACCCGCCCCGCGGCTTGGCGCGACGACCTGACCGGCGGCGCGGATTCGCTGTTCGCGGATCGGCCCGAGCCGGTGAACTCCTACACCGCGCGCACCCTCACCTACGAGGTGACCGGCCGCATCGCCCGCATCACCTTCAACCGCCCCGAGCACGGCAATGCCATCACCTCCGACACCCCGATCGAACTGGCGGGAGCGGTCGAGCAGGCCGATCTCGATCCGCGGGTGCACGTGATCGTGGTGAGCGGCCACGGCAAGGGCTTCTGCGGCGGCTACGACCTGTCCATCTTCGCCGAGGGCGCGGGCAGCGGCGGCTTCGGACCGGCCGGCGGGACGGCCGACGGCAGCGTGCTCGACCCGGTGGTCCAGGCGCGCAACCACGACCCCCGCGGCACCTGGGATCCCATGGTCGACTATCAGATGATGTCGCGATTCAACCGCGGCTTCGCCAGCCTGCTGTACGCCAACAAGCCCACCGTGGCCAAGGTGCACGGATTCGCCATCGCGGGCGGAACCGATATCGCACTGTTCGCCGACCAGATCGTCTGCGCCGAGGACGCCCGCTTCGGCTATCCCCCCACCCGCACCTGGGGCATTCCGGCCGCGGGCATGTGGGCGCACCGGGTGGGCGATCAGCGCGCCAAGCGACTGCTGTTCACCGGCGACAGCCTCAGCGGTAAGCAGGCCGCCGAATGGGGACTGGCCATCGAAGCACCGCCCGCCGAGCGGCTCGACGAGCGCACCGAAGAACTGCTGCGCCGGATCTCGCTGGTGCCGATCAATCAGCTCATCATGGCCAAGCTGGCGCTCAACAGCGCGCTGCTCAATCAGGGCGTGGCCAACTCGGGCATGGTCAGCACGGTGTTCGACGGCGTCTCGCGGCACACGCGCGAGGGGTACGCCTTCCAGATGCGCTCCATGACAGCGGGATTCCGCGAGGCGGTCCGGGAACGCGACGAACCGTTCGGCGATTGGAAGCGCGCGCAGTTCGCGCGGGACGAGCAGAGCTAGTCGAGCGCACTCTCGCGCTCGACCGCCTCCGCCACCTTCGCACCGAGCGAGCGCAGCGCCGTCGCCTCGGCATCGGTCATATGGTCGATGAAAGCCCGCCGGACCAGTTCCACATGGTTCGGCGCGGCGTGTTCCAGGGCGGCGCGACCAGCATCGGTCAGCCGCACCTCACGCCCCCGCGCGTCGTCGGTGGCCGGGCACCGGGACACCAGGCCGCGCCCGTCCATGCGAGCGAGGTGCTTGGACAGGCGGCTCTTGTCCCAGCAGATCTCCGCACCCAGATCCTTGGCGCGCAACTCTCCCCCGTGTGCCGACAGCGCGACCAGGATCTCGTAGTCCGAGGGTGAGAGCCCGTCGGCCGCCAATCCGGCCGCGATGGCGGCGTCGAGACGCTGGCGCATCCGGATATAGGACTGCCAGGTCTGCTGCTCCTCGTCATTCAGCCAACGCACCATGGAATAGATCTTAGCGGCTAATGGTTGACATGGACACCAACCGGTCCACAGGAGGTTCCCATGCCCGCCATCACCGTCGACAACATCCTGGTGCTGCCGCGGCTCCCGCGCCCCGACGCCGCCACCGGACGCGAGCGCGCCGTCCGCACCCTGGTCACCGCCCACAGCCAGCGCGAGGGCGCGGGCTTCGAGGTGCGGCGCCCCTTCCCCAGCGTGGACCTGCGCACCGCCGACCCGTTCATCCTGCTCGACGAGATGGGCCCGGTCACCTACGAGCCGCACGAGGCCAAGGGCGCGCCCTGGCATCCGCACCGCGGTTTCGAGACCGTCACCTACGTGCTCGACGGCAGCATGGTCCACCACGACTCGCACGGCGGCGGAGGCGTCATCGGCGAGGGCGATACGCAGTGGATGACGGCCGGATCCGGCATCCTGCACGACGAGCTGCCCGCCGAGGAACTGGTGACACACGGCGGCCGGATGCACGGCTTCCAGCTGTGGGTGAACCTGCCGCGCGACAACAAGATGGCCGCGCCGCGCTACCAGGATCTGCGCGCGAGCGAACTGACCCTGGTCAGCTCGCACGACGGCGGGGCGCTGGTGCGGATCATCGCCGGGGATGTCGGCGGATTCTCCGGACCGGGGTCGACCCATACGCCCATCGCCTACGCGCACGCCTCCATCACGCCGGGCGGTCGGCTGGAAACGCCCTGGCCGCGCGACTTCACCGCCATGGTCTACGTGGTCTCGGGCAGTGGCGCGGTCGGCGGGCGGCCGGTGACCGCGGGCCAACTGGCGGTGCTGGGGCACGGCGATTCGCTCACCGTGGCCGCCGATGCGAAACAAGATACGCGCACCGGCGATATGGAAGTGCTGCTGCTGGGCGGTCGCCCCATCCGGGAACCGGTCGTACAGTACGGACCGTTCGTCATGAACAGCCGACAGGAAATCATCGACGCCATCGAGGATTTCCAAGCCGGGCGAATGGGTCATATTCCCGCGGAGCACCGCGCGGGGCACCGCCTCGGAGAGTGAAACGCGGCGAAACGGGCCTGCGCGCAAGGCTTCTGCCTCGATGAATAGCGCAACCGGTTGACAATGCAACGGTCCGTTGTGATGGTGGACGGCGGACCGGACCGGCCACCGTGCCGTCCCCGGTAGCGGTGGCGCCCGCGTCGAGCCGGTCCGCCCCGTCCATCGCGCACAAAAACGCACGAAAACACAGAGGAATACATGAACGTTCGCAGGCTCCTCGTCACCGCCAGCGTCGCGGGTCTGACGACTCTCGCCCCCGCCGCGGCGGCCGTCGCCCAGGTTCCCGCCGGATCCTCGGGCACCGGCTCGTCCACCATCGACACCGGCTCGGCCGCGGTCGGCTCGGCCCAGCTGTCGCAGACCGGCTCGGCCGGCGGTTCCTACCGCAACTGCGATGACGCCCGCGCCGCCGGGCACGCACCCCTCTTCCGCGGCGAGCCCGGTTACGGCCCGCACCTCGACCCCGACGGTGACGGCTTCGCCTGCCCCACGGTCTGATTCGCGACGCCGTCGCAGCCAGACAGAAACCCCCGGTGCCTCGATCGCACCGGGGGTTCGTCATCTCTCGAAACCCGCCGATACCGGTCGCCCGGATCGGCGGCGGGCGCTCAGTCCCGGAAGATCTTCACCACCAGCAGCAGGAACACCAGCAGTCCGGCCCCGATGAGGCTGTACTTGATCTTGGGCTCGTTCACCTTGGCCACGAACGCCTGCTTGGTGTTGTCGGCCAGCCGCTGGGGATCGGCGCGCACCGCCAGCTCATCGAGGGTGTTCGCGAGCCGGTGCCGCGCGGCCTCGATCTCGCGCTGAATGTCCTCGGTATCCCTCGCCACGTCACACTCCTGTCTCAGGCCGCTCCCGATGGGCGGCGCGATCGTCGTCCGCCAGCCGACCGCCCATCGCCACATCCGCCGTGGTGAGTAGGGCAAACGCGATGTGCGCCGGCCTGCCAGCGAGTGTATAGCCCGGTGCCGGATCGGCTAGCGTGCTGGCATGACCGAGAACCACCGCCTCAGTCCCGGCGACACCGCCCCCGCCTTCACCCTGCCCGACGCGGACGGGAATCCGGTATCCCTGTCCGACTTCAAGGGCCGCAAGGTGATCGTGTACTTCTACCCGGCGGCGAGCACCCCCGGCTGCACCAAAGAAGCCTGCGACTTCCGCGACAACCTGGCCGAACTGAACGGCGCGGGTATCGAGGTGGTCGGCATCTCCCCCGACAAACCCGCCAAACTGGCCAAGTTCCGCGACAACGAGCAGCTCACCTTCGCGCTGCTGTCCGACCCGGACAAGGAGGTGCTCACCGCGTGGGGCGCCTTCGGCGAGAAGACGATGTACGGCAAGAAGGTCACCGGGGTGATCCGCTCCACCTTCCTGGTGGACGAGAACGGCAAGATCGAGGCCGCCCAGTACAACGTGCGCGCCACCGGGCACGTGGCGAAGCTGCGTCGCGACCTGTCGGTCTGAGCACGACGAAGGTCCGGCCATCCGTCGGTTGGCCGGACCTTCGAGCGGGTTGCGGTGCGCTACAGCGCTATACGCGCGGCAGCATCTGCACCGCCCACTTCAGCATCATCGCCCAGTGGCTGTCCCACCAGCTCTGGAATTCGGGCGTGCCCAGCGGCGGCGGGGCGGATTCGCCCGGGAACAGACCGAAGCCGTCCGGCGCGCCGACCGGGTTGGTCGGTGCGGGGATGATGGACTGCTGGCCCACGCCCGTCTCGCGCTCCGCCGGAGCGTCGAGCAGCGGTTTGGGGCCCATGAGTCCGAGCGGCTCGGAGTCCGCTTCCGAACCCCAGCTGGAGGTGCCGGGATCGAGGGTCACCACGGTCGGCTCGGCCGCGGGCTCGCCCTCCAGCACCGCACCCGCCTCCGAGGGCTCGACGACGGCGGGTTCCCAGTGCGTCTCATTGGACGAACCGACCGCCGAACCGGAATCGGCGATGGCCGGATGCGGGCCGCGGTGACCACCGTCCGCATTGATCCGGGCGTCGGTGAGCATGGGCTCGGGTACCGTGCGCGAACTGCCGCTGGCCGAGTACACCCCGCCCGCCACCAGACCGCCCGCGAGCACACTGGCCGCCGCGAACAGCGCCGCGGTGCCGCGGGTGCGCTTCATCCGCTCGGCCGCCTCGCCCGCGTACTCGGTCTCCGGCAGCGCGGCCAGTGCCGCGCCGATGGCCGGGGCCTGCGCCGCCACCGCGCACGGGATGATGGGGGCCCCGAATCCGGCCTCCAGCGCCGCCACCACGGTGGGTTCGCTTGCGGCCGAACCGATCAGCACCACCGCGTCGGGACGCACCCCGGCCGCGTCGAACTGATCCCAGGCCGCGGTCACGGCGGCCCGCATGGCCTCCTCGGTGGCCGCGCCACCGCTGAGCGACACTGCCGCCAGCACCCGGGTGCGATCCCCGTCGATGAGCGAGAACGCCTGGAAGCCGGGCACGACCTCGCAGATGGCGAGATCCTCGAATTCGTCCACCCAGGTCATGGCCCGCGCGGCCGCGAGATGCGAGGACTTGGCCGAGACCAGCGACGCCTCGTGCCAGCGCCCGGAGGCCAGCCTGGTGACGATCGCGCGCCGCTCGGCGGCATCGCGGTAGGCGACCGCGGCCCCCACGACGTCGCGATCGGGACCGATCTTGTCGGCGACGGCATCCATGACCGCCTCGACAGCCGCGGCGAGGTCCGCCTTGGTCTCGCCGCCGACCCTTCCGGTGAGGTGCAGCAGCACTCGCTCGGGCAGCTTGTCGCCGTCGTCCGCGAGCGCCACAGCATGGACGGTGCCGCGTTCGGTGGAGACACCGATGGTCACCGCTGATCGAACTACCGCAGGAACAACCACAGATTCAGCCTTCCGCCTAGCGCGTTGGAGTCCAGCCGCTATAAGCAGCTGCAATGAGTGTTCGACGCCACACTCGGCGCGGATTGGTCATAACCGATGGGCCTTTCGAAAACACGCAGGACACCGCCGCGTGTCATCAGCGTGTCGCTACCAGTAGCCTGTTGGACGTGGAAACGCGCACGGGAGCGAGGGCAACGCCGAGGCCCGACCCTGCGTTGGAGTTGCAGGACGACCCGCAAGAGTTGATGCCCCGCCGCCGTCCGACGCAGGAACGGAGCAAGCGGAAATTCGACGCACTGCTCCAATCGTCCAGGGAGCTGCTCGTCGAGGTCGGCTTCGAATCCTTCACCTGTGAAGAGGTGGCGGCCCGCGCGGAAGTGCCGATCGGCACGCTCTACCAGTTCTTCGCCAACAAGTACGTGATCGTCTGCGAACTCAATCGCCAAGACCTGGTGGCGGTTTCACAGGAGCTGGCCAACTTCCACGGTGAAGTGCCGTCCATGGACTGGCTGCGGTACATGAACAGCTTCGTGGACCACATGGCGCAGCTGTGGATGACCGACCCGTCCCGGCGCGAGGTGTGGCTGGCCATGCAGTCCACGCCGTCCACGCGGGCCACCGGCGCGATTCACGAGAAGGAGTTCGCGGAGGTGGTGGCGCAGATGCTGCGGCCGCTGATGCCGCGCACCCCCCGCGCCCGCCGGTCCATGATGGCGCAGGTGCTGGTGCACGTCGTGTACTCGATGCTGAACTTCTCGGTGCAGGACGGGCTCAGCCACGATGCGGCAGTGGCGGAGCTGAAGCGGCTCATGGTGGCGTATCTGCTGATCGCCGAGAAGGAATCGCGAACGGGCGGGCAGAAGAACGCCGGAAGCTAGCCGCGCGCGGCGGTGGTTTCGCCCGCTGGCCTACTGGCCGATGAGGTCGGCCAGCTCGCCCGGATCCTCCAGCACCACCATGGCGGCCGCGGTGTCGCCGTCGTGGGTGAGCGACAGGTGGATTCGCACGCGCGGCAGGAATTCCGCGGCGAGGCCGTGCAATCGGATGCTGGGGCGGCCCCAGGCGTCGTTGACCACCTCGATGAGCGGATACGGATTGTCGCCGACCTGCGGGCTACGCGCGAAACGGGAGGAGGCCCACGCCTTGAGCACCGCTTCCTTCGCCGCCCAGCGGGCCGCGTAGCTGCGCGCCGAATCGGTGGACTTGCTCTCGCAGTAGCGGCGCTCCCCCGCAGTGAAGCTTTCCCGCAACATGGTGGTTCCGGTGCGCTTCAGCTGCTCGGAGAACTCCGAGATCGTCACCAGGTCCAGTCCGATACCCAGGATCGTCAACGCGCCGCAGCTCCTCGTCGGTCGGTGTGCAGTCGTGGTCGGCTGAACATACCAGCGGAGCCTACGGTTCCGTAGGCTCCGCTGGTAGTCGATCGGTTCCGCTGGCTGACAGCAGTGCTTTGGTCTGCGCCGCAAGCGTTCCCGCGTCCGGGCGGCAGCGCCGCGTCGGAGGGTGCTGCGCTTGCCCACCCTGCGCCCCTGGCGCAGACTGCCCAAGCGCAGCGGTTCCCGATGATCAGCTACAGGCGGGTCCCCGCTGGGCGATGTACATGCCGTCGGTACCGAGGCGGGCGTCCTTGGTGAGCAGGACGTCGGCCTCGAGTTGGCGGGACTGCTTGGCGGGGGTGCCGTCGCCGCCGAGGCGGCGGTCGGCGGGGCGCTCGTAGAGGGGCGCGCCGCCACACATGGCCTCGACGAAGCGCTGGCGGCCGTTGAGCTTCCGCTCTTCGGCCTTGCGCAGGTACTCCTCGCGCCGCTCGGGGTCGATGGCCGCGACGAACGCCTGCGGGTGCACGACGGCGAGCAGGCCGGAGACGTGGCCGAAGCCGAGCGAGGTGACCAGACCGGCCTTGAGCGGGAGGCGATCGCCCATCGCGAGCGGTTCGCGCAGCCACACCAGGTGCGGGTATTCGCGCATCTTGGCGTCCACGCAGTCCAGGCTGCGGTTGGGCGGGATCACGCCCTGCTCCAGCACCTGGCACAGGCCGATGAGCTGGAAGGCCGCCGCGCCGCCCTTGGCGTGGCCGGTGAGGGTCTTCTGCGACACCACGAACAGCGGTGCCCCGTCGGACCGGCCGAGCGCCGTGGCGAGCCGCTCGTGCAGTTCGGACTCGTTGGGATCGTTGGCCGCGGTGGAGGTGTCGTGCTTGGACACCACCGCGATCTCGTCCGGCGCGACGCCCAGCTTCCGCAGTGCGGCGGCCAGTTGCGACTCCGGGCCGCCGCGACCGGCGGCCAGCGCGCCCAGGCCCGGGGCCGGAATCGAGGTGTGCACGCCATCGGCGAAGGACTGCGCGAAGGCGACCACGCCGAGCACCGGCAGGCCCATCTCGACCGCGACGCTGCCGCGGGCGAGCAGAACCGTTCCGCCGCCCTGGGATTCGACGAACCCGCCGCGACGACGGTCGTTGGCCCGGGAGAAGTAGCGGTCGCTGATGCCCTTGGCGCTCATGGCCGCCGAATCCGCGGTGGCCGACATGTCGCCGAAGCCCACGATGCCCTCGATGCCGAGATCGTCGTAGCCACCGGCCACCACCAGATCGGCCTTGCCGAGCCGGATCTTGTCCACACCCTCCTCGACCGAGACCGCCGCCGTGGCGCAGGCCGCGACCGGGTGCACCATGCCGCCGTAGGAGCCGACGTAGCTCTGAACCACATGGGCCAGCGCCACATTCGGCAGCGCCTCCTGGAGGATGTCGTTGGCGCGCGGCTCCCCGAGCAGGTTGTCGATGTAGAGCGAGCGCATCGAGGACATGCCGCCCATACCGGTGCCCTGGGTGTTGGCCACCATGGCCGGATGCACCCAGCTCATGAGTTCGGCCGGGCTGAAGCCGGAGGACAGGAACGCGTCCACGGTGCAGACGATGTTCCACAGCGCCACCCGGTCCACGGAGCCCGCCATATCGGCCGAGATGCCCCACCTGGTGGGATCCCAGCCGGTGGGGATCTGGCCGCCGACGAAGCGCGACAGCTTGGCCTTGCGCGGCACCCGGATCTCGGTGCCCGCCTTGCGGGTCACCTGCCAGTCACCCGAACCCTCGACCGGCGTGACGACGGTCTGCTCCGGGTTGGCGGCGTGGAAGGCGCGCGCCTCGGCCTCGCTGTTGACCACGAAGGTCAGATCCTTGTCCAGGAACACCGAGGTGAGCAGCGGGGCGGTGTTGTCGACCATCGCGCCGTCGTCGCCGTAGCGGCGCACGCCGCAGCGCTCCACCACGGTGTCGTGGTAGCGCTCGGCCAGCTCGGATTCGTCGACGTAGTCACCGGTTTCGGTGTCGTACCAGCCCGGCTTGGGTTCGTTCTCCCAGGTGACCAGTCCGGTGGTCCAGGCCAGTTCGAGTACGCCCGCGGCGGAGAGCTCGTCGGAGACCTCCATCTCGAAGCGGGTGCGCGCCGAGCCGTAGGGGCCGAGTTCGCCCGCGCCGACGATGACGACCATATCGTCGAGATCGGCTGTCACCGCGCCCCATTCGGGAACCGGCAGCGCCGACGACACCATGGTCGGCGGGGCGGGCAGCGCCGGAATGGTCGCGGCCTTCGCGGCCGTATCCTCCTCGGCCGCCGCCGCTTCCGCGGCCTCCCTGCCCAGCGCGGACAGATCCAGCTTGGCACCGGCCAGGCCGCCGGTCAGATCGATCTGCTGCGGTCCCTGCGCGGTGACGCCGCGCGCCCGCTCGGTGCACCACTTGAGCAGCTCATCGGCCATCTCCTGGGTGGACCAGGTCTGCACGCCCGCCTGCTCCACGGCCTCGACCAGCGGATCGTTGTGGCCCATGAGGCCGGTGCCGCGCACCCAGCCGATGAGAGCGTGCACCAGGGTGACCCGCTGCGCCCAGGACTTCTCGGCCCGCCACTTGGCGACCACGGCGTCCAGCGCGGCCTTGGACTCGCCGTACGCACCGTCACCGCCGAAGAGGCCGCGGTTGGGCGAACCCGGCAGTACCACATGGAGTTTGGCGTCCACGTCGTGGTCCGCGCCCAGCTTGGACAGGCCGCCGATGAGGCGCTCGACCGACCAGAGCAGCACCCGCATCTCCATTTCGGCGCGGGCCCCGGCGTCGGCGAGGTCACCGGCCACCCGCGGCGCCGCGAAGGGCAGCAGCAGAGTGGGGGTCATGGCCTCCTTGACGAGCACCTTGGCGCCGCCCGCGGTGTCGGTCTGCTCGTTGCCGACCCACTCGACGAGGGCGTCGATATCGCTGTAGGAGGCCATATTCGCGGGTACCACCCACAGCGCGGCGCCGTGACGGGCATGGTCACGGTAGAGCTGCTTGTAGAAGGCCAGGCGCGCGTCGTCGAGCTTGGAGGTGGTGACGACGACGGTCGCACCGCCGCCGAGCAGACGCCCGGTGGCCGCCGCGGCGATGGAACCCTTGCTGGCGCCGGTGATCACGGCGATCTCCGAGGACCAGACACCGGGTTCGGTCACCTCGACGGCGGCCGCGGCGATGCGTCCGTAGAGTCCGGCCAGCACCGAGCGGGCCTCGTGCATGGCGCGCTCACGCCACCAGTTGGCCTGCGCGGCAACCGCTTCCCCGGCACCGACGTAGCCGTCGACCGGCAGTTCGTCCAGTCCGGCGTCACCGCCCAGCCACAGCCGCGCGAGATCCTCGCGGGCGCTGGCCCAGCGGTCGTCGATGAGGACGGCCTTGCGGGCGTCGAAGGCGGGAGCGACCAATCGCGGCCAGTCCGAACCGAGTTCGGCCGAGACCAGGTCCACCAGGGTGTCGTCGGTGGACTCCGGCGCGGAGAGCTGTTCGGCGTGGCCCAGCGATTCCAGGATCACCCGGGCGGCCTGCGCCAGCACGCCGTCGCGGCCGGTGATCTGCTCGGTGAACTCGCCCAGCGCGGCGGCGTCGACGGTCGCGCCGCCGCCGCCACCGGCCGACGGGATCGACACCGCGACACCCCGGCGAGCGGCCACGGCCTGCACGGCGGCGTCGATGGCGGCGTCCACGGCCGCACCGTCGCCCAGCGCGCCCGAGACCAGGCCGCCCAGATCACCGCCGCGCACGGACGCGCCCTCGCGGGTGCCGAGCGAGACCTCGGCGGTGACGTGGCTGGCCCAGCCGTCGCCGAGTCCCCAGACCTTCTTGACACGTTCGGCGATGGCGGCGGGGCGCTTGCCGGAGGGACCGAACACCTTGCGCAGGTGGTCACCGATGGCGTCGGAGAGCACCGAGCCGAACGGCTTGTAGGTGCGCGCCAGGCGGTCGACGGTGGCCGAGAGCGCGCCCATGTCGGCGTCGGCGGCACCGTCGATGGCACCGAGCGAGAGTTCGGAGCCGAGGTCGACGAGCAGCTGGTTGCGGCGCGAGGAGACGCCGTCGCACAGACCCTCGATGGTGTCCACCGGACCGATCTGGTCCAGCCGCAGCTTGGTCCACAGCGCGATGAGCACGCGGGTGGCGTCGGCGGCGGTGAAGGCGATGTCGTCCGGAGTCGGGCCGCCGGTCGGGGCGGCCGGAGCGGCGACGGGGGCGGTGGGCGCGGCGGCCGCGGCGGGTGCCGCGGTCTCGGCCGAGGTTTCCTCCGGCTCATCCACCGGGGCCGGGTCGGTGTCGGTGGAATACACCACACCGGCCTCACGCTCGATATTCAGCACCTCGACCGCGGTGTTGGCGAACATCGGCAGCTTGAGCGTATTCGTCGCCAGATTGGCCACGGTCGGCGTTGCCGCCAAACCGATTTCGACGAAGCGCTCGACGCCGAGACCACCGTGGGCGGCATCGGTGAACAGCAGATCCTGGGTCTCGATCCAGCGCACCGGGCTGGCGAACTGCCAGGCCAGCAGCTCGATCAGCACCACGCGGCACAGTTCGGTGGGACGCGCGGCCCAGTCGTCGAAGTCGGCCAGCACCTCGGCCAGCGGCTCGGACGGCACGTAATCGGCGATCTCGGCGATGAATTCGCGCTCCAGCGAGAACGGGCGCGGCACCAGGTTCGGGATGTAGCGTCCGACCAGCAGTTCCGGATGCAGGTCCGCGGGCAGCAGCTCCTGGAGCTTGTGCCGGAACTCCGGCACCCCGGCGCGCAGCACGGTCGAGTGGAACGGCACGTCGATGCCGGGCACCAGTACGAAGGCGCGCTTACCGCCGAATTCGGCACGGCGGCGCTCGATCTCGGCCTCCAGGGCCTCGAGTCCGGCCACGGTGCCCGCGATGGCGTACTGCGAGCCGCGCAGGTTGAGGTTGACCACCTCGAGGAATTCGCCCGCCTTCGCGCCCACGGTAGCGACGAAGTCGATCACCGCGGCATCGGGCACGCCGATCTGCGAGGGGCGGATGGCGGCCATGCGATAGTCGCTGCGGCCCTGAGCATCCCGCGGCACCAGCTCGTGCATGGCGGAGCCGCGCTGGAACACCACCTCGAGCACGGCCTCGAGCGGCAGCACCCCGGCGACGGCGGCGAGCGCGTTGTACTCGCCGACCGAGTGGCCCGCCAGCATCGCGCCGTCCACGAAGGCTCCGGCCTCCCGCAGTTCCGCGACCTGGGCGACGCCCAGGGTGGCCATGGCGACCTGGGTGAACTGGGTCAGGTGCAGCACACCCTGGGGGTGGCGGTACTCGACGCCGCGCGCCTTGAGGTAGGTCGGATTGTCGCGCACCACAGCGAGAATCGAGAAGCCGAGGGCCTCGCGAGTGTGCTTGTCGGCGCGGTCCCAGACCTCCTTGGCGGCCTTGGAGCGGGTGCGCGCGTCCAGACCCATCCCCTTGGTCTGAATGCCCTGTCCCGGGAAGGCGTAGACGGTCTTGGGCGGTGCGATACGACCGGTGGCGGTCATCACCAGATCTCCACCGATGCGGCACCCGACCTCGACGATCTCGCTGCCGCGATCGACCGCGACCCGCTCGACCCGCACGTCGATCTGCGCGCCCGGCCGCACCATGCCCAGGAAGCGGGTGGTCCACGCGGTCAGCGTGCGCGGCGGCAGCTTGTCGGCGGAGTCGATCGCCGAGACGGCGTGCTGCGCGGCGGCCGACAGCCACATGCCGTGCACGATCGGGCTGCCGAGTCCGGCCAGCTTCGAGGCGGCCTCGGAGGTGTGGATCGGGTTGTGATCGCCCGACACCTGCGCGAAGGCGGCCATGGCACGCGGCGCGGTGACGGTGACATCGCGGCGGCGACGGCGCGGGGTGTCGGCGGCATCGGTGGACAGGGTGCCCGCGGCGCGCGGCGGATCGGTGAGTTCACCGGCGCCGGTGCGGCCGCGAATGGCGAAGCGCTCGGTGAGGGTGGCGATGGTCGGCATGGACATGCCGGTCTCGGGCTTGTCCAGCATGCCGGTGATGCGCACCCGCACCTCGATCACCCGGCCCAGATCGGTGTCCAGGGTCTCCCCCGCCTCGGCGCGCACCGCGAGAACGCTTGCGCCGTCGGGCAGTTCACCCGCCAGCTCGATGCGGTGGTCGAGATGCACCAGGTCGAGCATGCCCTCGATGACGCTCGAGCCGTCCTCGGTGCGAGTCGCGCCCAGCACCGCGAACACGGCGGGCCAGCACGCGCCCACCAGCACGTCGGGCACCGTGCGGCCGTTGGTGCTCAGGTTCTCGGGCAGGCCGGAACCGGTGACGCCCGCGTGGTCGGCGATGAGGTCGGGGGTCCAGGCGGTGTTGACGTGCGCGACCTTCGCGCCGTCGACGGTCTTCACCTCGGGCAGCGCCTGGCCCGCGGCGACGGCCAGCAGCGCCGACATGGCGGTCTCGGCGTCGGCCTCCGAAACGACCGGCGCGCCACCGTTGTAGACCGAGGTGGGGACGGTCATGCGAATGCGGACAGCGTCTTTCGCGGCGGCTACCGCGCCGCCCAGCAGCGGCACCGTCAGTTCCACGTAGGCGTGGTCGGTTTCGGGTCCCTCGGTGGCGCTGAGGGTGGCGCCGGTGGGCGGGTGGATCGCGCCCTTGCCGTTCATGGTCCACTCGTGCACGTCGCCGAGCCGGTGGACGGGGTTGACGGTGGTGCGTCCGGCCCACTGCACGTCGGGGGCGGCGAGCACGGTATCCAGTGCGCCGTGGGCGATATCGGCGCGGCGGCGACCGTCCACGGCGGCGGGGACCAGGCCCGCGCGCACCATGGAGTAGGCGGCGTCCTGCTCGAAGCGGTCGAGCAGCTCACCCACGGGCTCGTCCGCGCGGGTGATGCCCGCGACGGCGACGGTGCCCGGGATGATGCACACCTGATCGGCGCTGTAACGCGGATCGTGGGCCTGCCACAGCGAATCCGAGCGCCACCAGCGGCGCACGTCCTGGTCGACGACCGGCACGAAGTTGACCGGCTTGCCGGGGGTCTTGCACAGCGAGATGAAGAACGGCACGTCCGCCGGGTGCAGCACGGTGTCCGCGGCGGCCGGGTAGCGCTCCTTCAGCGCGCACAGCGCGCGCACCGGCTCCTCGAAGGCGGCGTCGTCGGCGAAGAGGGTCTCGATCTCGCCGCGGTCGGCCTCGTTGAGGCGGGATTCGGTGCGGCGCATCATCTCCGCGAAGCGGTCGCGCCAGGTGATGTCCAGCCAGACCGAGCGGGTGGCGTCGGCGATGGCGTCGGCGAAGTCGCCGCCGCAGTCGAAGTCCTTGCGACGGTCCAGGCCCACCGCCAGTTCGACGTAGCGCTCCAGCCACTCGACATACGTCATGGTGGCGACATCGCCGAAGTACGGCTTGGCGGTGCGGTCGAGCGCCTCGATGATCTCGGTGCGGCGCTGGGCGACGGCCTCGGCGTCACCGGCGACCTCGTCCAGCAGGCGGCCGGTACGGGAGGCGGCATTGTCGATCTCGTGGATGTCGGCACCCAATTGACTGCGGCCGGAAGCCATTCCGCCGCTGGCGGTGCCCGCGCCCACCCAGTCCGGGGTGCCGGGGGTGTCCACCAGCATCTGCTTGACCTCGGGCGCGGTGGTGGCCTCCAGGGTGGCCATGGCGGCGGTGCCGACCAGCACGCCGTCCAGCGGCATCACCGGGTAGCCGTGTGCCTGCGACCAAGCGCCGGTGAGGTATTCGGTGGCGCGCTCGGGGGTGCCGATTCCGCCGCCGACGCAGACCACCACATTGCCGCGGCCGCGCAGTTCGGCGTAGGTCTCGAGCAGCAGGTCGTCGAGGTCTTCCCAGGAGTGGTGACCACCGGCGCGACCGCCTTCGATATGCATGATGACCGGGTAGTCCGGCACCGCGTCGGCGATGCGCAGCACGGCGCGGATCTGGGCGACGGTGCCCGGCTTGAACGCCACGTGGGTGATGCCGGCCTCGGTCAGCTCCTCGATGAGGGCGACGGCCTCCTCGAGCTCCGGGATGCCGGCGGTGACCACCACGCCGTCGAAAGGCGCACCGGCGCTGCGGGATCGCTGCACCAGGCGCTTGCCACCCAGCTGAAGCTTCCACAGGTAGGGATCGAGGAACAGCGAGTTGAACTGCACCGCACGGCCCGGATGCAACAGCGTCTTCAGCTCCGCGACCCGGTCGGCGAAGATCTGCTCGGTGACCTGGCCGCCACCGGCGAGTTCGGCCCAGTGGCCCGCATTCGCCGCCGCCGCCACGATTTTCGCGTCCACGGTGGTGGGGGTCATACCCGCGAGCAGGATGGGCGAGCGGCCGGTGAGGCGGGTGAAGGCGGTCTCCACCACGATGCGGCCATTGGGCAGGCGCACCGGCTTGGGCGCGAATTCCGCCCAGGCGGGGGCGATCTCGGGGGCCGCGCCCGGGGTGAACAGGCTGCGCTGGCCGGGGCGGGTGGAGGCGGCGAGCACGCCGACGCCGGTGCCCTTGAGCGATCCGGCGGTCAGGCGGGTGAGCAGGTCACCGGGGCCGAGGTCCAGAATCCACTGCGCGCCTTCGGAAACGACCTCGTCGACGGTGGCGACCCAGTCGATCGGATCGACCAGGATCTCCTTGGTCAGCGCGGCGGCCATTTCGGTGTCGAGTCCGCACTGCCCGGCCCAGGTGCTCACCAGTTCGACGGTCTCGGCCAGGGCCGGGTGGTGGAAGGCGACCTCGACCGGAATGTCCTCGAAGACGGGCGCGAACACCGCGCCGCCACGCTTCTTGGCCTCGCGGTCGCGGGTCTGCTCGGCGCTGATCTCGGCGCAGCGCTGCCGCACCCGGTCGAGCTGGGCCACCGGGCCGGAGAGCACGGCGCGGCGGCGTCCGTTGCGGATGGAGACCACGGCGGCCTTGCTCGCGTCGACGTCCGCCGACACCTCGTCGACCACGGCCCGCAACCGGTCGGGGTCGACATGGGAGACGGCGACCATGGGCATGCGCTCGCCCACCGGCACCAGCCCGCGACGGCGGGCGATCAGACCGGCGGCGGCCCCGATCAACTGGGCCAGCGCGAGCATCTCGGCATCCCGCTCGCCGTGCGCGGCGGCGGCGGTGGCGGCCAGGCGGCCCTGCGAATGACCGATGTAGGCCACCGGAGCCTGCGCGACAATGTCCAGGCCCTGCAGCCGCAGCGCGCGCAGCGCGGCCACCTGGGTGAGGAAGACGCCGGGCATGGAGACCGCGGCGGACCGCAGGATCTGCGGCGACGGGGCCGCCGAGACCTCACCCTGCTCGGGGTCGGCGATCTCCTCCTCGAGCATCCAGCCGATGGGGTCGAAACCGACCGGCCGGACCACGAGCAGCTGTGCCGCAACGGGTTCCAGCCGCTGCGCGGCCTCGTTCACGAGCGCGGTGAGCTCCGGTTCGAGCGCGGAATCCCGCCCGATCTCCTCCAGCTCCCGCAACCACTGGGCGCCCTGCCCACCGAACGCCAACGCGTACGGCGCGCCACCCAGCAACCTGTCCAACAGCGACGACCTGACCCCGCCCTCCGAGGCCTTGCGCGCCACCCTCGCCCTAGATCCGGTCCCGGTGCTCTCGTTGATCGTCAAGACGTTCGACTTCCTTCTCGTAGCGGCTTGCCCCCGCAGGACGGGGCCGCGCTCTCGTCGCGCAGGTCTCCCCGAGGCCACCCGGCCCTGGTAGTGCCCGAGGATTCCACAAAATCATGAGGGGTTCCTCATGTTTACCCCTACGCACGACCCCCTACCGCGCAGTATTCAGGTACGTCCGTCCCAGAACGATCAGAAACATGACTCCGCCTCATGTTTGAACCCCCAGGTCCACGCGGTTACACCCATGAAGGAAAGTTGAGCCTCCCTCATATTCACGGTTACCAAATCGTTATAACCCCTGGTAGGGTTACTGACCAGTACGCCACACCCCACCGGTGCTTCGCTAACGCGGTCAATCCCGGTAGAGTTTGGACGGTCGTACCATCAGCGCGAGTGGCGAAATTGGCAGACGCGCCAGATTTAGGTTCTGGTGTCCACGGACGTGGGGGTTCAAGTCCCCCCTCGCGCACCACGTTTCACATCCCGTCCGGAAACCCGCCGAACGCCCGCTTCGTCCGTTTCCCCGGGACGAACGCCCCCAACTCCCCAACCCGCCGTAACCATCTAGCAAACGCACGAGTGCATTCGCGCTCGGGCGAACCGGTTCCTTGCCTGGCCCATGCTCGATGAACATGCGTCACGGCTAGCCGTGAGACAGTGATCAGCACAGCTGACGATGTCGAGATGCATCCATTCCTTCGAGGCTTCGCGATCCACCGCCTAGCCAGCGGCGAATCCACCACCAGACCAGCGGCAGATCCACCATTCGCGTATTCACGTGACAGGAACACCGCCTCGCCGCGCCTATACGGCAGACCACCGCGGCGCGGTGGTGAACGCCGTTCACTGCCAAGCGCGCAACAGGTCCTCAGGCCCCCAACAGGTAGCGACCGGCAGGTCACCGTCGACTCCGGACCGCGAGACCGCCACCAGCGGCGTATCGAACTCGGTCCCTGGAATCGCGAGCACACTGCGGGCGAGGGCATCGTAGTCGTGGCGGTCGAACGGCCGGTCCTCGAGCCATTTGATCGAGCCGACGAAATGCACTGCGCCCGCGACAGGCTCGCGGTCGGCACCGATCAGGTCGATCTCCGGATTATTCTGCCGATTCCACCAGCCACCCACCGCCTCGGTCCCGGACCAGCGCTCGTCGGGCAGCAAGCGCAGCAGCGATTCCCGAACCACCGGCTCCACCGCACGACCGCGCCAGGTCGTCCAGGAGCGCTCGATCCGCTCCAGCGCCAGATCGCCCCGACCGCGTTCGATGAGCGGAATTCCGCGTTCCAGGAAGGCCAACCAGAACCGCAGGTAAGAATCGGCGATGCGGTAGCGCTTGTTCTTGCTGTCCGTCTTGGTCGACAGCGGCAGATCCGCGGCCACGATGCGCTTGGCCTGCAAGGTACTCAGCAACGGTGTCAGCGTGCCCGCCGGCAGGGCGCCCACGCTGCCCGCGGCAGCGGCAATCGTGCCGAAGGTACGTTCTCCGCTGCCGATCGCCTCCAGCACCGCCCGCGAACGCGACGCCTCCGGAAACTCGCCCAGCAGCGACAACTCACCCGCAACCAGCAGCGGAGACAACGGATTCGCCGTCGCATCGCGCAGGAAATCCGTGCGGCTCATGCCCGGACGCCACGACTGGACGATTTCCGGGAACCCACCCGTAATCAACAGCGCATCCATCGCCTCGGCCGCCGACAGCTCGGTCATGGCCTGTACATCCGCCAACTGCAGCGGTGCCACCGTCATTTTCGTCGCTCGCCCGAAGAACGGGCGACCGTGTGACTGCAAGGCCTCCATAACCGAGACGTCACTGCCCACCAGCACCAGCAGCACCGGTTTGGCCGACAGATGCCGATCCCACACCGTCTGCAGCGCCCCTTCGAACTCGGAGTCCTGCTCCACCAGCCATGGCACCTCGTCGATCACCATGATGCTCGCGGCATCGTCCGGCAGCGCGATGGCCAGCGTCCGCAGCGCCTGATTCCAATCCGCCGCGGACATCCCCTCAACCAGCTCCGCACCTCGCAGCGGCGAATGAGCCACGGTCGCGACGAAGTCCTCCCGCTCCGCGACAGGGTTACGACCCCGCGTCGCTTGGAAGACGACGTACGGCAGATCGGAGCGATCACAGAACTCCTGAACCAGCCGCGACTTCCCCACCCGCCGCCGACCGGTCATGATTACCGCACGGCCCCGGGTCGAACCGGCCCCGTCCGTCACCAGGCCCAGCTGCCGCGCCAACAGGTCAAGATCCGCCACCCGCCCCTTGAACTCCACCGCCCACCTCCAGTAAGAAGAATCAGCTCATTATACTTAAATTCAATCTAAGTAAGATGCAATCTATGTAACTCGTCCCACTCTGCCGCAACGGTCACGGCAACCCTCCGCGGGTACGACGCCGATGCGTGGGACTCATTCCTGGAGTGCGAACGGCGCCTTCGAGGCACCACCGCATCGGGCACGATCCGGCAGCACTGCGCAGGGGCATTTCCACCAGGATGATTGCGGCAGATCCACCCACCGACGGGCCGAGCAGCGGGCGGTGGGGACAGTGCACCCGCCGACCTACTGCTCCGGCAAGATCTCGACGTACCCCTCCGACCCGTGCACCCGAATGCGCTGCCCGTCTCGGATGCGGGTGGTGGCGTTCTCCACGCCGACTACGGCGGGGAGGCCGTATTCGCGGGCGATGACGGCACCGTGGGTCATCAGGCCGCCCACCTCGGTGACGAGGCCGGAGACCGTTACGAACAGTGGGGTCCAGCTGGGGTCGGTGTAGGCGGTGATCAGGATGTCGCCGGGGGTGAGGTCGGCTTCGGCTATGTCGGAGATGACGCGGGCGCGGCCTTCGACGGTGCCGGCGGATACGGGCGTGCCGGGGAGGGCGGTCGGGGGGAGGTCGGCGCGGCGGTAGGCGCCGGTGATCATTTCGCCGTCCGAGGTGAGCACCCGGGGTGGGGTGAGGGTTTGGTGGGCGCGGAAGGCTTGTTCGCGGTCGCGGAGGAGGGTGTGGTCGGCGCGTTGGGTGGACACCACTTCGCGGAGTTCGTCGAAGCGCAGGTAGAAGATGTCCTCGGGGGCGGTGAGCACTCCGGTTCGGACGAGGTGTGCGGCCTCCCGCAGGAGGGCCTGCTTGTAGACGAAGTAGCGGCTGACCATCGCGTACTTCGGGTACTCGCGGTAGCCGGTGAAGGTGCGGAGGCGGTCGATCATCGCCTGGGTCTCAACGGCTTTCGACTCTCCGTCCGGCAGTGCGCGCAGCCGCTCCAGGATGTCGCGGGTGTGCTGTTCGGCGGCGCGCAGGCCGTCCGCGAAGCGCTGTTCGGCCGCGCCCGGCGCGAAGTTGGCGATATCGGCGAGGAGGGTCGGGACGAGGGCGGCGGGGTGTTCGCTCCAGCGCGGGCGGGTGATGTCGATTTCGCCGACGCAGCGCATGCCGTAACGGTCGAGGAAGGCGTCGAGCGCGGCGCGGGGCGCGGCGCCGCCCGGACGCTGCGCCAACTCGTCCAGGAAACGCTGGCCGTCGACACCGGTATCGGCGACCTGCCGCAGGTAGTCCACCACGTCCGGGTGCGGCCGGATGGCGTCGGCGACATCCAGTAGAGCCAGGCCCATTTCGGCGGTGACATTTCCGGGCACCGACTGTGCGAGTACGTCGGCGGCGTTCGTCTCCCCCAGCCAGGTCCGCAACCGGTCGTTGAGCCAGCCCGCCGCCTCCATGCCGGCCATGATCGCCTGTCGGCTCCGGGCGTTGAACAGGACCCGCCGGAGTTCGCCTTGGATATCGGCAGCGATGAAATCCAGTAGGGCCGTGCCGGTTTCGGCCTCGATGTCCTTCTTCAGCGCCGCGAGGGACTGCTCGCTGGCGGCGATCAGTTCGGCGACCAGTTCCGGGTCGGCGTCGATCGGCGTGGCGGCCTCGGCCGCCGGGGCGGCGGGGGTCGTGTCCGGGACCGTGGGAATGAATCCGCGGTCGACGATGGTGCGCAGCGCGTCGCCGGAGAGCGGATCGGCTTGGCTGAAACCGTCGACCAGTGCCTGCCGCGCCGTCGGCGACGACAGGGCGCGGGTGATGTCGACGAACAGGCGACCACCCGCGTGCCGCATGGGTGCGGGGCTCGTCAACTGCCACACCGACAATCCCAGCGGTGTCATCGCATCGGTCATCATCTGCTGGTGGCCGACCGAGAGGTAGACGTGGTTGTCGTCGTCGGCGGCCTCGGGGACCGGGAACAGGGTGGTGATCGGACGACTCTGGACGATGCGGAAATCCGTGTCGTCCAAGCACCATTCGACGTCCTGGGGGCAGCCGAAATGCGCCTCGATGTCGCGGCCCAGCCGTGCCAGCCGCAGAATCTGCGCGTCGGTCAGCACCTGCCGGTGCTGTCGCTCCGGCTCGATCTCCCGGACCTGCGTGCCGCCCGCCGGGTTCGCTTCGACGGTCAGTTTCTTGGTGGCGACGGTCCGATCGGTGATCGCGTCGTCGCGAACCCGGTAGACGTCGGCGTTCACCAAGCCGGATACCAGTGCCTCACCGAGACCGAACCCGGCATCGATGGAAACCACCTTCCGATCCGAGGTGACCGGATCGGCGGTGACCATGATGCCCGCGGCCCGCGGGAACACCATCCGCTGGACGACCACCGCCATATCGATTGCCCGGTGGCCGAAGCCGTTGCGCTGGCGATAGGTGATCGCCCGCTCGGTGAACAGGGAAGCCCAGCACCGGCCGATGTGCTCGAGAATCGCCCGCACGCCGGTGACATTCAGGTAGCTGTCCTGTTGACCGGCGAAAGACGCGGTCGGCAGGTCCTCGGCGGTCGCGCTGGACCGCACGGCACAGGCGGTATCCGCGCCCAGCCGGGCGTACGCGGCGGCGACCGCCGTCGCGATATCGCCCGGAATGACGAATTCTTCTATCGCACGGCGGATGTCGGCGCTGAGCGCCGCGATGCGGGTGCGGTCGTCCGGAGCCAGGGCCGTCAGTTCGCCGAGCTGAACCTCGACGGCGGGCAGCTCGGCCAGCACCCGACGGAACGCCTCCGTGGTGACACAGAAGCCGTCCGGCACCCGAACACCGTCGATCCTCGCCAGTTCCCCGAGGTTCGCACCCTTCCCGCCCACACCCGCGATCCGGCTCCGGTCGACGTCCGCGAAGTCCAGCACATAGGCCATTCGGCTTGCTCCTCACCTGGGGTTTCGGCATGTAGCGAGCGATTATGGACCAGATTTCGATTCGTCATGAGCGACGCCGATCGGCTATACAGTAGAAGGGGGATGGAAGTTCCAGTGATGCCATCCGCCTTTCGACACGCCCCCGAGCGACAGCAGCGTCAGTGTGGCGAGCACGGTGCAGGCCGATACGACGACGAAGGCAAACCCGTCTGCGGCCGCGATGCGCCCGAGGCAGGTGAGCATGAGCATGACTGCCGCCACGGCGAGGAGGTTCGGACCGAACTTGCCGTGGTCGGCGTCGACAATGCCGGAGTCCGCCAGCCAGCGCCGTCGGTCAGCACTCCTCGGATGGGCGCGCCAGAAGCCGAACAGGGCCGCGAATACCGTGCCTCGCAGCGTAATCCGATGACCGTCGGAGCCCGGGCGGAGTAGCTGCCAGACCGCGGGGTCCGCACCCCAGGCACGGGCGTCGTGATCGGCGACATGTTCACGAGTTCGCTGTACCCGGGCATGGATGAGGTAGCCGACGGTCACCATGACCGCGACCAGCAGGAGATCGCGCGGCAACGCCTGCTGGCGTCCCGGCCAGAATTCGGCGTAGGGGCCGGTGATCTCACCGGTGGAGCGCGACCACAGGCGGGTTGCCGTGAACGGGACCACGACGGCGAGCACGAAACCACGCCACACCGCTCGCGCGCCGTACCCGATCCCGACGTCGCTGTTGCGCGCATGGGCGAGTTCGTGCAGTACCACGGCCTCCACGACGGCGGGCCGGAACCATGCCTGCCGGGCCAGGCCCGCGCTCAGGCAGACCACCGTGCGACCGGACCGGCGCAGGACGGCGGCATCGGATCCGGTTTGTGCGACATCGACGACGAAATCCGGTGCGCGGCGGTCGATTCCGGCGCGACTCACGAGGCGGGCCAGCAGCGGCCGCAATTCGGGTGGCGGGTCGAGAAAACGTGCGCGCCGCGCCCATCGCGGCCCACGCCGACAGGACACGACCGCGGCGAGGAGTACGCCGACGGTCCAGAGCAGGGCGATCAGCAGAGCTGATGACAGCGTCTCGGAATAGCAGTGACCGAAACGGCCGTGTCGCGCCGGAATATCCAGCATCGCGATATGCAATCGGTTCTCGGGATCGAATCCCGCTGTGTTCATACAGGTCCGGTAGGCGGCTCCACCGTGCCACGCCAGGACCACTCGACTGGTCAGCACTGTCGACCAGAGGACGGTCGCGGTGAGCAGCAGCATGAACAGCTGCTGCGCGCCCCATCCGACGAAACGACGATGCCGTGCGACGCCGACGCCGTCGTCACGGATCACGGCGACTCCGGGTCGTCCCCCACTCGCCGCAACCGGTCCACCACCTCATCGGCCAGCGACTCGGCCCGGCGGGCGTCGAAACCCGCTGCCATCGCCTGCTCGACCACCTGCCGCCGCACCCGCCGCAAGGTTTCGGCGTCCACCGGCGGCACGGTCGGGGGCCGCGCCGACCGACCGCGCAGGGAGCGGCGAATCCGCGCGCCCGCCCGGTCGGCGACGCTGCCGACCACCTTCCCGGTCGCGTGGTCGCTGAGCTGTTCGACGATCATCCACACCAGTGGCACCACGAACGGCGCGACATCGGAGAACCCGAACCGCACCGGCCCGCCTCGCCGCCGCCCGCGCAGCGCCCGCCCGATCCGCTCATCGTCCCAGCCGCGCATCCCGTCGAGCAGCCACACCTCCTCCGGAGCAGCAACTTCCGCAACATCCCACACGATCTCGCGCACGGTCGCGCCCACGTCCACCCCTGCCGGTCCGATCCAACGGGAACGATTGCCACTCGCTATATAGCCAGCACCCGTCCCGGCATTACGGGGCGCGACCACGACGCCGTTCGACGCGGTGCGGCGGCGGCCCGTGACCGACCGACCGACGAATCGGCAGCAGGCAGGCCGGCGAGGGTTCATTCTGGAGGCACTGGCATCGCGTTGTGGAAGGAGCGCTGTCATGAGCACGGAGACTTCCGCCGTCGAACCGGCGCGGCCCGCTGTCCATCCGGTACGGGTGCGTGGTGATCTGAGTGAGAATTTGTCGCGGTGGCTGTGGCTGGTGAAGTGGATTCTCGCCATTCCGCATTACCTCATCCTGATCTTCCTGGGGATCGGATTCCTGCTGCTGACCATCGTGGCCTTCTTCGCGATCCTGGTGGTCGGCAGATATCCGCGTCCCATCTTCGATATCAATGTGGGCATCATGCGGTGGTCGTGGCGGGTGATGTTCTACACCTACAACGCGCTGGGGACCGACCGGTATCCACCGTTCTCGCTGCGCCCCGACGACGACTACCCGGCGGATCTGACGGTGGACTATCCCGAACGGCTGTCACGCGGGCTGGTGCTGGTGAAGTGGTGGCTGCTGGCCGTTCCGCACTATCTGATCCTGGTGGCCATGCTGAGCGGGGCGGTGATCGTCGACGCCGAATCGGATTACGCGAATTTCGTTCCCCCGCTGCTCGACCTGCTGGTTCTCATCGCCGCGATCGCGCTGCTGTGCACTGGACGCTATCCGCGCGGGGTGTTCGATTTCCTGCTCGGCATCAACCGATGGGCGTATCGCGTGGTGGCCTACGCCGCACTGATGCGTGACGAGTATCCGCCGTTCCGGCTCGATCAGGGCGCACGCGAACCCGAACGCTGACCAATCTCGGACCGCGTCAGCACCGACGCGGGCAGGCTCGCTGCCGCGGCGGGCCGCTGCGCCCGTCTCGAGGAGTGGGCACGGGGTGCCACTCGCCAGGAGATCTATCTTACAGTAGCCTATCCTAATTTAGGTGAGGCTAAACTCCTATGGCACGAGAGAGGCGCACGTCGGGCGACGACTTCGCCACCGGCGAGAGGTTCGCCGATGACAGCATGCCGCTATCGCTCTCACGTCGCGAGCAGCCGAACCCGCCAGGCTTGTTAGCTTACCCTAACTTAATTAGGGTACGCTAACCCCGCGAAAGTGGATCTGCGAGAGGCGTTCTCATGGTGGTTGCTCGTCCCGAGGCGAGTTCGGGTGTCGATGGTCGAGCCGAGGCGTCTCGGTCCGATATGCCCAGCTCAGCGGTACCGAGCTATGAGCTGACGTCGCGGCGGATCGAGGTCGAACGCGATACCGAGACCGCGCACCGGTGGCTCAACCATCCCAAGTCCGCGTACTGGGGGATGGTGAACAGCAGCCTGGCCGATGTGGAGCGATTGCTCCGGGGGGCCGAAGCGGATCCCGATCCCCGATTCGGTATGCGGATGGGGTATTTCGAGGGCGAGCCGCAGTTCCTCTTCGAGCTCTACAACCCGGTGACCAGCGATCTCGCCAAGCCGGGCACGGGGTATGCGCACGAGCCCGGCGATATCGGCATGCATCTGCTCGTTGCCAGCAGCGAGCGGCGATTGGCCGGATTCACCGGGAACGTGATGCTGCACATCATGCGCACGGCGTTCTTCGACTGCGGCGCCGAGCGGGTCGTGGTCGAGCCGGACCACCGCAATCTGGATGTGCAGCGGCTCAATGCCGCCGTCGGGTTCCGCGTCGTGGGTGACTTCCCGGTCGCCGACAAGATCGCACGACTGAGCTATTGCACGCGCGCCGATTTCCTGCGAGTGACCGACAGCGGGCGCTCCCTGGCGACCGATCAGCTCGAGAACCCCTGAGAAAGTAGCGTTTTGAACAGCACCGTGGCCTCCGCCCGCCGATCCGCGTACTGGCAGACGTACGAAACCAGAATTGCGAAGAAGATCCTCTCCGAGTTCTGTCACGAGCGTTTCGTACATCCGGTCGAATTGTCCCCCGGCGTCTTCGTGGTCCACTCCGACGACGGGCGGACCGAGTATTTCTTCCGCGCCGAACTGCTGTCGCTGGACAGCTGGAGTATCGACGAGAACTCGCTGCGCCGGGTGCGGGCGGGTGAGGAACTGCGCATCGACGCGATCCAGCTCGTCATCGACCTCAGCGGCTCGCTCGGCATTCCCGCCGAGGCGTTGCCGGAATATCTGGAGGAGTTCACCAATACACTGCTGATCAGCACGAATCGTGCTGATGCTCGGCGCATTCCGGTGGCGGAGCTGGCCCGCGCCGACTTCCAGACCATCGAGCGCACCATGACCGAGGGCCATCCCTGCATCGTGGCCAACGCCGGTCGGCTCGGATTCAGCGCCGCCGACGTCGAGCGCTACGCCCCGGAATCCGGACAGCGGTTCCCGCTGACCTGGGTGGCCGTGCGCCGGGAGAACTGTGAGTTCGCGGCGGTGGCCGGGGTCGACTACGCCGATCTGGTCCGCGACGAGTTGGGTGCGGAGACCCTCGCGCGCTTCGACGGCGTCCTCACCGCGCGGGGGCTCGAACCCGCGGCCTACTACTACATGCCGGTGCACCCGTGGCAGTGGGTCGAGAAGGTCGCGCGCGTCTACGCCGTCGACATCGCCGAAGAGCGCATCGTGGAACTGGGCGAGGGCCCGGATCTGTACCAGCCGCAGCAGTCCATCCGGACGCTGTTCAACACCACGCACCCCACCCGGCATTACGTCAAACTCGCGCTCTCCATTGTCAATATGGGATTCACGCGCGGGATGTCGGCGGACTACATGCGCAATACCCCGCTGATCAACGACTGGGTGCGCGCGCTGGTCACCGATGACGAGTACCTGAAATCGCTGGATTTCGAGATGCTCTACGAGGTCGCGGCCATCGGCTACCGCAGCCCGAACTACACGGCCATCACCCAGCCCGGCTCGGAGTACCGCAAACTGCTGTCGGCGCTGTGGCGGGAGAGCCCGATTCCGCTGGTGCGCGACGGGGAGCAGCTTGCCACCATGGCCGCGCTGCTGCACGTCGACCACGACGGAAATCCGTTCGTGGCGACCGTGGTTCGCGATTCGGGCATTCCGGTGCGGGACTGGCTGCACCGCTATCTGCGCTCCTACCTGCACCCGATCGTCTATCTGCTCTACAAGTACGAGCTCAAGTTCTCGCCGCACGGGGAGAATCTGATCCTGGTGCTCGACAACGGCATTCCGGTACGGGCCGTGCTCAAGGACATCGGCGAAGAGGTCTCCATCTTCGGCGATCCGGACGACCTGCCCGAATCCTGCCAGCGGGCGCGGGCGGAAGCGACCGACGACATCCGCAATATGGGTGTGCTGTCGGATGTGTTCGACGATTTCCTGCGCCATCTCGCCGCCGTATTCCATGCCAGCGGGCTGCTGCCGGATCGGGACTTCTGGGCCGTCGTCGCCGAGAGTGTGACCCAATTCCAGGAACTGCACCCGGATCTGGCCGACCGGTTCCGCGCCTGGGACCTGTTCGCGCCGACCTTCAAGGCGATCCATATGAACCGGCTGCAGCTGACCAACAACCGCCGGATGGTCAATCTCGGCGATTCCTATTCGACCCTCGTCGACGACCGGCACGAACTCGTGAATCCGATCGCGGCATTCCGGCCGTCCGCGACTCGGGAACACACGACTCGGGAACACAAGGAGGAGGTGGCGGTTTCGTGACCACCGAGCCCACGAACCACCCGGATGTGGAAATCATCCGGGACGCCTGGGGCATTCCGCACATCACCGCGACCTCGGCCGCGGGCGCGCTCTTCGGCCAGGGCCACGCCTGCGGGACCGACCGCGCCTGGCAGCTGGAATTCCTGCGACTGCGCGCCGAGGGCCGCACCGCGGAGGTCTTCGGCAGCGACAGCGTGGGCTGGGACGAATTCGCCCGGCGCGCCCGCCTCGACGCCGCGGCCCGGCGCATCTTCGAGGCATCCTCCCCGCGCACCCGGGAACTGGTCGCGGCCTTCGCCGACGGCGTGAACAGCACCCTGGACACGGCCGACGCCATCGAGCTGACCGAGTTCGACCACACCCCCGCGCCGTGGCGGCCGTGGACGCCCATCTCGGTGTTCATCGTCCACAACGTGCTGTTCGGCCGGTTCCTCACCAAGCTCTGGCGACTGCACGCGTGCCGGGCGCTGGGCGTGGACGCGCTGGCGCTGTTCGACTGCGAGGGTGTCGACGACACCACCGATCGCGTCCCCGCGATGCCGGACAGCGCCTTCGTCGCCGATCTGCTGCGGTGGCTGCCGGACGCGGCCACCGCCGGCGCGGCTCCGAAAGCCTCCTTCGGCGATGCCATCTCGGGCAGCAATGCCTGGGGCGTGGCCGCGACGCGCACCGCCACCGGCGCACCGCTCATCGCGGGCGATCCGCACCGTTTCCTGGAGCTGCCCGGCATCTACCAGCAGTTCCATTTGGCGGCACCGGAATTCGACGTGGTGGGCTTCTCGTTCGCGGGCGTGCCCGGGGTGCCGCACTTCAGCCACTCCGGCACGGTGGCCTGGGGCATCACCAATGCCATGGGCGACTACCAGGATCTCTACGTCGAGAAACTGACCCGCTCGGGCGCCGCCGTGTACGCCGAATCCGTCGACGGCACCACGCTCGCCGAGACGCATACCGAGGAGATCCGGGTGCGCGGCGGCGAGCCGGTGCGGGTCGAGATCATCGTCACCGACAACGGGCCGGTCATCTTCGGCGGTCCGGACGAGCCGTTCGCGCTGAGCCTGCGCACCCCCATGCTGTGCGATCCGGAGACGACCTTCGACGCGTCACTGGATCTGCTGTTCGCCACGTCGGTGCCCGAGGTCGAACAGGCACTGCGGCAGTGGTCCGAACCGGTCAACCGGATCGTCATCGCCGATACCGCCGGCAGCCTGACCCACCACGTGGTGGGCGCCATGCCGGAACGCGCCGCCGAGAACTACTGGCTGCCGGTGCCGGGCTGGGACGAGCGCTACCGGTGGCGCGGCTACACCGGCGCGTCCGTGCGGGACGAGACGTTCGACGCCCGGGTGTCCGAGTACTCGGTCATCGCCAATCAGCGCATCGCGAAAACAGCTCCGCTGCAACCGATCACCACGGAATGCGCGGCTCCGTTCCGGGCCGACCGCATCGACGCATTGCTCGCGGAGACCGCGGCCGTCTCGGCGGCGGACTGCGAACGCATCCACCGCGATGTCACCGTCGACGCCGGCGACGTCGTCCAGCGGGTGCTGCGCCCGCTGACCGGGCTGAGCCCGCGCGCCGAGGCGGTGCGCCGTCGGCTGCTGGACTGGGACCGCACGATGCACGCCGACAGCACCGACGCGTATGTGTACGCGGAGGTGCGCGCCCACCTGGTCCGCGCCCTCACCGGCGATGCCGCGCTGGCCGGGCTGGGTGCACCCCATCCCTTCGGCCGCACCTTCGATCCATGGTTCGTGGTGGGCACCCGGGTCGCGGCGGCACTGGATGCCGTGGTGGATCGGGCGGCCACGCTCGGGGTGGAGGTGGACCGACTGGTCCGGGAATCCGTCGAAGCGGTCGCGGCTCGACTCGAGGCGGCCGAAGAGATTCCGACCTGGGGCAGCGTGCACGTGTTCGCTCCCATCCACGGCTTCGATCTGGTCGGCGCGAGCCTGCGGTATCCCGAACTGTCGGCACGGATTCGGCCGGGTCGGCTGCCGCTGGGCGGGGATGCCGAATGCGTTTTCGCCAATGCCAGCGCCGTCGGCTTCTCGCACGCGTGCAGCGTCGGCTCCGCCGCCCGCTACGTGTGGGACCTGAACGACCGCGACGCGAGCCGGTGGATCGTGCCGCTGGGTGTGAGCGGAGACAAGCGCTCGCCGCACTTCGAGGACCAAGCGCCGCTGTGGGCGCGCGGCGACCTGACCGGCATCGTCAGCGACTGGACAATACTGCGCGAAACAGCAAGCAAGCGTGAGGAATTCAGCCGCACGCCGGGCTCCGACGGCTTCCGCCCGGCACGCCCGAGCGCATCGGACTCCGCCGTCGCCTCGAGCTTGGGAGACCTATGACCACCCTGACCGACGCGCGACTCGAACTGCTGCGCCGCCGCCTGACCGCCGCGGGCGTGGCCGCCGACCGCTCCCCCGCCCCGGCCGCGACACCCGCCCCCGACCTGCCGGACGGCGCGCTGCGGACCGCCGAGCGGCGTATGTGGAAGATCTACGAACTCGACCCGACCTCGGTGTCCCACAACATCGGGCTGATCCTGGACTTCGAGCGCGGCTACACCCTCGACGGCGTGATCGCGTCCTTCGAGGCCATGGTCGGTAATGCCGCGGTGCTGTCCTCGGTGGTCGCCACCGAGGACGGTGTCCCGCGCCGCGTACCGGCCGAGGTCGAGGGACGCTGGGTCGCACCGGGAGCGGTCTGGGAGTGGGGAACGATCCCCGAGCGGTGCGCAACGGAGCGGCGACGAGCCGAGATGACCTCCGTCGCAGAGGTTCTGACACGCGCGCCCTTCGATCTGACCGTGGAGCCGCCGCTGCGCGCACGCATCTACGGCGGAGACGAGCGGGTCACGCTGGTGCTGGTCGTGCATCACCTGGCGGTGGACGACACGTCCTGGCCGCTGCTGCTGGGCACCCTGACCACCGGTGTGTGGCCCGCGCAGGCGGATCGACCGAACCGGTCGAACGCGCCGGTGACCGCCGACGAGGTGGATCGCGCGGTGCGGCACGCCCGGTCGACCTGGGCCGCCGAGGGGATTCGCTTCCCGCTGTCCGGGGAACTGCCCGCGGTCAGCGCGGCGGAGAGCTGGCTGTCACCCATGGACGAGAGTGCGGGCGTGCGGTTCGAGCGGCCCGTCGAGCGATCCGCCGTGGCGGCGCTCGAGGGTGTCGCCCGCGAGGTCGGATCGACCTCGAACGCGCTGCTCATCGCGATCTGCGCGGTCACCGTGTACGCCCTCACCGACGCCGCGGACCACGTGCTGCTCGTCCCCGCCGACAACCGGCGCCACGGCGAGAGCCCGGATACCGTCGGCTACAGCGGCAATATCGTCCCGATGCGCTTCGCCTTCGACCCGCACGCCACCGTGCGCGCGGCGCTGCGCGATGCCGTCGCGGTGGTCTACCGGTCCATGGAGTTCACCGGCGTCGACTACGGCATCGTGCTCACCGCGCTGCGCGCGGCGGGCGGGCGCTTCCCGGTGGCGGAGATCATGGCCTCGGTGCGCAACGCCCCGCTGCGCGGCATCCCGATCCCCGACGGTGCGCGGGTCGACTGCACATCGGTGTTCCACGGGATCGGCAATTACCCGCTGACGCTCGCATTCGAACTGGGTGCCGATGACGACGTCCACCTGGAGGTGGATCACCAGCCGGAGGTGGTCGACACCGCCCGCGCCCATCGGGCGGCGGCCATCGCCACGGCGCTGGTCACCCGCATCCCCGCGGCCTTGGACCGCCCGCTGGCCGAATTGGTCGGCGCGGTAAGCGAATCCGAGGCCGGATAGCCGAGCCCGCCTGCGGCCCCAGACATTCCGAATCATCCCCCGCATTGACGTAACGAGGTCTACCTGTGTCACCTGAATTCGAGTCCCCCTGGGGGAGAGCGTCCAAGTTCGCCACACCCGGCGACGGCTGGACCGCCGTCGGCGGCGGTCTGGCGCAACTCGCCACGGCGGTCGAGCGGAGCCACCACGGCTCACCGCTGCCCTCCGGACAACCGGCGGAGATGCTGGACGCCGTCGCGGCGTCCCTGGGGGCGGAACAGGTTCCGGACGACGGCGTGGGCGAGGCCGCCGCACTCGCGCAGCTGGCCGACGTGATCGCCCGCTACGGACTGGATCTCACCCACAAGCTGTGCGCCGCGCACCTGCAGCCGCCGCCACTGACCGTTGCCGTGGTGGCCGACGCGCTGGCCAGTGCCACCAACGCCTCCCTGGACACCTACGACTCCGGCCCGGCCACCCTGGGCATCGAGCAGTGGACCATCAGCGCACTGGCGAAGCTGGCCGGATTCGGCGAGAACGCGGGCGGCGTCTTCGGTCCGGGCGGGTCGTACTCGAATCTGCTGGCGCTGCTCATCGCCCGCGACTACGGGGCCGCCCGGCAGGGCATCGACATTCGCCACAACGGCGTGAGCGCACTGCCCCGACCGGTGGTGCTGTGCTCGCAGGTGGCGCACTTCTCCATTCACCGCGCCTGTGCCGCATTGGGTTTGGGTGAGGCGGCGACCATCCCGATCCCGGTCGACGCCGACCACCGGATGATTCCGGAGGCCCTGGAGACGACGCTGACCGAACTGCGCGAGAGCCATACGCCGGTCGCCATCGTGGCCACCGCGGGCACCACCGACTTCGGCTCCATCGATCCGCTGCCCGAGATCGCCGATATCGCCGCGCGCCACGGCGTGTGGATGCACGTCGACGCCGCCTACGGTTTCGGTTCGCTGTTCTCCGACAAGCTGGCTCCGCTGCTGCGCGGTATCGAGCGCGCCGATTCGGTGACCCTCGATCTGCACAAGGTCGGCTGGCAGCCCGCCGCCGCCAGCGTGCTGCTGCTGTCGGATCAGCGCCGGTTCGCCTCGCTGAACCGCTCGGTGGCCTACCTCAACCCGGACGACGACGTGGAGGCCGGATACGGCGGTCTGCTCGGCCAGACGCTGCAGACCACGCGCCGCCCGGATGTGCTCAAGGTGGCGGCGACCTTCCTCGCCTACGGCCGCAGCGGCCTGGGCCGGATGCTCGACGCCTGCCACGACCTGGCCCGCTACGCCGAAGCCCGCATCACCGCCGAACCGCTGCTGGAACTGGTCGCGCCGGTGACCCTGACCACGGTCGTATTCCGTTACCGCTGTGAGGATCTGGACCTGGACCAGGTGAACGGCGAACTGCGCCGCCGCCTGATCAGCTCCGGCACCGCGCTCATCGGCCGCACCCAGGTGCGGGTGGGCGGCGCGGGCGAGCCCCGCACCTGCGTGAAGCTCACCCTGCTGAATCCGGAGACCAGCGCACAGGACATCGACGATCTGTTCGACGAATTGCTGCGGGTGGGATTGGAAGTGGAGTCCGAGGGCTTGCGCAGCGGACACGACGAAATGGTGAAGGTCCATGAGTGACATCGAATCGGTCGACATCCTCGCCATCGGGGCGGGTCCGTTCAATATCGGCCTGGCCGCCATGGCCTCCACGGTCGATGATGTCGAGGTGCTGGTGGTGGATTCCGTCGAGGAGTTCCACTGGCACCCCGGCATGATGTTCGAAGAGGCCAAGCTCCAGGTCAGCTTCCTGTCGGATCTGGTCTCGCTGGTGGACCCGACCCACCCCATGTCGTTCCTGGCCTACCTGGCCGATGTCGACCGCCTGTACCCGTTCCTGGTGCGCGAGGACTTCTTCCCCACCCGTCGCGAGTACGAGGCGTATCTGCTGTGGGCGGTGCGGCGGCTGTCGTCGCTGCGGTTCTCCACCACCGTCGACGCGGTGCGCTGGGACGACGCGCACGACCGGTTCGAGGTGTCGGTCACCTCGGGCGGTACCACCTCGACCATCCACGCCGGTCATATCGTGGTGGGCGTGGGCACCGAGCCCGCCATCCCGGCCGCGCTGGCCACCGACTCGCCGAAGCTCGTCCACAGCGCCGACTACCTGCACCACCGCGACGACGCGCACGCCGCGGGCGCGGTAACGGTGATCGGCTCCGGCCAGTCCGGCGCGGAGATCGTGGTCGATCTGCTCGAGGCCAACCTCGACGGCGGTCCGGCGGTGCAATGGTGGACGCGCACACCGTGGTTCGCGCCGCTGGACTTCACCAAGCTGTCACTGGAAATGACCACGCCCGCCTATATGGAGTACTTCCACGGGCTGCCCGAGGACACCCGCGACCGGGTGCGCGCCGGACACTGGCAGTTCCACAAGGGCATCTCCACCGACACCCTGGACCGGCTGCACGATCTGCTCTACCGCCGCGAACTCAAGGAGAAGCCGCAACCGGTGCGGCTGCGCAACGGTGTCGTGGTGGAGGGCATCGACACCCTGGACGACGGGCGGCTGCGCATTCGTGGACGCCACCGCGACACCGGAGCGCTGCTGGCCCACACCGCCGATATGGTCGTCGCGGCGACCGGCTACCAGCCCCGCGCGCAGGCGTTCCTGGACCCGATCGCGGACCGGCTGCACCGAGACACCAAGGGCCGCCTGATCATCGAGGGCAATCACGCGGTGGCCGCCGACACCGCACTGGCGGGACGAGTGTTCGTCGCCAATGCCGAGGCGCACGCGGTGGGCGTGTCCGCGCCGAACCTGGACATCGGCGCGATGCGCAATGCCAAGATCCTCAACTCGGTCCTCGGCCGCGAGGTCTACCGCTTGCAGCGCAATACGGCGTTCACCAGCTTCGGTGTCGGCGACGAGGAAGTCCTCGAATAGCGCCGCTCGCGCACCGGTTACCCATTCTCTTCTGTTCCCAAGGAGTTTCGACATGTCCGACCACATCAGTGACGCGCTGAACAGCATTCTCGAAGAAGACCTCGATCTGTCCCTGGCCGATGTCACCCGCTCGTCGCTGCTGATCGAGGATCTCGGCGTCGACTCGGTGGCCTTCGCCATCGGCGTGGTCGCCATCGAGGAGCGGCTCGGCGTGAAGCTGACCGAGCGGGAGATGTCGCAGGCCGCGTCGGTGGGCGATCTGGAAGACCTCATCCGCTCCAAGGTCGGATCGTGACCGTGACGACCGCACCGGAGACCTACGAGGAACTACTCGACCGCGTCTTCGACGATCAGGTGGTCGCCTGGACCGAAGCGGCCGAGCAGGACAAGAAGTTCCCCCGGGTGCTGCTCGAGCATCTCGGCAAGGAGGGCGTCTTCGCCCGCAAGTGGGAAGACCGCAAGCTCACCGACCTCGGCAAGCATTTCGCCCTGGCGCAGCGCTTGGGCGCGCTGAACTCGGCGGGCATCGGAGTCGGTGTGAGCCTGCACGATTCGGCCATCGCCATCCTGCGGCGGTTCGGACGCAACGATTTTCAGCGGGAACTGGCCGACCGGGCCATCGAGACCCAGGCGGTGCTGTGCATCGCGGCGTCGGAGGAATCCGGCGGCTCCGATCTCCAGATCGCCCGCACCATGCTCGAACCCGAGGGCGACGGCTACCGGGTGGTCGGCCACAAGAAGTTCGTCTCGCTCTCACCCATCGCCGACCAGATCATGGTGGTGTGCCGCAGCGCCGGGGACGGCTCGTCGGCCGAACACGGCAATGTGGCCCTGGCGATCGTGCCCACCGCACAGGTCCAGATCGCCACCCCGTACGAGAAGCTGGGGGCGGGACCGCTGGACACCGCCGCGGTCACCATCGACACCTGGGTGCCCGCGGAAGCGCTCATCGGTCGTCCGGGCACGGGTCTCGCCATGATCAGCTGGGGTCTGGCGCACGAGCGCTTCTCGGTGGCCGGACAGATCGCCGGGGCCTGCGAGGTCATGCTCGGCGTCACGCTGGCCCGCATGATGGACCGGACCCAGTTCGGCAAGCGCCTCTACGACCACCAGGCGTTGCGGCTGCGGCTGGCCGACCTGCAATCGCGGGTCGACATGCTGCGCTACGCCCTCGCGGGGGTCGCGGCGGAAGGAAAGATCAACCTGCGCACCGCCGCCGCGCTCAAGGCCACCGCCGCCAACCTCGGTGAGGAGGTGGCGTCGCAGTGCCTGCACATCTTCGGCGGCATCGGCTATCTGGAGACCGGACTGCCGATCGGACGCTGGTGGCGGGATATGAAACTGGCCCGCGTCGGCGGCGGCACCGACGAAATCCTGTGGGAGCTGGTGGCCGCGGCCATGAAACCCGATACCGCGCGATACCGGACGATGTTCGAGAACCAGGTGGAACTGCCATGACCAACGCCAGCGCACCCATCGAACTGGCCCCGCCCGACCACACCTACCTGCACCTGGACGCGAAGGGTCGCCCCATGCACTGGGCGATGCTGCTCGAACTGGAGGCGGCCGGGGAACGGCTCACCCTCGACGCCATCCGGGACCGGGTGGCCGAGCGCATCGGCCTGTTCGACATCTTCCGGGTCGGCATCGCCGAAGGCCGTTGGCGCCCACCGCGCGTCGTGTTGACCGACCGGCCGGACCTCACCCGGCACCTCACCGGCGGCGACTTCACCGATCAGGCCGACCTGCGACGGCAGCTGGCCACGCTGATGGAGACGCCGCTGCCCCGTCCCGAGCCGCTATGGCACATCACGCTGCTGACACCGCGCGGTGACGGCGCGCAGCGCATACTGCTGCGGGTGCACCACGCGCTGTCCGACGGCATCGCCGGGGCCGCCTTCGCCGCGCTACTGGCCGACGGCACCGCCGACGACCTGTCGGAGTTCGAGCGTTTCGCCACCAGCCCGCGCTTCCGCACCCCGCCCGTCGAGCCGGAGGTGCTGAAGGAGTCCAAGG
Organism: Nocardia otitidiscaviarum NBRC 14405; assembly: GCF_000308635.1. Classification (GTDB taxonomy): domain Bacteria; phylum Actinomycetota; class Actinomycetes; order Mycobacteriales; family Mycobacteriaceae; genus Nocardia; species Nocardia otitidiscaviarum. The sequence goes on along the minus strand of NZ_BAGD01000044.1, from coordinate 18,411 downwards.
CCGCCTTCAACGACCAGTGGGCCGCCGGGCGCACGGGCCGCGGCTGGCCCAAGCTGACCAAGAACGGCCGCCGCGAGGTCGCGACGACCGGCATCTCGACCCGGGAACTGCGCCGCGCCGCCAAGAAACACGATGCGACGGTGCAGGAGTTCGTGCTCGCCGCCGTCGGGCGCACCCTCAGCACCATCCCGCCCGGCGCCCCGGCACAGACGCTGCGGGTGACCCTGCCGGTGACCAACGATCCGGAGTTCCGGCACACCGGCAACGCGGTCATCGTCACGCCGCTGAACCTGCTCGGCAACGAACCCGATCTGGGTCGCCAGATCGAGCGCTGCCGCAGCGAATTGGCGACCATCGAGCGGCGACGGCCGGAACTGACCTCGGCCGCACCCGACGGTGGACCCGCGCTGCCCTGGCCGGTGCAGCGGGTCATCGCGCATGCGGCGATGGCGCATATGAGTCCGGATATCCACATCGGCATCAATCCGGGCTTCTCCCGGATTCGCGCGGTGCTCGGCCGGCGCATCGCCGAACTGACGCCGCTGTCGCCGCTGGCCGGGTACTCGTTCTCGGTGACCTCCCTGATTCTGGGCAATCGCACCTCGTTCGGCGTCGTCACCGACCCGGCCGCCCTGCCCGCGGGTTACGCCGCGACCTTCGTAGAGAACTTCGACCGCGTGCTGCGCGAGGCAGCGCCGTCGGCATGAGCCGGGAAGAGACCGGAAGAGTTATGAGCACAGTCACCGAGCTGCTGTTCGAGCAGCCCGCATCCACCACCACCGGCCTGTGGAGTGGAAGCGACACAACGGAATTGGCTTTCCACAGCTGGGAGCAGGTGCGCTCGCGCGCCCGCCGGATCGCGGGCGGCCTGGCGAACGCGGGCGTCGAACACGGCGGGTCGGTCGCCATTCTCGCCGGTGCGCCCGCCGATGTGGCGGCCCTGGTGCAGGCCACCTGGCTGCGCGGCGCGGCCTTCACCATGCTGCACCAGCCGACGCCGCGCACCAATCTGGAAACCTGGGTGGCCGACACCCGCGCCGTGGTGGCCATGCTCGGCGCGGCGGTGATCGCGGTCGGCGAGCCGTTCACGGCCGCCGTGCGCGATCTGGATCTGGGCGCGCCCATCGTGTCGGTCGAAGAACTGGCGGCCGCCACCGAGGTGGGGCCGGTGCCCACCGCCGAGGACGATATCGCGATTCTCCAGCTGACCTCCGGCACCACCGGTGTCCCGAAGGCCGTCGCCATCTCGCACGGCAATGTGCGGCAGAACCAGCACGCCATGGTCGCCGCGGCGGGATTCCGGCCCGAGAGCGACGTGGTGGTGAGTTGGCTGCCGCTCTATCACGATATGGGCATGGTGGGCATGATGCTCACGCCCATGCTCGCGCAGGCGACCACGGTGATCACCACCCCGCTGGCCTTCCTGAAGAGCCCACTGAAGTGGGCCGAGTACATCACCCGATTCGGCGGCACCTACACCGCCGCACCGAATTTCGCGTACTCGCTGCTCGCCCGGCGGCTCAAGCGCGCCCCCGAGGGCGCTTACGACCTGTCGACGCTGCGGGTCGCGGTGAACGGCGCGGAGGTCATCGACGAGAGCACTCTCGACGAATTCGTCACCCAGGCAGCACGTTTCGGCCTGCGACCGGAGGCCGTCATGCCCGCCTACGGCATGGCCGAGACCACCCTCGCGGTGTCGTTCGCCCCGGTTGACGAGGTGTTCTCGGTGGATGTCATCGACGGCGAGGTGGCCGAGCGCGACGGCGTCGCGCGCCGGGACGGCATCGAGCGGCCGCGGTCCCTGGCCAAACTGGGCGCACCAGTACCGGGGATCGAACTGCGCGTGGTCGACGAGCGCGGCACCGTGCTGCCCGCCGACCGCATCGGCAGCATTCTGGTGCGCGGCGACGCCGTCACCACCCGCTACCTCGGACCGGACGGGTACGCGTCGGCCGTCGACGCCGAAGGCTGGCTGTCCACCGGCGATCTCGGCTATGTCACCGAGAGCGGTGAGGTCGTGGTCACCGGCCGGAAGAAGGACGTCATCATCGTCGCGGGCCGCAATATCGCGCCGACCGTGGTCGAGCGCGCGGCGGGCACCGTGTCCGGCGTGCGTCCCGGTGGTGTGGCGGCGGTGGCGGTGCGACTGCCCTCCATGGCCCGCGAGGGCATCGCGGTCATCGCCGAATCCGATGCGGCCGCCGATGCCGATGCGGCCGAACGGATTCGCAAGGAGGTGGCGCGCGCGGTATACGACGATGTCGGCATCGCGCCCGCCGTGGTCACCATTGTGACGAAGGGGGCGCTGCCGAAGACCCCGTCGGGCAAGCTGCGCCGCTCGCTGGCGACCAGCCTGATCCCGGCCTGAGACCGCGCAGGCAAACGAGCAGGGGCCGGAACGCGATTCGCGTTCCGGCCCCTGCCGTTTCGGTGTTCCGGCCCCTGCCGTTTCGGTTTTCCGGCCCCTGCCGTATCGGTTTTCCGGCCCCTGCCGTATCGGTTCAGCGGCGCTGCTCGGCGGCGTGGCGGTACCCCCGTGCCGCCAGCGGACCGAACACGACGATCAGCCCGATGGTCCAGACCACCGTGAGGACGAGCGGTTTCGCCACCGCACCGCTCTCGGTCAGGCCGCGCACGGCGTCCACCGCCGGGGTCATCGGCTGATGCCGCACCACCGGCTGCAACCAGCCCGGATATTCCGAGACCGGAGCGAAGCCGCCGTTGAAGAACAGCAGCAGCAGGAACAACCCGCCCAACTGCTGCACGGCCTGCCGTCCCGACGCCACCGTGGCCATGGCGATCACCGGCACCGCGATGCCGACCGCGAACACCATCGGCACCAGCACCGCGCCGACGGCGGCGGCGATCCCGTGCTCGAAGCGGAAGCCCAGCGGCACCGCCACGGCGAACAACACCACGGTGGCGATGCCGGTGCGCAGCGCCTCGGCGAGCAGCCGCCCGGCGATGAAGCCCGCGCGCGGCACCGGCAGCGTCCAGGTGCGCGCCAGCAGGCCGGAATCGCGTTCGGCGATCAGGCTGATCGCCGTGGCGAGGGTGCCGAACAGCGCCCCCACCAGCGCCACCAGACCGGTATTGCCGTACACGCTGTCCCCGCCGCCCATGGCGGTCACCGTCTTGCCCAGCACCAGCTGGAACATCAGCAGCATGAAGGCGGGAAAGACCAACGACTGCACCACGATTCCCGGATCACGCGACCACGACCGCAGCAGTGCGCCCGCGTGTACGAGCGACTGCCGCAGCAGCGGAACGGCCTGCCGCGACGGCCAGGTGGCGGTCATATCGTCGGACTCCTGTGCGGTGGGCGCGGACTCGGTTGCTGTCATGGCTTCCTGATTCATCGGCTCACCTGCGCTCGACCCGCCGCGACAATCGCGACCCCGCCCGCGGTGAGCAGCGCCGCCGCCCAGCTGAGAGCGGCCGTCAACTCGATCCCGGTCCCGCTCGCCAGCGCGCGCAGCGCATCGGCGAACACCGACATGGGCTGATTGCGGACGAACGGCTGCGCCCAGTCCGGAAACCCTTCCGCCGGAACGAGTCCCGTGGAGGCCATCACCAGGATCAGCTGCGGGATCATGAGAATGCTGGCAACGGACACCGAATTGCGCGCGACCGTGCCGACCGCGTCGGTGAGCATGCTCAGCGCCAGCCCGAAGATCACCACCAGCGCCAGGAAAGCCACTGTGTGCCACGCAGTTCCGTGGAATCGGAAGCCCAACGAGGAGCCGATGCCGACGCCACCGGCCAGCGCCAGCAGCATGCGCACCACCACCCACGCCATGCGGCCCAGGAACGGGGTGACGCGCGGGATGGGCAGCGACATCGTGCGTTCGTGCACCCCGGCGCGGGCGTCGTGCCCGGCGGTCTCGGTGGCGGTGATGGCGGTGAACAGCCCGGCCTGTAACAGGATGATCGGGGTGAGGAACTGCGCGTAGTCGCCGCCGCCCAGTTCGAACTGCCGATGCAGCGGCACGTAGAAGCAGACGAAGAACACGACCGGCCCGAAGACGGCGAAAATCGCGTCGCCGGAACGGATCGCGGCCACGATCTTCTGCCGGGCCAGGGTGGCGGTGGCCGCGCCCAACCCCACCGAGGCACGGGCGATGGAGCCGCCGCGCGCCGGGGTGGCGGAGACGGGCGTAAGGGTGGTCGACGACATCAGTGCTTCTCCGTGAGTTGCAGGAACACCTCGTCCAGCGACGGCTGCCGCAGCCCGATATCCACCACCTCGATCCGCTCACCGCGCAGCCGCGCGATCACATCGGACACGGTGTCCATGCCCTCGGGGGCCCGGACCACCAGGCGGGGGTGCACGGTGCCGGCGGTCCCGTCCGCGGGGGCGTCGACCAGTTCGAAGCCGTCGAGCAGGGACAGCACTCGCGCGGTGTCGGCGCGCTCGATCAGGGTCACCTCGCAGACGGCCGCGCCGACCTGCTGTTTCAGCTGACCGGGCGTACCGGCGGCGACCACCGAGCCGCGGTTGAGCATGACGATGTGGTCGGCGAGCCGGTCGGCCTCCTCCAGGTACTGCGTGGTGAGCAGCACCGTGATGCCCTCGCCGCGCAGTCCGGAGACGGTATCCCACACGGCGGCACGGCTGCGCGGATCCAGCCCCGTGGTCGGCTCGTCCAGGAACAGCACCTCCGGGCGGGTGACCAGCGCGCTGGCGATGTCCACGCGCCGCTGCATACCGCCGGAGAGCGCCCCGACCCGCCGATCCCGCACCGCCGCCAGATCGAATTGCTCGACGAGTTCGTCGATCCGGACCCGCAGCGCATGTCCGCGCAGACCCGTGAGCTTGCCGAAGACGGCCAGGTTCTCCACGGTGGTGAGCCCGGAGTCCAGGGCGGCGTACTGCCCGGTGAGCGAGATCAGCTCGCGCACCCGCGCCGCGTCGGCGACCACGTCGCGCCCGCAGATGCGGGCCTGGCCCGAGGACGGCCGCTGCAGCGTGGACAGCAGTGTGACGGTCGTGGTCTTGCCGCTGCCGTTGGGGCCGAGCAGGCCGAGCACCTCGCCGGGCGCCACCTCGAACGATATCCCCTGCAACGCCGAGACCTCGCCGTATGTCTTGACCAGATCGACGACCTGTATGGCGGGTTCGGTCGACACCGTGCATCCTTCCGTTCGCTTGTTAGGCAAGGCTAGACTAACTTATCGCGAGCGCGGGTGTGACCCGCCTCGCTCCACACCAATCACTTTGGGAGACCTCACACTTCGGCGGCCACGCCCGACTTAGGATTGACTTGCCTAATTTGCCTGGCTAGCGTGTGCTCTCGCTGCACGTTTCGCACGCTGTTCGAGAAGGGCTGTCATGCCAAAGTTCATCAAAGTCGCCGCCATCGCCGTCTTCGCCGCCATTCTCGGCCTGGGCTTCGCCCAGCCCGCGGCCGCCGATGTGTCCATTCGCGATTCGCAGGTCTCCGACCTCTATGTCCGCGCCGACGTGCCGAGCCTGCACCAGATCGAGAAGCAGTTCGCCGCGTTCTGGAACCCGAACATCGGCATGGACGCCAAGGTCGAGGTGAGCTACAACGGCGCCAACGCTCGCGGTGCGCTCGAGCGCGTCATGAGCAACAGCGCCACCATGGACTTCTTCTCCATCCAGGGCCGCGCGCTCGGTCCGGTGAACGTCGCCGGAAACACCATGTCGGTCCAGGTCGAGGGCCTGATGGCGGGCTTCCCGGCCACCAGCACCACCTACCACTACATCCGCGAGGGCGGCCTGTGGAAGTTCGACTGGAAGAGCATCTGCCAGTCGATGCAGTGCGCCGGTAACCCGAACTTCGGCTACTGAGCCACCGCTGACATCCGGCGCGACCCCCTGATTGCGTCCACGCGATCCGGGGGTCGCGTTTGTCATGTCAGCGACCCCAGAGAAACGAATTCGATTGTGAAACAGCTTTTCAGGACTCCCCTATGATCACCGTTCGCGGCGTATCCAAACGCTTCGGCGACACCGTCGCCGTGGATGACGTCAGCTTCGAGGCCGAGCCGGGGGCCATCACCTATCTGCTCGGCCCCAACGGCGCGGGCAAGACCACGGTCATGCGCATGATCGCCGGGCTGGCGCGGCCGAGCTCCGGGTCGATCACCATCAACGGCAAGACCCTGCACGACTTCCCGAACACCCTGCGCGAGATCGGTTTCAGCCTGGGCGCGTTCGCCCGCAACCCGCAGCACACCGCCACCCAGCACCTGCTGTGGCAGGCACGGCTGGGCGGGCTGCCGACATCGACGGTCGGCGCGGCGCTGGAGCGGGTCGGACTGGAACGGGTCGCCGGGCGGCCGGTCGGCAAGTTCTCCTACGGCATGTTGCAGCGGCTCGGCATCGCCTCGGCCCTGCTGGGTGATCCGCGGACCGTCGTACTGGACGAGCCCGCGAACGGCCTCGATGTCGAGGGCATCCTGTGGCTGCGTGAGCTGGTCGTCGGCCTGGCGGCGGAAGGCAAATGCCTGCTGGTGGCCTCGCACAATCTCACCGAGGTGGAGATCACCGGAACGCGGATCGTCATCATGGGCAAGGGCGCGGTGCTGTCCGATACGACCAAGGAAGAACTGGTGGCGAAGGGATCCGAGCCCCGACGGCTGGAGTCGGCGTACATCGACATCACCAAGGGCAGCGTCGAATACGCGGCGGCCGGAGGTGCGAGTCTATGACGATCACCTATCTGATCCAGGCCGTGCGCAGTGAGCTGGCGAAACTGTCGTGGCGCAGCTCCGTCTGGTACTCGGTGGTGCCGCTGGCCGTGCTGATTCCGGTCGCGATCAATTTCGGCATCGCCAAGGCCACCCAGTCGAACGCCTTCCGGGGCGCGGGCGGTATGGACACCAACAACGCCGCCTACTGGATTCTCATCTTCTCCACCTTCATCCTCATGTCGGCCGGAGTGTCCTCGCTGAGCGCGGAATTCAAGGACCGCACCGCCGAAACGGCCTTCGCGATCCAGCCGCGGCGCTGGATCCTGCCGGTGGCGAAGCTGATCGTGTTCGGCGCGATCTCGGCCGTCACCGCCGGGCTGACCACCTTCGCACTGCTCGCCGGATTCCCGCGGCTGTTCCCCGAGATCTGGGGCGAGGTCGACGCGTTCTCCGCCGACGGCGTGCGCCTGCTCATCGCGGTGCCGGTCTTCGCCCTGCTCATCTGCGCACTGGGACTGGGACTCTCGGCGCTGGTACCCAAGCCGGGACTGGTCGTCATGATCGTGCTGCTGTGGAAGTTCGGCATCGAGGTGTTCGTCACCTTCATTCCGGGCGATCTGGGGCTGCTGCTGCAACGGCTCTCGCCGTTCAAGAACGGTGAACTCGGCGTGGGCCAGCTGGCGACCATCGAGAGCTACTTCGGCGGGCAGAACGGCTCGCTGGCGTACTTCGCGATCCTGTGTGTGGTGATCTTCGTGGTAGGCACGGTGCGACTGTCCGTCGCCGACACGCGAAGCGAATAGACCAGCCGCGCGCGCATACGAAAGGCCGCCCTGCCGGAACCTCGAGGTTCCGGCAGGGCGGCCTTCGTCTGTCGCCGAATCGGCTGTCGTTCAGACGCGTTCGGCGGCGGCGATGCGCCAGCCCGCCGCGTTCTCCTGATGCGCCCAGAACTCCGCGAACCGCCCCGAGGCGTCCAACAGCTCCTGGACCGTACCGTCCTCCACCACGCGCCCCTCCTCGAGGAACAGCACCCGATCCGCGCCCGCGATGGTGGGCAGTCGGTGTGTCACCACGATGCGGGTGCGGCCGCGCGGATCGTTACCGATGGCGGCGACCACGGCGGCCTCGTTCTCCGCGTCGAGGGCGCTGGTGCCCTCGTCCACGAGCAGCACCGACGACTCCTTCAGCAGCGCGCGGGCGATCGAAACCCGCTGTCGCTCACCGCCCGACAGCGCGGTGCCCTCATCACCGACGAGGGTGTCCAGGCCGTCGGGCAGGCGGTCGGCGAAGGCGTCCACCCGCGCCAGGCGCAGCGCGGTGGCGAGCTGGTCGTCGTCCGCGTCGGGGTTGCCCGCTAACACGTTCTCCCGGATCGTCCCCGCGAACAGGTACGGCTGCTGGAACACCATGCTGGTATCGGCCGGGCGGTGCGCCGCGTCCACCGACGCGCGGTCGACGCCGCCGATCCGGACGCTGCCGGAGGTGGGCGTCTCGAGGCCGGACACCAGTGCGAGCAGGGTGCTCTTGCCGGAGCCGGACGGGCCGACGACAGCCGTGGTCTGCCCGGCGCGGAATTCGATATCGAGGCCGTCGAGCACCGGCGCGGCGGTATCCCCGTAACCGAAGCGGACGCCGCGCAGTTCGACCGCGGCGGGCTCACCGGTGACCCGTTCCACCGCCGACGCCCCGGCCGGTCCGCCCGCGTCGAGGACGGTCCGGATGTCGCGCAAGGCGTTTCGGCTCGTCTCCACGGCGGAGGCCAGATCGCCCATGGCGGCGAACGGTTCCAGGAAGCGGACCACGACCACGATGAGCGCGATGGCCTCCGGAATGCCGACGGTGCCGCGCACCGCCAGCCAGGCGGTGGTACCGGCCAGCAGCAGCAGTGCGATCTGGCTGGCCAGGCTGAACAGCACCTGGCCGGGAATGTTCAACAGCAGCAGTCGAACCGTCGCGCCGTGCTGCGCGGCCAGCGCCGCACCGGTCTGGCTGCGTTCGGGTTCCACCCGCCGGGCCGCGCGCAACGCGGCCTGGGTGCGGGCGAATTCGAGTATGCGTTCGGTGAGCGCGCTGTTGGATTGGGCCGCCACCCGATCGGCGTGCCGGGTGATGCGCCCGGTCGCCCACAGCGCGCCCAGCAGCAGCGGCACCGCCAGCAGCGCGACCACCGCGAGCTGCCAGGCGATCGGGATCAGTGCCACCGCGATGGCGATCGGCAGCAGAATCGCCTGGATCACCGGGGTCACCAGGTAGCCGACCAGCCCCACCAGATCCGGTCCGGTGGTGGCGATGGCGCGGCGGGTGGTGGCCGCGTTGTCCTCATCGAACCAACGCAACGGGATCCGTGCCACCTGCGTGGAGACATCACGCTGCGCGTGGTCGAGAATCGTGAAGCCGAGATCGAAGCCGACCCGGGAGGCGATGGAGTCCACGATCCAGCCACCCGCCACCGCGGCGGTCAGCAGCGCCACCCAGCGCCAGGCATCGGCCGGGGTGTCGCCGAACAGCGCGGCGACCAGCGGCACCACGAATACCACCGCGATGGCGCGCAGGATGGTTGAGATGACGGTCAGCGCGAGGTAGCGGGCCACCAGGCCGCGCTGTTCGGCGGGCAGCAGCATCAGTACGGTGCGCGTCATCGCACGGTCTCCTTCACATCGGCGGCGACGGCTCCGGCCTGCCACAACTGCTGGTAGCGGCCTTCGGCGGCGAGCAGTTCGCCGTGGGTGCCGGTCTGGGTGATGCGGCCGGACTCCAGCACGACGATCCGGTCGGCCGCGGTGACGGTGCGCAGCCGGTGCGCGATCACCAGCACGGTGCGGCCGACGGCCAGGCGGTCGATGGCCTGCTGCACCAGGTATTCCGATTCGGGATCGGCGAAAGCGGTGGCCTCGTCCAGGATCAGCACCGGGGTGTCGGCCAGTAGTGCACGAGCGATGGTGAGGCGCTGCTTCTCACCGCCGGACAGCGTGGTGCCCGAACCGAGTTGGGTCTCGTAGCCCTGCGGCAGCCGCAGAATGCGCTCGTGGATCTGGGCGTCGCGGGCGGCCCGTTCGATGGCGTCGTCGGAGGCGTCCGGGACGGCGAGGGCGATGTTCTCCCGCACCGTGCCGCGGATCAACTGGGTGTCCTGGAAGACGAAGCCGATGCGGGTGTACAGCTCGTCGGGGGTGAAGGTGGTGATATCGCGGCCACCGACCCGAATCGAACCGCTCTCGATGTCGTGGAAGCGCGCCAGCAGTGCGGCCAGGGTGGACTTACCGGCCCCGGAGGGTCCGACGAGCGCGGTGACGGTGCCCGGCTCCAGGGTGAGCGAGATGTTCGCGACCACCGGGACGCCCGGACGGTAGCCGAAGGTGACGTCGTCGAATTCGACATGGCCCGGCTGCCGCTCGGCCGACGCGGTAGCGCCGCCGCGCACCTCGAGTTCGGACTCGTCCAGGGCCACCTGAATGTGCTGGGCGGCGAGGCGGCCCTCCCGCAGACCGGACAGGCCGTAGCCGATGCCCAGCAGGCGCGAGCCGAAGGTGGTGCCCAGGAACAGGAACGGCAGCAGGTCGACCGGGTCGATCCGGTCGGTCACCACGAGCGCGGTGCCCACGGTGAGAATGATCCACAGGAACGTGACCGGGCGGGTAATGAGGTCCATGGCGGACTTCTTGCCCACGAACGGGCGCTGCCAGTTGTCCAGGAAGCGGATGTATTCGTCGAGGCTGCGCCGGAACGGGGAAGCGGCCGCGCCGCCGAACACGCGGATCACCGGCTGGCCGTCGAGGTAGGAGGTGGCCTCGGCGTTCATGCGCTCGGCCCAGCGCTGCGACTGCATGATCTTGGGGCCCGAGGACGCCATCATGGTCAGCATGGTGAAGACGTAGCCGAGCACCGGGATCAGCAGCACCAGCGCCAGCCGCCAGTCCACCCAGAACAGGTAGCCCAGCACGGCCAGCGGCGCGACCACCGCGGCGACCGCGTCGGTGACGGCGTGGGTCACCAGGTAGTGCAGTGACAGGGTGTCGCCGGTGATCAGCTTGTTGATCTTGCCGGAGCCGCGGGCGGTGAACCAGCCCAGCGGCAGCCGGGCCAGCTTGCTCAGCAGACGACCGCGCAGATCGCGGCTGAAGCGGGCGTCCACGGTGTGCAGCCACAGTTGCAGGGCCGATTCCAGCACCGCGCCGACGGCGAACAGGCCCAGCGCCCACAGGCCCACCGACCACAGGGTCGATTCGTCGCTGCCCGCCAACAGTTCCCGGGCCAGTTCCACCAGCAGCACGAAGGGGGCGAGCTGAACCAGGGTCACCAGGATCTGGAGGATGCCCGCGACCCACAGCTTGGCGCGGATATCGGCGAACAGGCGGCTGCCCGCCTGGGAACGCCAGCGTCCGCGCGGGGCCGCGGGGGTCTCGGCGGCGGGCGCGCTCGGGGCGGCCGGGGTTTCGACGGCCGGTTCGATGACCGTCACGGTCTCCTCGACCGGTGTCGCCTCGGCGGCGGCCTGCGCCCGCTCGGAGCCGTCGCGCTCCTTGCCCATGGACCGACCGTGCACCCAGTACGCCTGGGCGTAGACATCGCTCTTGGGGAAGCCGAAGTCGTCCTTCAGGCGCGCGCGGATGTGCTTGAGCGACTTGGACTCCGGGCCCGCCCACGCGTACCAGTTCGACCAGTCGCGGGCCTCCAGGGCGGCGGCGAGGGAGTTCTCGGAGGTGCGGGGCACCCAGTGCACCCGGGCGCGCGGATGCTCGGTGAGCGGAATGAGCAGGTCGTCCTCGTGGTGCTTCTCCAGGTACACCTCGATCGCCACCTGCGGCGGCACGGCGGCCAGAATCGAGTTGATGGCCGGAATCGAGGCGGAGTCGCCGATCAGCAGATATCCGGCGGGCAGATCCTCGGGGATCGGGAAGCCCTTGGAGCCGAACGAGGCCACCTCGACCATTTCCCCGCCCCGCACCCGGCAGGCCCAGGCCGAGGCCGGACCGGCGGGTTCGTGCAGGACGAAGTCCACGGCGAAGCGCCCGGTGTCCAGATCCGCCTCGGCGATGGTGTAGCCGCGCTGGAATTCGGCGTCGGAGCCCTCCGGATCCGGGAACCAGATCCGCAACCAGGCGGTCGGTTCTAGAGTGATCTCCTCGAAGAGGCTGGGCGAACTCAGCCAGACCCGCAGCATGCGCGGTGTCGTCTGTTCGGTGTCGAGTACCGTTGCCGTGTGGTACTGAACGCCGAAGCCGCGTAGCACCGCCCCCTGAAACCCTCTGCGCGCCATTATCGCCTGTCCTCCGATCGATGTGCGGCGGAGGCGGCCCCGCGCCAGCGCCGGCCGCACGGTCTCTCAGCTGGGGTTCCCACCTCCGACTTTGGGTAGCCTACACATACTTGGCATGCTCCGGAGTCCCAGACGGCCGCCGATTCCACCGACAAGATCGAAGATTCGACCCGGCCGAAATCGGGTACCCCCCGCACAGCGAGCCATCGTGGAGTCGAACCGAACCCGGAGGCCGACGATGATGTCGAACAAGCGGACCGAATTCCGCTCGCCCAACACCGAGATGGCCGTCACCCGCGCCGAACGGCCACGCCCCAACCGCTCGGCCTGGGGTCACACCCGCTTCGACGCACAGATCGCGCGACTACGCCAGCAAGCCCTGGCGGCCCGGGACGAATCCGACCGCTCCTAGCGAGGCCGCTGCGCGAGGGACCGGCGTTCGTCGATGACAGCCGCCGCGACCTCGGCGATCTCAGCACCGATCATGTCCGCGAACACCCGGGCGTCCGCGGACCGCGCCACGGTGGGCGGTCCGGGGACGATCACATAGCGGCCGTCCCCCGGTAGCTCCCGCCAGCGCAGCAGACGGCTCACGCGTCCGCGCGGACCGAAACCCGATACGCCCTGCGCCACCTCGACCCAGCCGACACGCGACGGCGCTGTCGCCACGAACCGCCGGGCGATATCCAGTTCGGTGTCCTCATACGTTTCCAGGGCGCGGTAGCGCTCGTGGCTGTAATCCAACCCGTCGGACAGCACATCCAGCACCAGCCGTGGCCGACGACCCGGCGGCGCCTCCGGCAGCGCCGCCACCACCGCATCGGCCAGTCCGGCCGGATCGCACTCGGCAATGGTGAATCCGGCGCTGTGATCGACGGTTTCGCCGGGCAACTGCCGCAGCAGGTACGCCTGCCCGCTACGGAGAATCCCCAACAGCCGAATACTGCTCGCCGGATCCTTCGGAATACGGGCGTCGGCCGCGCGGACGGCGATGCGGATTTCCGGCCGCGCCACCATCCGCAGCACGTCACGGACCTCGGGCGACACGCTGTGCCGCAACCGCTCACGCGTCCGGGCAAGCTCACGCACGTAGTCGTCATGCAGGGGGATGCGGCTGGTGAACACGAACGGATGCGGTAGCTCGTCCTCGTCGTGCTCCGACCACAGCGCCACGAACTCCAGATCGCCGAAGGTCCAGTCGGGTGTCATTCGTCCAGCACCGGCCGGGAGACGATGAGCGGCGCCCCGAGGCCCTCCTCGAGATGATGGGCGCCCTCCAGATGGACCGGCCGCTTGTGCGCGCTCCCATCCTTGTTCGCAGTGCCGCCGTGCGCACCCGCCGCGCCCGGGGTACCCGGAATCCCGGCCATCGGCGTCGCCGCGCGCGTGGACGCGGCGGGAATGTCCGCCGGCGGGGTGGCGCGCGGGAACAGCCGGGCCGACTGCGCCGGATCGCGCACCGGGGACGCTCCTCCCCCGCCACCCCCGGCCCGACCGCCCGTCGAACTGCCGGAAGGCCCCTTCACCGCGGCATCGGTGGGTCGCGCCGAGATCGGCGAGGGGTCCACCCGCCCCGGACCAGGAATGCCCGACAACGCGCTCTGACCGGCGGTGAGCGCCTGCTGGGCGGATCGCAGTGCGCTGTCGGCCAGTTGGCTGGAAGTGTCGGCCCCGCGTGGCGCGGTGGCGGCCTCGGTGACACCGTGCGGCGCGGTGGCGGACTGCCCCTGCACGCCCGGCCGTAGACCCCGGGCGTCGGGGTACCGAGGAGTGGGCGTCGACATCGGCACGACCGGCTGCCCGGTGCTGACGGAACCGGGTATCGCGGCCCCGACACCGGCCGCCGCGGGAGCCGCACCACCAGCACCCCCCGCCCCGGTGCCGCCGGAGCCACCGGACTGTGCGGGAGGATCGATACCGGGCAGCGAAACCTGCGGTTCGGGTAGAACGGGCAGCCTCTCCATGGACCAGGGCAGGCCGATGATGTAGGTGTCGCGCATATTCCGCCGATACTGCGGGGTCGGATCCGTGGCCACCTGACCCGCGAGAATGTCACCACCCGAGTCGATATCGCCGATATCCCCGGCGGGATTGCTCGGTTGCTGCGGCATGCTGACCCGGGTCGCCTCCAGCCAGCCCGAGGTGTAGGCGAGATTGTCGCCGACCAGGTACATGCTGTCCCACAGCGCCGACATGTTCTGCGCATAGGTGTGCACCGACGTCGTCGCCGCGTCGCCGCCCGCACCGCGCCAGTTCTCGGCGGTGACCGAACCCATCCGATTGACGAAATCGGTGTAGGTCTCCCGCAACTGACCCGCCATCCACGCCCAGATGCCGGACCAGTCCGCGGTTCGCTGTGCCGACGACGACACGGCGATGCTGTTGCCGAGCTCGTAGAGATACCCATAGGTCTTGCCCGCGGCGCTCTCGACCTCGAACACCGGCGTATCGAAGGAGTCGTGTGCCCCCAGGCGTTCGGTCGGCGGCATGATGCCGTGTGCGGTGCCCGCTTCCGGCATCACGTACCGGCCGTCGTGCGCACCCACGATCGGGGTCGTCTCCGGCGGGCGACTGGACAACTCGGCGGGACGCTGTGGTGCCGATAGGTTGTCGAAGATGTCGGCGTTCTCGCCCTCGGCCGCGGCGTAGCTGCGTCCGGCGGCGATGAAGGTGTCCACCATGTCTTCGAGGATGTTGATATGACGCCCGAGCAGGCGGTGCAGGTCACTGCCCTTCATCGCGAATCGGGACCCCAGGGCGGAGCCGGACGACAGATTCGACAGCGGGAGGTCCGTCTCCACCTGTTCGGCGACCAGCCGAAGGGCGAGCAGCTCGCCGATCACCTCCGAGGCCAGTTCGGCGGCCTCGTACGCGACGTCCGGTTCGAATTCGAGTTGCCCGGTCTGTGCGCGCTCGCGGAGCACCGGCCAGGGGTCCGTGGGGTTATGGATCTCGCTCATATGATCGCTCTCCTACCGGTGATCGACCGGACATCGCTCGGAATCGCTGTGCACGAGCAGATTTCGACCCCATCGTGCGGCGTGCCCGGCCCGCCCACCAGGGCGTCCCCAACCTGGGCTGGGGATGCCCTGGATGGACGACCGACCGCGCCCCCGCATCGGCCTATCCGACCGGCATCGACGGCTGGACCTCTGCCCGCGCGGGCATCGCGGGCGCGTCACCGGCATGGGAATCGAAGCGGGCGGCCAGTTTTCGCAGCGGTGCGGGGGCCCACCAGTTGGCGCGACCGGCCAGGCGCATGAAGGCCGGTACCAGGACGGCTCGGATGAGCGTGGCGTCGACGATGATGGCCACCGCCGTGCCGATGCCGAGCATCTGGAGGTACATGACGCGGCCGGTGGCGTAGAGCGAGAAGGAGACGGCCAGGATGACCGCGGCGGCGGTGATCAGCGGGGCGGCGCGTTGCAGGCCCTCCAGGACGGCGCGGCGGTTGTCGCCGGTGGCGC
Source organism: Nocardia otitidiscaviarum NBRC 14405 (assembly GCF_000308635.1). GTDB lineage: Bacteria > Actinomycetota > Actinomycetes > Mycobacteriales > Mycobacteriaceae > Nocardia > Nocardia otitidiscaviarum. The sequence goes on along the minus strand of NZ_BAGD01000044.1, from coordinate 3,024 downwards.
GGTAGCGCTCGGCGATGCGGGAGAGCAGGAACACCTCGTAGTCCATGGACAGGCCGTAGGCGACGCAGAACAGCAGGATGGGAAAGGCGGGGTCCAGGGTGCCGATCGGGGTGAAGCCGAGAAGCGTTGCGAGTGCGCCGTTCTGGAATATGAACACCAGCGCACCGAACATGACCGACAGGCTGAGCAGGTTCAGCACAATGGCTTTCAGCGGGATCAGCAGGCTGCCCGACATCAGAAACACCAGCACGAAGGTGACCACCGCGATGAGCACCGCGACCAGGGGGATGCGGTCGGTCAGCGTCGCGCGGAAGTCGGTGAGTTCGGCGGGATAGCCGCCGACCAGCACGGTGTCGAACGGTGCGGGGACCGCGCGCAGCTGTGCCACGAAGCCGGGGACGTCGGTGCCCGCGAGCACCTCCCGCAGCGGAACGGCCTCCAGCCGGGCGGCGGTGTCGCCGACGAATCGTTCCGGATGCGGCACGGCGCGCACCTCGCGGCCGTCCACGAAGACACCGGCGGCCGAATTCACCTGCGCCACACCGTCGATGCGGGACAGCTCGACCGCGTACCGGGCGATGCGGTCCGCACCGACCCGCCGCCCGTCCGGTGCGACGAAGTGGATGGCGTCATTGGCTTCGACGGCGAAGGCGGCGCGCAGTTCGTCGTACGCCTGCCGGGTCGAGGCACTGGGCGGCAGCACGCGATCATCGGGCAGGCCGATCCGCATACCGAGCGCGGGTGCGGCGAGGACGGCGATCAGCAGCAGACCGGCGATCGAGAACCGCACCGGGTAGCGCATGACCGCATCACCGAAGCGATACCAGAAGCCGCGCTCGGTCTCGGCGCTGGCGCGGGGGCGACGCGGCAGCGCGCGATGACCGATCACGGCCAGCGCCGCGGGCAGCAGCACCAACGCACCGAGGCAGGCCATCAGCACCACCAGCACACCCGCGTACGCGAACGACCGCAGGAACGAATACGGGAAGACCAGCAGCACCGCCAGCGCCGCCGCGACCGTCGCGCCGCTGAAGAGCACCGTGCGCCCGGCGGTGCGCACCGAGGTGATGACGGCATCGGAAACCGTTGCACCCCTGCCGAGTTCCTCGCGGAACCGGGTGATGACGAACAGGCTGTAGTCCACGCCCAGGCCGATCCCCATCACCAGCGTGATATTCGCCGCGAAGGTCGAGACGTCGGTGCGGGCGGCGACCCCGCGCAGCGCGGCGAGGGTGGCGACGACCGAGAATACGCCGACGCCCAGCGTGCACAGGGCGAGCCGGGTGCGGCGGAACATCAGCAGCAACAGCAGCAGCATCACGGGCAGGATGATCATCTCGGCGCGCAGGAAGTCCTGCGCGGCCTGGGCGCTGATCTGGCCCGATGCCGCCTCCGCGCCCGCGACCTGAACCCGCACGACATCGTCGGCCCTGGTGTACGCGGGCAGCAGCCGATCCACGATCTCGGCCCGCGCGGTGGTGGCGTCGCCCGCGACGTGAGCGAGGACCACCGCCTGCCGTCCGTCCGCGCTGCGCATGGTCGGGTCGCCCTCCTCCGACCAGTACGACCAGGCATCGGCGACAGCGGGGTCGGTGCGCAACTCCGCGGTGAGTTCACGCCCTGCGTCGGCGACGGTGGCATCGTCCACGCCGCCCGCGACAGCCGTCACGAGCAGAATGAAATTGGCGTTGCCCGTGTGGAATTCGCGCTGTAAGAGCTCCTGCGCGCGCACCGATTCGGTGCCGGGAGCCTCCCATCGGTTCAGGATCATCGCACCCATCGCGCCCGCGCCGATCACCGCCAGCACGATGGTGAGCAGCAGCCCCGCGGCCAGGACCGGCCGGGGTCGATGAGCGAGAAGGGTGCCTAGTCGGTGCAGTACAGGCATGGGTGGACTCCGTCGGTCTGCTAGCCTCAGCGAATACGAGAGAGCTCTCGTGTTTTTGAAATTACGAGAGGTCTCTCGTATTTGTCAACAGGAGGTGTGGTGCCCGAAGCCCGTTCCGTCCGCCGCCAGGAGCGCGGCAGGCAGCGCATGTCCCTCATCCTGGACGCGGCACTGGAACTGTTCGGCGAACTCGGCTACGAGGCGACCTCGACCAATGCCATCGCCACCCGCGCCGGGGTCTCCCCCGGTTCGCTCTACCAGTTCTTCGCCAACAAGGAGGCCATCGCGGAGGCCCTCTCGACCCGACTGGTCGACGCCTTCCGCGCCGCACACGCCTCCGCCTTCGACCGCACCGACCTCGCCGAACTCCCCCTCGACGAGCTGATCGATCACCTACTGGACCCGCTGATCGCCTTCAACCTCGCCCACCCCGGCGCCAAGGCCCTGTTCACCAACCCCGATATGCCCCCCGCCCTCGCCCAGGGCACCAAACCCCTCCAGGACGCCGTCCTCGGCCGCGCCGAATCGGTCATCACCACCCGCTTTCCCGACCTGCCGACCACCGACCGCCGCCGCGGCGCCCTCATCGCGGTCCAGATCGTGCGGGCGACCATGCCCGCCATCGTCGCCGCGACCGAACCCGAACGCGCGGCCCTGATCCGCGAGACCAAGCGCGCCCTGCGCGGCTATCTCGCCGAACTCGCTCGCCACTGAGGCGGCGGCACGTTCTCTCCGGTATGGCCGATCGGATCGCACCGATTCGGACATATTCGGCGGCGATTCCACCGACACTGGGCTAGGGACGATGGTCATCAAGGTCGAAACCCACCGCCTCTGCTGAAGATCTCAGGGTTCGGCCGATGCTCGAGGTACCGTCGAAACGGGCGGCATCGATGACACGACCGGATGTGGGATGTGGCGATGAGCGCAGCCGAAGAGAACCTGAAAACACCTGCGACAGAACTAGTTCCGGTCGCGGACGACTCCGAGTCCACGTCGGCTCGGGCACTCCTGATGCTGACGGTGGCGACGGTCGGGTTCGCACTGAACTTCTGGGCGTGGGCGCTGCTGAGTCCGCTGGGACCGTCGTTCAAGGAGTCATTGGGTTTATCCTCGTTCGCGCAAGCGGCGCTGGT
>NZ_BAGD01000045.1 GCF_000308635.1 Nocardia otitidiscaviarum NBRC 14405 | reverse complement strand
GCCTTCACCAGGCCCAGGATCTCGGTGCGGAAATCCTCCAACCGATCCGACCAGCGCAGGCCGCCGCGCGCCACCGGACCGAAGCGCAGATGCACGCCCTCCACCCGCGGCGAGTACACGAAGATCTCGAACTGCGGTCGGGGCTTGGGCAGTTCGGCGATCTCCTGCGGCTCCACCTTGAACGACAGGTATTCGCGCGGACACCCCTCGGCATCGGTCATGTAGTAGTTGGTGCGCAGCGTGGCGCGCATGAGCCCCAGGATGGCGCGCAGAATGCGGTCGGCGTCCAGGCTCACCACATCGTCGATGCGGCGGCGCACCGCGGTCTCGAGCTCACGGGCCTGCTCGGCGTCGGCGGTATCCGGATCGAAGATGGCCGCGAAGAGGTTCACGAACAGCTGCGCCACATCCGGGTAGGCCAGCAGTACGCGAGTGATATTGGCCTGGCTGTAGGGAAAACCGGCCTGCTGCAGGTACTTCGCGTACGCGCGCAGGATGGAGACCGAGCGCCAGGGCAGGGCGGCGCGCAGCACGAGTTCGTTGAGGCCGTCGGCCTCCGCCCGCCCGTACCACAGCGCCTCGAAGGCGTCGATGAACCGCTCGCGCAGGCCGCGGACCTCGGCGTCGAGCAGGTGCATACGGTCGGCCGATTCCACCAGCTGGGCGTCCATATCCCGGTCCAGCGCGCTGCGCAGCAGCTCGGGCCGGGCCAGCAGGCCGAAGTCGTAGATCCAACGCTCCGGGCCGTGATCGAGTTCGATCTGGTACGGCCGCTCGTCGACGACCTCCACCCCGAGACTCTGCAGCACCGGCAGCACCTGGCTCAGCGAAATGCTCGCGCCGCCGATGTAGAGGCTGAAGCGCCAGAAGCCCGGCTCGGAATCGGAGCGGCGATACAGGTGCTGGTCGATCCCGCCGTCCTGAAGCCGTTGCAGGCGAACGATATCCGCCAGCGCCCGGCTCGCCCCGAAATCCTCCTTGTAGCTCTCCGGGAACGCTTCGGCGTAGGTCGCCACCACCGCCGGATCGAGTACGGCGGACGTCGCGACCTCGTCGTTGAGGTGGTCCTCCCAGGTGCGACTGGCCTCGGCGAGCAGGTGCTGAATGCGCAGCCGGTTGGGTTCGGAGGTGTCGGCGACGCGGCCCTCGTCGGGCAGGCGCACCGTGAAGTACACGCTGGCGAGTTCGCTCTCGGAAACCCGCGCCGAGTAGTCGATGGACGCGCCGCCGAGTTCGCGCACCAGGATGTCCTGCATCTCCAGGCGCACGGCGGTGGTGTAGCGGTCGCGCGGCAGGTACACCATGCAGGCGACGAATCGGCCGTAGCCGTCCAGGCGCATGAACAGTCGAACCTGGCGGCGCATACCGACATTCAGCACGGTGCTGGCGGTGCGACGCAGGGTGTCGGCGTCGGAGGAGAACAGCTCGGTGCGCGGGAAGGACTGGATGACCTCGAGCATCTCCTGACCGGAGAAGGAGTCCAGGTCGAAACCGCTCGCCTCGATGACCCGGCGCACCCGGCGCTCGATGACCGGGATGTCGAGCACGTTCTCGTGCATGGCGGTGACGGTGAAGACACCGATGAACAGGTGCTCACCGGTGACGACGCCCGATTCGTCGAATTCGGCGACACCCACGAAGTACGGGTAGACGGCCCGGTGCACGGTGGCCGGGACCAGGCCCTGGGTCAGCATGAGCAGCGGCTGGTCACCGCTGTTGTCGGGGACGCGGAAATCGGTGCCCACATTGGGGCGCAGCACGCCGAGGCTGGTGTCGGGGCGCGCCACCGACTTGGTGGTGCCGTCGACGGTGGTGCGCTCGTAGCGGGCGTAGCCGAGCACGGTGAAGTGCCCGTCGGCCAACCAGCGCAGCAGCTTCGCGCAGTCGGTCAGATCGGTGGCGGAGAACGGGGACGCGCCCGCCGCGGCGGCGGCATCGAGTTGTTCGGCCACGTGTTCCTGCGCCTCGCGCATGGCCTCTGTATCGCCGATGACGTCGCGCACGTCGGTGAGCACGTCCGGGATGGCCGATTCGATGCGCTCCAGCTGCTCCCGGCTGGTGGACGGGTGCAACTGGATGTGCATCCAGGATTCGCGCAGCCCGGTCGCGCCGTTGCCGTCCACCTCGTGCGGGACGGCGGTCTCCAGGGTGCCGTCGGCGTCGCGGGTGACCTCGAAGATGGGATGCACGACCTCGCTGACGCTGATGCCCATGCGGTTGAGCGAGGAGGTGACCGACTCGACCAGCAGCGGCATATCGTCGGTGACCAGTTGCAGGGCGGCCCCCAGGCAGGACTCGTCCTCGGGGTGGTGGACCTTCACATTGGCCAGGCCGCGACTGCGCCGGATGGCCAGTTCCACATGGCTGCGGAAGATCTGCGTCGACGTCGCCGGGATCGCGCAGTCCGCGTCCCCGGCGTCGACGTGTCGGAAGTACGCCTCCTCCAGCGACACCAAGTTGCCGCGCAGCGATGCGGGCAAACTCGCAGCCCATGCCGCGCTGGACAATTCGGACGAGACGGTCATTTTCGCCAGCTCCTCGGATTCGGTTCCGTAACAAAGTGACGCCGGTCCCGAGAGTAGCTGGGCGCGGGATGCGCCGGGCTCAATTCCTCTCAATGCCGCGCCGCGTCGTACAGACCCGACAAACAAGGCAGAGCGGCGTTCACCGCGATGCCGCCGAATCGCCAGGTGGCGTACGACAAACCTTGCATTTGAACGGCTTTCGCGCACTAGTGCGTTTGCGCTACGCACTGAGTTCGCTCTCAGATTGCCAGCGGGCATGGCTGAGTGCCGCACCTGCCCCGGCTAACGCCGGGACGCCAGCAACCTCGGTGCGTTCACACCGCAGGTGTCGCCGTGCCCGCCGCCCGAAGGCGGCGGGCCAGCGCATCGGAGGTCGTCGCCCTATCCGCGGGTCAGCTTGCGGTGGGTGACGCGGTGCGGACGGGCCGCCTCCGGGCCGAGGCGCT
>NZ_BAGD01000046.1 GCF_000308635.1 Nocardia otitidiscaviarum NBRC 14405 | reverse complement strand
TCGCGGCCGAAGTCTTCCTTGGTCTTGCCGTCGGCCGCGAGCTGCTTCTCCACCACGCTCTGGGTGGCGATGCCCGCGTGGTCCATGCCCGGCAGCCACAGCACCTCGTAGCCCTGCATGCGCTTGCGGCGGGTGAGGGTGTCCATGAGGGTGTGGTCGAGGGCGTGGCCCATGTGCAGGGAGCCGGTGACATTGGGGGGCGGCAGGACGATCGAGTACGGCGGCTTGTCGCTGCTCGCGTCGGCGGTGAAGTAACCAGCGGCTACCCAGCGCTCGTACAGCTCGGCCTCCACTTCGCCGGGGTTCCAGCTCTTGGGGAGGGCATCGGCACGATTACGCGAGTTCTCAGAGGCTGTGCTGGTCACCGTGCGATTCTAAAGAAGGACCTCGAGATAGCCGAAGAGCGGGGCTTTCGGCGGATGAGGGACACCGAAAGCCCCGCCCTCGACAGCAAGACTACCGGCGAATCGGGCCGCTCTCCCGAATCCATAAGCAATTCTCAGGTTTTGACCGAATCGCCCAGGCTAGGCCAACTTTCGTTGCATCCACGTTGCATCCGGGGCGGATTTCCCGGCTCACCCGACAGCACTGTCCTCCTCCACCAGATCGGTGTTGACGGCGATGGCCACGGCCGCGGCGGCACCGGCGGCGGAGATCACCTGCAGGCGGGGGTCGGCCGCATTGCCCGCCGCGAACACCCCGGGCACGCTGGTCCGGCCGTTGGCGTCGGTGCGGACGAAACCACTGTCGGTCAGCTCACAGCCCAGGGCGTCCAGCACGGTGTTGTCCGGAATCATGTCGGCCACCACGAACAGCGCCGAGCGGGCCACGGCGGTGCCGTCCGCGAGTTCCACCGCGCGCAGCGCGTCGTCGGCGACGGTGATACCCGACACCTTGCCGTCCACGATGCGCGCCCCGCGGGCCGTGATGCGGGCGCGGTCGGCGTCGGAGAGTTCCAAGGTGTGCGGGAAGAACACCAGATCCCGTGACCACTGCGGTAGCGCGAGCGCCAGGTGCACCGAGCGGGCGGCGGGTCCGGATTCCGCGGCGCCGAGCAGACCGATCGGCTGATCGGCCACCTCGTAGCCGTGGCAATACGGACAGTGCAGGACATCCCTGCCCCACCGTTCCCGCAGGCCCGGCAGCGGCGGTAGCTCATCGCGCAGACCGGAGGCCACCAGCAGACGGCGGGCACGCAGGGTGCGACCGCCCGCCGTGTGCACGGTGAACCCGGGGGTGGGATAGCCACCATCGGCGGACTCCACCGCCTGGTCGCCGGTCTCCGGGGCGCGGTCGCGCCTCCCGTGGCCGACATCGGCTCGACCGGCTCGGTCCGCCGTTCCGGTGCGCTCGGCCGAGACCACCCGGTCGTCGATGAGTTCGCCGCCGTATCCGGCCACCTCGGCGCGACCGGCGGCGAGCAGATCCAGGGGGTTCATGCCGTCACGGGAGAGGAAGCCGTGCATGTGGGCGGCGGGGGCGTTGCGGGGCGCGCCCGCGTCGACCACGGCGACCCGGCGGCGGGATCGGGTGAGGAGCAGGGCGGCGGACAGTCCCGCCGCGCCGCCACCGATGACCAGCACGTCGTAATTCGTTTCGCTCATGCCTCCACCGTGCCGCCACCCGGCGAGAACGGCAAACTATTTTGCCGATTCCGGGACGATACCGGACGGTAGCCAGTGTGTCTCCCCCGGCGCGTCGCCCGAAGTGCCTGTCGCTCAGCGAAACTGGTTCCGGAACTCAGGGTTTTCCCGGTTGCCGAACGGGGAACGAGCACGGATTCTGGGAGGGGTGAACCCCCCGCTCGAATCCGGTCCGCTACACCTCTCCCCCGATCCGCGCAGCATGGCCCCGTTCGAGGTGCACGACCTACGCGGCCATCCGATTCGCGAATTGCGTTACCCCACAACGGCGGCCGTCATCGTCACGGGGGTTCCGGGCGCGGGCAAGAGCACCGCGCTACGCAGGCTGTTCGGCTGCTCCAGCGATGCCGTCCGCCCCGCCGCCGGACCGGACGGCACGGTTCTGCTGGACTCCCAGCACTCCCGCAACTGGTGGCAGCAATATCTGGGTGTTGTCCCCTACCCGCTGTGGCTGCCGATCGTGCACGTCACGCACTATCTTCGGATTCGCGCCGCACTGCACCGGGCGGACGGTCCGGTGGTCATTCACGACTGCGGCACCCGACAGTGGGTGCGCCATCTGGTGGCGCTCTGGGCCCGCACCGCGGGGCGGCAGGTGCACATGATCATGATCGACGCCCCCGCGGAACAGGCTCTGGCGGGGCAGGTCTCGCGCGGTCGCGAGGTGAGCGCCCTGAGCTTCCGCGTGCACTGCGCGAAGTGGCGACGCCTGGTGGACGCCGTCGCCGCCGGAACGAAACCGCGACCCGAGCCTGCCTCGGTGGTGATCCTCGATCGCCGGACGGTGACCGAACTGCGTGAGGTCTCCTTCGCCGCCTGACCCAACCGCCGCCCGACCCGATCGATCACTTCGTCGAGTGCCCCCGGCAAGTCCGGGGGCACTCTGCTGCCCGGCGACTTTATCTATCATTTTAATTACGATCGTTCTAAAGTCGTTAGTATCTACATGGATCGTCAACGGGAGGCGTGGTGAGCAAGACACGGCGGGCCGTCATCGCATTCGGCTGCGTGCTGACGCTGATCGCGGCGGCAGGTGCGTGGATCGTTTACCGGCACGACTTCGCCTTCCGCGAGGAGCGGGTGACCATTCCCGGCGCGGCACATCCGCTCCAGGCCACCCTGGCGCTGCCCGAACACGGCGAAACGCCTTATGGTCTGGTCGTTTTCGTCCACGGCGACGGCCCCGCCACCGCCGATCGAAACGGCTTCTACCGCCCCATCTGGGAGTCCTTCGCCCGGGCGGGCTATGCGTCGCTGTCCTGGAACAAGCCGGGAGTCGATGGCGCGCCGGGCAATTGGCTGGAGCAGAGCATGCACGACCGGGCGATCGAGACCGAGGCCGCGCTCACCTGGGCTCGGCAGCGCGGTGACCTCGATCCGCTGCGGACCGGACTGTGGGGCATCAGCCAGGCCGGGTGGGTGCTGCCCGAGGTGGCCGTCCGACACCCCGAGCTGCGCTTCGTCATCGCGGTGGGGGTCGCGATCGACTGGCAGCGGCAGGGCGCCTACAACCTCGACGCCGAACTGCGCTACCGCGGCGCGTCCGACGACGAGATCGCGCGGGCGCATCGGCGACGCGACGAGGTACGGCGACTGTTGCGCGAGAACGCCTCCCACGAGCGGTATGTGGCCTCCGGCGTCGACGAGTCGCCGATGTCGGCCGACCGGTGGCACTTCGTCGTCGAGAACTACCGGTCGGACGCTGCCCCGACCCTGCCGCTGATCCGGGTACCCGTACTGCTCGTGCTGGGCACGGAGGACCTGAACGTCGACGTCGCCGAAACCGAACGCGTCTATCGCGCATCGCTGCCGCCCCGGCTGCTGACCGTCCGGAAGTATCCGGACGCCTCGCACAGCATCGCCGTCGCGAAGCTGGACCACGAGCAGGGGATCCGCGCCTTCCTGGTGGCCGTTTTCGCGCCGCGCGCCCTGTACGCGCCCGGCTATCTCGAGGATCTGCGACGCTATGTGTCGCAGGCGGAATAGGAGTTCCCATGCGAGTTCTGGCCCTCGGCGGTCCCGGTGCCATGGGCGCCGCCGCCGTCCACACCGCGGTCACCCTGCCCGATATCGACGAGATCGTCATCGCCGATCGCGATCTCGCCGCCGCCCGGCGGCTGGCGAACCGTCTCGCCTACGCGCCCATGCCGATCCGGGCGATCGAGGTGGACGTCACCGACGACGAACGGCTGCGGCGCGCCCTGTCCGCCGCCGACGTGGTGCTCAATACCGTTGGCCCGTACTACCGTTTCGGACCCGCCGTATTGCGCGCTGCCATCACCACCGGCACCCACTATCTCGACATCTGCGATGACTGGGAGCCGACGGAACGCCTGCTCGAACTCGATCACGAGGCCCGCGACCAGGGGGTGTGCGCGATCATCGGCATGGGTGCGAGCCCGGGAATGAGCAATCTGCTCGCCGCCGTCGCCGCCGCCGAACTGGAGACCGTGCGGGACGTGTACACCGCGTGGCCGGTGGACATGGATGCCGAGGACAAGGATCTGCTGCTGCCCCCGGGCGGCACCCCGTCGGCCGCCGCCGTGCACTGGATGCAGCAGAGCAGCGGCACGATCCGGGTGGTCGAGGCCGGACGGCTCACCGACCGGCGACCGCTCGCACCCACGAGCCTGCGGCTGCCCGGCGGACGGCGCGGCACCGCGTACACCGTCGGCCATCCGGAGCCGATCACCCTGCGGCACAGTCTGAAGGCGAGCGGCGACGCGGCCACGCTCATGGTCGTCACGCCGTGGACACTCGCCTACCTCGAGGTGCTGCGCCGCGATATCGACGGCGGCAGGCTCACCAACGACACCGCCGCGCGCGCCCTGGCCGAGCCCACGCTGTCCCGGCTGCTGCGATCCGTGCCGATCGCGCTGCGCACCAAGGGACCCGGCACGCTGCCGGCGTTCTTCGCCGCCGTCACCGGGTCGGCGCACGGTCGCGAGCTGACGGTGCTGGCCTGTCTGAACATGGCGCTGCCCGCGACGGATCCGGCGCGCGGACTGCTCGGCGATATGGCGCGCGCCACCGGAATTCCGTTGGCGCTGGGCATGTCCCAACTCGCCGACGGCTCCGCGCTGCGACCCGGCGTGCATCCGCCCGAGACCGCCATCGACCCGGTGCGCTTCTTCTCCGATCTGGACCGGGTGCTGGGCCGCGACTCGGACACCCCGCTGTACCGGATCGAACGTGAGGCCGGATAGCGTACCGCCGCCGACGATCGGAACCGCGCCGACCGTAGGATGGACGAGCGAGGATGGCCGAGCGCCATCGCCAGCACGGCCGAGCGCATCGCCGCACCGATCAGGAGGTGACCCCGTGGCCGCGCCGCACGAACCGGAGGTCTCCACCCGCACGCTGGTCGAGAGCATGATCCGCGAGGACGCGACCATCGACGCCGGGGAGCTGTACGACGTCGCCAATGCGCTCGGCATGACCGACCAGCAGGTCCGGCTCTGTATCAAGCGGCTGGCCGCCGACGGGCGTTTCGTCCAGGAGGGGCGCGGGCGCAAGGCGGTGCTGCACGCCACCGCGACCACCCGCGCCGCCATCGAACCCGATCTGGAGTTCATCCGCTTCATGTACGCGCAGGACCGCGGGCAGGTGTCCTGGGACGGTGTCTGGCATCTGGCCGCGTTCGCCGTTCCGGAGTCGGCCCGCCACGCCCGTGACGCCATGCGCGACACCATCGTGGGACTGGGTGGCGCGCCGATCCAGGGCGGACTGTACGTCTGCGCCAATCCGTGGGAGGACCGCCTGCACGCCGCCGCGGACGACCTCGGGGTCACCGCCAACATCACGACCGCGACGAGTACGGATCTCCGGGTCGGCGGCGTACACGAGCCGCGTGAACTCGCCGCCCGGCTGTGGCCGCTGGACCGCATCGCCGACGGCCACCGCCGCCTGCTCGCCACCGCCGAGGGCTTCCTGCGCGAGCTGCGCACGGCCGCGCACACCCGGCGGCTGACCATCGCCGTGGCCCTGGCCGCGGAGTTCACCCGCGCGGTGGAGCCCGATCCGCTGCTGCCCCCGCAGCTGCTGCCGCAGCCGTGGATCGGCACGGCCGCCCGCGCGAGCACCGCCGCGTGCTGGGCGGAACTGCGGAAATCCGAACCAGCGCAGCAGATTCGCCTGTTCCGCTGGTATTCGGAGGTGGTCGGCGAGGTCGCGGCGACGACATCGCCGCCCTGACGGCGAGGCAGTGAAGCCGCCACCGCACCACCTCGCCGGCTCCGGAGTCGGCCACCTGCGATGGCTCCAGCCACTGCTACCGGCTACCCGTTACGGCACCAGCACCGCCTGCGCGCCGGGCCGGGCGCGGAAGATCGCCGGAAGCATGCCGGCCGGTTCTCCATCGGCCGTAGCGGGTGCACCCGGAGCGGTCAGGGTAATGGTGGCGGCGCGGTACTGGGTGACCGCCGGATGGTCGATGCGCTTACCCGAGGACAGGGCCGGAAGCATCTTCAGCATCTGGAGCCGCGACATGGATCCCACCACGGTGAGATCGAGCAGACCGTCGTCGAGCACGGCGTCGGGGCAGATGAGCATGCCGCCGCCATAGGTTTTGGTATTGCCCACCGCGACCATGATGGCGTCGGTGTCGATGACCGCGGTCCCGTCCGGATGGTCCGGGGAGCCGTCGAGCTCGATGCGGTACGGCACGGCCAACCCGTGGAACAGCTCGATCAGGGCGGCCACCGTGTAGCGGGCCGGACCGTTGGGCCAGCGCAGGTCGTTGGCGCGCAGGGTGACCCGGGCGTCGAGCCCGGTGCCGGTGACCGTGGCGAACCAGAACGGTTCGGATTCGCCTCCGGTGGTGGCGGTTTCGACCGTTCCCAGATCGACCCGGCGGGTCTTTCCGGCCAACACCACGTCCACGGCGGCATCGGTGTCGTCGGGGATCTCGAGCTGCCGGGCCAGATCGTTGCCGGTGCCACCGGGCACCAGCCCCAGCGGTACCCCGGTGCCCGCGAGCGCTTGCAACACAACGCAGGTCAGGCCGTCGCCGCCGGCGCTCACCACCACGTCGGGACGGTGTTCCGGATCGTCGAGGGCGGCACGGACCAGCCGGGTGGTGTCCGCGGCGGAGTCACCGCACAGTTCCCGCACCCGCACCCCGTGGGTGGTGAAGCGGGCGACGGCGGCGGCCCCGACCTCCAGACCGCGGCCGTGCCCGGACATCGGATTGGTCACGAGGGCGACCGAGTGGATCTCTTTCACGGAATCAGCTTCCCAGGGTTGAGGATTCCGGACGGGTCAACGGCCTGTTTGACCGCGCGCAGCACCCGCACGCCGAGATCGCCGATCTCGTCGGTCATCCAGGGGCGGTGATCCGCGCCGACGGCGTGATGGTGGGTGATGGTGCCCGCGGCGGCCACGATGGCGTCCCCGGCGGCCCGCTTGGCCGCTGCCCACTGGCCGAGCGGATCCTCGGCCTGTTTGGCGATGACGGTGAAGTACAGCGAGGCCCCGGTCGGGTAGGTGTGCGAGATATGGCACATGACCAGCGCCGGGGTGCCCTGCGCGGTGAGCGAATCGGTCAGCGCGGCGGTGACCTTCGCCTTGAGTTCGGCGAGGTTGGACCAGCTGGTGGCGGTCTCCAGGGTTTCGCAGAGGATGCCGACATCGAGCAGGGCGTCGCGCAGGTAGGGGGCCGAGAAGCGGCCGTGCTCCCATTCGGCGGCGGGCCGCTCACCGAGCGCGGTGCCCCCGGCGGCGGTGAACAGCGCCTCGGCCTCGGCCCGCCGGGCGGCCACGTGCGCGGCGCTACCCTCGAAGGTGGTGACGGCCAGGCAACCGCCCACGGCCGCGCCACCGATATCTCCGGCGCGGGCGAGGTTGAGTCCGGTCTCGGCCTCGTCGGACAGGCGCAGCACCGTCGGGGCCGCGCCGGTCTGGATCACGCCGCGCAGCGCGTTCGCGCCGGTGCCGAAGTCCGGGAAGGACCATGCCTGGTACGCCGTGGTCTCCGGTACGGGATGGACGCGCAGGGTGACGGCGGTGATGATGCCCAGGGCGCCCTCGGAGCCCGCGAAGAGTTCGCGCAGATCGGGTCCGGCCGCCGAGGCGGGGGCGCGACCCAGGTCGAGGCTGCCGCCGGGGGTGGCGATGCGCAGCCGCTGGATCATGTCGTCGAAACGGCCGTAGCCCGCCGACGCCTGTCCGGAGGAGCGGGTGGCGGCGAAGCCGCCGATACTGGCGAATTCGAAGCTCTGCGGGAAGTGACCGAGCGAGAGTCCGTGCGCGGCGAGCAGTTCCTCGGCGCGCGGACCGGTGAGCCCGGCGCCCAGGGTGGCGGTGCCGCTGACCGGGTCCACGTCGGTGAGGGTGTCGAGGCGGCGCAGATCGAGCGCGATCACCACCGGGAAGGCTCCGCGCACCGGGTCCAGGCCGCCGACGACGCTGGTACCGCCGCCGAAGGGCACGACCGCGATGCCGTTGTCGGCGCAGTAGGCCAGGACGGCGAGCACTTCGTCGTGGTCGGCCGGGAAGACGACCGCGTCGGGCGCGTCCTGCGGGCCCTCGGCGCGACGGCGCAGCAGATCGGGGGTGCTCTTGCCGCCCGCGTGGCGGAGTCGGTCGCGGTGGCCGACCGACACGTGGTCCGCACCGACCACCGCGACCAGCCCGGCTCGCTGGTCCGGCGTGATCGCCGAGGCGCGCAGTGGCACGTCGCCCTCATCGCGACGGGCCACCGGCTCACCCGACACCCCGAACACCTGGGCCAGGAGTCCCCGGATCTGTTCCGGCAGTGGTTTCTGTCCGGACGGGGCGCCCCAGGCGTCCCACACCATACTCGGACGAGCGTCCGGCTCGCCCGGGTTTCCGGTGGATACGGCGGGTGCTTTCATGTCGGCCATGCGTTACAGTCTGACATAGATTGTCAAGCAGTAACGGACCTGGGATGACACGATGACCGAACCGTCCTCCGCCGTCGATCGGGCGATCCTCGACGCGGCGCGGGCCTGCGTAGCCGAATTCGGAGTACGCCGCACCACCCTCACCGAGGTGGCGCGGCGGGCGGGCGTGAGCCGCCCCACCGTCTACCGCCGCTGGCCCGATACCGGATCGCTGGTGGCCGACCTGCTGGTGCGGGAGCTCCGCGAGATCGTCGCCCGCGCCGTACCCGACGAGGGCAACTCGCGGGAGCGCCTGTGCATGGCCATCGTCGGCGGCGGTGCGGCGGTGCGGGAGAACCCGTTGTTCAGCAAGATCTTTCGCGCCGACACCGACGTGATGCTCACCTACGTGTTCGAGCGACTGGGCCGAAATCAGCGGCGGCTCATCGAGATGTTCGCCGACAGCATTCTGGCCGGGCAGGCCGACGGTTCCATTCGCGACGGCGATCCCGAGCGGATGGCCACCATGCTGCTGCTCATGAGCCAGTCGGCGGTGCAGTCGGCGGGCACGGTCGCCCAGTTCCTCGACGCCGACCATCTCGACGCCGAACTCGCCTACGCCATCGACAGCTATCTCACCCCGCACGCCGGGCGCTAGTGCGCCCTCTTCGAAAGGCCAAGTCATGACCGGAAATTCGGCACAGCCCAGCTCCGCGCTCAATGCCGAGCGGCGCGAGCGCGAGCTGCGGGCGCTGGGTGACGGCGGCGAGATCGACGTGCTGGTGGTCGGCGGCGGCATCACCGGTGCGGGCGTGGCGTTGGACGCCGCCGCGCGCGGACTGCGCACGGTCCTGGTGGAGAAACACGACCTGGCCTTCGGCACCAGCCGGTGGAGTTCCAAACTGGTGCACGGCGGGCTGCGGTATCTGGCCAGCGGCGGGGTCGGCATCGCGCACGAGAGTGCGGTGGAGCGCCACATCCTGCTCACCCGCACGGCTCCGCATCTGACCCGGGCGCTACCGCAGGTGGTGCCGCTGCTGCCGAGCATCGGTGCGGCGCGGCAGGGCCTGATCCGGGCCGGCTTCCTCGCCGGAGATGTCTTGCGCCGCACGGCCGGAACGTCGGCGGCCGTACTGCCGCGCTCGCGCCGGGTGGCGGCGGCGGAGGCGCTGCGCCTGGCTCCGACGGTGCGCCGGGACGGTTTGCGCGGCGGGCTGCTGGCCTGGGACGGGCAGCTGGTGGACGATGCTCGGTTGGTGGTGGCGATCGCGCGCACGGCGGCGCTGCACGGGGCGTCGGTGCTCACCCGGGTGGAGGCGACGCGGGTCACCGGCGATGCGGCGACGCTGCACGACCGGCTCACCGGCGAAACCCTGTCCGTGCGGGCGCGGGCGGTGGTCAATGCCACCGGAGTGTGGGCCGATCAGGTCGATTCGAGTATCGAGCTGCGGCCTTCGCGCGGTACGCATCTGGTTTTCGACGCGGCGTCCTTCGGCGGGCTCGACGCCTCGCTCACCATTCCGATTCCGGGCAGCATCAGCCGTTTCGTCTTCGCCTTCCCCGCCGCCCACGGCCGGGTCTATCTGGGCCTCACCGACGAGGAAGCGCCCGGCCCCGTCCCCGACGTGCCGCACGCCACCGACGCCGAGATCGACTTCCTGCTCGACACGGTCAACACCGTGCTGCGGGAACCGTTGACCCGCGGCGATATTCGCGGCACCTTCGCGGGCCTGCGGCCCCTGCTGCGCACCGCCGACGATGCCACCGCCGACATCTCCCGCGAGCACGCGGTGCTGCCCTCCCCCTCCGGCGTCATCACCGTCGTGGGCGGCAAACTGACCACCTACCGGAAGATGGCCGAGGACACCGTGGACGCCGTCCTCACCCACCGCGGACTCACCGCCCGCCCGTGCCGCACCCGGCGTCTGCCCCTGGTCGGAGCCGTCTCCGGCGCGGCCCGCGACCGCATCCCCGCCACTCCCGACCTCATCGAACGCTACGGCTCCGAGGCCCCCGCCGTCCTCGCCCTGACCGAGGCCAACCCCGACCTGGCCGCCCCGGTGGCCCCCGGCCTGGACGTCACCGCCGCCGAATTCGCCTTCGCCACCACCCACGAGGCCGCCCTCACCCCGGCCGACCTGCTCGACCGCCGCACCCGAATCGGCCTCGTCCCCGAGGCCCGCTCCGCCGCCGAACCCGCCGCGAAAGCCGCCTTCGCCTGACCGGAACGGAAACGCCGCCCTCGGACACTCGTACTCGGCCGACCGCGCGGGCGCCACGCTCGACATCCCGCGCTCGGCCGACCATGGACAGCCGTACTCGACATCCCCGCTCGGCGCCCCGCCGAGCGGTCGGGTTCGCCCCGCCGCCCGCTTCTTCGGGCGTGGGACCGGTTTTCGCCCGAACCCTCACTTCCACAATCGACCGATCCGCTCGGCCTCCGCTTCCCCCTGCGCCCGCCCGGCTTTCGCCGCCGCAACCCGGCAGTCCGGATCCAACGGGTTCTCCCCGAACGCCACTACCGAAGCATCGTCCGGCGCGATGACCTCCACCCGCGCCCCACCAGTGACCAATTCCGCCACCTCATCGTCCAGGGGCCAGACGGGTAGCGGCGCGAGTATCAGCACCCGTGCGCATCCTCGCGCGTAATCGGCGTTGGTGGTGCTGCGAACCCCGCCATCGGTGTACAGCGCACCCCCGATCTCAACCACCGGCCACACCCCCGGCACCGCCGAACTCGCCGTCACCGCGTCCACCAGCGACACCCCGGAATTCCGATCGAACGCTTGTGGCTCCCCGCTCACCGCATCGACCGCGATCACCAGCAGTCGCCGCTGCGGCCATTCGAGCACGGGCAGGCGGCTTTCCACAACGGCCCGCCGCACCTGCGCCGGAACGGTTCGTGAGGCGCGCGCGAAAGCCCCCACCCTCCTGCGTATTTCCGCCGGATCGTCGATTTCGGCCGCGATGGCGGCCCGCGCGGCGGTGAGTTCGGTGAGCGGATTCCCGGGCGGCAGCACCTCCCGGCTCTGTACTCGCGCGTCGATCTGCCTGCGGTACAACTCTTCTCGTGACAGCCCGCTGCTGATCTGCGCCGCCACATTGGCGCCAGCCGACGTTCCGACCAGCAGGTCGGCGTCGGTCACCACCACGCCCGCATCGGCGAGCCCGACGAGCACTCCGTTCTGCCATGCGATTCCGGCGACGCCGCCGCCCCCGAGCACCAGTGCGCGTCCGCCTGCCATGTGGACTCCTCTCGCCTGCCGTATGCCAAGACACAGCTGTCGACGTGCGGAGCCTATTCCCCCACTAGTGGGTGACGATGCAGCCGGATCCGGAGTTGAGCCCGACGCCCACCGTGAGGTCGACGTAGGGCACCACGTCGCCCCCGGCATTGGGTTGGATGGCCTGCAACCGGTGTTCTCCCGGCGCGGCCGGGGTCCAGTGTCCGGTGGCGATCGCTCCGGACGGCCGGACCACGGCGAACGCCACCCCGTTGTCGTAGATGACGACCGGCGTCACCGGATCGTCCACGTACACGTTCACCGGATAGGTGCATCCGGCCCCGTAGCTGGTCGCCGAACCGAAGCTGATACTCGGTTCGACACCGATGCGAGTGGCGGTGGCGGCCGCGGTGGGCGTGGTGAGCAGGGTGGCGGCCAGGGCCGCACAGCCCGCCCCCACCGCGATGAGCGGGCGGGTGGATTCTCGGTTTCCCGTGGTCATGCGCATGGAGCAGTCCTCGTCGTACCGAGTCGACGCCGGGTGCGCCGACGATCTGCGTCGATCGTCGCGTGTGCCACGTCACGGCGCATCGAAACACGCTCAATTCGTCCGGAAAGGCCACTGGAAGTTCGCTGCGGCGGGTGGACGGCGTCCATGGGACGGATCGAGACGTCCCCTCGACCGGGGGAACGTCCTATTCTGGGCAGCGGTATCCGATGCGCCAGGGGAGAGGAGGCGCGCAATGGGTCGTATTCCGTCCACGGTGGCGCTGTCGCGGGGAGACGGGCTGATCGCGCGATTCGGAAGCGTGGTGCTGTTCCTCACCGGTGCGACACCGTCCACCGAGCGGATTCTCGGGGCGGCCGAGGCAGCGGCCGGGGCCGCCGATCCGGGTGTCGCCATCGCCCAGCGCCTGGCCGCGGCGATCTTCGCGGGTGGATCGGCGCAGTCGCCGTCGTTCGGAGTGGTCGCGCCGACCTCCGACGGCTTGCTGATCCTGCTGCGCGGCCAGGTCCGGGCGGTGGTGGACGGCCCGGAGGGCGCTCGCGAACTCTCCGGCGACCGCGCCATGACCTGGACCGACGAAATCATCCGCGACCCCGTCCGCCGCATCACGGTCGGCACCGACGACACCACCACCGAGATCCCCCACACCGACCTCCGCTCCGGCATCGCCCCCGGCGGCGGCTTCATCCTGCACGCCCCCGCCCGTCACCGCAGCGGCAGCGGCAGCGGCAGCGGCAGCGGCAGCGGCAGCGGCAGCGGCAGCGGCAGCGGCAGCGGCAGCGAGGAGGCTGCCCCGTCAGCGGACCGAGCGGTGCGCCAGCCGCCCGAGCGAGGGGTGTCGCGCACCGGCTATCCCGAACGCACGATCCCCAATCCGGCCGCCACCACACCGCTGGCCACCGGATCCCCCGCACCGTCGTCGCCGGTGTCCAGAGCGGATTCCGCACGCTCCTCCGGACCGAAGATCCGACCGGGCAGCGACATTCCTCCCGCCGCGCACGCCGCCACCCAACTCTCCGGTGACCGGCCCGATCCGGACCGTCCGCCCGCCGAGAGTCCGCCGCCCACAGTCATGTTGGGCAAGCGATCGGCCGCCGCGCAACCCGCGACACCGCAGGCCGGTGCCGCACGCGGCGAGTCCGAGGCCACGTCGAAACCCGCACGTTCCGAGCGCTCCGCATCCGACCGACCGAAGCGTGGGACGGAGGCTTCCCCGTCAGCCGAGCCTCCGCGTACCGCACCGTTCGACGCCCGGGCGGCCGCCATGGAGGACGCCGACGGCCCGGATTCCGCCGAACCGGCGGCCGATTCGGCCCAGCAGGCGCGGCTCGCCCCGAAGCAGGGAAAGCCCACGCGGCCGCAGTCACGGCCCGAGCCAACGACACCCGAGCCCGCACGACACGAACCACATCCCGCGCCCGGAGCGCCCGACGCCGCACGGCAGAGCCCACATCCCACGCCCGGACCGCACGACGCCGCACGACACGACCCGCATCCCGCGCTGGAAGCCGCTCAGCGGCAGGCGCATTCGGCACCGGCCGAACCCGCACACCCGGTACCGGCGGCGAAACCCTGGGTCGTGCCCAAGGCGTGGTCGGCCCAGGCGGTTGAGCCGCCGCGACAGCCCGCGCCGGAAACGACAGTGCTGGCCGAACCGCTCGGCGCGCTCACCATGTCGGGCGGTGCGTCCTATCCGCTGGATCGCCCGTATGTGATCGGCCGCGATCCCATGGTCGACGAGGCGGTGCGCCGGGCGGCGGCCTCCCCCATCGCCCTCACCGGCGACCGGCACATCTCGCGGGTGCACGCGCGGGTGTTCATCGAGGGCGCGGGGGTTTTCGTACAGGACGCCGCCACCCCGGGCGGTACCTACATCGCGCCCCCGCGCGCGGAGGACTGGATTCGGCTGGGTGCGCAGCCGATGGAATTGCAGCCGGGCTGGAGCCTGCGCATCGCCGACCGCATCCTCACCTACAGCACCGAACCCCTTCGCCCGCAACGACGCTGACGCGAACCTCGATCGGCAGCTGACCGCCATCCACGCTCCTCGCCCGGATCGCGGCTCCCGCAACAGGTCTCGAGGCCGAGTGATGCGCGGATAGCGGCGACGGCGGCCGGGTCGGCGGCACGCCACGGCCGCCGCGATTCCGGTAGCGGCGCCGAGTACGGCACCGCCGATCACGGTGGTCCGTGTCTGTTCGGACCCGAGCAGCACCCAGACCGCGCCGACAGCCACCACCGCCCGCCGTCGAGATCGGTCGCGCCGTGACCCGTCGTACCCGATCGGGAGTCCTCGGGTCTGGCCCGTCACCCCCGGCACGCCGATGCCCCCGATTCCGGCGGTCCCCGCGCGGAAGAGGACAATGGCCGCATGCATCGCGCCGCGCCGAAACAGGACATCGATGAGGCCGAACTGACCGTCAGCCCGCCGAAGACGCAGGCGGCGGGTGTGCGGGCGGTGACCGTGGCCCTGGAGCGCGCGGTCGAGGAGATGGGGGTGGTCCGCACCGCCCGCACCCTGTCCCGCCTGAACCAGCGCCACGGATTCGACTGTCCGAGCTGTGCGTGGCCGGACCCCACGGGTACGCGCCGGGTGGCCGAATTCTGTGAGAACGGCGCGAAGGCGGTGGCCGAGGAGGCGACACTGCGCACCGTCACCCCGGAGTTCTTCGCCGAGCACTCCCTGCGCGATCTCGCCGAGAAGTCCGGCTACTGGCTGGGCCAGCAGGGCCGCATCACCGAGCCCATGGTGCTGCGCCCCGGCGACGAGCACTACTCCCCCATCTCCTGGGACGACGCCTACCGTCTCATCGCCGACACCCTGCGTGGTCTGTCCACCCCGGACGAGGCGGTCTTCTACACCTCCGGCCGCACCTCCAACGAGACGGCGTTCCTGTACCAGCTGCTGGCTCGCAGCCTCGGCACGAACAATCTGCCGGACTGCTCGAATATGTGCCACGAGTCCTCGGGCGCGGCGCTCACCTCGTCCATCGGCATCGGCAAGGGTTCGGTCACCATCGACGATTTCGCCCACGCCGACCTGATCCTGATCGCCGGGCAGAATCCCGGCACCAACCATCCGCGCATGCTGTCCTCGCTCGCGGAGGCCAAGGCCCACGGCGCGCGGATCATCGCGGTGAATCCGCTGCCGGAGACCGGTCTCATCGGCTTCCGTGACCCACAGACGGTCAAGGGTTTCACCACCGGCGTCGAGATCGCCGACGATTTCCTGCAGATCCGGCTCGGCGGCGATATGGCGTTGTTCCAGGGCCTGGGCAAGCTGCTGTTCGAGGCCGAGGATCGCGCGCCGGGCACCGTGGTCGACCGCACCTTCGTCAACGCCCATACGGCGGGTTTCGCGGAATACGAGAAGCATATGCGCGCCGTCGATCTGGGCGTGGTGGAGCAGGCCACCGGTCTCACCCGCGAGCAGCTGGAACGCACGGCCCGCCTGCTGGCCGAGTCGAAGGCCACCATCGTGTGCTGGGCCATGGGCCTCACCCAGCAGGTGCACGGTGTCGCCACCATCGAGGAGGCCACCAATCTGCTGCTGTTGCGCGGCATGATCGGCAAGCCGGGCGCGGGCGTCTGCCCGGTGCGCGGTCACTCCAATGTGCAGGGCGATCGCACCATGGGCATCTGGGAGCAGATGCCGGAGACCTTCCTGGCGGCGCTGGACGCCGAATTCGGCATCACCAGCCCGCGCCGGCACGGCTGGGATACGGTGGCGGCCATTCGCGCCATGCGCGACGGCAGGGCGAAGGTCTTCTTCGGCATGGGCGGCAATTTCGCCTCCGCCACCCCCGATACCGACGTCACCGAGGCGGCGCTGCGCAATTGTGAGCTCACCGTGCAGGTTTCCACGAAACTCAACCGCAGCCATGTGGTGCACGGCCGGACCGCGCTGATCCTGCCCACCCTGGGCCGCACGGACGACGATCTGCAGGACGGTAAGCGCCAACAGGTTTCGGTGGAGGACTCCATGTCCATGGTGCACCTGTCCACCGGCCGGTTGACGCCGGTGAGCGAGCACCTGCGCAGCGAGGTCGCCATCGTGTGCGAACTCGCGCGGGAGTTGTTCGGCCCCGAGCATCCGGTGCCGTGGGAGCAGTTCCGGCGCGACTACGACCGCATTCGCGACGCCATCGCCCGGGTGGTGCCCGGCTGCGCCGAGTACAATCGAAAAGTTCGGGGCCGCAATGGCTTCCAGCTTCCACATCCGCCTCGTGACGCTCGCGAGTTCCGGACCGCGACGGGTAAGGCCAATTTCGCGACCAACGCCTTGCACTGGCTGCCCGTCCCCGAGGGCCGCCTCATCCTGCAGACGCTGCGCAGCCACGATCAGTACAACACCACCATCTACGGCCTCGACGACCGCTATCGTGGTATCCACAACGGCCGCAAGGTCGTCCTGCTCAATGCCGAGGACATCGCCGCTCTCGGTTTCGTCGAGGATGAACTCGTGGACCTCGTCTCCGAATGGACCAACCCCGCGACACCCGATGCCGCGCCGCAGGAACGGCGCGTATCCGGTTTCCGCCTGGTCGCCTACTCCACGCCGCGCGGCAACGCGGCGGCCTACTATCCCGAAACCAATCCGCTCGTCCCGCTCGACCATGTCGCCCGGCGGTCCAATACCCCGGTCTCCAAGGCGATCACGATTCGGCTCGAACGCCATCGGCACCCGCATGAGTAGAGTCACCGCCCGCCGCAAGACCATGCGCATCTCCCCCACCGGGGTGGTGCGGCGTCCGGACTCCGTGGCCGTGGAGGAACCGCTGGAGATCCGCGTCGACGGCCGGTCGCTCACGGTCACCATGCGCACCCCGGGCGCGGACATCGATCTGGTGCACGGTTTCCTGTTCAGCGAGGGCCTGATCACCGCCGCCGCCGATATCGTCACCGCCCGCTACTGCGCGGGCACCGACGCCGACGGCCGCAATACCTACAATGTGCTCGATATCCGCCTGCGCCACCCGGTTCCGGCGCGGCCGCGCAACTTCCTCACCAACAGTTCGTGCGGGCTCTGCGGCAAGACGGCGCTCGACGAGGTGCGCACCCGGCTGCCGTTCCCGATTCCCGCCGCGGGCCTCTCGGTGAAGACCACCGTCCTCACCACCCTGCCCGGCGAACTGCGTTCCCGGCAGACGGTTTTCGATGCCACCGGCGGCCTGCACGCGGCCGGTCTGTTCACCGCCGACGGCACCGCACTGGCCGTGCGCGAGGATGTCGGCCGCCACAATGCCGTGGACAAGGTGATCGGCTGGGCGCTGCGCGAGAATCGGCTGCCCGCACACGATCTGGTACTCATGGTGAGCGGGCGCGCCTCCTTCGAGCTGGTGCAGAAGGCCGCCATGGCGGGCATCCCGCTGCTGTGCGCGGTCTCGGCCCCCAGTTCCCTGGCGGTGGACATGGCCGAGGACGCCGGGCTGACCCTGGTCGGATTCCTGCGCGGTGACTCGATGAACGTCTACACCGGAATCGAGCGCATCGACGATGTTCACTCATCGAGCCGCACGGTGTGACCACCGCCGCCGCACTGCTACGCTGCGACCTACAGTACGAACCTAGAACACGTTCCACTTTCCTGGGAGTTCTCATGGCAGCGCAGCCCCGCGACGTGGTCGAACAGTATCTGAAGCTGGTCGCCACCGGACCCACCGACGACATCATCGCCCTCTACGCACCCGAGGCCACCGTCGAGGACCCGATCGGCACCCCGACCCGGGTGGGCCACGACGCCATCCGCGAGCTCTACGCCGCACTCGACAGCGCCGACCAGCGCAGTACCGAACTGCACGCCGTCCGGGTCGCCGGCAACTGCGCCGCGGCCTCCTTCACCCTCACCGCCGTCTACGGCGACAAGCGGATGACGCTGTCGGCCATCGACACCATGGAATTCGACGACGCGGGCAAGATCGTCGCCATGCGCGCCTACTGGGGTCCCGACGACATGGTCATGGAATAGCGACATGGTCGTGGAATAGATCCGAGACCTGACATCCCTTGCCCCCTCCCGCCCACCGAATTACCGTGATCAGCATCGCCACCGATTCGACCTGGGGCGGGAGGGCACGATGCGAATCTCGTTGCGCGGCACCGGGGACGGTCTCCGGGTGCGCATGCGCCTGGATGTGAACCGCCGTCGGTGGCTGGCCCTGCGCATCGTGCTTGGCATCCTCGCCTTCATCGGGCTGCTGACCGGCCTGTGGGCGGTGCTGGCCCCGCGTTCCTGGTACGACAGCTTCCCGGGTTTCGGAATGCGCTGGGTGAGCGTGGACGGGCCGTACAACCATCATCTGGCCGCCGATGTGGGCGCGTTCTTCCTCGCGCTGGCCGTGGTGGCGCTGGCCGCCCTGTATCTGATGGACAGCATGGTCGCGCGGGTGGCGGGCGTGGCCTGGGCGGTATTCGGTCTGCCGCATCTGCTGTATCACCTCACCCACTGGCCCGATGAACTGAGCGGCGTCAGCGCGGTACTCAGCGCCGTCTCCCTGATCCTGATTCCCGCGCTCGGCGTGGCCTGCGTGTTCGTGGCCCCGCGCGAACGCCATCCGGTGCCCGAGCCCGCCCCCTTCACCCTGCGTTTTCCACAGCGGCGCAGCACCCGGCACACCCGCGGCCAGGGCACCCGCCCGCCGCGCTGACCGGCCCCGCGCACCTCGTCGGAAACTCGCGTCGGGTGCGATGAATTCTCTCCGGCCGCACCGTCGTAACAGGTGTAGCGCGAGCGCCGATTTCCGAAGCAGGAATGAAGGTTCAAAGGCGAACCAGGAGAGTCAACGGCGATTCTCGAAACGGGCGCGATCGCTCCCCCGATCGTCACCGATTCCGACCGACAGGAGACCCATGATGGAGCTTCTGCCACCAACCTCGTGACACCGTGAGCCGAGTCACCCGCGGCGACCCGTCACGTTCGGCGGGTCCACCTCGTCCAAGGGACAGCACCATCCCACGGATCGAAGGAGGCCGTCATGGGTAGCACCCGAATTCCCACCGTCACGCCGCAGCAGGCCGGTCTGCTCACGCGTATCGCCTACCGGTACAGCAAGCGCCGCTTCGGCGAGGTGCCGGAACCGTTCGCGGTACTGGCGAACCATCCGAAGCTGATGCGGGCCGCGGGCGTGCACGAGACGATGGTGGAGAAGGCGTCCACGCAACTGCCCGCCGCCGTCCGCGAGATCGCGGTC
This sequence comes from Nocardia otitidiscaviarum NBRC 14405, assembly GCF_000308635.1. GTDB lineage: Bacteria > Actinomycetota > Actinomycetes > Mycobacteriales > Mycobacteriaceae > Nocardia > Nocardia otitidiscaviarum. The sequence goes on along the minus strand of NZ_BAGD01000046.1, from coordinate 42,228 downwards.
TTCCGGGTGGCGTCCACCGTCGGCTGCTCCTGGTGCGTGGACTTCGGCACCATGCTCATGAAGCATTCCGACCTGGATATCGACAAGCTCCAGCACATCGACGAGTTCGCGACCTCCCCGCACTACAGCGCGGACGAGCGCGCCGCCATCGCCTACGCCGACGCCATGACCGCCACCCCGCCCACCGTCACCGACGAGCAGGTCACGGACCTGAAGCGACGCTTCGGGACCGCGGGTGTCATGGAGTTGACCTACCAGATCGCGCTGGAGAACTCCCGCTCCCGCACGTATCACGCACTGGGCATCACCGACCAGGGGTTCAGCCGGGACGCCTGCCGCGTCCCGTGGGCACGGGACTGACCTTCGGCCCCGGCCGTACACGGCACGGTGGCCCCGCGACGATCGCGGGGCCACCGGTGGTTTTGGCGGTTTTCTGGGATCCGGGAGGAACCCGAGGCGTCCTAGGCCGACTTCTCGCGGCGCTCCGGACCCTGCTGGCGCTTGCGCGGCACGATGGTCGGCAGCACATTGTCGTTGACGGTGTCGGCGGTGACGACGACCTTGGCCACGTCATCGCGGCTGGGGATGTCGTACATGGTCGGCAGGAGGACCTCCTCCATGATGGCGCGCAGGCCACGCGCGCCGGTACCGCGCAGAATCGCCTGGTCGGCAACGGCTTCCAGGGCATCCTGGGTGAATTCCAGGTCCACGCCGTCCATTTCGAACAGCCGCACGTACTGCTTGACGAGTGCGTTCTTCGGCTCGGCCAGAATCCGGACCAGCGATTCCTTGTCCAGGTTGGTGACCGACGCGACCACGGGCAGCCGGCCGATGAATTCCGGGATGAGACCGAACTTGATCAGATCCTCCGGCATCACCTCGGCGAAGTGATCGGTGGTATCGACCTCGGCCTTGGAGCGCACCTCGGCGCCGAAACCGATACCACGCTTGCCGATTCGATCCTGAACGATCTTCTCCAGCCCCGCGAACGCACCCGCCACGATGAACAGCACATTGGTGGTGTCGATCTGGATGAATTCCTGATGCGGATGCTTGCGGCCGCCCTGCGGCGGCACCGACGCCTGCGTGCCCTCGAGAATCTTCAGCAGCGCCTGCTGCACACCCTCACCCGACACATCGCGGGTGATGGAGGGGTTCTCCGACTTGCGGGCGATCTTGTCGACCTCGTCGATGTAGATGATGCCCGTCTCGGCGCGCTTCACGTCGTAGTCGGCGGCCTGGATGAGCTTCAGCAGAATGTTCTCGACATCCTCGCCGACGTATCCGGCCTCGGTGAGCGCGGTGGCGTCGGCGATGGCGAACGGCACGTTCAGCATCTTGGCCAGCGTCTGCGCCAGATAGGTCTTGCCGCAACCGGTCGGGCCCAGCATGAGAATGTTCGACTTGGCCAACTCGACCGGTTCACCCCGGGGGTCGCGGCCCTTGTCGCCCGCCTGGATCCGCTTGTAGTGGTTGTACACGGCCACGGCGAGATTGCGCTTGGCGGCATCCTGCCCGATCACGTACTGCTCGAGGAAGTCCCGGATCTCCGTGGGCTTCGGGAGCTCGTCGAGTTTGACCTCGCTCGATTCGGCGAGTTCCTCCTCGATGATCTCATTGCACAGATCGATGCACTCGTCGCAGATGTACACCCCCGGTCCCGCAATGAGCTTCTTGACCTGCTTCTGGCTCTTCCCACAGAACGAGCACTTGAGCAGATCGCCGCCATCACCGATGCGCGCCATCTCCTGGGTCCCTACTTCCTTGTCCGCGTGCAACCGTCTGTCTCGGCTGCCGGAGCCTGCCACCTATCCAGCGTATGCCCTCACCCCGGAGCGGCAATTCGCTTACCGCCTTCAGATGTGAGCGGTTCGGCAGAGCCGACAACCACGAGCAAAGGTCCCTAGAGTGACCGTACCCGCTATTCGCGACCGAGGTCGATAACTTGAGCACGTTTCTCACCGGACATGTGCGTGGACTCACCCCTGCCGGGTGGCGGAGCCGCACCCGCTCCGCCACCGGAGAAACGTCTACCGCTGCGCGCTGAGCTTGCGGTATTCGAACACCGTGTCGACGATTCCGTAGTCCTTCGCCTCGTCGGCGGTGAGGATCTTGTCGCGGTCGGTGTCGCGGCGGATGATCTCGGCCTCCTTGCCCGTGTGGCGGGCGAGGATGGTGTCCAGCAGCGAGCGCGTGCGCTCGATCTCCGCGGCCTGGATCTCCAGGTCGGAGACCTGACCCTGGAAACCGCCCTGGGTGTAGGGCTGGTGGATGAGCACGCGCGCGTTGGGCAGCGCGGCACGCTTGCCGGGCGCGCCCGCGGCCAGCAGCACCGCCGCCGCCGAGGCCGCCTGGCCCAGGCACACGGTGGCCACATCGGCACGCACGTACTGCATGGTGTCGTAGATGGCCATCAGCGACACCGGCGAGCCACCGGGCGAGTTGATGTACATGGTGATGTCACGGTCGGGATCCAGCGACTCCAGCACCAGCAGCTGCGCCATGATGTCGTTGGCCGACGTGTCGTCGATGGGCGCGCCGAGGAAGATGATGCGCTCCTCGAACAGCTTGGTGTACGGGTTGGTCTCCTTGACGCCGAAGCTGGTCTGCTCGGTGTAGGACGGCAGGATGTAGCGGGCCTGCGGCAGGCTGGAGCCCGCGGCGGCGAAAGTGATGCCCGCGGCCCGCGGATCGAACATGTTCGACATAGATGTCTCCAAGAGGTCTGAGTGGGTGGGCTGCGGACTAGTTGCCGTTCGCCTGACGCGAGTGGGTGATCACGTGATCGATGAAGCCGTAGTCGAGCGCCTCGTTCGGCGTGAACCAGCGGTCGCGGTCGGCGTCGGCGGTGACCTGCTCCACCGACTTGCCGGTGTGCTGCGCCTGCAACTCGTTCAATTCGCGCTTGGTGTAGGCGAACTGCTCGGCCTGAATGGCGATATCGGCCGCGGAGCCGCCGATACCGGCCGACGGCTGGTGCATCATGATCCGCGAGTGCGGCAGTGCGTAGCGCTTGCCCTTGGTGCCCGCGGCCAGCAGGAACTGGCCCATGGAGGCGGCCAGACCCATGGCGACCGTACGGATGTCGCACTCCGCGAACTGCATGGTGTCGTAGATCGCCATACCCGCGGTCACCGAACCACCCGGCGAGTTGATGTACAGCGAGATGTCCCGGGTCGGGTCTTCCGCCGACAGCAGGAGGATCTGGGCGCAGAGCTTGTTGGCGATGTCGTCGTCGACCTGGCTGCCCAGGAAGATGATGCGCTCGCGCAGCAACCGCTCGTACACCGAATCACTGAGGTTGAGACCCGCAGTCGGCGACGTCATCTGCACCCCTGCCTGATTGATTGTCACGGATACCTGCCCTCTCTCACCGGCCTGGTCCCACCAAGCCCTACTGATTCGCTGACACAAACCCTAACGAAGCAGGGCGGCACCGAACTCCCGGTACCGCCCTGCTTCGCTCACAGCGCAAAACCTACACGCGCCGTAGTGCCGTATTTATCCGGCCTCGTCTACTTGGCCTCGGCCTCGGCGGCGTCGGCCACCTCGGCGAGTTCCTGGGCGGAGACTTCCTCGGCCTCTTCGGCCGGAGCGCCGAACATCTCGGCGGTGTCCACGGTGTTGCCCGCGGTGTCGGTGACGGTCGCGGCGGTGACCACACCGGCCAGGGCCTTGCCCCGGCGCACATCGGCGAAGATCGCGCCGAGCTGGCCCGCCTGCTGCACCTGCTGGATGAACTGGTCGGGCGACATGCCGTAGCGCTGCGCCTGGAAGATGATCCGCTCCGTCAGCTCGTCCTGGCCGACCTGGGTGTTCTCCTGCTCGGCGACGACATCGAGCACCAGCTGGGTCTTGACCGACTTCTCGGCCGCCTCCTTGGTGTCCTTGTCGAACTCCTCGCGGGAGGAGCCCTGCGCCTCCAGCGCCTCGGCCAGCTTGGCCTCGTCGTGGTCGAAGCCGTGGACGGCGTCGTGCAGCACCGCGTCGATCTCGGCCTGCACGACCTTCTCCGGCAGCGGCACATCGGTGGCCGCCAGCAGGGCGTCGAGCACCTTGTCGCGGATCTCGCCCGCCTGCTGCACCTTCTTGGACTGCTCGACGCGCTTGACCAGATCGGCCTTCAGCTCGTCGATGGTGTCGAATTCGCTTGCCATCTGGGCGAACTCGTCGTCGGCCTCGGGCAGCTCGCGCTCCTTGACCGAGTTCACCTTGACGGTGATGACGGCGTCCTTGCCCGCGTGCTCACCGGCGACCAGCTTGGAGGTGAAGTCCTTGGACTCCTCCGCCTTCAGGCCGATCAGGGTCTCGTCCAGGCCCTCGATCAGCTGCCCGGAACCGACCTCGTGCGACAGGCCGGTGGTCGAGGCCTCCTCGACCTCCTGGCCGTCCACGGTGGCGGACAGGTCGATGGAGACGAAGTCGCCGTTCTCGATGGCGCGCTCGACCGAGGTCAGGGTGCCGAAGCGCTGGCGCAGCGAGTCCAGCTGCTTCTCCACGTCCTCGTCGGAGACCTCGATCGGGTCGACGGTGACCGACAGGCTCGCGAAGTCGGGCAGGGTGATCTCGGGACGCACGTCGACCTCGGCGGTGAACGCCAGCTCCTGGCCGTCCTCGATCTTGGTGATCTCGATCTCGGGCTGGCCGATGACCTTCACCTCGGAGGTCATGACGGCCTCGCTGTAGCGCTTGGGCAGCACGTCGTTGACGACCTGCTCCAGCACCGCGCCGCGGCCGAGACGGGCCTCGAGGAGCTTGGCCGGGGCCTTACCCGGACGGAAACCGGGGATGCGGACCTGCGACGCCAGCGCCTTGTACGCCTTGTCGAAGTCCGGCTTCAGCTCCTCGAAGGGCACCTCGACATTGATCCGGACCCGGGTCGGGCTCAGCTGCTCGACGGTGCTCTTCACGGACATGCTCCTTGTTCGTTGGTTCGTTCGTTCGTATTGACGGCTCGGTCCCCCCGTAGGCATCCCGACCAGGGTAGTCGACGGGGGTTCGAGCGGTGCAATCGGCTGCGTAGGGGCCGCGACGGCGTTCGCTAGCCCACTTTCACGGCATCGGTCACGAAGACCAGGGTCTCGTTCGGCTTCATGCCGCCGCGGCTGCTGGAGCCGTAGCCCAGCTCCGGCGGGACGATGAGCAGGCGGCGGCTGCCCTCGGTGACGCCCTCCAGGCCGGTGTCCCAGCCCTCGATGACCATGCCCTGACCCAGGGTCAGCGGGAAGGTCTCACCGCGGTCGAAGGAGCTGTCCAGCTTCTTCTTGTCCGACCAGGTGACGAGCGTGTAGTTCATGGTCAGCTGATCGCCCGCCTTGGCGGCCGGGCCGTCGCCGACCACCAGATCCTTCACGACGAGCTGTGTCGGCGGATCGCAGTCGTCCGGAATGGTGATCTCGGGAGCCTCGCCGAACCCGCCGGTGACGCCGATGTCCTCGGCGGTGCATTCGCGGCCCTTGGACGCGGTGGTCTGCGGCAGCGCCGCGACGCTGGTGGACTCGGTGGTCGTCGAGTCGGCGGACTTGCTCGTGTCCTCACCACAGCCCGCCAACGCCAGCACGGCGCAGGCCGCCACGCCGATCGACCCGATCCTGCCCACCACGCGCATCCGCATCTCCTCGCTGCCTATCCGGCCACCCTGTGGGCGGCGATGTCCGCGCCGAAACTACACGAACGAGCTGAGCGGCCACCGAACTCGCCGCACCCGACACCGGTACGGGGTGAATTCGATTGCGGGTGACATGCGGGTGGGAGACGATCGCCGGGTGCTGTTGACCATTACCTGTACGCGACCGGAGGACGCCGCCTGGACGGCGGACGACCTGGGCTATCTGCTGCACAAGAACCCCGCCAAGGTGCAGGCGTTCGAGCAGTCGTACGGCATGGCGCACGTGCTCTACCCCGAGGCGACCGCCCAGCGCTGCACCGCGGCACTGCTGCTGGAGGTGGATCCGGTTCGGCTGGTACGCGGAAAACAACGCGGCACACCGGAATTCAGCCTCGCCCAGTATGTGAACGACCGGCCGTACGCGGCCTCGTCCCTGCTGTCGGTGGCGATCGCCAAGGTGTTCGGCTCGGCCCTGCACGGCCGCTGCGCCCAGCGCCCCGAACTGCCGGACCTGGTGCTGCCCCTGCGCATCGACCTGCCCGCGGTCCCCTGCAAGGGCGGCCCGGAAGCGGCCGAGCGCGTCTTCGCGCCCCTCGGCTGGACCGTGGTGGCGACGCCACTGCCCCTGGACCCGGCCTTCCCCGAGTGGGGCGAATCCCATTACCTGCGACTGGAACTCACCGGCGCACTGCGCCTGGCGGACGCCCTCGCCCACCTCTACGTCCTGCTCCCCGTCCTGGACGGCAGCAAACACTACTGGCTCGACACCACCGAGATCGACAAGCTGCTGCGCTTCGGCGCCGGCTGGCTCGCCGACCACCCGGACCGCGAATGGATCACCCGCCGCTACCTCTCCCGCCGCCACACCCTGGTCCGCGCCGCCCTGGCGCGCCTGGCCGAGGTGGATGACCTGGAACCGGAGGATCTCGGCGCGATCGAGGAGAACCTGGACGACACAACCGATTCCGAGAGCCTCGCCGCCGAAGCACGCGTGGTGGAAGGAGACGACGCCGGGAAAACCACGGATGCCGCGCACAGCACCGACGCCGCGAACTCCACCGGCGGGAATTCCCCGGTCCAGAACATCGAGCCCGTCGTCACGACATCGGCACCGGTCACCACCGCATCCACACCACACCGCACAGCGGCGACCGGCACGACCCCGGCACCACACCCGGAGCTCGCGGTCGGCACCGCGCCGTCGGTCACACCGGACGCCACCGTGCCGCACCCGGCCACGCCGGAAGCCCGCACGGCGAGCACGGCAGCCGTGTCGACAGCGGCCGAAGCCGCACCCCGGCCACCGTCGCTGGCCGTCACCCGGCGCGCCGCCGTCATGCGCGCACTGCACGAGGTCGGGGCGCAGCGGGTGCTCGACCTGGGCTGCGGTGAGGGCGCGCTGCTGCGGGAACTGGTGGCGGATCGGGCGTTCACCGAGATCGTGGGCGTGGATGTGGCCGTGCGGTCGCTGCATATCGCCAAGCGGCGGATGGCGCGGCTGCCGGAGTGGCAGGCACGGCGGGTGAGTCTGCGCCAGGGCGCGCTGACCTACACCGACGCGTCGCTGCGCGGGTATGACGCGGCGGTGCTCATGGAGGTGATCGAGCATGTCGACGCCTCCCGGCTGCGCGCGCTCGAACATGCCGTATTCGGTTCCGCCGCACCGGCAGCCGTACTCGTCACCACCCCCAACGGCGAGTACAACTCGCTCTACGAGGGCCTGCCCGCGGGCAAGTTCCGGCACGCCGACCACCGCTTCGAGTGGAGCCGCAGCGAATTCGCCGCCTGGGCGCGCGGCGTCGCCGAAACCTACGGCTATGCGGTGCGTTTCGTTCCCATCGGCCCCGAGGACGACGCCCTCGGCCCACCCACCCAGATGGCGGTGTTCACCCGACCCGCCACCGACGATACGAAAGGAGTCGTGTCATGACCGCGCTGTCCATTCCGGAACTCGCGCTCGTCGTCCTCGTCGGCAGTACCGGCTCCGGTAAATCCACCTTCGCGCGCAAGCACTTCCGCTCCACGGCCATCGTGTCCTCGGATGCCTGCCGCGGCATCGTCAGCGACGACGAGAACGATCAGTCCGCCACGCCCGACGCCTTCGCCCTGCTGCACCACATCGCCGGGGTGCGGCTGCGTCGCGGCCTGCGCACCGTGGTGGACGCGACCAATGTGCAGCCGCAGGCCCGCAGGGAACTGATCGAACTGGCCCGCGCCCACGACGTCCTGCCCGTGGCCATCGTGCTCGATGTCCCGGACGCGGTGTGCCTGGAACGCAATACCCGGCGCCCCGACCGCGCCCACCTGGGCAAGCACGTGGTGGTGCGCCAGCAGCGCGATCTGCGCCGCAGCCTGCGCCACCTGGAGCGCGAGGGCTTCCGCAAGGTGCACATCCTGCGCGGCGTCGCCGAGATCGACGCCGCGACCATCGTGAACGAGCGGCTGTGGAACGACCGGCGTGACCTCACCGGCCCGTTCGACGTGATCGGCGACGTGCACGGCTGCCGCTCCGAACTCGAGACCCTGCTCGGCACGCTCGGCTACCGGGTCGCCCGCGACGAGGACGGCCGCCCGGTGGACGCGCACCACCCCGACGGCCGCACCGCGGTGTTCGTCGGCGACCTGGTGGACCGCGGCCCGGACACCCCGGGCGTGCTGCGCCTGGTCATGGGCATGGTGGCCGCCGGAAACGCGCTGTGCGTCACCGGCAATCACGAATTCAAGCTGGTGCGCGCCCTGGACGGGCGCAAGGTCAAGATCGCGCACGGCCTGGCCGAATCCATGGATCAGCTGGCGGCCGAGGACGAAGCCTTCCGCAAGGCCGCGCACGAGTGGTGCCGGGCACTGGTGAGCCACTACGTGCTCGACGACGGCAAACTCGTTGTCGCGCACGCGGGTTTGAAGGAGGAGTACCAGGGCCGGGCCTCCGGCCGGGTGCGCTCGTTCGCCATGTACGGCGAAACCACCGGTGAGACCGACGAATACGGGCTGCCGGTGCGCTACCCGTGGGCGGACGACTATCGCGGCCGGGCCATGGTGCTGTACGGGCACACCCCCGTCACCCGTTTGCAGTGGGTGAACAACACCCTGTGCCTGGATACCGGCGTGGTGTTCGGCGGCCAGCTCAGCGCCCTGCGCTATCCGGAGAAGGAGACCGTCTCCGTCGCGGCGGAACAGGTGTGGTTCGAGCCGGCCCGCCCGCTCCAGGATCCGGGTGGGGCGACCGAGGCGGTGCGCCGCGATCCGGGCGTCCTGGATCTCGACGATGTGCTCGGCCGCCGGGTGGTGCAGACGCGCTACCTGGACCGCGTCGGCGTCCAGGAGGATGCCGCCGCCGCGGCGCTCGAGGTGATGAGCCGCTTCGCCATCGATCCGCGCTGGCTGGTGTATCTGCCGCCGACCATGTCCCCCTGCGCCACCTCGGCCGTCGACGGTCATCTCGAGCATCCGGCGGAGGCGTTCGACTACTACCGCTCCGAGGGCGTGGCCACCGTGGTGTGCGAAGAGAAGCACATGGGTTCGCGCGCCGTGGTCATGGTGGCGCGCTCGGCCGACACCGCCCGCGACCGCTTCGGTATCGACGACGGCAGTACCGGCGCGGTGTACACCCGCACCGGCCGCCCGTTCTTCGACGCGCCGGAGGACACCGAGGCGCTGCTGGCCCGCGTTCGCGCGGCGGCCGAGAAGTCCGGCCTGTTCGAGGAATTGGCGACCGACTGGCTGCTGTTCGATACCGAACTGCTGCCCTGGTCGGCCAAGGCACTGGGCCTGCTGCGCTCCCAGTACGCGGCGGTGGGCACGGCGGCGCGGGCATCGCTGGGAGCCGCCGAATCGGTACTCGCCGCGGCGGTGGCGCGCGGTCTCGAGGTGGGCGACCTGGCCGCCCGCACCGTCGACCGGCGCACCGACGCGGAGGCGTTCACCGCCGCCTACGGCCGCTACTGCTGGGCCACCGACGGCCTCGCCGGAGTCCGCCTGGCCCCATTCCAGCTGCTGGCCGCCGAGGGTGCGAATCACGCACTGCGCGACCACACCTGGCACCTGGAGCGCATCGACTGCCTCATCACTGCCGACCCGGAACTGTTCACACCCACCCGCCGGATGATCGTGGACCTCACCACCGCGGCCACGGCGACGGAGGCGACCGCAACAGCTGCCGACCCGGCCGCGGCGGCCCCGCACGTCAGCGAAGCCGCCGCGACCGCCTGGTGGACCGAGCTCACCGCCGCCGGTGGCGAGGGCATGGTGGTCAAGCCCCTGGCTTCCTTCGTGACCGGTACCGGCACCCGGAGCAACCGCCCGGTTCAGCCCGGCGTGAAATGCCGCGGCCCGGAATACCTCCGCATCATCTACGGACCGGAATACCTCCGCCCGGAGAACCTGCAGCGCCTGCGCCAGCGCGCCCTCGGCGGCAAACGCTCCCTGGCCCTGCGCGAATACGCCCTCGGCCTGGAGTCCCTGGACCGCTTCGTCACCGGGGAACCCCTGTGGCGCGTCCACGAGGCGGTCTTCGCGGTCCTCGCCCTGGAAACCGAGCCGATCGACCCCCGGCTGTGACCGACCGCCGGGCGCTCAGTCGCCCGGCGGCGTCAGCCCGAACGACCGCAGCAGCGCGAAAACCTCATTGCGGTACAGCTTTTCGGGGTTGGTGGTCTGCGCTCCCAGGTTCCCCCGAATCTCGAGCGACACCAGCCCGTGCAGGTGTCCCCAGATCCGCAGCGCCACCGCGATGACTGCCGGTGGGAGATCGGGGAACTCGGCCCGGGTCTCCTCGGCCAGCCTCGGATCGAAATCCGACCACTCGAACCGGTAATCGGCGTACAGCGGTGCGGCGGTCGGCCACGCGCCTGCCGCCAGCTCGGTCAGCCCGGCACAGACCCGGTGCTCGGCCTCGGGCGCGGCCCCGCCTTCCGGCGGCTGGTAGCCCGGCACCGGGTCGCCGTAGACGAGCCGGAATCCCTCGGGATTGGCTACCGACCAGTCCCGGAAAGCGCGCGCCCACGCCATGATTCGTCCGGCCACGTCATCGCCCGGCCGCGCGTCCCGCGCCGCGATGACCGCATCCGCCAGTTGGCCGTACACATCCCGGATGAGCGCCGTGACCAGATCATCGCGGGTGGCGAAATAGCTGTACACGGCATTGGCCGTCATCCCCATCTCGCGTGCGATGGCGCGCAGCGTGATCGCGCCGGGCCCGCCCGCGGCCATGAGCCGCAGCGCGACCTCCTTGATCTCCGCCGTCGTCTCGGTGCGCCGCCGCTCCCGCCTGGTCGCTGTCATCTCACCACTCGCATCCCGCCACTCTACGAAAAGCGTGCGAGAAACTCACGTTGCGCAAATACTTCACACCGTATAGTTTTCTCACGGGGCATAGATACACCTTCCTTCCCCGCCCCGACCCCAGCTCCAGGAGAAGTCCATGTTCATCGGAGTCATCGGCGCGACCGGCAATATCGGCCGACGCGTGGCCACAGAGGCGCTCATGCGCGGGCACCACGTCACGGCGTTCTCCCGCGACGCCACGCAGCAGCGCTCCACCGACCCGCGTCTCACCTGGGCAAGCCTCGACGTCTTCGACACCGATGCGGTCGCCGCCCGGCTCCCCGGCCTCGACGTCCTGATCAGCTGCTACCAACCCGGCAATGCGGCAAGGGATTTCGATGACACAGTGGCGCGGTCGATCGCCGATCCCACGGCGTACGCGACCGTCGCGCGGTCACTGTTGCGAGCGCTCGAGACCCACCCCCGCACTCGGCTGCTGGTGGTCGGCGGCGCGGGCAGCCTGGAGTCCGCACCGGGCACGGTGCCCGCGGACGACGAACGCCTCGGCGACATACTCACCGGCCTCGGCCTACCCGCCGCCTACGCCGCGGCCGTACGCGGCCACCGGGAAGCACTCGATGTGCTGCGCACCTCGAATCGCCGCTGGACCTACTTCAGCCCCGCCGAGCTGATCGAACCCGGCGAACGCACCGGCCGCTTCCGCCTCGGCACCGATCAGGCCGTGGTCGCCGCCGACGGCACCAGCCGCATCTCCATGGAGGACGCGGCGGTGGCACTGCTCGACGAGGCCGAACTCCCGCAGTTCGTCCAGCGCCGCTTCACCATCGGCTACTGAACCGCCAGTTCGGTGAGCCGATCGAGGAAGGCGCGCTGGGCGGCGATCAGGCGGTCGCGGGCCGCCTCGGGCGAAAACCATGCGGCGCGATCCACTTCCGGGAACGAGGCGAGGCGACCGGAGCGGGGCGGCCACTCCATCTCGAAGGTGCCCGGGGTGATCAGGGTGGGGTCGAGGTCGGCCTCGATCGCCCAGGCGCTCACCTCTTTGCGGGCGCGGCCGCTGCCGTAGGCCACCTCCCCGAGGGCGATCCATTCGCCGTCGGGCACGGGCAGCCCGAGTTCCTCGGTGAACTCGCGGCGGGCGGCCGCGGCGGCGTCCTCGGTCTCCGGGTCGTACTCACCCTTGGGGATGGACCAGGCGGCGGTGTCCTTGCGGGACCAGAACGGACCGCCCATATGGGCGATCAGCACCTCGAACTCGGGGGTGCGGCGGAACAACAGGACGCCTGCGCTGTACCTGGTCATGCGGGCAGTGTGCCAGGAGCCGGGGACAATCCCGAAGGGCGGGACGGGAGCTTCACGACAAATTGGGCGGGTCGGTATGAAACGGCCTGACCTGCGACAGGTTCCACTAGGCTGCCATGCGTTCGCTCGCAGACACCTGATGATTGGAATACCGCATGGAGTTCCGCAGCACCACCGCGGCAGCCACCCTGGTGATCGGCGCACTCACCCTCGGAGCGGCGCCGGCACACGCCCAGCAGCCCGAGACGCCGAATCTCGCGTACTCGACCACACTGGTCGACAAGACGGTCGTCACCGTTCTCCGAGGTGGCACCTTCGAACTGTCCAAGGGAACCAGGCTCGAGGACGGCGGTGTGGAACGCCTGACGGAGCGCGACGGCACCCTGGTCCGCGCCGACGGTTCCGCCGCCGATCCCGCCCGCACGGTCGACATCGTCGACGTCAAGGACGCCACCGGCGCCGTGGCGGTCGCGCTGCCGCTCGACTTCCGCTTCGGCGAGGTCTCGGTCCCCGTGCGGCCCGCCTTGGACGAGGACGACACGGTGCTGCGACTCACCCCGGAAAAGCCTGCCGGACTGGACATCTCGCAACCCCTGGCAGTGAAACCCGTTGCCTCCGAGGTGGAGAACCAGCGCGCCCTCAACAACCTCGCCACCCACTTCGGCCTGGCGACCGCCATCGGCGGCTTCGTCGGCACCGCCATCGGCGCGACAATCGGCTGTGTCGCAACACTGGTGGCGGGCTGCATCGGCGGACTCGCCACCGGCGCCAGCGTGGGCGGCATCATCGGAACCATCGTCGCGGGCGGCCCCGCCCTCATCGCCACCGGTATCGAATACCTCACCACCGTCCAGGCCCCCGACGGCACCACCAGGTGGGCCGACAAGCCCAAGCCCCAAACCGCCGCCCCGGCCCAGGCCGAACCGGCGAAGTAGGCCGGACACCCCGGCAGCCGCACCCGCAAGCCCCGCGAGGCCGTTCGCGCTGTCGCGGAATACCTTTCGCGAACACCGATCCACCGAGCCCACCCGCCCCCGTCGGCGGGTGGGCTTCGCCGTGCCGCAACCCGCCGGGCAGCGTCCCGACACCACCGCGAACTCCGTTGCACCCCAACCCCCGAACGCCATCGAGCAACCGAGTGGCGAATTCCAGATGAACGATGCATTGAATGACTGGGCCTAACGATTTCTCAATGCGAGAGTCGGTTACGGGGACAGTGGGTGGCGGCACATGAGGGGGCCGCCACTCGCCACCCCGTTCCGCGATCCGAGACGCTGTCGTATGTCTCCGCGCGTCTCGACGATGGAGCAAACCGCTGTCGGCTGATGTGCTTGTCCTATGACGGATTCGACAGATGCTCGTGGGTTCGCAGCCGACACCGGGACACGGCCATGGTGACCGGGCGGGGCGCGCCCACGCCGGGTCGGCGGGCCGATCGACCGGGAGGCGTGGACCGCTGGCTGCTCTCCGCGGCAGCGGCGGGTACGGCGATCAGCGGTGGGGTGTTCTTCGACTTCTCCTTCGTCGTCATGCCCGGTCTGCGCGAACTGCCTCCCGCGGTGGGGATCGAGGCCATGCAGGCGTTCAACCAGACCGCGGTCCGGCCACCATTGATGGTGTTGATGTACGCCACCGCCGGGCTGTGCGCCGTGCTCATGGTTCGAGCGGTGATGAGCTGGAACCGATCGAGATCACCATGGATTCTCGCCGCAGCGGGCGCTTTCCTGTTCGCCGCGGTCGTCGTCACCGGTGCGGCCAACGTCCCCATCAGTGCGGCGATGGACGCGCTCGACCCGTCGGGGACGGACACGGCGGCACGGTGGGATGAACTGCTCACACAATGGATCTGGTGGAATCACGCACGGACCCTGGCGTCGATCGCGGCCGCGGTCGGACTACTGATCGCGCTGCGATCCGGCGACCAGCGGGATCCATCCCCGTGAACTGGACTGTGATGTGTGGTCGGGGTGACAGGATTTGAACCTGCGACCCTCCGCTCCCAAAGCGGATGCGCTACCAAGCTGCGCTACACCCCGTTATCGCCCGGCGGATCCGCCGGGCCTACCCCACCGAACGGGAGAAACCCCGGTCAGAGCGGGTGACGGGAATCGAACCCGCACCATCAGCTTGGAAGGCTGAGGTTCTACCATTGAACTACACCCGCACGGCGCGACGACTCGGTGCGAGCACCGTTTGTCGTGTGCGGAAGAGACTGTACCGAACCTCACTCCGGAAATGCCAATCAGGCATGTCATCGGCCTGTCCGGCGGGCGTGGCGGGGCGGGCGCTCGTGATCGGCACCAACGGGACGCGCGGTTCGTTGTGAGCTCTCCGGAGAGTTCGCGCCGCCCCTCGGCGCGTCGCGGAAGACACGCGAAAATCGGATGTAACACGGCGGTGTCGTTCACCGATCACCCAACCGTTCGCCATTCGCGAGGTATCGCGAACCCGTTCCAGAACTTGGGTTTTCGATGCCGAGTGGCTTGCTAGGATCCTTTTTGTCCGGACGGGGGTATCTGGAAAGGGGGCGGTGAGCATGCGCCGAGTGTGGTGTGACCGACCGCGTAGCAGTGAGCACGAACCGAGTGAGCACGAACCGAAGGGTGTGACCGGCCGGAGGGCCCGGAGCGACAGCCTCGGCCTGGATCCCGACCGCGTCGGCGCGGAGTGAGCGCATGCCCATCCGACTCGACGCACGGACCGCCACGATGATCGCGGCAACCACCAGGGAATGGGTACGGACGGTATACGCGGGGGGCAATGGAACCGGTGCCGTTCCGGCCATGCCGCCGGAGGAGTTGGAGGCGGTCTTCGCCGACGTCATCGACGACCTCATGGAACTGGCCGCGTCCGAGCCGTTTCCGGTACTGGCCGCACGCACCATCGGCCGCCGCCTGGCCGCGCCGCCGCTGGAGAGCACGCGCATGCTCGCACCCGCCAGCCGCGCCCTGCTCGGGCTGGCCCCCGGCGAATCCGGATCGCTGCTCGCCACCCGCTGGATGTTCGTCGCCAGCCAGGCCATCGACAGTTATGCCGAGGAGCTGCAACAGCGCGCCCTCGCGCAGCAGGAGCGCAACCTCACCGAGGCGGTGTCGGTGCGGGTGCAGGAGATCGCCGCGCTCCAGCACCGATTGCGGCACGAGGCCACCCACGACGCCCTGACCGATCTGGCGAACCGGTCACTGTTGCAGGAGCGGGTGCGGTTGATGGCGGCGGACCCGGCACGAGGGGTGGGGCTGCTGCTCATCGACCTGGACGACTTCAAGCAGATCAACGACAACTACGGCCATGCGGTGGGCGACGAGGTGCTGGTGGCCATCGCGGAGCGGCTGCGCGCGACCTGTCCGCCGGAGGCGGTGATCTGCCGGTACGGCGGCGACGAGTTCGTGCTGGCCGTGCCGTCGCGGCGCAATACGCTCGGCGAGCTGGCCATGCGGGTGCTGGCCGCACTGTGCCAACCCGTGGCCTCGATCACCGGGTCGGTGCCGGTCTCGGCGAGCGTGGGCACCGCGTTCTGCCCGCCGGATCGCGACTGCGACTTCTCCGATCTGCTACGCAGCGCCGACCGCGCCATGTACTCGGCCAAGACCGCCGGTAAGCGGCAGTTCGCGGTGTCGGAGTTGGACGCGGAGGAGCCCGAGCCGGGGGGAAACCGCGCGGGCTACGCCGCCGTGGCCGGGTGAGCGAGCCTCCACAAACGAGTAGCAAATAGCAGGCAACTCCCGCCGCGTACGCTGGAACACGTGGCTACGGTGCTGATTCTGCTGATCGCGATGGTCATCGTCCTGGGTGTGGTGATGGTCGTCGCGCAACGGTCCCGGACCACCACCCGGCTGGCCGATGCGAAGGCCGACGCCCGCCGCGTCATCGACCGCCTCGGCGGCCAGGTCTACAACCTCACCGGCACCGACGCGGCTGCGAAACAAGCCCTGGCCGATGCCGGGGAGCGTTTCAACGCCGCGGGTGCGCAGATCGAGCAGGCGCGGACGCCCGCCCAGGCGCGACTCGCCAAGGAGACCGCATTGGAGGGGCTGTACTACGTGCGCGCCGCCCGCACCGCCATGGGACTCGATCCGGGACCGGCGATTCCGGAGCTGGACGGCCAGCGCACGGCGGGCAAGGTCAGCGAGGACCGCGTGGTCGATCTCGACGGCCGCCGCATCGAGGCTTCCCCGACACCGTCGCCGCGCACCCCGAACTACTACCCGGGCGGACGCGTCGCCGGGCGACCCGTGCCCGCGGGCTGGTATTCCGAACCCTGGTGGAAGACAGCGCTTGTCGCGGGCGCGTGGGGTGTCGGTTCGGTGCTGCTGTTCGACGCGCTCTTCAGCGGTATGTCGGGGGTGGGCTACGACGCGACCGCCTTCGAGCAGGGCTATGGCGACGGGTTCCCGACGGGCTTGGAGACCGGAAGTCAGGGCGACGCGGGGTATTACGACGAACCGGGCGGTTACGACGGCGGCTACGACTCGGGCGGCTATGACTCGGGCGGCTATGACTCGGGCGGCTATGACGGCGGTTTCGGTTCCGGCGGGTCCGATGGCGGTTTCGATTCCAGCGGATTCGATTCCGGGGGATTCGATTCCGGGGGATTCGATTCCGGGGGATTCGACGGCGGCTTCTGACCGACGGCTCGGCGCGGCCGCCACTACCGATCCGCCTACTCGATCGGCCGCAGCAGCCGCGCGACGGTGGCGCGGACGAACGGCCGCGGATCCTCGGGATGCTCCGGATCGATATTCAGGAATGCCGCGTCGACGACCGACAGTATCCAGCGGGCGGTAGCGGCCGCGTCGAACCCCGGATCGAGCTGTCCCGCAACCATCCCCCGCTCCAGCAGCGTCGTCAGCACCTCGGCACTGCGCCGGGTGTCCTCGGCGACCACCCCGGCGAGTTCCTCGTCCTGATCCAACCGGCGCAGCAACTCCACCATCAGCCCCGGCGCCACCGGATCCAGCGCCTCCGCCGCCAGACCGTCGACCACATCGAGGATCGCCGCGAAGCAGTCGGCGCGGTCGAGATGCCGACCGTACAGCTCGGCGTGCTCGGGCAGCGACTGCTCGAAGATCGACCGGAAGACCGCCGCCTTGTCCCGGAAGTAGTAGAAGACGGACCCCGAGGTGAGCCCGGCCGCGCGCGCGATCTGCGCGGCGGTGGTGCGCTCGTACCCCTGCGCCGCGAACAGTTCCGCCGCGGCCTGGGTGATGCGCGCCCGCCGTTCGGCTACACGATTCGGGTCGACAGTTCGGGCCATATCAGGCAATCTATCATTAACTAACTGAGCAGTTAAAGATATCGCGAGGAGGCTGGATTGCCATGGTGGCGTTGCGACGCGGACTCCGACGCTGGGTGCTCTATCCGCTGATCTTCCTGGTCGTCGCGCTCCTGGTGGCGGTGGTGGCGGGGTACGCGTTCTACCGGCTCACGCTGTACAAGGCCGGGCCGGCGCAGAGCGGGCGGCTCGCGCTGACCGGCGGCACGGTCCTGCTGGGACCCGAACTGAACCCGGTGGCGAATGCGACCGTCCTCATCGAGAACGGTGTCATCGTCGCGGCCGGACCGGATGTGGAGATACCCTCCGACGCCGAGCGCCGGGATGTGTCCGGCCGTACCGTCCTGCCCGGGTTGATCGACTCCCATGTGCATCTGAGTTCACCCGAGCGGGAGCGTGGGGAGGAGATCGGTTTCTGGGATATGCCTGGTGTCGTGGCCGACTGGGTCCGCTACTACCCGGGCAAGCGGAAGGACTTCCTGCGCCACGGGGTCACCACCGTGCGCAGCATGGGTGACGAGAACGCCTGGGTGCACGACTTCCGTCGCGAGATCGCCGAGGGCGAACTGGAGGGCCCGCGGCTGCTCATCGCGGGGCCGATGTTCACCACGCCGGGCGGCCATCCCATCGCGACCTTCGGCCTGGAGCGGAATTCGGATGCGGTCCGGGTGCCGAGCAGCCCCGAGGAGGCGCGCGAGCTGGTGCGCACCCTCGTCACCGGGGACGATCCGGTCGACCTGATCAAGGTGATCCAGGAACGCGGCAACCCGGAACGCAAAGTCCTGGAACCGATCCGACCCGACATCCTGGCCGCCATCATCGACGAGGCGCACCGACACCACACGAAGGTCTTCGCGCACTGGGGAACTCGCGAAGACCTCGCCGACCTGGTAGCCGCCGGCATCGACGGCCTCGACCACCTGGAACCGCGCGGCGTCCGCGACGGCTGGCCGGACGGCTTCCCCGAAACCCTTGTCCAACAGGGCATTACGCTGGCACCGACACTCGCGGTCACCGACCCGGGCTTCGACGAGGACACCAGGAGGGCCATCTACGAACGCCTGCGCGAGTTCCGCGACGCGGGCGGCCGCGTCATCGCGGGCAGCGACGCGGGCATGCCGGGCGTCCACGCCGGAGACGGCCTCCTGCGCGAGATCGAACTCCTGGTGGCAGCGGGCCTCACCCCGCACGAGGCCATCACCGCGGCCACCGTTACCCCGGCCGCCGCCCTGCGCGCCGACACCATCGGCGTCATCGAACCGGGCCGCGCCGCCGACCTGCTCATCGTGCGCGGCGACCCGCTCAGCGACATCAGCGCACTGCGCGCCGTCGACACGGTACTGCGCGACGGCCGATCGGTGGTCGCGAACGACTAGCGCCTCGGGACAAGATCACCAGCGAACGTCAGCTGGGCTGGCATCCCGGACACCAGAACAGGTTTCGGCCCTCCATGACCGAATGCAGGACGGTGGTTCCGCATAGGCGGCAGGGTTCGCCCTGGCGACGGTAGACGTAGGTGCGAGGTTTGTCGGGGGCGTAGGCCGGAGCGCCGTGATCGTGTTCGCGGCGGACCACGACGATCTTGCCGCGGCGAACCCCGACCTTCAGCAGGTCGCACAGGTCCGACCACAGGTCATCCCAGTCCTCGGCGGTCAGCTTCACGCCGGGGCGGTGGGGTGAGATGCCATGGCGGAAGAGGACTTCGGCGCGGTAGACATTGCCTACTCCGGCGATCACCTTCTGGTCCATGAGCAGTGCGCCGATGGGGCGCTGGGAGCGGCGGATGCGGTGCCAGGCGCGGTCGGGGTCGGCATCGCGGCGCAGCGGGTCGGGGCCGAGGCGGGCGGTGAGCGCGTCCACCTCGGGTTCGAGCAGGACCTCGCAGGCGGCGGGGCCGCGCAGGTCGGTGCCGTAGGGCTCGCCGCTGCGGCCCGCACCGACCAGGCGCATGCGGACCTCGCCGACCGGATCGCCGAGGGGCAGCGGAGATTCGGTGAACTTGCCGTAGAGGCCCAGGTGCACGTGGACGACCAGACCCGAATCGTAGTGGTGCAGCAGGTGTTTGCCCCAGGCATCGGCCTTGGTCAACACCTGGCCGTCCACCAGCGCCGCACCCTCGGCGAACCGGCCCTGTGGGCTCGACACGCGCACCACTCCCCCGGCGAAACGCTTGTGGTGCGATCTCGCCAACCGATGCAGCGTATGCCCTTCAGGCACGGGTGATTCGGGTCCTCTCCTGGATATCCGACGTCGGAGTCGGCGCCGGGCGGCCGGTTACGCGCCCCTCCGAGCGAAGGGGCGCGCGGTCGGCCGGGCTCAGTACGCGGGCACCTCGGGCGCGACGCCGGTCTTCTCGTACTCCGCCAGGATGTCGATGCGGCGCTGGTGGCGCTCCTCCTCCGACCACGGGGTGGCGAGGAAGGCGTCCACGATGGCGAGCGCCTCCTCGGTGCTGTGCATGCGGCCGCCGATGCCGATCAGCTGGGCGTTGTTGTGCTGACGGGCCAGCTGCGCGGTCTCCACGCTCCAGGCCAGGGCACAGCGAGCGCCCGGCACCTTGTTGGCGGCGATCTGCTCGCCATTGCCGCTGCCGCCGAACACCAGGCCCAGGCTGCCCGGATCCGCGACCGTGCGGCGGGCGGCCTCGATGCAGAAGGCCGGGTAGTCGTCGAGAGCGTCGTACTCGAGCGCACCGCAGTCGACGACCTCGTGACCGGCCGCCCGCAGGTGTTCCTTGACGTGGTTCTTCAGTTCGAAGCCGGCATGATCGGCACCCAGGTATACGCGCATGGCTGCGATTGTGTCAGGCCGCCCGGAGCCGACGCGCCCGGGGATGACCCGCCCGCTGGACCGACCGGCCGACGGCAGGACTGCCTAAAGTTCAGCCCATGACGTCCGATGATCGACCGCAGTCGATGCCAGCGCCGCCGGATGCCGGGGGCGCGACACCGCCGACCACCCCGCACCCGGCCGCGTGGAATCCGGTCACCGGGATGGCCGGGTGGAATCCCAAGGTCGGTCCGCCCGGTTGGGCCCCGCAGACCGGGTACTCGCCGCCGCAGGTTCCGCCGCACGACGGGACGCGCGGCCTCTCGCCGTTCGGCATGCCCGCCCGGCACAGCTGGGAGATACCGCTGCTGGTGATCGTGGTGGTGCTGACCAGCTTCGCGTACCTCTTCTCGATTCTGTTCCTGCTGGTCGGGGCGATCAACGAATACGTGCTGATCCTGCTGACCGCGCCGGTGCTGCTGTGGCTCGGCCGTGGCATGAACTACGCGACCATGCGGCTCAACGCCGTGAAGATGTCGCCCACCCAGTTCCCCGAGGGATACCGGATGGTGCAGGAGGCGGCCGCCCGGTTCGGGATGACCCAGGTGCCGGACGCCTACGTGCTGCTCGGCAATGGCGCGATCAACGCCTTCGCCTCCGGGCACGGATTCCGGCGGTTCGTCGTGGTCTACAGCGACCTGTTCGAAATCGGCGGCAAGGCCCGCGATCCCGAGGGGCTGGCCTTCATCATCGGCCACGAGGTGGGGCATATCGCCGCGGGGCATGTGTCCTATTGGCGGCAGCTCGGCATGTTCCTGGTGCCGTTCCTGCCGATCCTCGGCAACTCGCTCATCCGCTCGCAGGAGTACACCGCCGACAATCACGGCTACTGCAACCGGCACACCGGCGCCCCCGGGGCCATGCAGACCCTCGCCGCGGGCAAATACCTCAACGCACTGGTCGGCTTCGACGAAATGGCCAACCGCGCCGCCCAGGAAAAGGGCTTCATGGTGTGGATCGTCAACGCCATGTCCAGCCACCCCGTGCTGACCTGGCGCATGTGGGCCCTGCGTGACCGCAGCCGCCACGGCAGGCTCTTCCTCCGCCCCACCCCACCGACCCACCACGGCCCGATGTTCGGGGCCACACCGACCGGCGGCCACCCGACCCCGCCGCACAGCGGCTTCCCAACCGGCGGCTACGGGCCGTCGCCGATCGCCACGGGCTATCCGCCACTCCCCGCGACCGGCCACCCGCAGGGCCCCATGGCCGGTGGCAGCCAGCAGGCCCACACCACCGGCGGCTACGAGCGGTCCAGCACCGGCGCGTACCCGCAGGCCCCGACCACCGGTGGCTATCCGCTCCCACCCACGGTGAGCGACCGACCTGCCGGACCGAGCGCCGGATTCCAGCGACCGACCGAGAATCCCTAGGGCACAACGCCACGCCGACCTGTCGGCCGCTCGGCCCGGCTCCTCCGAACATCGGACCGCTCACACACCCCGGTACGAAGCATCGCCACCAGGGTTCACAACCCGCTCTCCGTGTGCGTGTCCGACACGGTGCGGCCGGGGGTAGCAGCGGATGTGTTCACGGCCGAGCGGTGCGCTGTGCTCAGCGGTGTGCCCGTCAGTCGAAGACCGGGTCCTCGGTGCGGGTGCGCTTCAGTTCGAAGAAGTGCGGATAGGAGGCGAGGGCCACGACGCCGTCCCAGACCTTGCCCGCCTCCTCGCCGCGCGGGATGCGGGAGAGCACCGGGCCGAAGAAGGCGACATCGTTGACGTGGATGGTGGGGGTGCCGACATCCTTGCCGACCTTGTCCATGCCCGCGTGGTGGCTGGCGCGCAGGGCCTCGTCGTAGTCGGTGGAGGTGGCGGCTGCGGCCAGTTCGGCGGGCAGCCCCACCTCGGTGAGCGCGTCGGCGATCACGGCCTCGAGGGTGGCCGCGGTGGATTCCCGCTCGTATTCGGCGCGCCGGTCGTGAATGCGGGTGCCCATGGCGGTGTAGAGTGGGGCGAGGATCTTGTCGCCGTGATCCCGGGCGGCGGCGATGGCGACGCGGACCGGGCCCCAGGCGCTGGCCATGAGTTCCCGGTACTGCTCGGGCAGATCCTCCCGGTCCTCGTTGAGCACCGCCAGACTCATGACGTGGAAGCGTGCCTCGATATCGCGGACCTGCTCGACCTCGAGGATCCATCGGGAGGTGATCCAGCACCACGGGCACAGCGGGTCGAACCAGAAGTCGACGGTGTCCTTCTTGCTCACGGGGAAGTCCTTTCGGGGGGCGGGCACGGCCATACCCCAGTGGCAACAATGCGCGATTGTGCCGATATTTCCTCCGGGCGCACGCGGATGCGCGTTAGGGTCGGAGGAAGTCCCGTCGTAAACACCCGCAGCATTCGCGTCGCAGGGAGGTGTCGGCATTGACCACAGCATCCAGGTTCGTCATCGCAGGCGGGGGGCTGGCGGCGGCCAAGCTCGCGGAAGCCCTGCGCGCCAATGATTTCGACGGCACGGTGACCCTCATCAGTGCGGAGGAGCATCTGCCCTACGAGCGACCGCCGCTGTCCAAAGAGCATCTGCTGGGTAAGAAGTCGCTGCCCGACTTCACGGTGGACCCGGCGTCGTGGTACCGCGACCACCATATCGAGGTCATGCTCGGCACCACCGTCACCGCCATCGACCGCACCACCAAAACCGTTGCGCTGCCGGACGGTACGACACTCCCCTACGACAAGCTGGCGCTGGCCACCGGTTCCCGCCCGCGCAAGCTGCCGGTGCCGGGCATGGACGCCGAGGGCGTGCACACGCTGCGCCACATCGAGGATTCCGACACGCTGCTGTCACTGTTCGGCTCGGCGGGCAGGCTGGCCGTGATCGGCGGCGGCTGGATCGGCCTCGAGGTCGCCGCGGCCGCCCGCAATGCCGGGGTCGAGGTCACGCTGTTGGAAGCGGAGTCGACCACGCTGAAGGGGGTGCTCGGCCCCGAGATGGGTGAGGTCTTCGCCGACCTGCATCGCGCGCACGGCGTCGACCTGCGCACCGAGGTACGGGTCGCGGAGATCCTCACCGCCGACGGCAAGGCCACCGGGGTGCAGCTGGCCGACGACACCCGCATCGACGCCGACGCCGTCCTCGTCGCGGTGGGCGCGCGCCCGAATATCGAACTCGCCGCCGACGCCGGACTCCCCACCGAGAGCGGAGTGCTGGTGGACGAGAGCCTGGCCACGGGCGACCCGGATATCGTGGCCGTCGGCGATATCGCCGATCAGCAGCATCCGGTGCTCGGGCGGCGGATCCGGGTGGAGCACTGGGCGAATGCCCTCAACCAGCCCGAGGTCGCGGCCAAGACCATGATCGGCAAGTCGGCCGTCTACGACCGACTGCCCTACTTCTTCACCGATCAGTACGACCTCGGTATGGAGTACACCGGGTATGTGGCGCCACGGCAGGAAGCGCGGGTGGTTGTGCGTGGCGACGTGGGCAGGCGCGAGTTCGTCGCCTGCTGGCTCGACAGCGCCGATCGCGTGCTGGCCGGAATGAATGTCAACGTCTGGGACGTGACCGATCGCATCAAGCAGTTGATCCTGAGCGGCGAATCGGTCGATCCGGACCGTCTCGCCGACCCGGCATCACCACTGTGACCACCGTCACATCACGGCCGTAACGAAGTTCGCACCGCAGGTCCTCGGCATCCTGGTGCACCGCTAAGGGGATTTCGACTCCGCCGAGGACGCCGTGCAGGAGGCACTGGTCGCGGCCGCCCTGCAATGGCCCAACGAGGGCGTGCCGGAGCATCCGCGCACCGGGTGGATCACGCGGCGGCGGAGCGGAAGGCGGTGGGGCTCATACCCCGGTAGCGTTTGAAGGCGGCGCTGAAGCCGAAAGGGTCGGCGTAGCCGACGGCCGTGGCGACCTGGGCAACGGTGAAGTCGGTGCCGGTGAGGAGATCCTCGGCCTCGTCCATGCGGTACTCGGTGAGGTAGGTCAGCGGCGGGCGGCCCATGAGTTCGGCGAAGCGTTTGGCGAACAGGGCACGGGAGACTCCGGCACGCTCGGCCAGCGAGGCGACCGTCCACGGCGCGGCCGGACTGCCGTGGATAGCGTGCAGCGCGGGGGCGATCACCGGATCCGCGAGGCCGCGATAGAGGGTGGGCGCGTGCGATCCCGCGCGGTCGAACCAGGTGCACAGGGTGCAGACCAGCGCCCAGTCGAGCAGCCGGTCCATGATCGCGCGGGAACCGGCCGGGCGGGCGGCGCACTCCTTGACGATCGATTCCATCCAGTCGCAGGTCTCGGCGTCCTCGCGCACCACGAGCACCGGGGGCAGCGCCCGGAGCAAGCGTTCGTGGCGGCGGCCGGGCGCCCGGTACGCGCCGACGATGAGGGCGGTCGCCTCGGGTGATTCAGCGCCCCAGTGGATTCCGCTCAGATCCACGGCAGCGCAATCGGCATCCGCGTCGAAGCAGGCGATCTCGTACTCCACGTGCGGCATTCGCAGCGACGCGACATCGTCGACGAGGTGGAACACCTCGGGACCGCGCACGATGACGGTGTCGCCCTTGCTCACTCGCGTCTCGCCACCATCGGCCAGCACCAGGGTGCCGCCGCCGCGCAAAACGGTGACCATGGTGAGCGGGGCGCGGTCGGCGAAACGAATGGTCCACGGCGCTTCCAGCACCGCGTGACTGACCACCGACCCCTCCGCGCGAATGCCGTTCAGGAGTGAACTCACCGGATCCATACCCACCAGAGTAGACGAACTCCTATCCTTCGAAGCGTTTCTCCCATGGATCGTCCATTCGATCACCGGTTGACTGGTGGTACCGCAAGAGAGATTCAGCCATCAGTCAGGAGAGATCCCGTGCAGCACAACGGTAGTGACACCACTCGCACCGCCCTGGTCGTCATCGCGCACCACCGCTCCGATTCGCTCACCGCGCACATCGCCCGCCGCACCACCGCACAGCTGGAGGCGGACGGCTACCGCGTCGACCTGCTCGACCTGCACGCCGAGGGCTTCGACCCGCGCATGAACACCGAGGACCAGCCCGACTGGGGCAATCGCGAGAAGCCCTACTCGGCCGAGACGCAGCGGCATATGCAGCGGATTCTGGACGCCGACATCGTGGTCGCGGTGTTCCCCGTGTACTGGCAGAGCGTGCCCGCCATTCTCAAGGGCTGGATCGACCGCGTCTGGAACTACGGCTTCGCCTATGGCCGCAGCAAGCCCCGACTGGCGGGCAAGCGCATGCTGTGGCTGGGTCTCGGCGGCATCTCCGCCGAGGATCCCATGGTGGCGGATATGGAAGCCGCCCTCGACACCCAGCTCAGCGCGGGTATCGCCTACTACTGCGGCTTCTCCTTCTCCAAGGTCGGCCTGCTCCCCGACGCCGAGGAGCGCCGCCAGACCCTGGACGCCGAGGGCAACCTTCTCATCAGCGACGTCGCCGTGGGCGAGGCGCGGCGCGCGCAGTACGACGCCCTGGAGCGCCGCGCGGCGAACTACGTCGAGGAATTCCTCGCCGCCGACCGGGTGCCCGCCTGATCGGGGCACGGGCGGCCCCGGCACGGCGCTATCGCGAGGATTGCGGGCCACCCGCCGCCATCGGTTCCCGCTGGCGGCGGGATGCGGGTCAGCTGACGCCCGTCCAGGTCTCGCCGGTGATGAGCTCGTACGCCTGCTGATACTTGGCACGGGTGGCCGCGACGATATCGGCGGGGATCTCCGGGCCCGGGTACTCCTTGTTCCAGCCGGTGGAGGTGGACCAGTCGCGGACGAACTGCTTGTCGAAGGAGGGCTGGGGACGGCCGGGGGCGTACTCGTCGGCGGGCCAGAAGCGCGACGAGTCGGAGGTGAGCACCTCGTCACCGAGGGTGAGAACGTCACCGTCCCAGCCCCATTCGAGCTTGGTATCGGCGATGATCACACCCCGGGAGGCCGCGTGCTCGGCGCCGCGCGCGTACACGGCCAGGGTCAGGTCGCGCAGCCGCTCCGCGACCTGTCTGCCCTCCTGGTTCACCACATCGTCGAAGGTGATGAACTCGTCGTGGCCCTCGTCCGCCTTGGTGGTCGGGGTGAAGATGGGCTCGGGCAGCTTGTCGCCCTCCACCAGCCCGGGCGGCAGCGCCACCCCCGACACCGATCCGGTGCGCCGGTATTCGGCCAGCCCGGAGCCGGTCAGATACCCCCGGGCAATGCACTCCACCTTCACCATGCTCAGCTTCTTGGCCCGCACCGCGCGGCCCGCGAACTCGGCGGGCACATCGGTGGTGGAGATCAGGTGGTTGGGCACATCGGCGAAGAACCGGAACCACCAGTTCGACAGCTGGGTCAGCAGCGCGCCCTTCTCCGGAATCGGAGTGGGCAGCACCACGTCGTACACCGACACCCGGTCGGAGGCGACCAGGATCAGCTCATCGCCGTCCTCGTACAGGTCGCGCACCTTACCGGCGTGGATGTGCTTCACTGACTCCTCCTCGTGCTGGGGTCGCCGGGACATCCGAATGTCCACGTGGGCCGACCGACACCCTACCGAGGTGGCATTCTGGGCATCGGCACAGTCCTGGCGAACGACGAAGGAGTCCCCTTGTCCGCACCGAATCTCACCCGGGAACAGGCGATCGAACGCGCCGCGACCATCCGGGTGCAGAACTACCGCGTCGAACTCGACCTGACCGGGCAGCCGACGAGTACCGACGCCGCCGTCGGCGAGACATTCGGCTCGCGGTCGACGGTGACATTCACCGCCACCCCGGGCGGGCGGACCTTCATCGACATCGTGGCCGCCGGGGTCCGCTCCGCCGTGCTCAACGGCACGCCCCTGGATGTGAGCGCCTACGACGAGGAGCAGGGCATCATCCTGACCGACCTCGCCGAGCGCAACGAGCTGGTGGTGGAGGCCGACTGCGTGTACTCGCACACCGGCGAGGGCCTGCACCGCTTCGTCGACCCGACCGACGACAAGGTGTACCTGTACTCGCAGTTCGAGACCGCCGACGCCAAGCGCATGTTCGCGTGCTTCGACCAGCCCGACCTCAAGGCCACCTACGACATCACCGTCACCGCGCCGCAGGACTGGGAGGTCATCTCCAACGGCGCGGTGGTGGACACCCAGCGGACCGGCACGGTGCTGCGGCACACCTTCGCGACGACGCCGCGGATGAGCACCTACCTGGTGGCGCTCATCGCCGGGCCGTACGCCAAGTGGACCGACACCTACACCGACGCGCACGGCAGCATCCCGCTGGGCATCTACTGCCGCGCCTCGCTGGCCGAATTCATGGACGCCGAACGGCTTTTCACCGAGACCAAGCAGGGTTTCGGCTTCTATCACGCCAACTTCGGGGTGCCCTACGCCTTCGGCAAGTACGACCAGCTGTTCGTGCCGGAGTTCAATGCCGGTGCCATGGAGAACGCGGGCGCGGTCACTTTCCTCGAGGATTACGTGTTCCGCTCCAAGGTGACCCGTGCCTCCTACGAGCGGCGCTGCGAGACCGTGCTGCACGAGATGGCGCACATGTGGTTCGGCGATCTGGTCACCATGAAGTGGTGGGACGACCTGTGGCTCAACGAGTCCTTCGCCACCTTCGCCTCGGTGCTGTGCCAGTCCGACGCCACCGAGTACACCAATGCCTGGACCACCTTCGCGAATGTGGAGAAGTCCTGGGCGTACCGGCAGGACCAGCTGCCCTCCACGCACCCGATCGCCGCCGATATCCCGGACCTGGCAGCGGTGGAGGTCAACTTCGACGGCATCACCTACGCCAAGGGCGCGTCCGTGCTCAAGCAGCTGGTGGCCTATGTCGGGCGGGAGCCTTTCTTGGCGGGCCTGCGGGACTACTTCGCCGAACACGCCTACGGCAACGCCACTTTCGACGATCTGGTGGGTGCGCTGGAGAAGTCGTCCGGACGGGATCTGTCCGACTGGGGCGCGCAGTGGCTCAAGACCACCGGCCTGAACATCCTGCGACCCGAATTCCAGGTCGAGGACGGCAAGTTCAGCTCCTTCACCGTGGTGCAGGAGGGTGCGGAGCCGGGGGCGGGTGAGCGGCGCGTGCACCGCATCGCCATCGGCGTCTACGACGACCGCGACGGAAAGCTGGTGCGCACCAAGCGCGTCGAACTCGATATCGATCCGGCGGCGCGCACCGAGGTGCCGGAGCTGGTCGGCGTGGAGCGCGGTCGGCTGGTGCTGGTCAACGACGACGACCTCACCTACTGCTCGCTGCGGCTGGATCCGGAATCCCTGGCCACCGTGGTGGATCGGATCGCCGATATCGCCGAACCGCTGCCGCGCACGCTGTGCTGGTCGGCGGCCTGGGAGATGACCCGGCAGGCGGAGCTGAAGGCCCGCGACTTCGTGGCGCTGGTACAGCGCGGCATCGGCGCGGAATCGGAGATCGGGGTGGTGCAGCGGCTGCTCATGCAGGCGCACACCGCGCTGGGCAGCTATGCCGATCCCGCCTGGGCCGAGGCACACGGCTGGCAGCTGTTCGCCGACCGGCTGCTGGAGCTGGCGCGCGAGGCACAGCCGGGATCGGATCACCAGCTGGCCTTCGTCAACGCCCTCACCGGGGCGCTGCTGTCGGCGCACCACACCGAGGTGCTGCGCGAGCTGCTCGACGGCGACCCGGCCACCGTCGGCCTGCCCGGTCTGGCGGTGGACGCCGATCTGCGCTGGCGGCTCGTGCAGGCGCTGGCGGCGGCGGGTGAGATCGACGCCGAGGGCCTCGAATCCCCGGTCATCGACGCGGAATTGGAGCGCGACCCCACCGCCGCGGGCCGCCGCCAGGCCGCCGCCGCGGCCACCGCCCGCCCGCAGGCCGCGGTCAAGGCATCGGCCTGGGAGACCGTGATGGGCGACGACACCGTCCCGAACATCACCGCCCGCGCCATCGTCGGCGGCTTCTCCCCGGTCGGCCAGGCCCAGCTGCTCGCCCCGTACGTGGAGCGCTACTTCGCCGAGGTCGCCTCGGTCTGGGAGCGCCGCTCCAGCGAGGTGGCGCAGACCGTGGTCGTCGGCCTGTACCCGCACTGGGCCATCACGGACGAGGCGGTCGCGGCGGCCGACAAGTTCCTTGCCGGTGACCACCCGCCCGCCCTGCGCCGCCTGGTGCTGGAGGGCAAGGCCGGTATCGAACGCTCGCTGCGCGCCCGGGCTTTCGACGCGCGGTGAGCGCAGCCGCCTCGCGGAGGTGACATCGCACCGCGCCCTCGCCCAGCTGCCGAGCGGTCAGCTGGGCGAGGGGTAGCCAGCCTGCCGACTGCACGATCCGCAACAGCGCCAGCAGTACGCCCACGATCCGCACCCCGAAGGCGGCGGTGATGCCGACCGGCACCGCGAGCGCGTGCCCCGAAACGCTGCGCGCCACCGCGACTTCCGGATCGGCGCTGGCGAACAACAATGGGCGGTAGACGATTGCGGCTCGCGAGCAGGTCAATTCCCGCTCTGCCGCAGCCGCTCGTTCTCCCGTTCCAGTTCCTCGATCCGGGTGCGCAGCTCCCCCAGCGCCGCCGCGACGGCGTCGCGCGGGTACAGCTGGGGGATGTGCTGGCGGCAGTTCCAGTCGAAGGCTTCCACGTCGATGAGCACGGCTCGTTCCACGCGGGCCGGGTAGCCGTCCACGGTGAGGGAGGCGATGAGCTGCGGATCATCCTCCGCCTCCACCACATCCGCGCGGCCGAAGATCTTCAGGCGGGTCTGCGCGGCGTAATCCATCAGGAACAGCGAGACCCGGTCGTCGTGGTCGAGATTGCCGCGGCTGATGTACTGCTTGTTGCCGCGGAAGTCCGCGAAACCGAGGGTGTGCGCGTCGACCACCTTCAGGAAACCCGGTGGGCCGCCGCGATGTTGGATGTACGGCCAGCCGGTCTCGCTCACCGTCGCCAGGTAGAAGCTGCTGCGTTCGCCGATGAACCAGGCCTCGTCGGGTCCGATCGCGTCGGGCACCGGCGGCACCGCCGCCATGCGCTCGTAACTGCGCAGGCTGCCGTGTATGCGCTGCTGCTCGCGAACGCGCTCGGTGAACGCTATCTGGCCGTAATGCCCGGTCATCTCATCGACTTTCGTGTTCGGGAGTGGGTGCGACGCCGACCGGCCCGGACCCCGCGCGGGTCCGGGCCGGTCGATGGCCTCAGTGCTCGTGGTGGCGCACCACCGGCCAGTCGATATCGGTCTCGACGGCCTTGTTGAGGTAGTTGGTGAACACGTTGAGCGCGACATTCGCGATGGTCTCGACGATCTCACCATCGGTGAGCCCGGCGGCCCGGGCGGCCTTCACATCGGCCTCCTCCACGCCGCCGCGCGAGCGCACCACCGCGGCGGCGAAGGTCAGCACCGCCTCGGCCTTCGCGTCGGAGGAGCGACCGTGCCGATTGGCCTCGATCTCCTCGGCGGTCAGCTTGGCGATATTCGCGCCGATATAGGAGTGCGCGGAAAGGCAGTAGTCACAACCGTTCTCCTCGGCGACCAGCAGCGCGATTCGCTCCCGGGTGGGTGCGGCCAGCGCGCCGCCGCCCAGCGCACCGGAGAAGCCGAGGTATGCCTCCAACACGGCGGGGCTGTTGACCATGGCCTTGGTCATGTTCGGGGTGACGCCCAGGGCCTGCTGTACGCCCGCGAGCAGGTCGGCGGCCTTGCCGGTGGCGGACTCGGGCTGGATCAGGGGCAGACGGGACATGACGAAACCTCTTCGTGTAGAGCGCTTTCCGCGCTGTTCGCTGGGGCCTGACCGGGCTTTCTAACCGGCCATTGCCATATAGAAGGTTAGAGGTGTTTCGATCATTCCCACTTCGCGAAAAATCTTTCGAATTTCCGTTCGCCCAGCTCAGGGCCTCGCTGCTGTGAGCAGATCTGCCCACGGCAGCAGGACCGGACAGCGCGGTCGCCCCTGGGGCACGGTGGACCCATGGCACACGACGAGCACACACCGATCTTCAACTGGCACACCCGAGAACGCCTCTTCGCCAAGCGCATCCTGGTACTCGACGGCGCCCTCGACGACGACAACGGCACCCTGCTGATGACGCAGATGCTGCAACTGGCCACCGAGGACCCCGACACCGGGATCGCGCTGTGGATCCACTCGCCGGGCGGATCGGTTCCGTCCATGCTCGCCATCCGCGACGTCATGCGGCTGGTGCCGTGCGAGGTCTCCACGCTGGCGCTCGGATTGGCATGCAGCGCGGGGCAATTCCTGCTCTCCTCCGGCACCCGGGGGCGGCGCTTCGCGCTGCCGCACGCCCGCATCCTCATGCACCAGGGCTCCGCCGGTATCGGCGGCAGCGCGGTGGAGGTGGAGGTGCAGGCCGACGATCTGCGGCACACCGTGCAGACGGTGCTCGGCCTCATCGCCGAGGACACCGGGCAGCCCTACGACCAGATCTACGAGGACTCGCTGCACGACCGGTGGTTCACCGCCGCGCAGGCCCGCGACTACGGATTCATCGACGGCATCGTCGAATCATTCGGCCAGGTGCTTCCGCAACGACAGAAGGTGGGGATCTCGTGACCTCCTACACGATTCCGAATGTCATCGCGCAGCATCCGCGCGGTGAGCGGATCATGGACGTGTACTCGCATCTGCTCACCGAGCGGATCGTCTACCTGGGTACGCCCATCGACTCCGGGGTGGCCAACGCGCTCATCGCGCAGCTGCTGCACCTGGAGGCGGAGAGCCCCGGCCAGGACATCAACCTCTACATCAACTGCGAGGGCGGCGATCTCACCGCCATGCTCGCCATCTACGACACCATGCAGCACATCAGCTCACCCGTGGTGACCACCTGCGTGGGCCAGGCCATCGCGGTCGGCGCGGTGCTGCTCGCCAGCGGCGCATCCGGCCGCCGCTCCATCCTCCCGCACGCCCGGGTGGTCCTGCACCAGCCCGCCGCCCAGGGCCGGGGCACCATCCCCGACCTCATCATCCAGGCCGACGAACTGGTGCGCATGCGCGCCGAGGTGGAATCCGTCCTGTCCGAGCACACCGGGCGCTCCCCCGAGACCCTGCGCCACGACACCGACCGCGACCGCGTCTTCACACCCGCCGCGGCGGTGGAGTACGGCCTGGTCGACCAGGTGCTCGGCGGCGGGTAGTGCGGGTGCACCCCACCGAACGACCGGTCAGGCGGCGAGGAGGACGAGGTTCGGGGTGCTGGCGTGCGGGGTGGCGGAGCGGGGGAAGTCGGCGGGGCGGATCCGGGTGGCCGAGCGCACGGCCACCGCGCGGCGCAGGCGCTGCAGGTCGTCGGCGACCTGTTCGATGAGTCCGGACAGCGAGGTGCCGAGCGCACCAGCCATGGCGGCGATCATCTCGCTCGACGGCTCCTTGCGGCCGCGCTCCACCTCGGAGAGGTACTGCGGCGACACCCCGGCGCGCCCGGCCGTCTCGGCCAGCGTCGTGCCCTGCTCCTGCCGCAGCGCCCGCAGCCGCCGACCGAGCACCTCCCGCCACAGCGGCTCGCGCACCGCCCGCGGTTCCGGTGATGGTCCCGGGCTCGACGCCCCCTCGCCGTACGCACGACGCGGCCGATCATCCCGCCCTCCCGGAATCGCGTGCAGTCGCGGAAGCTCGGTCCGCGGGAACTCGGTGCTCGGCTGCTCGGTCATATTCGGAGCCTACGGCCGAACCCTCGCCGCGTGCCCCGCCTCTCTGCTGAGGGCGAACAAACCTCCCGAGCTGGGAGCGGCCGACACACCGTCGATGCGGGCGACGGATCACCACTCGAAGCCCGATCGCGCCCGCCCCCGGACACACCGCGGCGCCGGTGGAAACTAGACGCGGCCGATGGCGGCGGCCATCACCCGGATGGCGGAGACCAGGCCGTCGATGAGGTCGCCCTGACGGCAGGAGCTCAGGGCGGCGGTGGCGCCGAGCTGGCAGACGCGGTCGTTGGCCCGCTCCGCCACCTCGCGGCCGGACCGCACCTCGACGGACTTGGCATTGGGGTCGACGGCGATGAGCACCGAACGCGCGGCTTCCGGGGTGGTCGGGAACAGCGCGTCCACGCCGGCGGCGGCATCGGGGCCGAGATCACCGATGTAGACGTTGAACCGCACCTTGGTGGCACGGGTGGCGTCGGTGAGGGCATTGTCCATGAGCAGCCGCTCGTGGTCGCTGAACGGCACCTCGTTGAAGACGTCGCCGGCCTCGTGCACGCCGGATACCCGTCCGCTGCTGGTGATGGCGTAGCCGTGCGGGAGATCGGCCTCGTTCACCGCGGGCCAATTAGAACTTGCCACTTGCCCGGCCTCCGATCAGGTCCGCGTCGGCGGATTCGATTGCAGCATGATTGCCATGCGACTCGGCAGTATCGTGGTGACCCGCTCCGG
This sequence comes from Nocardia otitidiscaviarum NBRC 14405, assembly GCF_000308635.1. Lineage (GTDB taxonomy): Bacteria > Actinomycetota > Actinomycetes > Mycobacteriales > Mycobacteriaceae > Nocardia > Nocardia otitidiscaviarum. The sequence continues at coordinate 8,660 of NZ_BAGD01000046.1, read as the reverse complement.
TCACCTCGTCGGTCGCGCTCCACAGCACCGGGCCCTGGGTCCAGGTGTCACCGAGCTCGAAATGCTCCGGCTTCTTACCGGGGAGCGGCTTGCCGAGAAACGACAAACCAGCGATCACCAGATAGATCGCCAACGGGATGCCGACAAAGATCAGCACTGTCTGGAGAATGCTCACGGCTCAACGGTAGACGATGCTTCCGAGGCTGCCGACGAGCGGTGAGCGTGTTCACCTACGTGTCGTCGTAGAACGGCTTACACCAGCCACGCGGTCGAATTTGCTGGAAGTTTCCTGGCGGAAATCGGCGCGCTCGCCAACAACACCTCACCGGCGGGCAGCGTGATCGGGGCGTCCGTGCCGTTGAGCACGCACACCAGCCCCCCGTCCCGCCGGAAGGCCAGACATCCGGGCGGCGCGCCGTACCACTCGATTCCCATACCGGCGAACTCCGGCCGACCGGCCCGCAATTCGATGGCCATCCGGTACAGCGACAGCATGGAGTCGAGCCGCTCCAACTGGTTCTCCACCGTCAGCCCGGTCCAACTCGCGGGCATGGGCAGCCAGGGCCGCCCGGTACTGAAGCCGAAGTTCGGCGGCGCGCCCTCCCACGGCAGCGGTACCCGGCACCCGTCGCGTCCCCGCACGGTGCGCCCGGACCGCTCCCACGCCGGATCCTGCAACGCCTCATCCGGCAGATCGTCCACATTCGGCAGTCCCAGCTCGGACCCGTTGTAGACGAACACCGAACCCGGCAGCGCCAATTCGAGCATCATCATGGCCCGCGCCCGCGCCTGTCCGAGCCCGCCGCCGCCGTAGCGGGTCACCTCGCGCTCGATATCGTGATTGGACAGCGTCCAGGTGGGCGTGGCACCGACCGCCGCCACGGCGGCCAGCGAATTGTCCACGGCCGCATGGATCTTCGCCACGTCGAAGGGTGCCTCCGCCAAGCGGAAGTTGAAGGCCAGATGTAGCTCGTCCGGGCGTACGTATTCCCCGAAACGGGTGTTGTCGTCCACCCAGACCTCACCGATGGCCACCGCGTCCGGGTACTCGTCCATCACCTTGCGCAGGCGACGGTGGATCTCGTGTACGCCCGGATTGTTGAAGCGCGGATCACTGTCGTCGTGCACCAGCATGCGGGTGTCGACATGCGCCATATCGGGCAAACCCTCCGGTTTGGCCATGCCGTGGGCGACATCGATGCGGAACCCGTCCACGCCGCGGTCCAGCCAGAACCGCATGGTCCGCTCGAAGTCGGCGGCGACCTCCTCGTTCTCCCAGTTCAGATCCGGCTGTTCGGGCGCGAAGATGTGCAGGTACCACTGGCCCGGCCGACCATTGGGTTCGGTGATCCGCGTCCAGGCCGGACCGCCGAAGACGCTCGGCCAATTATTCGGCGGCACAGCGCCGTCCGGGCCGCGGCCGTCACGAAAGAGGTATCGGGCGCGCTCGGGACTGCCCGGCCCCGCCGCCACCGCGGCCTGGAACCACGGATGCCGGTTACTGGTGTGATTGGGCACCAGGTCCATGGTGACGCGGATCTGCCGGAAGTGCGCCTCGTGGATCACCGCGTCCAGCGCGTCCAGTCCGCCGAAGAGCGGGTCGATATCGCGCGGATCGGAGACGTCATACCCCCCGTCGGCCATGGGCGAGCGCATGACCGGGCAGATCCACAGCGCATCGACGCCGAGGAGCTCCAGATACCCGAGCTTCTCCCGCAATCCACCCAGATCGCCCACGCCGTCACCGTTGGAATCCGCGAAGGAACGCGGATACACCTGGTAGAACACCGCCGAGCGCCACCACGGGTCGACCGAGGCGTCTCCGGGACCCGACACCGCCGAAATGTCTGTCACAGCCCGTAGTGTGCCAAAGCAGACCGACTCGCGCTGGCGTGTCGCCCACACTTGACGAGATTCAGCAAATGATCAGTTGACAGCGCAACCCACCGGAAAGGCTCAGGGCTCCAAGGGCTTAAGCGCCGAGTAATTCAGAACGGCGAGTTCATGAGCGAATTCGCGGCCATCTCGAAGTAGTCGAGCAGCTGTTTGCGGTGCTGATCATCGAGCACCTCCGGCTCGATCTCGGCCACCGCGATTCGCATGGCCCGCAGCCAGGCGTCCCGCTCCAGCGGGCCCACCTTGAACGGCATGTGCCGCATGCGCAGCCGGGGGTGCCCACGCTCGTCGGAGTAGGTCCGCGGCCCGCCCCAGTACTGCTCGAGGAACATGCGCAGCCGCCGCTCGGCCGGCCCCAGATCCTCCTCCGGATACAGCGGACGCAGCACCTCGTCCGCGGCCACCTCCCGGTAGAACGCGGCGACGAGCCGGTGGAACGTCTCGGCCCCACCGACCGCCTGGTAGAAGGACGTCGCAGTCTGCTCACCCGAACTCACGCCGTCCATTCTGCCTGTCGAGCGCGCGCCGGGGATTCCGGGGAGGTGGGGAACCGGATTATCACGGCCTGTTCACCTGAATGTGCCCGACAATGTGCGAAATCACCGTGCATTCCACGTCCGGGCATGGTCAACTTGGGGGCAGTCTGCCGAGTTACCACATACTCCAGCGAATACGAATTCGGGGTTGCACACATGAAGCAGCGGCACGGCGCGCGGCACGAGGCGCGCACACACCGACAACTCCAGCCCGCCGACGTCCACAATCGTGGGTCGGGGGCTCCCTCGCTGCATGTTCTGTCCGATCATTCGTATCCGGGTGCGCGTCACGATCACGCGCATCGCTCCGCCGATTCCCCTCCGCAGGTCCCGAGCTGGGCCAAACGTCGCGTCCTACTGCTGAACGCGACCTACGAGCCGCTCACCGCCCTCTCCGCGCGCCGCGCCATCGTGCTGCTGATCTGCGACAAGGCCGATGCGGTCCACGACAATCCCGAAGGTCCGGTCGTGCACTCCGCGGGCGCCGCGGTCGCCCTCCCCTCCGTCATCCGACTACGCAACTATGTGCGCGTCCCCTATCGCGCCCGGGTGCCGATGACCCGGGCGGCGCTCATGCACCGCGACCGCTATCGCTGCGCGTACTGCGGCGGCAAGGCCGAGACCATCGACCATGTGATCCCGCGCAGCCGTGGCGGCGCGCATTCCTGGGAGAACTGCGTCGCCTCCTGCGCCCCCTGCAACCACCGCAAGGCCGATAAGCTGCTCAGCGAACTGGGCTGGACACTGCGTCACCCGATGGTCGCGCCCAAGGGCCCGCACTGGCGGCTGCTCTCGGCCTCCTCGGAGTTGGACCCGGTGTGGTTGCAGTATCTCGGCGAGGACGTGGCCTAGCCGATCCCGCCGTCGCGGCCGTCAGCTGAATTCGCTGATGAGCAGACCCCAGGTCCCGGACTCGAGCGCCTCGAAGATATGCGGCAGGTCGCCCGGGTAGCAGATGTAGTCGCCGGGATGCAGTTCCACGGGCGCGTCCACGTGCCCGACCTTGGCGCGGCCCGCGCACAGCACCACATGCTCGACGACGCCGCGAGTATGCGGATCGGATTCGCGCGGATGCCCCGGCTCCACGGTGAGGCGGTAGATGTCCCGGCGGGCATTGGGCGGGGCGGCCGACAGCAGGGCGATGCGGTAGTCGGCCTGCGCCGAGGCCAGCGCCTGCCCCTCCCCGGCGCGAATCACCTGGACCTGCGGGCGGGGCGGATCGAGCAGCTGGGAGAATGGCACATCGAGGGCGACACACAACGCCCACAGGGTTTCGATGCTCGGATTGCCGGAGCCCGATTCCAGTTGCGACAGTGTGGATTTGGCGATACCCGCCCGTTTGGCCACCTCGCTGAGCGACAACCCGGCACGGGTGCGCTCGCGGCGCAGGGCGGCGGCGATCGCCTGCTGCGGTGAAGCGGCGGGAGTGGGGCTGTCGTGCTGGCTCATATCGGGTTCACAGCGTACCGGGTGATGTTCGTCCACCGCTTTGACGAATCGGCTCGATGCGTTCACTATAGACAACATGCGTTCGATATGGCGAACACTGGATCGGGGTGTGCTCACCGGTATCGCGGCGATCTGCCTGGCGATCGCCATGATCGGCGTGTCCTACGGGGCGACCGCCGTCACCTCCGGGCTGCCCGCCTGGCTGCCGATGCTGCTCAGCATCGCGGTCGTGGCCGGCGGTGCCGAATTCGTCTTCATCGGCATCATCACCGCGGGCGGCAGCCTCATCGCGGCCGTGCTCGCGGGGCTGCTCGTCAATGCGCGCCATCTGCCCTACGGCCTGTCCGTCCCCGATGTGGTGGGGTCGGGCTGGCGTCGCCTGGTCGGCACCCACGTCATGAACGACGAGTCGGTGGCGCTGGCACTGGCCCAGCCCGATCGCGACCGCCGCCGCGCCGCCTACTGGCTGTGCGGCCTGGGGGTGCTGATCGCGTGGCCGCTCGGGGCGGCCGTCGGCGCGGTCCTCGGATCGGTGGTACCCGACCCCAATGCCTTCGGCCTGGACGCGGTCTTCCCCGCCGTCCTGATCTCACTGGTGCTGCCCGCGTTCAACGATACGCTCACCCGCACCGCCGCTCTGATCGGCGCGGGCGTGGCCGCGGTGACCACCCCGTTCCTGGGTGCGGGCCTGCCCATTCTGCTGGCACTGCTGGCCGTGGTGCTGGTGGCCCGCCGCGCGGGTGACGAGCCGTCGCCGGAGACCGGCCCCGAGGGCGCGCCGTCATGACCAAGGCGCTCCTCTTCGGCACCCTGGCGCTGGCCGTGGGCACGTACGCCTTCCGCTTCGCGGGCCCGGTCCTGCGCCGCCGGGTCAATGTCTCCCCGCGCGTGATCCGCCTGCTGGAGATCGCCTCGGTCGTCCTGCTCACCGCCCTGGCCGTCACCACGCTCATCCCCTCGAGCGGCAGCGCCCACGCCGGGATCGCCCTGCCCGCAGGCGTTCTCGTCGCCATCGTGCTCGCCTGGCGACGCGCGCCGCTGCTGGTGGTCATCCTGTCCGCGGCCGTCACCACGGCAGTACTGCGCCTGCTCGGCGTCTCCTGAGCGCAGCGGGGCCGACCGCCGCGACTCGACCGAGAGTGCCTGAGCCGCGCACCCGGCCGCCCCGCCGTTCCGGCGATTCGCGCCGCCGCTGGCTGCGCCCACCGCGGGAACAGTCGCGCGATCTCCCCGCCTACTGCGGGAACAGTGGCATGCCGGGGCCGCGGCGGCGGGCGACGGAACCGTAGCGGGCGTCGAGGCGCAGCCAGGTGCGGGCGGCGCGGACCCGGACGATCTCGTCCACGGAGATGCGGCGGGAGTCGGCCTTCTCGCCGCCGTGCGGAATGAAGTCCATGGCGGTGAGGGCGAAGACCACCCGCATGGGGACCTCGACCTGTTCGCCGCCGCCGGAGACGGTGAGCACGGTCTGGTCCAGCAGGGAGGCGGGCGGGCCGTGGGCGCTGCCATGCTCCTGGGCCACCTCGGCACCACGCTCGGCCAACTCGACCAGCATGCGCGCGGGCACATCGTCCACATGTACGAACCCGGCGGCGGGCGGCAACGCCGACCGCCAGGCGGAGTCCATGGAGTAGCCGAGGTCGATGGGCTTGCCGGAGTCGGGCCCATGCAGGCCCGACAGCACCGTGTCACCACCCACGGTGATGTCTTCGACGCTCAGCGACCCGACCACCGTCCGGACCGCCAAGGTTTCGAAACCGGTGGCGGCCCAGGCGGATACGTAGTTCACGCCCCGGCGGCGCAGCCGGATCACCACCGCCGGGTCCAGCCGAACCGCATGGTTGACGAAGGTGGCCAGGTTCTCCCGCTCGGCCGGATCCGGAATATGAAGTGTCGCTTGACCTGCCACGGTTCAGCTCGAAATCATTCGGCCCGCGATCACTCCGCCAGCCACTGCGCGAGATAGTCGCGTTCGTCGTCGGTGAGGCGGCGTAGTCGCTGGGTGTCGATGTCGAAGGCCGCGAGTTGCGTGGACGCGACCACCGCCGGACGCGCGTCCGGGGCGACCCCGGCCGCGCGCACCTCGTAGGCGACGGTGAAGTCCACCGCGCGCAGCTGCGACACCCACATGGAGACGTCCAGCGGCGAATCCTCGTGCCGCAGTTGACCTTTGTACTGCACCCGGAGATCGGCGAGCACACAGCCGCGCCCCAGACGAGCGGTCGGCCGGTCATCGGTGAACAGCCAGGGGATCCGCGCCTCCTCCAGCAGGGTCACCATGCGGGCATGGTTGATGTGCTGGAACACATCCATATCGGACCAGCGGACCTCGACCTTGGTGTGGAAGCGGGGCGGCTGCGCGAGCGCCACCCTCCCCGCTCCGTTCAGCGAACCGACACTCGTCAACGCGGTACCTCCGATTGCGCACCCACCCCGCTCACCATGCTGCGCACCTGCCGCGCCGCAACCGACAGCGTGGCGAGGTCGTGGGTTCCGGACTCGAACAGCTCCGACAGCGCCGCACGCGCGCGACCCAGTCGAGACTGGTTTTTCGACTCCCAGTATGCAATCTTCTCCTCGGCTGTCTCCTCGGGGTCTCCGGCGGAGAGCACATCCAGGGTGAGCGACCGCAGTGAACCGTACATGTCGTCGCGCAGCGCCAACCGGGCCAGCGCATGCCAGCGATCACCGCGTTCCAGGTGACTGACCGCCTGCAACAGCCAGTCGATCTTGAGGTGATCGTTGAGCGCGTAGTACAGCGCGCCCACCTCGTCACCGCCCCGGTCGGTGATGTCGGCGATATCGATCACATCCAGCAGCGGAAACAGGTTGAGCAGCCCCAGCACCTCACTGGCCAGGTCGGCCGGAGCGCCGCGCCCGATCAGCACCTGCGACTGCGCCATGAGCGAGTCGATGTGATGGCCGCGCAACCAGCCGGGCACCTTCGGCGAGAGCGACCGCACCGACGCGGCGTAGCGGTGGATCTCCGCGCCCACGGCGATCGGCTGCGGCCGATTGTTCAGCAGCCAGCGGGAGGCGCGATCGAGGGTGCGCTTGGTCTCCAGCTCCAACGCGTCCTTGACCGAGGTCGGAATGCTCGCCGCCCGGATACGCGCCCAGACCGCGTGCAGATCGAAGATCTGGGTGGCGGCGGTGAAGGCCCGCACCGCGTCGGAGGCCGTCGCCCCGATCTCCTCGTTCAAACGGAACGCGTACGTGATGCCGCCCAGATCGACCACCTCGTTCACCAACATGGTGGTGGTGATCTCCCGACGCAGCCGATGCCGCTTGATGGCCGGGCCGAACCGCTCCCGCAACGGTGTCGGGAAGTAGTCGGGCAGCCGCGCGGCGAAGTAGGCGGTATCGGGCAGATCGCTGCCGAGCAGGTCGGTCTTGAGCGAAAGCTTCACGTGCGCCATGAGATTCGACAGCTCGGGCGAAGTGAGGCCGGTCCCCTCCTCCAGCCGCCGCTTGATCTCGACGTCCGACGGGAGCGCCTCCAGCTCGCGGTCCAGCCCGCGCCGCTCCTCCAGCTCCTGGATGACGCGCACCTGCACGTTCAACATGCGCGACGCCTCCGCCCGCGACATGCCCATCAGATAGTTCTGCGAGACGTTGTCACGTAGTACCAGCGCCGCGACCTCGTCGGTCATGGAGGCCAGCAGCGGGTTGCGCTCGGATTCGGCGAGTTCGCCGCTGCTCACCACGCCGTCGAGCAGGACCTTGATATTGACCTCGTGGTCGGAGCAGTCCACACCCGCGGAATTGTCGAGCGCGTCGGTGTTCATCTTGCCGCCGTTGCGGCAGAACTCGATGCGCCCGTGCGCGGTCACGCCGAGGTTGCCGCCCTCGCCGATCACCCGCACCCGCAGCTCGTTGCCGTTCACCCGCACCGCGTCGTTGGACTTGTCGCCGACCTCGGCATTGGATTCGGTGCTGGCCTTGATGTAGGTGCCGATGCCGCCGTTCCACAGCAGTTGCACCGGGGCCTTCAGGATCGCGCGCATGAGTTCCGGCGGCGACAGGGCCGTCACGCCCTCGTCCAAGCCCAGGGCCTGGCGGGCCTGTTCGCTGATCGGAACCGATTTGACGGTGCGGTCCCACACCCCGCCGCCCGCGCTGATGAGGGAGCGGTCGTAATCCGCCCAGGACGAGCGCGGCAGTGCGAACATGCGCTGGCGCTCGGCATAGGAGGTGGCCGCGTCGGGGTCGGGGTCCAGGAAGATGTGCCGGTGATCGAAGGCGGCCACCAACCGGATGTGCTCGGACAGCAGCATGCCGTTGCCGAAGACGTCACCGCTCATATCGCCGATGCCGACCACGGTGAAGTCCTGGGTCTGGGTGTCGATATCCATCTCGGCGAAATGCCGTTTGACGCTCTCCCACGCACCCTTGGCGGTGATGCCCATGGCCTTGTGGTCGTAGCCCGCGCTGCCGCCGGAGGCGAAGGCGTCGCCGAGCCAGAAACCGTACTGCCGGGCAACGTCATTGGCGATATCGGAGAAGGTCGCCGTGCCCTTGTCGGCCGCCACCACCAGGTAGGTGTCGTCACCGTCGCGGCGCACCACCCGCGCGGGCGGAATCACCTCGCCGCTGGCGCGGTCCACATTGTCGGTGACGTCGAGCAGACCGGAGATGAAGGTGCGGTAGCAGGCCACGCCCTCGGCCTGCAGCGCCTGCCGGTCCACCACCGGGTCCGTGGTTGCGGCCGGGGGCTGCTTCACCACGAAACCGCCCTTGGCGCCGACCGGCACGATCACCGCGTTCTTCACCGCCTGC